>NZ_JAVSKH010000001.1:1062500-1700171 GCF_032025805.1 Stenotrophomonas maltophilia group sp. msm1
AAGCGTGCTTGACTGCAAGATCGACGGATCAAGCAGGTAGGAAACTAGGACTTAGTGATCCGGTGGTTCTGTATGGAAGGGCCATCGCTCAACGGATAAAAGGTACTCCGGGGATAACAGGCTGATACCGCCCAAGAGTTCATATCGACGGCGGTGTTTGGCACCTCGATGTCGGCTCATCACATCCTGGGGCTGTAGTCGGTCCCAAGGGTATGGCTGTTCGCCATTTAAAGTGGTACGCGAGCTGGGTTCAGAACGTCGTGAGACAGTTCGGTCCCTATCTGCCATGGGCGTTGGAGATTTGAGAGGGGCTGCTCCTAGTACGAGAGGACCGGAGTGGACGAACCTCTGGTGTTCCGGTTGTCACGCCAGTGGCATTGCCGGGTAGCTATGTTCGGAAGCGATAACCGCTGAAAGCATCTAAGCGGGAAGCGCGCCTCAAGATGAGATCTCCCGGGGCACAAGCCCCCTGAAGGAACCATGTAGACTACGTGGTTGATAGGTCAGGTGTGTAAGTACAGCAATGTATTGAGCTAACTGATACTAATGATCCGTGCGGCTTGACCATATAACCTCAAGTTGCCTTGGCTTTACGACAGCGTCGTAAGAGCATCCAAGTGCACGCTACGTCACAAGAACTACGAGAGGCAGGCGCCTTATCCAGCTGTACCGGATGGCGACGCTCCAACCGCCTCCCTGGTGAAATTAGCGCTGTGGAACCACCCGATCCCATCCCGAACTCGGAAGTGAAACGCAGCTGCGCCGATGGTAGTGTGGCTCAAGCCATGCGAGAGTAGGTCATCGCCAGGGTTTACACCCAAAACCCCGCTGCTTACGCAGCGGGGTTTTTCTTTATAAGTGAAGGCACTGCGTTTTCCGGGTTCCTTCCGCCCCAAGGGCAAAATCGCGAGCTGGCGCTGCAAGCGCTGCTGCAACCGTCTCCCTGGTGAAATTAGCGCTGTGGCACCACCCGATCCCATCCCGAACTCGGAAGTGAAACGCAGCTGCGCCGATGGTAGTGTGGCTCAAGCCATGCGAGAGTAGGTCATCGCCAGGGTTTACACCCAAAACCCCGCTGCTTACGCAGCGGGGTTTTTCTTTGTGCGTAGCAAACGCCGGTAGTGCCGGCCGCTGGCCGGCAACCCGATGGCGTTACATCGCCCGGTAGATTCATGCCATGCGTGGGTAAGATGGTCCCCACGGAAGGCGGTGCCAACCGAGGTTGGCACCCACCAATGGCAGAGCGTACAAAAAAAGCGGCGCCCCCCGGGGCGCCGCTTTGACCTCAACGATGTTCAGTCGAGCATGGCTCGACCCTACTTTGCAGCGGCCGCAGCCTTGTCCTTCATCATCGCGTCGCGGGCAGCCTTGAACGGGTTGCCTTCGTACCAGTTCGGCCAACGATCGCCACCGGCCAGTTCCTTGCCCACGCCGTACATCAACTGAAGGTCTTCGACGGTACCGTCCAGCTTCCAGGTGGCCGCGTCGAACTCGTCCTTCGGGCCGTGGTAACGGTTGGCGCCGTAGTCGGCTGCGGCCTTGCGGCCAGCGTCAACGCCGCCCTCGCGCAGGTCCTCGCCGCCATCGGCGTACAGGGCCGGCACGCCGGCTTTGGCGAAGTTGAAGTGGTCCGAGCGGAAGTAGAAGCCGCTCTGCACCGACGTCTCACCATGCAGCGTGCGGTCCTGGGCAGCGGCCAGCGGCTTGAGGATGTCCTCCAGCTCCGAACTGCCGAAGCCGGTGACGGTCACGTCCTTGGCACGGCCGGCCACTGACATCGCGTCGATGTTGATCACGCCAGCAATCTTGTCCAGCGGGAAAGTCGGATGGGCAACGTAGTACTTCGAACCCAGCAGGCCGGATTCTTCCAGGGTCACCGCCAGGAACACCACCGAGCGCTCCGGCTTCGGATCCTGGTGCGCCATGGCTTCGGCCACTTCGAGAATACCGGCGACGCCGGTCGCATTATCGACGGCGCCGTTGTAGATGTTGTCGCCGGTCTCGCCCTCATGCTTGCCCAGGTGATCCCAGTGCGCCATGTACAGCACCGCCTCGTCAGCGCGCTTGCTACCCGGCAACACACCCACCACGTTGCGCGACTGCTTCTGTGCGATCTGGCTCTTCAGGTCGACCGCAGCGGTGGCCTTCAGCGGCACCGGCTTGAAACCGCGCTTGCTGGCATCCTTGTAGGCCTGCGCCAGGTCCAGGCCGGCTCCGGCAAACAGCGCCTTGGCCGCGTCGGCACTCAGCCAGCCCTGCACCGGAATACGGGCTTCCGGGTCATCCTTGGCCGGCAGGTCGTACTGCGGGCCCGCCCAGGAATTCTTCACCACGTCCCAGCCGTAGGACGCGCCGGCGGTGTCGTGCACGATCAGCGCGGCAGCGGCCCCCTTGCGGGCAGCCTCCTCGAACTTGTACGTCCAGCGGCCGTAGTAGGTCATGCGCTTGCCGTCGAACAGCTTCTCGTCGTCGATATGGAAGCCCGGATCGTTGACGAACATCACGACGGTCTTGCCCTTCCAGTCCTGGCCGGCGTAGTCGTTCCACTTCTGCTCCGGCGCATCGACGCCATAGCCGACGAACACCAGGTCGCTGGCATCGACCTTCACCTCGGCCTGGCCGGTACGAGTCCCCACCACCATGTCGGTGCCGAACTTCAGCTCGGTGGTCTTGCCGCCCTGGGTGATCTTCAGCACGGTCGATTCGTCGGCCGTGGTCTCGGTCATCGGTACATCCTGGAACCAGCTGTCGCCGTTGCCGGGCTGCAGGCCGATGCGCTGCATCTGGTCGCGGATGTAGTTGACCGTCAGTTCTTCGCCCTTGCTGCCCGGCGCGCGGCCTTCGAACTCATCCGAAGCCAGGGTCTTGACCATCTCGGCGAAGTCGCCGGCATTGATCTCCGGGGAGAACGCATGCGCGGCCGGCTTGGCAGCTGCGGTATCGGTGGCCGGCGCGGGCGCCGGAGTGTCTTCGCCTTTGCAGGCACTGAGCGCGGCCGCAGCGGCCAGGCACAGGAGGAGTTTGCGGGGCATCGTCGATTCCTGGGTAACAAAGGGCGGCCGCGCGTCGTGCACGACCGGTGTCAGCGAGTATCACCGAACCCGAAGGCGCGGTGCGCTCAGTCCGCGGGAGCGGTTTCGGTGTCGAACGGGATCGGCTCGGCGCCGGTGACCGGGCCGATGCGCGCAGTGCGATGCACGTACAGCACCACCTCGCGTTCGAACTGCAGTGGACCCTTGACCACGGCATTCGGGCCGATGATCACACGCGGCTTGCGGCTGGCGGTCAGCGAGACACTGAAGTTCGGCTTGCGCACATGCACGCCGCCGTTGACCTGCGAACCGATACCGACGGTGATGTCACCGTTGACGGTCTCCACATCCTTGCCGACGCGGCTTTCGACCAGGCCGATGCCACCATTGACGGTCTCGACACCGCCTTCGACCTGGCTGCCGCGATCGGTGAAGATGCTGCCGTTGACGGTGCTGACGCCGCCGCTGGCGACCACTTCGCGGCCCAGGCGTACGCCGCCGTTGACCGTTTCGATCTTGCCGGTGCGCGCGCCGTCGGCGACCTTGACCCCGCCGTTGACGGTGTCGATGCTGCCGGTCTCGACGCCTTCGCCGACGCGGATGCCACCGTTGACGGTGTCCAGCTTGCCGTAGCGCTGGCCGGGTTCGGCGCTGATGCTGCCGTTGACCTTGCTGATGTTCTCCTGCGCACAGACCGGCCCGGTGGCCAGCAGTACGCCCAACAGCAGCGGAATGGAAAGAATTTTCATGGCGACCTCGATGGAAGTGCGGCTGGCAGGCCGCGTGCGGAGATGTCACCATTCCCCGGTAGCCCCCGCAACTGCCTGAAGTCACTGGAAAGCCCTTGCGCGACAACGTCTTCCCATCACGCCGACATCACATCGCCGCTGCCCGCGGCGGTCGCTGCCTGCTGCTGGGGCTGGCGTTTGCGCTGGCCCTGCCGCTGCCCAGCGGTGCGCAGACCACCCGCGAGACCGAGCGCAAGCTGCAGAAACTGCGTACCGAACTGAAGGGCGTGGCGCAGGAGCGACGGCAGATCGAGGGCCAGCGCGGGCAGGCATCGCGGCAGCTGCGCGAGGCCGACGAGAAGGTAGCCCGCACCGGCCGTGCCCTTGCGCAGACGGAAGCCGCGCTGCGCGAGCAGGGCCGCGCCCTGGCCGAAGCCGAGCAGCGCCGCAGCACGCTGCAGGGCAACCTGGCCCAGCAGCACCGCGAACTGGCCGGGCTGTTGCGCGCGGCGTATCAGCTGGGCAACCACGCACCGCTGAAGCTGCTGCTGTCGCAAGACACGGTGGCCGATGCCAACCGCGCCCTGGCCTACCATCGCTACCTGCAGCGCGAGCGTGCGCAGCGGATCACCACGCTGACCGCCGACCTGAAGGAACTGGAAGCACTGCAGGCGCAGATCGCCGAGCGCAAGCAGAAGCTGCAGGGGACGCAGCAGGACCAGAAACAGCAGGCAGCCGCCCTGGAAGCGGACCGCCGCGATCGCGCAAAGACCGTTGCCTCGCTGGAAGAGCGCTTCAAGGACCAGCGCGAGAAGGAACAGGCGCTGGGCCAGGACGCCAAGGCGCTGGAAACATTGCTGGCCAACCTGCGAGCGGCCGCTGCCCGTGCCGAGGCCGAGCGCCGCGCGGCTGCACGCCGTGCGGCAGCGGAGAAGGCCGCCGCCGAACGTGCTGCACGCCAAGCCGCCGCACAGGGCCGGCCGCCACCGCCACCGACCAAGGTGCCGCCTGCGGTCGCATCGGCACCGGCGCCGAAGGTGGGCGGCCTGGGCTGGCCGTTGTCCGGCAACCTGCTGGCCCGCTATGGCGGCAAGCTGCCCGATGGCCGCACCAGCAGTGGCGTGCTGATCGGCGCACCGGCTGGCAGCACGGTCACCGCCGTGGCTGATGGCACCGTGGTGTTCTCCGACTGGATGACCGGCTACGGCATGATCCTGATCGTCGACCACGGCAACGGCTACATGAGCCTGTACGCGCACAACGACACCCTGCTGAAGGATGCCGGTGCGCGGGTCAGCCGCGGTGATGCAGTGGCCAAGGTCGGCAATTCGGGTGGCCAAGGTGTCACCGCGCTGTACTTCGAGCTGCGTCGTGGCGGGCAGCCGGTCAACCCGGACAGCTGGCTGCAGCGGCGCTGAACCCGGCTCGTTACGCACGGGCCGGATTCAACGGGAATTTAGCTGTGCTTCGCGCATAATCGGTGCATGTGCCTTGGGCACCATGCCACCGTCGACAGGAGTGATCCATGCGCGCAGCCCGTACCGCCACCCTCTTGCTGGCCCTGTTGCCAGCGCTGTCCTGGGCGCAGCAGACCGCGCCTGCCCCAAGCCAGGAAACCAGCGGGCAGGCAGCGAACAGCGAGGAGGCGGTGACCTCGAAGGTGCCGCTGGAGGAAATCCGCCGGTTCGTGGCCGTGTACAACGCGGTGCGCGCCGCCTATGTCGACCCGGTCGATGACAAGAAGCTGATGCAGTCAGCCGTGCGTGGCCTGCTGCTCGACCTTGATCCGCACAGCACCTACTTCAACAAGGAAGACGCGCAGGCTTTCGACGAGCAGGCCAACGGTGCCTACGAGGGCATCGGCGTGGAGCTGCAGCAGCAGCCGGACAACGCCAGCATGAAGGTGATCGCGCCGATCGACGACACGCCGGCAGCCAAGGCCGGCATCCTTGCCGGCGATTTGATCATCGCCATCGACGGCAAGCCGATCAGCGCCATCGATGCGAGTGAACCGCTGCGCGGCCCGGCCGGCAGCAAGGTGGTGCTGACCATCGTGCGCGAAGGCAAGCCGAAGCCGTTCGATGTCAGCCTCACCCGCCAGACCATCCGCGTGACCAGCGTGCGCAGCCGCCTGCTGGAACCCGGCTATGGCTACATCCGCCTGAGCACCTTCCAGGCCGATACCGGCTCGGACTTCCAGAAGCACGTGCAGCAGCTGCAGAAGCAGTCCGGTGGCCAGCTCAAGGGCCTGGTGCTGGATCTGCGCAGCAATCCGGGTGGCCTGCTGACGGCCGCCGTGCAGGTAGCCGACGATCTGCTCGACAAGGGCAACATCGTCAGCACCCGTGGCCGCATCAGCATCAGCGATGCCCGATTCGACGCGACCCCAGGCGACCTGCTGAAGGGTGCACCGGTGGTGGTACTGGCCGATGCCGGTTCGGCCAGTGCCTCGGAAGTGCTCGCCGGCGCGCTGCGCGACAACAAGCGCGCCCGAGTGGTTGGCAGCCGCACCTTTGGCAAGGGCTCGGTGCAGACCGTGTTGCCGCTAGACAACGGTGATTCGGTGAAGCTGACCACCGCGCGCTATTACACGCCCAGCGGCAAGTCGATCCAGGCCACCGGCATCGTGCCGGATGTTGAGTTGAAGCCCGCCGCTACGTCGGCGGAGGATGCCCTGCCGGCCAGCCTGAGCGATTACAGCGAAGCCACCCTGCCAGGCCATCTGCGCGGCGACGACGAAGGCACCGAGGGCTACCACGCCGGTGCGGTGCTGCCGGGCGACGGCCCGATCAACGACGCGCTGGCCGAGCTGAAGAACCCCGGTTCGGTGGCTGTACGGTTGAAGGCCGAGGCCGAGAAGGCGGATGCCGCCAAGACCGCGAAGGCCGCTGCGGCGAAGCCGGAAGCGAAGGTCGAACCTAAGCCGGAAGCAAAGCCGGAAGCAAAGCCCGCACCGGCCCCGGCCAAGCCCTGACGGTAGCGCCGGGCCGTGCCCGGCGGACGCCCCGTTCATCCGGAAGGCGGCGCAGCCGAGGTGTCGCCCGATAGAATCGGTCCATGGATGATTCGAACCTCGCGACCACGATCAGCCAACTGCTTGGTCGCGATCCGCTGCCGATTGACCGTGCCACTGGCTTGCTGGAATCCTTGGCGAGTCGCCATGGAATTGATCCGTGCCTCGTCTATTGGTGGACCGGCAAAGCGTCGGCTGATCAGACGATCCTATACGACGGCAGCGATGAAGGCCTTTCCTGCTTGGCGAAACTGCTGGCGGAAGTGAACGGCGAAATCTGCTTGGTAGCGTCAGATGAGCGCGCATTGCCGTGGCCGATCTGGACTCTGCAGGCAAGTGAACTGATTCCTTTGCTCGGCGAGTTGCCGTTCTTTGAGTACTTCGTGGTGCTGGATGACGGCGCTACGCTGCTGTTCGATACCCACCACAACACGTTGGTGGTCAGTCGCGAGTGACGCATTCAGCATCATCGCGGACGGAGCAGATCCATATCGATGGAGGAGTCGAGCACGCTCGACGCTACGAACCGGCCGGTGAGCGTGGAGCCGGCCAGCGGCCGGCACTACCCGGCGTCAGAAGCCGTGGCGCTTGCGCAGTCGGCGCGCGATCGCAGCCCGCACGTAGACCCCGTACACCACGCCGAACACGAAGCCGCCGATGTGCGCCCACCAGGCCACCATGCCGAAGCTGGGGCCGATGTGGGCGAACACCACCTGCAGTGCCGCCCAGACGCCGATCAACAGATAGGCCGGCGCGCGCACGAACTCCAGGAACAGGCCGAGCGGGATCACCACGCCCAGCCGCGCGCCTGGGAACAGGGCCAGATAGGCGCCGATCAGCGCTGACACCGCGCCGCTGGCGCCGATGATGATCTGGTCCGGGCTGCCCATGGTGTAGATCGCGACCAGGTTCGACACTGCGCCGCCGACCAGGAACAGCAGCAGCAGCCGCCACGGCCCCAGCACCCGCTCGGCGGGCAGGCCGAAGATCAGCAGGAACACCAGGTTGCCCAGCAGATGTGACCAGTCGGCGTGCAGGAACAGGGCGGTGAACAGGCGCAGCACGCTGCCGTCCTGCAGGGTCGCCCACCAGTCCAGCGGGTGGGTCAGGCCGGTGGACAGGGCGCCCCAGTCCAGCCAGAGGCTGCCGCGGGCATCGTCCGGCCGCGAGATCGACCACAGGAACGCCAACCACAGTGCCGCAAACAGCACGGGCGTGGCCCAGCGCAGGGCCGCCTTCTTGCGGGACGGGAGGGAGACGAACATGGCACTAGCCTAGCGTGCGGGCGCTTGCGGCGGGGATTGTCCTGTTCAGCTTTCGAGACGAGAAAACCGACCGCACCGTTATTGTTTCATTAACGGCTCTGGGTAATACTCGCATACGGCGTCGTATGTCGGGAGGGGAATCCGGCGCGCTCCGATGGGTCCCAGGACCTGGCGGGCGCAGGCGCACTCAGAGCACCATCACCGCTTACCGGAGAGAGAGAACTACGATGCAAACCGCTTCCACCATTGCCCGACTGACCCTGCTGGCCGTCGGCGTTGCCGGTGCGCTGGCCGCCGCCGATGCCAATGCTGCCGCCTTCCAGCTGAAGGAAAACAGCGCCAAGGGCCTGGGCCGCGCGTTCGCCGGCTCCACCTCGACCGAAGGTGACGCCTCGGTCATCGCCACCAACCCGGCCTCCATGCGCCTGCTCGACGGCACCCTGGTCCAGGGCGACGTCAGCGCCATCAGCTTCGGCGCCAAGTTCCGCGGCCAGGGCCAGTACGGCAACGGCGCGCCGATTTCCGGTGGCAACGGCGGCGACGCCGGCATGATCGCCCCGGTTCCGGCCGCGTACTTCCACGTGCCGTTCGGCGAGAACGACAACATGCACTTCGGTGCATCGCTGACCGTGCCGTTCGGCTTCAAGACCGAATACGACCGCGACTGGGTCGGCCGCTACAACGGCGTCAAGACCGAGCTGCAGGCCATCGACCTGGGCGTGGCGTTCTCCTATGACGTCAACCCGTACCTGTCGTTCGGTGCTTCGGTGTTCGCCGAGCGCCTGAACGTCGACCTGACCAGCGCTGTCGATACCGGCACCGCGATCAACGCCACGGCCCAGCGCACCGCTGCGGCGCGTGTGCTGGCTGCAGGCGGCACCGCAGCCCAGGCTGCGGCGGCGTCGCAGGCGGCTGCACGCCAGGCCGCCCAGCTCGGCTTCTCGCCGGGCACCGCCGATGGCTACCTGCGCATCAAGGGCGACGAAGTGTCGGTCGGCTACACCCTGGGCATGACGGTCACCCCGGTGGAAGGCACCAACATCGCCTTCAGCTACCGCTCGAAGGTCGAGCACAAGATCACCGACGGCAAGGCCGACTTCACCATCCCGCAGAACGCTGCCGCCTTCCTGGCCACTGCCGCCCCGGGTACCTTCATCGACAGCAACGGCCGCGCCACCATCACCCTGCCGGCCAGCGCCACCATGGGCTTCACCCATCGCGTGAACGACCAGTGGCAGATCATGGCCGAGGTCACGCGCACGGCGTGGAGCAAGTTCGACCAGGTCACCGTCGACTATGACTCCAACCAGCCGGACAGCGTGCTGCCGTTCCACTACCGCGACACCACCTTCGCGTCGATCGGTACCGATTTCCGCGTGAACGACAAGCTGACCCTGCGTGGCGGCCTGGCCTACGACCAGACCCCGACCACCGACGCCCACCGTGACGTGCGCGTGCCGGACACCACCCGCAAGTGGCTGTCGCTGGGCCTGACCTACGCCGCTTCGGACAAGATGGAATACAGCGTGGGTTACACCCACCTGTTCACCAAGGATCCGAACATCACCTCGACCTCGGCCACTGCCAACACCGTGACCGGCAAGTACAAGGTGAGCGGCGACGTGCTGGCGGCGTCGATGCAGTACAAGTTCTGATCCGGGCGATTGCCTGAAGCAGCACGAGGAGAGCCCCGCGCAAGCGGGGCTTTCTTTTTGCGGAGGGTATCCACGCATGGCATGGATCTATTGGTCCGACGACGCAGGGCGCGGATCTACGCGACAATGGTGCGATGAACCTGTCCGACCCGAGCTTCCAGCTGGAGCTGGCCGCCAACATCGCCGTCGCCGGCTCGATCCTGTTGGCCGGCCGCAACAACGTGCACACCTGGTGGCTGGGCATCGTCGGCTGTGCATTGTTTGCTGCCGTGTTCGAACGCTCGCACCTGTACGCGGACATGGTGCTGCAGTTCTTCTTCATCGCGATCAGCGTGCTGGGCTGGTGGCAGTGGCTGCGCGGCGATCATGGTGCGCCGTTGCCGATTACTTCATTGCGGCCGCGTGCCTGGGCCTGGCTGGCGCCGCTGGCGGTAGTGGCCACCTTCGGCTACGGCTGGATGCTGACCCGACTGACCAATGCCTATGCGCCGTACATCGATTCGGCGGTACTGGTGCTGAGCGTGATCGCGCAGATCCTGATGATGCGGCGCAAGCTGGAGTCGTGGTGGGTCTGGCTGCTGGTAAACACCGTTGCAGTGCCGCTGTACTACAGCCGTGGCCTGCACCTGACCTCGATCCTGTACATCGGTTTCTGGGTCAATGCACTTGTTGCTCTCGGGCACTGGCGCAATCTGATGCGGGCCGAGGCCACGACGGCACCTGAATTCCTGTAGAGCCGAGCCCACGCTCGGCTGCGCCGGAAAAGCCGAGCATGGGCCCGGCGCTACAGGAAGCAAAACACAAGAAACCCCGCATTCGCGGGGTTTCTTGTTTACCGCACCAAGCAGGCGATCAGTCGCCCAGGGTCAGCAGCGAGGCGTTGCCGCCGGCGGCGGTGGTGTTCACCGTCACCGTCTTTTCGGTGGCAAAGCGCAGCAGGTAGTGCGGGCCGCCGGCCTTCGGGCCGGTGCCGGACAGGCCCTGGCCGCCGAACGGCTGCACGCCGACCACTGCACCGATCTGGTTGCGGTTGACGTACACGTTGCCGACATGGACGCCATTGCTGATGCGGTCAACGGTTTCGTCGATGCGCGAATGCACGCCCAGGGTCAGGCCGTAGCCAGTAGCGTTGATCTGGTCGATCACCGCGTCGAGCTGGTCGCCCTTCCAGCGGATCACGTGCAGGACCGGACCGAAGACTTCCTTCTGCAGCTGGCCCAGGTCCTTCAGTTCGTATGCGCGCGGCGCGAAGAAGGTGCCGTGCGCCGTTTCGGCGGACAGCTCGGCGGCGGCGATCAGGCGCGCTTCGCGGTCCATGCGCTCAGCGTGGTCCTGCAGGATCTTCAGCGCATCTGCGTCGATCACCGGGCCGACGTCGGTGGACAGCAGGCCCGGGTTGCCGACCTTCAGTTCCTTCATCGCGCCGGCCAGCATGGTCATCACCTTGTCGGCGATGTCGTCCTGCACGAACAGCACGCGCGCGGCCGAGCAGCGCTGGCCGGCGGAGGTGAAGGCCGAACCGATCGCGTCCTTGACCAGCTGTTCCGGCAGCGCCGAGGAATCGGCGATGAAGGCATTCTGGCCGCCGGTCTCGGCAATCAGCACACCGATGGCGGCGTCACGTGCAGCCATCGCGCGGTTGATCGCACGCGCGGTCTCGGTGGAGCCGGTGAAGGCCACGCCGGCCACGCGCGGGTCGGCGGTCAGCGCGGCACCGACGGTGGCACCGTCGCCCGGCAGGAACTGCACCACCTCGGCCGGCACGCCGGCGTCGTGCAGCAGCTTCACCGCGTAGTAGCCGATCAGGTTGGTCTGCTCGGCCGGCTTGGCGATCACGCTGTTGCCGGCGGCCAGTGCGGCGGCGACCTGGCCCAGGAAGATCGCCAGCGGGAAGTTCCACGGGCTGATGCAGACGAACACGCCGCGGCCGTGCAGCTGCAGCTCGTTGGATTCACCGGTCGGGCTGGGCAGCTTCTCGGCGTGGCTGAACTGCTCGCGCGCCTGCTTGGCGTAGTAGCGCAGGAAATCCACGGCTTCGCGCACTTCGGCGATGCTGTCGGGCAGGCTCTTGCCGGCTTCCTTCACGCACAGCGCCATGAACTCCGGCATGCGCGCTTCCAGCTGGTCAGCGGCGTGTTCGAGGATGGCGGCGCGGCTGGCGGCCGGGGTGCGGTTCCAGGCCGGTTGTGCGGCCACGGCGTTGGCCAGGGCCTTCTGCACGGTGGCGGCATCGGCGGCCAGCCACTGGCCGACCACTTCGCGGGTGTCGGCCGGGTTGGTCACCGGCAGCGCGGCGCCGGCCGGGTTGGCACCCGGTACCAGCGGCGAGGCCTGCCACGGCTTCACGGCGGCGTTGAGCTGCTCGGCCAGGGCGCGCAGTTCGTTGTCGTTGGCGAGGTTGGCGCCCATGGAGTTCTTCCTGTCGTGGTTCTGGCTGCGCAGCAGGTCAACCGGCAGCGGGATCTTGGGATGCGGAATCGATTCGAACGAGGCGACCATCTCGACCGGATCGCGGATCAGGTCGGCGATCGGCACGCGCTCGTCGGTGATGCGGTTGACGAAGCTGGAGTTGGCACCGTTTTCCAGCAGGCGGCGCACCAGGTACGGCAGCAGGTCTTCGTGCGAACCGACCGGGGCGTACACGCGGCAGGGCAGGTTCAAGCGGTCGGCCGGCACCACTTCGGCGTACAGGTCGTCGCCCATGCCGTGCAGCTTCTGGTGCTCGTACACGCCGCCGTTGGCGATGCTGCGCACGGCCGCGATGGTGTGCGCGTTGTGCGTGGCGAACATCGGGTAGATCGCGTCCGCATGGGTGAACAGCCGCTTGGCGCAGGCCAGGTAGGACACATCGGTGTTCTGCTTGCGGGTGAACACCGGGTAGCCCGGGTAGCCTTCGATCTGCGCGCGCTTGATCTCGGCATCCCAGTAGGCGCCCTTGACCAGGCGCACCTGCAGGCGGCGACCGGCACGGCGTGCCATGTCGGCCAGGTGGTCGATCGTGTACGGCGTGCGCTTCTGGTAGGCCTGCACGACCACGCCGAAGCCATCCCAGCCAGCCAGCGAGGCGTCGGAGAACACCTGCTCGATGATGTCCAGCGACAGTTCCAGGCGGTCGGACTCTTCGGCGTCGACGGTGCAGCCGATGCCGTAGCTCTTGGCCAGCTGTGCCAGTTCCAGCACGCCCGGCACCAGGTCCTTCAGCACGCGCTCGCGCTTGGCGTGCTCGTAGCGCGGGTACAGCGCCGACAGCTTGATCGAGATGCCCGGCGCGTTGTTGACGTCGCCGTCCGGACGGCCACCGCGGGCCTTGTGATCGCCGCCGATGGCGTGGATCGCACGACGGTAGTCTTCCAGGTAGCGCAGCGCGTCCTTCATGGTCAGCGCGCCTTCGCCGAGCATGTCGAACGAGTAGCGGTAGCTGGCGTTGTCGCCCTTGTGCGAGCGCGCCAGCGCTTCGCTGATGGTGCGGCCCATGACGAACTGGTGGCCCATGATCTTCATCGCCTGGCGCACGGCCAGGCGCACCACCGGCTCACCGACGCGGCCGACCAGGCGCTTGAATGCGCTGGGCGCATCGGCGCGCGTGGCGTCGTTCATCTGCACCAGCTTGCCGGTCAGCATCAGGCCCCAGGTGGAGGCATTGACCAGCACCGAGTCGCTGCCGCCCAGGTGCTTTTCCCAGTCGGCATCGGCCAGCTTGTCGCGGATCAGCTTGTCGGCGGTGTCCTGGTCCGGAATACGCAGCAGCGCTTCGGCCACGCACATCAGCAGCACGCCTTCTTCGCTGCCCAGGTCGTACTGGCGCATGAAGGCTTCGATCGCGCCCTGGTCCTTGGCACGCACGCGCACGCGGCCGACCAGGTCGGCGGCCAGCGCCTGCACCCTGGCCTGTTCCTCGGCGGGCAGGCGCGCCTGCGCCAGCAGCTCGCGGACGTGGCTGGCCTCGTCCTTCAACCAGGCATCGGTGATGGCCTGGCGGAACGGGTTGGGGGGCGCCGGCAGTTCCGGCGACAGCAGCGCGCCCGGACGCGGGGCGTCGTGGGCGGCAGGGGAGGAGGAAGGTGCGTTCATGCCGGTCCGGCCAGTGGAAAACTTGGCGATTTTAATCATTTTTGCGGCCTTCGGAAGTGCCACGCAGACACCTTCATGAAGGGCTGATAGCCACTAACGGTGGTGGATTCGGCGTGTTCAGCAAACCCGGCGATATTTGTGCTGAATTCGTCATCCGTGCCGCCGACCGCATGCTGTGTTGCAGCATCGGAAAAAGTGTGAATGCACCCTTGCTACCGGCGAGAGGGCGGGGCTACCATCGAGACGTTTCCCGCGGCAGGAACGCGGTTGCGACATGATCGAGGTGCTTCCAGCTCCGGATGGGTCAGGTACGCAGCTGCGGCTGCGTCCCCCACGGGCGCTCGATGCCCGGCAGTTCGTCCTGTTGTTCACCGTGTTGTCGGGTGCGATGTGGCTGGTGTCCGCCCTCGGGTGGTGGGCCGGCAATGCATTCGCCCCCCTGTTCGCGCTGCTGTACAGCCTGGTGCTGGCGGCGGCGCTGCGTGCCTTGTGGCGCAGCGGTGAACGGCAGGAGGAGATCCGGGTAGTGCCGGCGTACGTGGAGGTCATCCCCGTACCCGGTGGATCGCCGGTGTTCCGGGCCCACCCGCATTGGGTGCGCCTGCTCACCGACGATGAGAGGGTCCGGCTGGCGTCCAGCGGCCGGCAGGTGGAGGTGGGGAGTTTCCTCGCGCCGGCCGAACGTCAGACGCTTGCAGAGACACTTGAAAGCTTGCTCGCCGCCAGCGATGGCGGCAACCGACGACGCTAAGGGTCTAGGCAATGAAGCAAAGCAGCAGGTGGGGCACGAAGTGCGTGAACGCGGTTGCCGCAGTGCTGGCGACCGGGGGACTGATGCCGGCGTTGGCCTGGGCCCAGGCGGCCGATCCGAAGCCGTGGCAGCTGAACATGGGCAAGGGGGTGACCCAGACCTCGCGCCTGGCCTGGGAATCGAACAATCTCTCGTTGATCATCTGCACGGTGATCGGCGTCATCGTGTTCGGCGCGATGGCCTATGCCATCTTCAAGTTCCGCAAATCCAAGGGCGCTGTCGCCGCCACCTTCAGCCATAACACCAAGGCCGAGATCATCTGGACGGTGATCCCGGTGATCATCCTGATCGTGATGGCCTGGCCGGCCACCGCCAACCTGATCAAGATGTACGACACCCGCGATGCCGAGATGACGGTGAAGGTCACCGGCTACCAGTGGATGTGGAAATACGAATACCTCGGCGAGAACGTCACCTTCACCAGCCGCCTGGATCGCGAGTCCGACCGCGTGCGGCAGAGTGGCATCGTGCCGACCCGCGAAAGCCATCCGCATTACCTGCTGGACGTCGACAACCGGCTGGTGCTGCCGGTCGATACCAAGGTCCGCTTCGTCATCACTTCCGATGATGTGATCCACGCCTGGTGGGTGCCGGCGCTGGGCTGGAAGCAGGACGCGATCCCCGGCTTCATCAATGAAGCCTGGACCAGCATCGAGCAGCCCGGGGTGTATCGCGGCCAATGCGCCGAGCTGTGTGGCAAGGACCACGGCTTCATGCCGATCGTGGTCGAGGCGGTGTCCAAGGAGGACTTCAAGCAGTGGCTGGCGCAGCGCAAGCCTGCACCGCCGGCCGAGCCCGCCCCCCCTGCGGCACCTGCAGAACCGGCTGCCCCTGCGGGCGAAGCACCGGCGGCACCTGCTGCTGCCGAAGCCGGCAGCGCACCTGCGGTTGCGGCCAGCGGCGCGTGATGTAAAGCCCGCGGCCGCTCGCGGCCGTGGTGACAACCGATTCTGAGAGGTGTTTTGCAATGGCGCACTCGGCAGTTGGGCACGACGATCACCATCACCACCAGAGTTTCTTCGAGCGTTGGTTCTTCTCGACCAACCACAAGGACATCGGGACGCTGTACCTGGGTTTCAGCTTCATCATGTTCATCATCGGCGCGGCGATGAGCGTGGTGATCCGCGCCGAGCTGGCGCAGCCGGGCCTGCAGTTCGTCAAGCCCGAGTTCTTCAACCAGATGACGACCGTGCATGCGCTGGTGATGATCTTCGGTGGCGTGATGCCGGCGTTCGTCGGCCTTGCCAACTGGATGATCCCGCTGCAGATCGGCGCGCCGGACATGGCGCTGCCGCGCATGAACAACTGGTCGTTCTGGCTGCTGCCGGTGGCCTTCAGCCTGCTGCTGCTGACGCTGTTCCTGCCCGGTGGTGCACCGGCCGGCGGCTGGACGCTGTACCCGCCGCTGTCGCTGCAGGGCGGCTACAACGTGGCCTTCAGCGTGTTCGCCATCCACGTGGCCGGTATCAGCTCGATCATGGGTGCGATCAACATCATCGCCACCGTGCTCAACATGCGCGCGCCGGGCATCGACCTGCTGAAGATGCCGATCTTCTGCTGGGCCTGGCTGATCACCGCTTTCCTGCTGATCGCGGTGATGCCGGTGCTGGCCGGTGCGGTGACCATGCTGCTGACCGACAAGTTCTTCGGCACCAGCTTCTTCAATGCCGCCGGTGGCGGTGACCCGGTGATGTACCAGCACATCTTCTGGTTCTTCGGCCATCCCGAGGTCTACATCATGATCCTGCCCGCCTTCGGCGTGGTCAGCGAGATCATCCCGACCTTCAGCCGCAAGCCGCTGTTCGGCTACCAGGCGATGGTGTACGCGACCGCCGCGATCGCGTTCCTGTCGTTCATCGTCTGGGCCCACCACATGTTCACCGTGGGCATGCCGCTGGGCGGCGAGATCTACTTCATGTTCGCCACCATGCTGATCTCGATCCCGACCGGGGTGAAGGTGTTCAACTGGGTCAGCACCATGTGGCGGGGCTCGCTGACGTTCGAGGCGCCGATGCTGTGGTCGGTGGCCTTCGTCATCCTGTTCACCATCGGTGGCTTCTCCGGCCTGATGCTGGCCATCGTGGCGGCCGACTTCCAGTACCACGACACCTACTTCGTGGTTGCGCATTTCCACTACGTGCTGGTGACCGGCGCAGTGTTCGCGCTGATCGCGGCGGTGTACTACTGGTGGCCGAAGTGGACCGGACGCATGTACAGCGAGAAGTGGGCCAAGGTGCACTTCTGGTGGTCGATCGTGTTCGTCAACCTGTTGTTCTTCCCGCAGCATTTCCTCGGCCTGGCCGGCATGCCGCGCCGCATTCCCGACTACAGCGTGGCGTTTGCCGACTGGAACCTGATCAGCTCGATCGGTGCGTTCGGCATGTTCGTCACCCCGTTCATGATGGCCGCGATCCTGCTGTCGTCGCTGCGCAACGGTGAGAAGGCCGAAGCACGCAGCTGGGAAGGTGCACGCGGGCTGGAGTGGACGCTGCCGTCGCCGGCACCGGCGCACACCTTCACCACGCCGCCGACCATCCGCCCGGGCGATCTGGCGCATGACGACATCACGCATTGAGGTGGGGCATGCATAACGAGAGCCCACTGCAGACCTGTAGAGCCGAGTCATGCTCGGCTGACGTGGAGCAGCCGAGCATGGCTCGGCTCTACAACAGCCCGGGCGACGCCCCGGAAAACGGCATCGAACAGCAGCGCCAGCGCGCCAGGCGCACGGCGATGTGGGTGGGCGCCATCGCGGTGCTGGTCTACGTCGGCTTCATCCTCAGCGGGGTGATCGGCCGATGAGCGAGGCACCGGCCAGCACGCGGTCACCCAGTGCCGGGCTGCCGCGCCTGATCGGCGTGGCAGTGGCGGTGTTCCTGCTGACCTTCTCGCTGGTGCCGCTGTACCGCATTGCCTGCGAAAAGGTATTCGGCGTGCGCCTGGAACGCGGCCCGGGTGGTGAAGCCAGTACGGGTGCTGCAGCTGGCAAGCGCACCGTGCGGGTGGAGTTCGATGGCGGCGTCAATTCGCGCCTGCCGTGGTCGTTCCATCCCGAGCAGCTGACCATGGATGTGGTGCCCGGCGAACTCAACGAGGCGCTGTACTTCGCCCGCAACGACAGCCAGCAGGCGGTGGTCGGCAGTGCGGTGCCTTCGGTGGCGCCGGCGCGTGCCTCGGGCTTCTTCAGCAAGACCGAATGTTTCTGTTTCACCGCGCAGACGCTGCAGGCCGGCGAGAAGCGCGACATGCCGGTGCGTTTCATCGTCGATCCGGACCTGCCGCCGGAGATCAAGACGATCACCTTGTCCTACACCTTCTACCGCAACGACGCGCTGTCCGATCGGCTGGCCCCGGCCGCCACCTCGGAAGGCGCGCACGCCGCACCCTGACCCGGATACCGACATGGCCCAGACACCGACCGACGCCAACGTGTACTTCGTCCCGGCCCAGAGCAAATGGCCCTTCGTGGGGTCCATCGCGATGATGGTGACCATGGTGGGCGTGGCCAGCTGGCTCAACGATGCCAGCTGGGGGCGCTGGACGTTCTACATCGGCATCGCGATGCTGCTGTTGACCCTGTTCTGGTGGTTCAGCGACGTGGTGCGCGAATCGCAGGCCGGCAACTACAACCACCAGGTCGATGGCTCGTTCCGGATGGGGATGATCTGGTTCATCTTCTCCGAGGTGATGTTCTTCGGCGCCTTCTTCGGCGCGCTGTTCTACACCCGCAACCTGGGCCTGTCGTGGCTCAGTGGCGAAGGCCGCGGGGTGATGACCAACGAGCTGCTCTGGCAGGGCTACTCCGCCGGATGGCCGACCAATGGCCCGGCGGCGATCGGTGGCGCGTTCCAGACCATCCCGGCCTGGGGCCTGCCGCTGATCAATACGCTGATCCTGCTGACCTCCGGCGTGACCTTGACCATCGCCCACCACGCGCTGAAGGCCGGCAACCGCCGCCAGCTGCTGATCTGGCTGGGCCTGACCGTGGTGCTTGGCCTGGGCTTCCTGACCCTGCAGGCGGAGGAGTACATCCACGCCTACAAGGAACTGAACCTGACGCTCGGCTCGGGCATCTACGGTTCAACCTTTTTCATGCTGACCGGCTTCCACGGCGCGCACGTGCTGCTGGGCACGATCATGCTGATCGTGATGTGGCTGCGTTCGGCCAAGGGACACTTCACCCGCGACAACCATTTCGGTTTCGAAGCCGCCGCGTGGTACTGGCACTTCGTCGACGTGGTGTGGCTGATGCTGTTCCTGTTCGTCTACGTGCTTTGACCGCGCACGCATCGGTGGCCTCAGCCGCCGACGCCGTGCGGCTTGATCCAGCCCATGTAGATGCTCACGATCACCAGTACGATCAATGCCACCGACACCGCGATGCGACGTGTCAGCGCGTTGACCGTGCGCTTGGTCTGGCCGCGGTCGACCAGCAGGTAGTACAGGCCGGCGCCCAGATTCCAGACGATGACGATCAGAAACGCGATTACCAGCAGGGTCTTCAGCGAATCACTCATGCGCGGCTCGAGGGCAGGGTGGATGTGCCTATCTGACCGCGTTTGCGCGGACTTGTCATGATGCGCCAGCACACGCGCGTGTTCGGATGGCTGCTGGCCGTGCTGGCGATGGCCGGATTCACCGCATTGGGGCTGTGGCAGCTGCAGCGCATGCATGCCAAACAGGCAATGTTGGATGCACAGGGTCCAGCCGTGGCTCAGACGCTGTCGCTGGCCCAGGCGCTGGCCGCACCGGGCGCGTTGCATGGCGTGGCCGACCATGGCCGCTTCCTGCCCGGCGTGGTGCTGCTGGACAACCAGATCCGGCATGGCCGCGCCGGCGTGAAGATCTATCGCCCGTTCCGCAGTGACGAGGGCAGCGTGCTGCTGGTCGATCTGGGCTGGCGCGCGCTGCCGCCGGATCGCACGCTTCCGGAGGTGCCGTCGCCGCCTTCGCCGGTGGCCGTGCGCGGGTTGCTCGCGCCGCCACCGTCGGCGGGACTGGTGCTGGGGCCGGCATTTTCTGCCACCAGTGAGGCGGGGCGCTGGCTGGCCAGCCGCTTGCCGGCCGAGGGCATGGCCGCAGCACTGGGTGTGCCGGCGTTGCCGGAACGGGTCCTGCGCCTGGACCCGGCGCTGCCCTTCGGCGATGAGCGCGACCTGGACCTGCTGCCGAACACGCTGCCGCCGCAGCGCCACCTGGGCTACGCCGTGCAGTGGTTCGGCCTGGCCCTGACCGTGCTGGTGGTCGTGCTGGTACTGGAGTGGCGCAGGCGACGTGCTGCCTGGTAGTGCCGGCCGCTGGCCGGCAACCCCATTCCTGGATGCCGGCCAGCGGCCGGCACTACCGCGGCGTCACACCCGCATCCCTCACCCAACCATGAGAAAATGCCCCGCATGAACACTGCTACGTCCCCGCAGGCGCGCGGCTCCGGCCGCCGGACCCTGGTGCTGCTGTTTGCCGTGTTCTTCGGGGCGATGGCGCTGGCCGCGGTATTGCGCTTCTCCGGCTGGCAGCCCACCGGGCACCGCAATGCCGGCCAACTGCTGAAGCCGCCCGTGGACCTGCGCCAGCAGACGCCGACCCTGGCCAGTGGCCAGCCCTATCCTTGGAACCCCGAGGCCCGCACCTGGCGCCTGCTGGTGGCACCGGCCGGTGCCTGCGACGCGCAGTGCGTCACTTTGTCGCAGGGACTGGGCAAGGTGTGGCAGCTGTTCGGCCATAACGCCGATAATGTCGAGATCCTGTGGCTGGGTACGCCACCGGCGTCGATCGCCTCGCTGCCCGCGCTGCGGCCGCTGGCTCCGTCGCCAGCCCTGCGCGCGGCGCTGCCGGGCGTCGATGATCCGGCGGGACTGCCGGTCTACGTGATCGATCCGAACGGCTTCGTGATCATGCGCCATGCCCCGGGTTCCGACCTGGGTGGCCTGCGCAAGGACATGGCCACGTTGCTGAAACTGAAGTGAGTCCCGTTTGATGAGCCTTTCCGCGCGTCCGGCGCTGCACCGCAATTTCCACCGCCTGGCGTGGTTCGCCATGATCATGACCGCGAGCACGATCATGTTCGGCGCGTTCGTACGCCTGTCCGATGCCGGCCTGAGCTGTCCGGACTGGCCGACCTGCTATGGCCAGGCCACCTGGCCGCAGCACGTGGAAGAGACCATCGGCCACCCGGCGGCGGAGATCCGCCCGCTGGAGACCCACAAGGCCTGGCGTGAGCAGGTGCACCGCTTCCTGGCCGGCGCGCTGGGCATCGAGATCCTGACCCTGGCCCTGCTGGCCACGCGCAAGCGCCGCTTTGGAACCACGGCAGTGGTGACCGCCTGCGTGCTGGTGGCCGCCGGCATACCGCTGTACATGATGGGCTGGCATGGCACCGCCAGTACCTTGGCTCTGATCGGCGAGGCGATCCTGCTGATCGCCGCGCTGCGCTGGAGCAACATCGACCTGGCGCGCGCTGCACTGCTGACCCTGGCCGTGGTGATCTTCCAGGCCCTGCTGGGCATGTGGACGGTGACCCTGCTGCTCAAGCCCATCGTGGTGATGGGGCACCTGCTGGGCGGCATGCTGATGTTCGCGCTGCTGGCTTGGATGGCGTGGCGTGCCACGCACATGCCGATCACCCTGGCCGAGGCGCCGAAGCTGAAGTGGCTGCTGCGCATCGGCCTGGCCGTGCTGGTCACCCAGATCGCCCTGGGCGGCTGGGTCAGCGCCAACTACGCGGCGCTGGCCTGCGGCGGTGGCAGCGCCTCGCTGGACAACTTCCCGCGCTGCGCCAACCAGTGGTGGCCGCAGCACAACTTCGTCGAAGGCTTCACGCTGTGGCGTGGCATCGGCGTGGATTACGAAGGCGGCGTGCTCGACGGCGCCTCGCGTATCGCCATCCAGATGGCCCATCGCCTGTTCGCCGTGGTGGTGGCCGTCTACCTGCTGTGGCTGGGCGTGCGCCTGTTCCGTTTGCCGAGCATGCGCGGCTGGGCCAGCGCGCTGATCGCGCTGCTGGTGCTGCAGGTCACCCTCGGCATCCTCAATGTGAAGCTGGCGCTGCCGCTGGAAGTGGCGGTGGCCCACAACGGCGTGGCCGTTGCCCTGTTGTTCGTGCTGGTCAGCCTGCTGGCCCGCCTGCGCGCCCCGGACTGACTCCATGTTTTCCAATTACCGCCAGTACTGGGACCTGACCAAGCCCAAGGTCGTTGCCCTGATCGTCTTCACCGCCCTGGTCGGCATGGTCCTGGCAATCCCGGGCGTGCCCAGCTGGGAGCAGGTGCGCGCCGGCCTGCTCGGCTTCCTCGGCATCTGGCTGGCCGCTTCGGCGGCCGCCGCGATCAACCAGCTGCTGGATGCGCACATCGATGCGCAGATGGCACGCACGTCGTGGCGCCCGCTGGTGGTCGGCAAGGTCAAGCCATGGCAGGTGCTGGTGTTCGCCGGCGTGCTGATCGTGCTGTCGATGACCATCCTGGTGCTGTGGGTGAACCTGATCACCGCCGTGCTGACCTTCGCCTCGCTGATCGGCTACGCGGTGATCTACACCGTGTACCTCAAGCGTGCGACCTCGCAGAACATCGTCATCGGTGGCCTGGCCGGCGCGATGCCGCCGATGCTGGGCTGGGCGGCGGTCACCGGCATGCAGGGCTCGTCGGACTGGGCGTACTCGTCGCTGCTGGTGCTGATCATCTTCATCTGGACGCCGCCGCACTTCTGGGCACTGGCGATCTTCCGCCGCGAGGACTACGCCAAGGCGGAAATTCCGATGCTGCCGGTGACCCATGGCGTGGTGCACACCCGCAAGCAGATCATGGTGTATTCGGTGGTGCTGGCACTGGTCTGCCTGCTGCCGTACCTGGTGGGCATGAGCGGTGCGTTCTACCTGGGCGGCGCGATCGTGCTCAACGCCGTGTTCCTCTGGTACGCCTGGCGCATGCTGGACCCGCCGGACGAACTGTTCTCGATGAAGATGTTCTATTACTCCATCGTGTACCTGATGGCGCTGTTCGCCTTCCTGCTGGTGGACCACTGGATCCTGCCCTGGTTGTAAAGCGCCACCTGTAGAGCCGAGCCCATGCTCGGCTGGGGGGGGATGGAAGAGCAGCCGAGCGTGGGCTCGGCTCTACACTTGATCTCTTCCAGCGGCGTCGCCATTGCTGTTCCTGACCCCAAGGAAAGGAGCGAGCAGGGATGCATACGATCTTCCGTTGGACCACCGCGCTGATTCTGGCGCTGGGCATGGTCGTGACCGCGCATGCCGACGACACCGTCGCGCAGATCCGCCAGCATGCCGGTGAGCATCGCATCCTAGTACTGGGTGAGTTCCACGGTACCCGCGAGACGCCGCTGTTGGTACGGGAGCTGATGGAGGCCTACGCGGCCGATGGCACGCCGGTGCGGTTGGCATTGGAGCTGCCGACCGACGAGAACGCCGCGCTGGCGACCTATACGGCGTCTGCCGGCACAGCCGAGGCGCGCGCTGCATTGCGTGGCACGACGTATTGGAACGTCCGTAGCCGGATGCATGACGGCCGTCGCAGCGAGGACATGCTTGAGCTGATCGAGGCGGTACGCGTGCTGCGCAGCCAAGGGCGCGACGTGCAGGTGTTCGGCTTTGATCGCGTGCTTCCCGCCGACATGGCCGGCACTGGTACGCGTGACCGGGTGATGGCCGAAGAAGTAAGGGCGCGCGCGCGGGCACTGCCGAAGAACGGGCGGCTGCTGGTGCTGACCGGCAACGTGCATGGCATGCGTACGCAGCCGAAGATGATTGCGTACCCCCCGATGACGGCACTCCTGGAGGATCTGGACCTTTACAACGTGCGTATCGAGGCGCGTGGCGGGGAAGGCTGGGGCTGCACGGCACCTCAACGCTGTGGTGTACGTCCGCTGCCCAGTTACAACGGTGAGTCGCCCAGGCGGCACACTGCCGGTGACCGCAGTTTTGACCTGCAGGTATGGCTGCCGCGCTTCAGCGTGGCGCGGCTGCTGGACAGCGATTCGGTCTGGTGATCATCCACGTGCCATTCAACCGCCAGCCGAGCATGGGCTCGGCTCTACAGTAGATCCACGCCATGCGTGATGTTTTCCCGCAGCGGCCCACGCGCCCAGTAGATCCACGCCATGCGTGGATGATTTCCCGGATGGTCATGGCTTGCGCCGCGCATACCGCTGCGCGATCACGCCGCAGACGATCAGCTGGATCTGGTGGTAGATCATCACCGGTAGCACGATCGCGCCGAGGCTGCCGCCGGCGAACAGCACCTTGGCGATTGGCACGCCGGTGGCCAGGCTCTTCTTCGAGCCGCAGAACACGATGGCGATCTCGTCCTCGCGGTTGAAGCGCAGCCGACGCGCGATGAAGGCGATCAGCGGCATGGCGATGCCGAGCAGCACGGCAGCCACCACGGCCACGGCCAGCAACGAAAGCAGCGGCGTCTTGCTCCACAACCCTTCGGTCACCGCTTCGCCGAACGCCGAATACACCACCAGCAGGATCGTGCCCTGGTCGGTGTAGCGCAGCAGCGCGCGCTGCTTCTCCACCCAGCCGGCAATCCACGGCCGCAGCAGGTGGCCGGCCACGAACGGCACCAGCAGCTGCAGCATGATGCCGCCGATCGCGTGCAGCGGGTCGTGCACGCCGCCGGAGGTGCCCGCCAGCGCGGTCAGCAGCAGCGGGGTCAGGAATACGCCGAGAATGCTCGACAACGAGGCACTGCACACCGCTGCGGGCACGTTGCCATGCGCCATCGAGGTGAACGCGATGGACGACTGCACGGTGGAGGGCAGGGTGCACAGGAACAGCACGCCCAGGTACAGCTCCGGAGTCAGCAGCCAGCCCGACAGTGGCTTGAACATCAGCCCCAGCAGCGGGAACAGGAGGAAGGTGCAGGCCAGGATGGTCAGGTGCAGCCGCCAGTGCAGCAGGCCGCCGATGATCGACTCGCGCGGCAGGCGCGCGCCATGCAGGAAGAACAGCGCAGCGATGGCGACGGTGGTGACATCGTCCAGGACGATGGCGGCGGCGCCCTTCATCGGCAGCAGAGAGGCCAGGCCGACGGTGCACAGCAGGGCGAGGGTGAAGTTGTCCGGTCGCAGGCGCGACCACCAGCGGGTCATGGTGGGCAGAGTCCTTGGTGCGGAGGGTTCAGGGTGAGGTGACCGGCGTGGCCAGGCGTTGGCGGGTGGCGGCTTCCAGCGAGGTCAGGCCAGCACGCTGGCCCAGCTGAAGGGCCTGTTCGGGGCCGGCATGTTCGTAGCGTGCGTTGACCAGGCCGAGCACGGCGCCGGCGCGGTTGCCGGACGCACAGTGCAGCAGCACCGGCCCCTGGCTCTGCCGCAGGGCCTGGTGCACTGCGCGCACGTTGGCGGCATCGAGCCCGTCGGCACCGGCCACCGGAATGCGCACGTAGCGCAGGCCCAATGATTCGGCGAGGCGGGTTTCGTCGAAACCCCGGTCCTCGCCGGGCTGGCGCAGGTCGATCACGGTGCGCACCCCCTGCGCGGCAAGTTCGCGCAGTTGTGCGGCGGAGGGCTGGCCGCCGGCATACAGGCCCGGGCGGACTTCATTGAGCGGGCCATCTGCGGCCAGGGCCGCCAGTGGCGGGCAGAGCGACAACAACAGCAGGCAGGTCAGGCGCAGCAGCATGGTCCTCTCCGTGAAAACGTTCTGCCGCTACAGGCGCAGTCCGGCGCGCGCCTTCAGCAGCTCGCGCAGTTCGTACTTGTCAGTATCATCCAGGCCCTGCTGGCGCTGCTTTGCCAACAACTCCTCCAGGCGTTGCACCAGCAGCTGTTTCTCCAACTGGGCCACAGCATCGTGCAGTTCCTGGGTCCAGCTGGCCTCGGTGCCGGGCAGCGTCTGAGCGGCCAGCGTATGCAGCGACGCCTGTTCCTCGCGGCCGTCGAAGTGTTCCAGCAGGGCGCCGGTGCTGATGTCCGGGCGCTGTTCGACCAGCCCCAGCAGTTCCAGCAGCAGCTCCACGCCCGGCAGTCGCAGGCCCTGGAAGTGATGCTTTCCGCCCAGGGTCAGCGCCAGCGACGGCTGCTGCAGCAGCACGGCGATCGCGCCGCGCACCAGGCTGCGCTTGGCCACCGGCTGGATCGTCCGCTGTGGCTGGCGTTGCGGCATCGGCGCGCGCGTGGCCTGGGCAGTGCCGCCCAGGCCGGTCAGCTGCGCCAGCTGCTGCTTCATCAGGTCGCCGAAGGCACCGTCGGGAATCTGCGCCAGCATCGGCTTTGCGCGTTCGGCCAGGCGCGCCTTGCCGTCCAGCGTGCCCAGGTTGATCTCGCGGGTCAGTTCATCGAAGAAGAACTGCGACAGCGGCGTGGCCTGCTTCAGGCGCTCGTTGAAGGCCTCGGCGCCTTCCTTGCGCACGATGGTGTCCGGATCCTCGCCATCGGGCAGGAACAGGAAGAAGGCCTGGCGGCCATCCTTCATGCGTGGCAGCACCGACTCCAGGGCCTTCCAGCCGGCGCGGCGGCCGGCGGCGTCGCCGTCGAAGCAGAAGAACACGTCCGGTGCGTTGCGGAACAGCAGCTCGGCGTGGTCCGGCGTGGTCGCCGTACCCAGCGTGGCCACCGCCTGGGTGACCCCGAACTGGAACAGCGAGACCACGTCCATGTAGCCCTCGACCACGATCAACCGCTCGATCTTCTGGTTGGCCTGGCGCACCTGCCACAGGCCGTACAGTTCGCGGCCCTTGTGGAAGAGCGCGGTTTCGGGCGAGTTGAGGTACTTGGGGCCGTCGTCCTTCTCGAACACGCGCCCGCCGAAGGCGATCACCCGGCCACGACGGTCGAAGATCGGGAACATCACCCGGTCGCGGAACTTGTCGTAGACGTGGCCGCGATCATTCTTGGAGAACAGGCCTGCGCGGTCGAGCAGCTTCATGCGGCGCTCGTCCTTGCCCAGCGCATCGCGCAGGCCGCTGTAGCCATCCGGTGCGTAGCCGATCTGGAAGCGCGCGCGGTTCGCTTCGTCCACGCCACGGCTTTCCAGATACGCGCGTGCCTTCTCGCTGCCTTCCAGATTCTTCTGGAAGAACCTGGTGGCGGCGTCCAGCGCCGAGTACAGCTCGCGGCTGTCGTCCTGCTGCTGGGGGCTGCGCGGGTTTTCGTTGCGCGGTACTTCCATGCCGGCACGCTTGGCCAGCTCATCCACCGCGTCGAGGAACTCGAGGCGGTCGTAGTTCATCAGGAAACTGATCGCGGTGCCGTGCGCGCCGCAGCCGAAGCAGTGATAGAACTGCTTGGTGGGCGAGACCGTGAACGACGCCGAGCGCTCGTCATGGAACGGGCAGCGTGCGGCGTATTCCTTGCCCTGGCGCTTCAACGGCACGCGGCTGCCCACCACCTCGACGATGTCGGTGCGGGCGAGCAGGTCGTCGATGAAAGCGTCGGGGATACGGGCCATGGGCAACAGGGCAGGGCGCGGTGCAGGACCACGCGACGGAACCGGGGGCGGTCGGCCTAGTTTACCCCCTGTCGGGCACCTGGCTGGCGGTTGCCGGATCGATGCCGGCTGCGGCCAGGTGATGGCGCGCGCGCAGGCGCTCATCGATCACCGCCGTCATCAGGGCGCCAACGAAGAACACGACGGTGGCGTAGTAGATCCAAACCAGCGAGATCACCAGCGCACCCATCGAGCCGTAGGCACTGCCGGGGGCCACGGTGGCGATGTAGACGCCGATGCCGTAGCGGCCCAGTGCGAACAACGCCGAGGTGATGGCACCGCCGATGAAGGCCTGGCGCCATGCCACGCGGCGGTCGGGCAGGTAGTGGTACATGAAGGCGAACCCCACCGCGTACAGCAGCAGGCTGGTGACGTACCCCAGCGCGGGGAGGATCGAGGGCAGTTGCGCGAAGGCCACCTGCAGTACCGTGGTGGCAGTCATCGACAGGATCAGCAGGAAGCCCAGGGCCAGCACCACGCCGAACGAGAACACACGCTTGCGCAGCCAGGCCTTGATGCCCTCCAGGCGCTCGCCACTGGTGCGGAAGATCAGGTTGAGCGCGTTCTGCAGCTGCGCGAACACGGCGGTGGCGCCGACGAACAGCAGCAGCGTGCTCCACAGCCCTGCCAACGAGCCGACGTCGGGCTGGTTGTCGGCGTTCTTCAGGACGGTCTCGGCCACGATCGCAGCACTGCTGCCGGCCACCGAGCTGATCTGGTCGACCAGCGCCTGCTGTGCCGGCGGGTACAGCGAAGCGGTCAACCACAGCAGCAGCACCAGCAGCGGTGCCATCGACAGCAGGGCGTAGAAGGAAACGGAGGCGGCCTGGGTCAGCACGTCGACGTCGATGAAGCGCTTGGCCACCGCCATCGGAAAGCTGTCCTGCAGGCGCTTGAGGTACTTGTGCAGGGACACGGGAACGTTGGGCTCGGGTTCAACCATGGGTGTGGTTGTAGCAGGCGGCCGACGAAGGTGCGGTGAAGCGGGTGCATCAATGGGGTCAGAGCCCTTTCGCGTTGCGAAAGGGATCCGACTCCGTGTACCGGATTACGCCAGCTGCTGCTTGACCAGCTTGGACACCAGGCCCATGTCGGCCTGGCCAGCGAGCTTGGGCTTCAGTGCGCCCATCAGCTTGCCCATGTCGGCCGGGCCGGAGGCGCCGGTCTCGGCGATGGCGGCCTGGATGGCGGCCACGATCTCGGCTTCGCCCATCTTGGCCGGCAGATAGGCTTCGATGACCACGATCTCGGCGCGCTCGATCTCGGCCAGGTCTTCGCGGTTGGCCGCTTCGTACTGGCTGACCGAGTCCTTGCGCTGCTTGACCATCTTGTCGAGCACGGCGATCACAGCGGTGTCATCCAGCTCGATGCGCTCGTCCACTTCGCGCTGCTTGATGGCGGCATTGATCAGGCGGATCACGCCCAGCTTGTGCTTCTCGCCCGCCTTCATGGCGGCCTTCATGTCTTCGGTGAGCTGCTGCTTCATGCTCATGAGGAACCTCGTGGTGGTAGGTGGGGCGGGGCGGATGCCCGAACCCGGAAACGCAAAAAGCCGGCGACGCTCGCGCGTGCCGGCTTCGGCTCCATTGCGACGGGCAGGCCCGCCGCAATGAAGATGCGTCCGATCAGTACAGGCGCTGACGCTTGGTGACGTCGCGCGACGAGCGGCGCAGCTGACGCTTCACAGCAGCGGCGGCCTTGCGCTTGCGCTCCTGGGTCGGCTTTTCGTAGAACTCGCGCTTGCGGGTTTCGGCCAGCACACCGGCCTTTTCGCAAGTGCGCTTGAAGCGGCGAAGAGCAAACTCGAAGGGCTCGTTCTCGCGGACTTTGACGCTGGGCATGGAATCTCCGGGACACAGTAGAACCGGGTCACGCCCGGCGAGCCGCACATTATAGCGGCGAATCGACAAACTGCAAGCGGCCAACCCTGAATACGGGCCGGCGGTTCGAAAGCAGTGAGATCTGCACGTCCCCCGAGGGGGCGGCAGGGGCGTCATAATAGCAGGCATGCGAGTCCTTGGCATCGAATCTTCCTGTGATGAGACCGGCGTGGCGGTGTATGACACCGACCTGGCCGGCAGCGCGGCCCTGCGCGCCCATGCGGTCTACAGCCAGATCGCCCTGCACGCCGAATACGGTGGCGTGGTGCCCGAACTGGCCAGCCGCGACCACGTCCGCAAGCTGCTGCCACTGGTACGCCAGACCCTGGCCGACGCCGGTCTGGGTGTAGGCGATATCGATGGCGTCGCCTATACGGCCGGTCCCGGCCTGGTCGGCGCGTTGCTGGTCGGCGCCGGCGTGGCCCGATCGCTGGCCTGGGCGCTGGAGGTACCGGCCGTCGGCGTACACCATATGGAAGGCCACCTGCTGGCTCCGCTGATGGAAGACGACCCGCCGGAAGCGCCGTTCGTGGCGCTGCTGGTGTCCGGTGGCCATACCCAGCTGGTGGCGGTGGACGCGATCGGCCAGTACCGCCTGCTGGGCGAAACCCTGGACGATGCGGCTGGCGAGGCCTTCGACAAGACCGCCAAGCTGATGGGCCTGCCGTACCCGGGCGGCCCGCAGCTGGCCAGGCTGGCCGAGCAGGGCACGCCGGGCGCGTACCGCTTCGCGCGGCCGATGACCGACCGCCCGGGGCTGGATTTCAGCTTCTCCGGCCTGAAGACCCAGGTCCTGATGGCCTGGCGCGACAGCGACCAGAGCGAGCAGACCCGCGCCGATATTGCCCGGGGCTTTGAGGACGCGGTGGTCGAGACCCTGTCGATCAAGTGCGAGCGCGCGCTGGAAGCGGCCGGGACCAACGTGATCGTGGTTGCCGGCGGTGTAGGTGCCAACAAGCGCCTGCGCGCCCGCCTGCAGCAGATGGCCGAGCTCCTCGGCGGCCGCGCCTGCTTCCCGCGGCCTGCACTGTGCACCGACAACGGCGCGATGATCGCCTTCGCTGGCGCGCTGCGGCTGCAGGCTGGCCAGCACAGCCCGCCGAAGGTGGATGTGACCCCGCGCTGGGACATGGCGACCCTGCCGGCGGTGTGAACCGATAGCGTCGGGCCATGCCCGGCGGACGCATTACCGATGCACTGCCAACGGCGACGCCGCCAGCACGGTTGTCGCCCGCTCATGGCGCTGCAGCCAGCCCAGGGTGTGTGGGCAGCGGGCATGGATCAGCCGCCCGATCGCGGCCAGGTCGGCGCCGATGTCGCGCTCGAGGATGGGCTCGTGATGGGCGATGCGGTTGCGCAGGTGGCGGATGCGGCCAATATCCGCGTGGATGGCTTTCCGGATGACACTGGGGTGGGCGCAAGGCGCATGGCGCAGGACTCCGCTGAGTGCCGGTATCCACAGCGTGGAATCGAAGCGACATGTGAATAGCTGCTGCCAGAACACCATAGGCAGGTTGGCGACGATTTCAGGTGTATCGCTTGCGCGACTGGCAAGTTGTTCCAGTGCCGTGCGTGGAGAAGTACTGGACGAAGTTGGCAGCCTGCGTCTGAAGGCATCATTCCAGGGCCAACGTGGACCGTGCTGCCGAACAAGAACCATTGCCGCGGCGTTGCGGGTGACCACCTCGCACAGATGGACCGGCATCATCAGTGCACTGCACAGCCGCATGTTCCAGAGGTAGAGGGATTCGGCCGTGACGTCGGGGCCGCAGGTCGATGCGATTCTCTCGTAAGTAGACAGACGCTCCGCTGACAACGCGCGCCGCAGTACATCGTATGGAGCCATCGTCATGTGCGGTGGTGAAGGAGGGATCGATGTTCGCGAGAGTGGGCGGCGGCGACCATCAGGGAACGTCCTTGTCCGCGCGGCTGATTTTCTGCGTTTTGCCTCGGACGAATACCTGACCTGTCCTGTCGGATTTGGCCTTGACCGGCGATCTGGTCCTTGCCTAATCTGCGTGCCTGCGCCACCGGGACTCGCGGCTGGATTCCAGCTCCCCCTGGGGACAAACGGTAGTACCAAAGGGCCCCGCTAGCAGGGCCCTTTGTTTTTTCCGGGCCGCCCCACGCCGGTGGCCCACCGCCCGTTCCGGGCAGGCTCACCGCCGTGCCGTTACCATGGCCGCCTGTATTCGTGCCGGTAAGCGCAATGGACAAGGTTTTCATCGAAGGGCTGACGATCGACGCCCTGATCGGTATCTACGATTGGGAACGACGGATCCGCCAGGACCTGGTGTTCGACCTGGAAATGGGTTTCGACAACCGTCGCCCCGCAGCCACCGATGACATCGCCCACACCCTGAACTACAAGGCGGTGAGCAAGCGCCTGGAACAGTTCGTGCGCGAGTCGGAGTTCGGCCTGGTCGAGACGCTGGCCGAGCGCTGCGCGCAGATCGTGCTGGACGAATTCGACGTGAAGTGGCTGCGCCTGAAGCTGAGCAAGCCGGGCGCAGTGCGCGGCGCGCGTGCGGTGGGCGTGATCATCGAACGCTCGCGGGACTGACCCGGTAAATCCGGCTGACGGCGGGAAACCCCGGTAGTGCCGGCCGCTGGCCAGCAACCTTGGCAACAACGAAACAGACAGGAGACAACCGATGGTGGATGCGGTGGTGGCGGTACAGTGGCTGGAACGGCTGCAGAACACACTGGAACCCTATCCCGGCGCCTACCTGGCGTTGATGATCTCGGCGCTGCTGATCGCGGCCGGCCTGGCCAACTGGGTGACCAAGCGCATCCTGCTGCGTGGCCTGCGGCGCCTGCTCAGCCGCCTCCCCGGCGCTGACACCGGCCGCGGCAGCCATCTGATGCGGGTGATCTCGCGCCTGTCCAACGTGGTGCCCAGCCAGGTGATCGCCTCGGGCATCCGCATCGTGCCGGACCTGCCGCCGGGCCTGGTCAGCTTCATCATCGGCGCCTGCCAGGCGTGGGCGATCCTGACCGTGGTGCTGGCCATCTCGCATGCGCTGGATGCGGCCAACGATTTGTACGAGCGCCGCCCCGAGGCACGCAACAAGCCGATCAAGGGCTACCTGCAGGTCGCCAAGATCGTCCTCTTCGTGATCGCCGGCCTGTCGATCGTTGCCACCCTGGCGGGCGTCGACCTGCGCTATCTGGTCACCGGCCTGGGCGCGGCCACGGCGGTGCTGATGCTGATCTTCCAGGACACCATCCTGTCGCTGGTGGCCAGCGTGCAGATCAGCGGCGATGGCCGGGTGCGCATCGGCGACTGGATCGAGATGCCCAGCCAGAACGCCGACGGCGACGTCATCGACATCGCGCTGCACACCATCACCGTGCAGAACTTCGACAAGACCATCACCACCATCCCGACCAAGAAGCTGGTGACCGAGTCGTTCAAGAACTGGCGCGGCATGCAGGAAGCTGGTGGCCGCCGGATCAAGCGCGCGCTGTACCTGGACCAGCACAGCGTCGGCTTCCTGGACGAGGGCGACCTGGCCTTCCTCGGCCAGTTCGCGCTGCTGCGCGACTACCTGCGCGACAAGGAACAGGAACTGGGGCAGTGGAACGGGCGCCTGCGCGAGCAGGGCATGGCCGAGGTCAACAGCCGCCGGGTGACCAACCTGGGCACGTTCCGCGCGTATGTGGAGCGCTACCTGCGCAGCCATCCGGGCATCCATACCGACATGACCCTGCTGGTGCGGCAGCTGCAGCCGACCACCGAGGGCCTGCCGCTGGAGCTGTACTGCTTCACCCGCAGCACCGCCTGGGGCGAGTACGAGGCCGTGCAGTCGGACATCTTCGACCACCTGCTGGCGATCCTGCCAGCCTTCGGGCTGCGCGTGTTCCAGGCGTCCAGCGACGCCATGTTGATGGCCGGGCAGCGCCAGTTGGCCGGCTCGGAGTAAGCTGCGGTGGCCCCGGCGGAGCCATACGGACCCCGCTGGTGGCTGAAACTGAATGAAGAAACCTCTCGCCAAATGGCTCGGGATCGCTAGAATGCCGGGCTTGTAAACGTTTTCATCAAGGACTGCCGGTGGCCTCCGAACGCATCGAATCCCTCATTGCCCAGATGACCGTCGAGGAAAAGGTCGGCCAGCTGGGTGTCTTCGCGGACATGGTCCGCCCGTTCGCCCCGGACGTGAACCCGGAAGCCAACGTGCGCAATGCCGACCAGGTGCTGCAGCAGGTGCGCGAGGGCAAGGTCGGCTCGCTGTTCAATGGCGTGGGCGCCGAGCTGGGCCGTCGCATCCAGCAGGTCGCCACCGAGGAGAGCCGCCTGGGCATCCCGGTGATCCTGGCCGCCGACGTCATCCACGGCATGCGCACCGTGTTCCCGATTCCGCTGGGCGAGGCCGCCAGCTTCGAGCCGGACCTGGCCGAGCGCACCGCGCGCGCCACCGCCATCGAGGCCACGGCCGCTGGCCTGCACTGGACCTACGCCCCGGCCGTGGATATCGCCCGCGACCAGCGCTGGGGCCGTGGCGCCGAAGGGGCCGGTGAGGACGTGGTGCTGGGCTGTGCGTTCGCCGCCGCCCGCGTGCGCGGCTTCCAGGGCAGCGACCTGCGCGCCGCCGATTCGCTGCTGGCCACGCCGAAGCACTTCGCCGCCTACGGCGCGGTGATGGCCGGCATGGAATACAACATGGTGGACATCTCGCCGCAGACCCTGCGCGACGTGCACCTGCCACCGTTCAAGGCCGCCTTCGACGCCGGCGCGATCACCGTGATGTCCTCGTTCAATGACATCAACGGTGTGCCGGCCAGTGCCAACGCTGAACTGCTGACCGACATCCTGCGCGGCGAATGGAAGTTCCCGGGCGTGGTGATCTCCGACTACACCGCTGACATGGAGCTGGTCGCCCACGGCTATGCCGCCGACGACCGCGATGCCACCGCCAAGGCGTTCACCGCCGGCCTGGACCTGAGCATGCAGAGCGGCTTCTATGCTGAGCACCTGCCGGGCCTGGTCGAGAGCGGCGAGGTGCCGATGGCGGTGCTGGATGAGGGCGTGCGGCGCATCCTGTGGCTGAAGGAAACCATCGGCCTGTTCGACGACCCGTACCGTTCGCTTGACCCGGCACGCGAAGCCGATACCTCGTACCTCGACGCGCATGACCAACTGTCGCGCGACGCCGCGCGGCGTTCGATCGTGCTGCTGAACAACCGCGACAACGTGCTGCCGTTGCAGAAGACCGGGCAGAAGATCGCGCTGATCGGCCCGTTCGTGCAGGACCGCGAGAACATCGAAGGCTGCTGGACGCTGTTCGGCGACAAGCAGCGTTACGTGGACCTGGAGACCGGCGTGCGTGCCGCCATCGGCGACGAAGCGATGCTGGAAATCGTGCCGGGCTGCGAACTGGAAGCGGCCATTCCGGGCGGTACCGAAGCGGCGGTGGCTGCCGCGCTGCGCGCCGATGTGGTGGTGCTGGCGCTGGGCGAACCGCAGCGCTACAGCGGCGAAGCACAGTCGCGCGTGGAGATCACCCTGCCGCCGGCACAGCAGGCGCTGGCCGAGGCCGTGGCGATGACCGGCAAGCCGCTGGTGGTGCTGCTGCGCAATGGCCGCGCGCTGGCGCTGCAGGGCGCGGTGCGCAATGCACAGGCTGTGGCGGTGACCTGGTACCTGGGCACGCAGACCGGCCATGCCGTGGCCGATGTGCTGTTCGGCGACTACAGCCCGTCCGGCCGCCTGCCGGTCAGCTTCCCGCAGGTGTCCGGCCAGCAGCCGTACTTCTACAACCACCCGCGCACCGGTCGCCCGGAACTGCCAACGATGTCGGAGTTCAAGGCCCGCTGGCGCGAGATTCCGAACGAACCGCTGTACCCGTTCGGCCATGGCATCGGCTACACCACCTTCGCCTACGGCGTGCCGCAGCTGAGCACTGCACAGCTCGGCTGGGACGACACCCTGACCATCACCACCACGCTGACCAACACCGGCAGCGTTGCTGGCGAGGAAGTCGTGCAGCTGTACATCCACGACCGTGTGGCCAGCCGCGTGCGTCCGGTGCGCGAACTGAAGGACTTCCGCAAGGTGGCACTGCAGCCGGGCGAGTCGACCGACGTGGTGTTCACCCTGACCCGCGAGCAGCTGGCGTTTACCGGCCGCGACGGCGTGCTGCGTGCCGAGCCGGGCCTGTTCGACCTGTGGGTGTGCGCGTCCTCGGCGGCTGGCGAAGCGGTGCAGTTCGAACTGCTGAAGGCCTGATCAGAAAAAGGGGACGGAGGGGATTAAGTCGTTTGTGCCACTAACGACTTAATCCCCTCCGTCCCCTTTTTGTTGCCGTCACTGTGGCGGCGCTACCATCGGGCTTCCTGTTTCGATGGAGTGCGCGTATGCGCCGGATGGCCTACCTGATTCCCGCTCTGCTGCTGGCGGCCTGTTCGCAGCCTGAGCCGCCGGCGCAGCCTGCGGCGGATGCGCCGCCGCCGATGGAAGCGAACGCAGCAGCGACGCCTGCCGCTGAATCGACAGCGCCGGCTGCTGGCCCCGCCGACTTAGCACCGCCCGCACCGGCAGCCGAGGCGCCCGCCGAGGATGCGCGTGCGCGCATCGAGTCGCTGCTTGGCGATGCCGCGCAGTTCGAGAAGGTCTTCAATGCGTTCAAGACCGCCGTGGTCGGCGGGGATCGCGCTGCGGTGGTCGAGGAAGTGCGATTCCCGTTGAACATCAGCGGCGGAAAGAAGATCTCCGGCCCCGGAGAGTTCCAGCGCAACTACGAGAAGATCATCACGCCGGAGGTGGTCAAGGCAGTGTCCGGGCAGGACTTCGGCAAGGTGTTCGTCAACCAGCAGGGCGTGATGATCGGCAGCGGCCAGGTGTGGTTGAGCGGCCAGTGCCTGGACCAGGCCTGCACGAAGACCGAGGTGAAGGTCATCACCATCCAGTAAACGCAGACGGCCCCGCGTGCGGGGCCGTTTGGCAGGGTAGTGCCGGCCGCTGGCCGGCAACCGCCGGATGCCGGAAGGATCCGGTGCCGGCCAGCGGCCGGCACTACCGGGGCATCAGGTCTTCGGGGTGAGCTTCAGCAGGCGCGCCTTGCTGCCGTCTTCCAGCAGCCACAGGGCGCCATCCGGACCCTGTTCCACTTCGCGGATGCGCTCTCCCATGCTGAAGCGCTCAGCTTCGCGCGCGCCGTCGCCGTCAAAGGCCACACGCACCAGCGAGGTCGACGACAGGCCACCGATGAAGCCGCTGCCCTTCCACTGCGGGAACAGGTTGCCGCTGTAGATCACGAAGCCGGCCGGCGAGATCACCGGCGTCCAGGTCACCTTCGGCGCGGCGAATTCCGGGCGCGTGTCGTGGTCGGGAATCGGCCGGCCGTCGTAATGGTCACCATTGGAAACGATCGGGTAGCCGTAGTTGGCGCCGCGCACGATCAGGTTCAGTTCGTCGCCGCCGGCCGGGCCCATCTCGTGTGCCCACAGCTTGCCGTTCGCGTCGAAGGCCATGCCCAGAATGTTGCGGTGGCCCAGCGACCACACCTGCGCGGCAACGCCGCCCTGTGAGGCGAACGGGTTGTCGGCGGGCAGGCTGCCATCGTCGTTGAGACGGATGATCTTGCCGAGGTTGCCGCCCATGTCCTGGGCCGGATCGAACTTCTGGCGCTCGCTGGAACTGATCCACAGCTTGCCGTCGGGGCCGAACGCGAGGCGATGCCCGTAGTGGCCTTCGCCGCTGACCTTGGGGCTCTGCCGCCAGATCACCTTCAGGTCCTTCAGCTGGCCACCGCCGTTGGCATCCAGTGCCAGCGTGGCCCGGGCCACGGCAGCACCGCGGGTGTCCAGCGTGCCTTCCTCGGCGTAGCTGAGGTAGATCACGTGATTACTCGCGAATTGCGGGTGCAGGATAACGTCACCGAAGCCACCCTGGCCGCCGTAAGCGACCTTCGGAACGCCGGTGATCTCATGCTTCTGGCCGCTGGCCAGGTCCAGGTGCTGCAGCTTGCCGCGCTTTTCGGTGACCAGCAGGCTGCCGTCCGGCAGGAAGGTCATCGCCCACGGCTGGTCGAAGCGGCTGATTTCGGTGGCGGTGAACGGGCGCTGGTCGGCAGTGGTGGAGGCTGCGGGCGCTGCGGTCTGGGCGCCGTTGGCGGCCGGGTCGGCGGCATTGCAGGCGGAGGTGGCAAGGATCGGCACAAGGCCGAGGGCGAGCAGCAGGGGCGTGCGGGTCATGGGTATCTCCAGTGCGGGGATGCGGATGGCCGGGCTGTCCCTTGTATACCACCGGCGCCGTGAGCGTCGTGGCCCGAAGGTCCTGCGACCCCTGTGCGAGCGCGGCGGGATCGTCTAGGGTGGGCACGCCCGGGCAAAGCGTGCCCGTCTGCCTGCCAAGGACCTGCAATGAACACTGCCATGCCCCACAAGCCCTCCACCGCCTTCATCGCCGCCTCATGGGTGGCCCTGCTGCTGGGTGCGGCGGCCTACCTGATCGGCCTGTTCAATGCCACGATGGCGCTCAACGAGAAGGGCTACTACCTGACCCTGCTGCTGTTCGGCCTGTTCGCGGCGGTGTCGCTGCAGAAGAGCGTGCGCGACCGGGTCGAAGGCATTGCGGTGAGTGGCCTGTACTACGCGCTGTGCTGGTTCGCGTTGCTGTCGGCGCTGATGCTGCTGCTGGTTGGCCTGTGGAATGCCACGCTGGCACCGAGCGAGAAGGGCTTCTACGGCATGGCGTATGCACTGTCGCTGTTCGGCGCGGTGGCCGTGCAGAAGAACACCCGCGACCTGATCGCCGCCGGTGGTGGCGGGAGCAAGCACAGCGCGATCGTGCCGCCGCTGCCGGAACAGGAATGATCGATCCGGTGTAGAGCCGAGCCATGCTCGGCTCAGTCGAGCATGGCTCGACGTTACAGACGTGGTGCGAGAGCCGAGCGTAGGCCCGGCTCTACAGAAGCATGGCGCTATCGCTTCAACAGCGGGTCCGCCAGGTGCGCTTCGTCCCAGCCACGGCGCACGGCATTGCGTGCCTGCGCCCATTCCAGCCGGCTGCGGCCACGTTCATTGGCCCAGCGCGATTCCAGCTCGGCTTCGACCTGCTCGTAGGCGCGGATCATGTCCTGCGCACGCGCGGCGTGGCCGATGCGGTAGGCAGGCTCGTAGTCCTCGAAGAACAACTGGTCGTCGTAGTACGGCTCGGCCGTGTAGCGTTCGCGCCAGTAGTTGCTGACCGCGTCGCGCGGCGTGCTGTCGTCCGGTACGCGGCCGGGAATCTGGTACTCGGTCATGGAAGGCTCCGTTGTGGACGAAGCCTGATCGTGCCTGCGTGGCGGTTAACGGCCCGGTCCGGCAGCGTGATCACCAGATCAATCCGCCGGGCATGGCCCGGCGCTATCGGTCATCCGGCGTCGGCATCCTTGCGCGGCAGCTTGTAGATCACCGCGCCGATGGCGAACGCGATCAGTGCAGCTGCGATGTTCTGCCAGCTGGCACTGGCGAACAGGGCCAGGCACAGCAGCAGCGCCAGCACCGGAATCAACGGCCCACCGGGCAGCTTCAACGCGCCCGGGCGGTCGGCGTAGCGCTTGGCCAGTACCAGTACCGCAGCGGCCGTTCCGATGTAGGCGAACAGGCGCGTGGTCATCGACAGCAGGGCCAGCTGCACGAACGAACCGGACAGGGCCAGGCCCAGCGCGATCAGGCCTTGGCACAGGATCGACGCGGCCGGCGTGTGGAAGCGCGGATGCACCTGCGCCAGGATCTTCGGCCCATAGCCATCGCGGGCCAGTGCGAACAGGAAGCGCGGGCCCATCATCATCGTGTTGCTGTTGGTGCCGAGGATGGAGATGGTGGCGCCGACCGTCAGGATCAGCGCCAGTGCTTCGCCGCCGAAGCCGGCAGCGGCATCGGCCAGCGGCGTGGCCGAGCTGGCCAGGCCGGCCAGCGTGCCCTGTGCCACCACCTGCACCGCGCCGTAGATGACGGTGACGGTGATGATCATGGTGATCAGCGCGAACGGAATATCGCGACGCGGATTGCGGTACTCGCCGGCGGCGGCCGGGATGTTCTCGAAGCCGGCATAGGCGTACAGCAGCAGCAAGGCGGCCTCGCCCATGCGCTGCAGGTCATGCGGGTCCGGACGCTGGCCGGAGAAGGCCAGCTGTGGGTCGATGTAGAACGCACCGATGGCCACGAACAGCAGCAGCGGCAGCATCTTGCCGATCACCAGCACCACGCCGGTACGCGCGGCCGAGCGCACGCCGATGATGTTGACGCCGGTCAGGAAGCCCAGCGACACCACGATCACCGCGATGCGCCCCATGCCGGCACCGGCCCACGGCCAGAAACGCGCGACGGCATCGGCCAGCGCGTTGCTGAGTGCGGCCGCCGAGCTGATGCGGGTCAGCCAGATCATCCAGCCGATCTCGAAGCCGGCGAAGCGCCCGAACGCCTCGCGTGCATACAGGTAGCTGCCGCCGGGTTCATCGAAGTAGCTGGCGGCCTGCGCGTAGCACAGCACCAGCAAGGCCACGACGATGCCGGCGGCGACCACGCCCCACAGGCTGAAGGGGCCGAGCAGGGCGACGGTGGCGGCCGGCAGCAGGTAGATGCCGCTGCCGATCACATCGTTGATCGACAGGCCGACGATCTGCCAGCGGCTGACCGCGCGTTGCAGCTGCGGTTCGTCCTGTGCGCTCAATGGCCGTCTCCATTCAATGAAGGCAGCTCCCATTGCGCCTGCAGTCGCCTGTACTCGGCGCGCGGCAGCAGCACGAAACGCGGCGCGTCCTGCGGCCGCAGCCAGTCCAGCAGTGCCTGCATGCGTTCCTGCGGCATGGCCGTGCAGCCGGCGGTGGCCTCGCCGGGCTGGCGCCACAGATGGGCGAAGATGCAGCTGCCCTTGCCGGGCTGGTTGTCCGGGTTGTGGGCGATCACGAAGCCCTCCCGGTAGCGCACGTCGCCCTTGTTGTGCAGATCCAGCCGCATCGGCTCGGTGGAGCCCTTGACCGCTGCATTGCCGACCTTCTTTTCATCAACGATGCGGTTGTAGAACGGCGAACCGGGCACGTCCATGCAGTAGCTGCTGTCCAGCATCGGCTGGTAGGGCATGGCGGTGCCGCGGCGGGTGACGGCATAGCCGAACGCACTGCCGAGCGCGAATATGCCGGCCGGGCTGCGGCCATCGCCTTCCTGCTTCTGCGGGCCGTCGGCCTGCGCCGGGTGCAGGCCCAGGCCCCAGGCACTGCCGGTGCGGCCGAGTGCCACCGGGAACGCCTGTCCATGCGCGTGCCAGCCCTTGCCGTCGCGCACATAGGCCTGCAGTTGCCCCTGGGTGCTGTCCCAGCCTTCGCTGGTGACCACGATCAGCTGGCGCGCGCCATCCAGCGGCGCAGCGTGGACGCATACCGCCGTAGCAAGCAGCAGTGCAGCGGTAGCGAGACGGACCAGTGATTTCATCAACAGGTGCTCCGGTCAGGAATCCAGCAGGTGGTCGATCCGCTCCAGGTTCACCGCAAGCTGCTGCTGGCGGTCCGGATTGGTGTGGCAGAGCAGCACGAACAGGAAATCGAGCAGGGCGTGCATGGCGCTACGGTACAGCAGCTGCGCGACCTGCGGCGTACGATCGTGCGCGCACACCACCAGCGCTGCGTCAGCATGCGCGCGCAGCGGGTTGGCGGTATGGCGGGTGATGGAAATCATCTTGCCCCCCATGTCCTGGAACTGGCGCGACAGCTGCGATAGCTGCGGCAGGTTGCCGAATTCGGAGAACACCAGCAGCGCATCGCCCGGGCGCGCGGCCGAGAGGTTGGCCAGCATCAGGATCGGGTCGGTGTGGGGTACCACCAGCAGCCCGAGCAGCGACAGCCGCATGGCAAACTCGCGGGCGAACAGGCCGTCGTCTCCCAGGCCGTACACGAACAGCTTGGGCGCACCGTCGAGCAGCTGCACGATGCGCTCGATCTCCGCGCGTGGATTGGCCTGGCGTGTTTCCTCCTCGGCCTGCGCCTTGCTGCGGCGCAGCGCCTCGCCCAGGCGCAGGTAGTCATCGCCGCTGTCGGGTTCGTCGGGCGCCTGCTGCGGATCGGCACCGGCGCGGGCGACGTCCTGGCCGATGGAGTACTTCAGGTCCGGGTAGCCCTTGAAGCCGAGCTTCTGGCTGAACTTCACCACGCTGGACTGGCTGATGCCGAGCGCACTGGCCAGCTGCTGTGACGAGTAGTCGCGCAGCAGGTGGGCGTTGTCGAGGATGAAGTCGGCGATGCGGCGCTCGATGGCCGACATCTGCCCGCGCTCGGTGCGGATCTTCAGCAGGGGCGGCATGCGGGGTGTCCGGGCATGTGTGGGCGCGTTGCGGCTGGCAGCGTAGAGCGTGTCATGGAATGGGTCGAGCGGGTTCCAGCCTCGAAGAGGTTACGGAGCGCAGTTGTTGCTTTTGACGTTGAGTCCGCCCTCAAGCGAGCCGGGCACCGCAGGTCCGGCGAGGGCGAAGAGGCGCGGGTGTCTGAGCGTAGCGAGTTCCCGCGCCGTCCCTCGACGGGCCGAGGAGCGCAGGGAACCGGTGCGTAGCACCGGCTAGCGGCCGGCGGAGCGTTTCTTCTGGTTACTTTTCTTTTCGCGAAAAGAAAAGTAACGCGCGACCCAGCGCCAGTGGCACGCAACGTCAGCCGCAAGGCAGAAATCACCCCAGCATCTCCAGCCCACGCACCTCAGTAATGCCCAGCCCCGGCACGTCGCTGATGCTGATCTCCGATTCGTTGAAATGCACGCCACCGCTGACCGGGTCGAACTGGCCCAGCGAGGGACCGTCGAGGTCAACCTTGGTGATCACATCACTCTTGGCCACGGCCAGGTGCACGGCTGCGGCCACGCTGATGCTCGACTCGATCATGCAGCCGATCATGCACGGCACGCCGTAGATGCCGGCGATGTCGGCGATGCGGATCGCGTTGGACAGGCCGCCGGTCTTCATCAGCTTGATGTTGATGATGTCGGCTGCGCGCTGCTGGATCAGGTCCATCACCTGGCTGGGGCTGAACACGCTTTCGTCGGCCATCACCGGCGTGTTGACGCGGTCGGTGACGTACTTCAGGCCACTGATGTCCGCGGCCTTCACCGGCTGCTCCAGCAGCTCCAGTACCACGCCGGCTTCCTCCAGCGTGCGCATCGCATGCACCGCCTGCTTGGCGGTCCAGCCCTGGTTGGCATCCAGGCGCAGCAGGGCGCGGCCTTCCACGGCGGCATGGATCGCCTTGACCCGTTCGATGTCCAGCCCGATGTCCTTGCCGACCTTGATCTTCAACGACTCGAAGCCGCGTTCGATCGCCGACAACGAATCGGCCACCATCTTGTCGATGTAGTCCACGCTGATGGTGATGTCAGTGGTGATCACCGGGTCGCCGCCGCCGAGCATCTGGTACAGCGGCGCACCGTGCAGCTGCGCCCACAGGTCGTACAGGGCGATCTCCACCGCGGCCTTGGCGCTGGTGTTGCGCTCCATCGCGGTCTGCACCAGCGTGCACAGGTGGTTGAGGTTGACCACGTCCTGGCCGATCAGGCGCGGGGCGATGAAGTGGCGGATCGCCTCGATGATCGAGCCGTGCGTATCGCCGGTGATCACGGCGGTGGCCGGGGCTTCACCATAGCCGGTGTTGCCGCTGTCGGTGCGGATCAGCACCACCACGTCTTCCACGGTTTCCACCGTGCGCAGCGCGGTCTTGAACGGTGTCTTCAACGGCACGCGCAGCATGCCCAGTTCGATGGCGGTGATCTTCATTCGGGAGTCTTGGCCCGCAGGCGCTGGATGTTGGTGATGCGGTCGATGTAGCGGACGGTGTCGCTGGCCATCATCGGCTCCAGCGGCGTGACCGAAACACCATTGAGATGGGCCTGCACGCGCGTGCCGTCGGCACCGAACCAGCTGCCGCCCGCCGTATCGTGGATCACCCAGGTGCGGCCGTCGACGTGGCCGATGGCCATCATTACGTGGCCGGGGATGTAGACCAGGTCGCCGACCTTCAGGTCGGTGACGGCACGGTCGCGCGCGGCCTTGCCGACCTTCTCGGTGAACGGCAGGCGATCCAGTGCCGGGCTGACCGCCTGTGCACTGGTATTGCGCGGCAGCAGCACGCCGAAGCTGCGGTAGATCTCGGAAACGAAACCGCTGCAGTCGCGCGTGTCGTAGTCGTGGCCCCAACCGTAGCGCTCGCCGAGGAACTTGAAGGCCTGCTGCAGCAGCAGGCGCGGGGTCAGTGGCAGGTAGTCGGCGGCGGTGTCCTGCGAGCGCGGCAGCAGCGCCGGCACCAGCTTCAGGCGACCATCGGCTTCCCGCACCGGCAACTGCACCACCCACGAGGCGTGCGCCTGCTGGCCGTTCACCGGTTCTGAAGCGGGCCAGTCGGCCAGCACCGGCAGGCGCACGCCCATGTCCAGCTGCAGGCGCGAGACGCGCGGCTCCTCCGGGGTATAGGCGGTCTGTGCGGTGGCGCCGGTGACGATGCGGTAAGGGCCCTTCGTGCCATAACCGAGCACCGTGGCCTTGTCGCCGCCGGCGATGGCGTCGGCTTCGATCCACGCGCTGTAGCGCTCGCTGTGCACGAACAGCCAACGGCCGTCGGCGCTGCGGTGGACCACGGCGACCTTGTCGCCGGGGAACAGTGCCGATTCCTGGAAGCGGTCGATGTCGGTGTCACCGGCAGTGCTGAAGACCCGCTCGCGGGTGGGGAAGGTACGCAGTGCCGCGCGCTTCACCACCAGCCCGTAGGCCGGTGCCACCTTGGCAGGGATCGCATCGAGGCCGAGGTTGGCTTCGATCGCGCTGCGCAGCGCGGGTGCGATCGCCTGGCCCTTGTCGTTGTAGAGGGCGCGGGTGGGCCAGCTCGACAGCGCGGTGATGCTGGCGCGAACCGTCGCCGCATCAAGCTGGGCGGGCAGTGCGGCGATGTCCTGGATGTGGCTGTCCTGCGCCCGCATCCGCGCGTTCTGTGCTTCGATCTGCGCGCGATCCAGAATCGGCGCATCGGCGTTGTCCAGGCGCGCGGCCCAGTACTGCGGGGTCAGATAGGCCTCGTGCAGGCCGATCACATAGGGCAGCGGCGCACCCGGGTCGGGCGGTGGGGCCGCCTGTGCAAAGGCCGGAGCGGCCAGCAGGCACAGGGCCAGGGTCAAGCGGCGCGGCCAATGCCGGTGCCGTTCGCGGAAAGCCAGGCTCATGCGGTGCACACCCTCCTCGAATGCCTGTTGGAATATTTATTCCTTTTGGCATGGAAAGCAAGAATAAATTATTGACCGGCATCCCGGCCCGTGTTACACAGCCATTACCACCCGCGCTGGGGAAGTGTCGCTGTGGATCCTGCCGTTCGCAAACCGCGTCTGACTGCCGCCGCCGGCCTGGGTGCCGTGTTGCTGCTGTGGGTGTCGGCCACGCACGCGACGGATGGGCATAGCAGCCAGCAGCGGGCGCGCCAGACGCAGGTGATCGACCTGATCGACAGCGGTCGCTTCAGCGATGCCGAAGCGCTGCTGGCAACGGCAGGCGATACCACCGAGGGGACCTTCCAGCGCGAGCGCATGCGCCGCATCCGCCTGGATTTTTCCCTCGACGAGGCCGCGGCCAAGGCGGCCGTGCGCCGCTGGATTCCCGATCTGACCGACGAGGAGTTTGCGCGCTGGGACCAACTCGGCCTGATCGAGCATCTCGATACCGATGGCGAGCGTTGGTACTTCAAGCGCGCACCGTCGAACCTGTTCCTGCTCAGCGACGAAGCACGCGCGCGCCGCCGCACGGATGCACCGATGCCGCCTCCGGGCCCCAACGAAGTGCTCAACGCCCACCACGTAGGCGTGGTTGCCGCGGCCGAACAGAGTGGCCAGGCGTCGGTACTGCCGCAGCGCTACGAATTCACCCAGTCGCTCACGGTGAAATCCGATGTGGTGCCCGCCGGTGAAACGATCCGCGCGTGGATTCCGTACCCGCGCGAGATCCCCGGGCAGCAGGAACAGGTGCAGTGGCTGGGCAGCACCCCGGGCAAGGCGCGGGTGGCACCGGCCAGTACCCTGCAGCGCACCGCGTACCTGGAAGCCAAGGCAGTGGCTGGGCAGCCGACGCGCTTCGAGATCCGCTACGCGGTCACGATCCTCGCCCGGCATACCGCGATCGACCCGGCCAAGGTACAGCCAACCCCGGCTGATCCGGCCTTGAAGCCCTATCTGGCCGAGCAGCTGCCGCATGTGCGCTTCACCCCGGCGCTGAAGCTGTTCTCCGACCAGGTACTGCAGGGCGAGACACGTCCGTATGAAGTGCTGCGCAAGCTGTTTGCTGCCGTGGATCGCATTCCCTGGGCCGGTGCGCGCGAATACTCCACGCTCAGCAACATCAGCGATTACGCGCTGCATGCCGGCCATGCCGACTGCGGCCAACAGACCCTGCTGCTGATCGCGCTGCTGCGCATGAACGGCGTTCCCGCGCGCTGGCAGTCGGGCATGGTGTTCTCCGGCGATGGCAGCGGCTACAACAACCTGCATGACTGGGGGCAGGTCTACCTGGCGCCGTATGGCTGGCTGCCGATGGACGTGACCACCGGCGCGCTTGCCAGCGATGTGCCTGCACTGCGCGATTTCTACCTGGGTGGCCTCGACGGCTACCGCATCGCCTTCAACGACGATTTCGGCCAGCCCTTCGTGCCGGCCAAGCAGCACTTCCGCTCGGAAACGGTCGACTCGCAGCGCGGCGAGGCCGAGTGGGCAGGCGGCAACCTGTACTTCGACCAATGGAGCTACGACTTCCAGTGGCGGGTACTGCCAGCCAGGCAACGCTAGCGCGACACACCGCATTCCACACCATTCAATTCTTGCAGGAGAGAGCAGGGGATGAAGGCTTACAGCATCAAGCGGGCGGCGTTGTGCGTCGCCCTTGGGGCGTGTCTGGGCGTAGTGCTGCCCGGCATCGCGATGGCACAGAACGTGAGCGGCGCAGTTGCCGGCCGTGCAACCGCGGGCGACCAGGTGACCGTGGTCAGCAACAGTACGGGTCTGACCCGTACCGTCACCGTCGGCGCCGACGGCAGCTACCGCCTCGGCCAGCTGCCGGTAGGTGACTACCAGCTGCAGCTCAGCCGCGATGGCCAGAAGCTGGGCGATCAGATTGCTGTCAGTGTGGCAGTAGGCGGTACCACCACGGTCAACCTGGCCAGTGGCGGCGGCGTCACCAATCTCGATGCGCTGCAGGTGGTCGGCACCCGCGTGGTCAACCGCGTGGACGTCTACTCCACCGAGACATCCTTCAATATCAACCGCCAGGAAATCTCGCGGTTGCCGGTGGCGCAGGACCTGTCTGCGGTCGCGCTGATGGCGCCGGGCGTGGTCGGCGGCAACTCGTCATTCGGTGGCCTGTCGTTCGCCGGTTCATCGGTGGCCGAGAATGCGGTCTTCATCAACGGCCTGAATGTCACCGACATGTACACCCGTCGTGGCTTCAGCACTGCGCCATTTGCGTTCTTCAAGGAATTCCAGGTCAAGACCGGTGGCTACTCGGTCGAGTTCGGGCGCTCCACCGGTGGCGTGATCAATGCGGTGACCCGTTCGGGCAGCAACGAATTCGAGGGCGGTGTTGAAGTCACCGCCGAGCCCAGTGCGTGGCGCGCCAGTGGCGGCGATCATTTCCACCGCGACGGCACCCCGCATTCCTACGGCAGCCGCGACAACAACTCCTTCCTGAAGACCAACGTGTGGGGCTCCGGCCCGATCGTCAAGGACAAGCTGTTCCTGTTCGCGATGTACGAAGACCGCAGCGACAAGGGACACAACACCTCGTCCGATGGCAGTACCTGGTTCAAGAACGATTCCGGCAACGGCTTCTGGGGCACCAAGCTGGACTGGAACATCAACGACAACCACAGCCTGGCGCTGCTGGCGTTCTCGGATGAGGGCGATGTCACCAATGCGTCGTACGGTTACAACTGGAACGCCGACCAGCTCGGCGCCTGGGGCGGCGATTCGGTCACCGAGACCGGCGGCCGCAACTGGTCGGCCACCTACACCGGCCACTTCGGACAGAACTTCACCGCGCGCGCCATGGTCGGCCAGAACAACCAGCGTGCGTTCACCAATTCATCGCTGGATCAGGCCTGCAGCCCCGTGTTCACCGACAGTACCTACGGCCCGCGCCTGGGCAAGCTGCAGGGCCTGCGCGCAGGCTGCCACCCCACGGGGACGGCAGTGGCCGAGCGTGACGATACCCGTGACGTGGCGCGACTGGACTTCGAATGGCAGCTGGGTGACCACCTGCTGCGCTTCGGTGTCGACCGTGAGCTGATGACCACAAAGCAGTCCACCCGCTACCCCGGCCCGACCGAACTGAGCTACACCGCCTACGTGGCGCGCCCCGGCGATGAAGTCTGGGACGGTGCCAATGCCTACGTACCGGCTGGCGTTACCGAAATGCTGCGTGCGCGCAACCGCAAGTCGGGCGGCACGTTCGAGACCGAAGCCAATGCGCTGTACGTGGAAGACATCTGGAACATCACCCCGAACCTGATGCTGAACCTGGGCGTGCGCTGGGACCGTTTCGAGAACCGTACCGCCGCCGGCAAGGCGTTCATCAAGATGGATGACCTGATCGCACCTCGCGTCGGCTTCTCGTGGGACATGCGCGGTGATGGCAGCACCAAGCTGTTCGGCAACGCCGGCCGCTACTACCTGCCTGTCACCAACAACATCAACGTGAATTTCGCAGGTGGCCTGACCGACGAGTACAGCTACTACGTGCTCAATGGCTGGGAGCGGAAAACCTCGCCGACCGGCTCACCGTACATGGCACCGGTCGTCGGCCAGCAGATCGGGCCGACCGACACCCGCATGAACACCGGCGGTGCCGACCTGCGCCAGAGTGTGGATCGCGACCTCAAGGCGGTCTACCAGGACGAGTACATCCTGGGCTTCCAGAACATGATCAACCAGGCATGGTCGTGGGGCGTCAACGCCACCTATCGACGCATGACCCGTGCGCTGGACGACATCCGCATCAATTACACCCCATGCGGCCCGACCCCCAGCACGCTGTGGCCGATCGCCAACCCGGGCGAGAGCCTGACGATCTGGGGCGACAAGAGCATCGGCTGCGCCACCGAAGGCTGGATCACCATTGACACCGCCAACAGCGGCTATCGGAAGGGCGGCAGCGGCGAGGTGATCGGTTACTCCAAGCCCAAGCGCACCTACAAGGCACTGGAGTTCCAGATCGACCGTGCCTGGGACGAGAAGTGGATGTTCAACGCGTCCTACCTGTGGTCGAAGAGCGAGGGCAATTTCGAAGGCCCGGTGAATTCCGATACCAACTACGGCGACACGGGCATGGTGCAGTTCTGGGACCATCCGGCCACCAACGAGCGCTATGGCGTGCTGTTCAACGACTTCCGCCACCAGTTCAAGCTGCGTGCCGCTTACGCGCTGAATAAGCAATGGTCGTTCGGCACCACGCTGCAGGTGCAGTCCGGTGGCCCGATCACGGCCTACGGCGTGATGTGGCCAAACGATTCCATCGCCGGTGGCAGTACCTCCAGCGAAGGTAGCGGTGGTGGCACCGGCTGGCTGTGCGTGGCCAACTGTTCGGGCCCGTACAACCAGCGCCAGTTCGAGTACAGCCCGCGCGGCGCGTTCGGTCGCCTGCCGTGGACCTGGACCATGGGCGCCAACGTAACCTGGCGCCTGCCGGTGGAGGGTATCGATCTCAGTGCACGGCTGTCTGTGTACAACCTGTTCAACAACCAGAAGACCATCAACGTGCACCAGCGCTATGAAGCGCAGCCCGGCCAGTACCGCGAAGCGACGTTCGCCACCGGGACGCGCTGGCAGGCCCCGCGCTACACCCAGCTGGTGGTGACCTGGAACTTCTGAGGCCACGATCCGCGCCGTCCACCGTGACGGCGCGGGCAATGGAGGGGCTGCGCGCATGTACCACCTGCTGATCGTCGCGGCGGCACTGGCCGCACCGTCCGCTTCGCCGACCGATATCGCCTCCCTCGATGCCGACGTCGCCGCCGTGGTCCAGCACGAGCACCTGCCCGGGCTGGCCATAGCGGTGGTCGACAACGGGCAGGTGGTCTATCGCCACGCCGAAGGCGCGCGTGGCGACGGCGGCCGCATCGACCAGGACACGCTGTTCAAGATCGCCTCCAACAGCAAGGCGATGACCGCCGCGCTGCTGGCGCGGCTGGTGCAGCAGGGCAAGCTGCGCTGGGAGGATCCGGTGCAGCAATATCTGCCGGGCTTCCGCATGCACGATGCGTGGGTGGGCGAGCAGATGCAGGTGCGCGACCTGCTGATCCACAACAGCGGCCTTGGCCTGGGCGCCGGTGACCTGATGCTGTGGCCGGAGCCGAACGCGTTCACCCGTGCCGACATCATCGCGGGGCTGGCGCACCTGAAACCGGTCAGCAGTTTCCGCAGCCGCTACGCCTACGACAACCTGATGTACGTGGTGGCCGGGGAAGTGGCGGCGGCAGCGGGTGGCAAGCCGTACGACCAGCTGATGCGCGAGCAGGTGTTCGAACCACTGGGCATGACGCGCTGCCAGGTGGGGGCGTGGTCGGTGAAGCGCGTGGGCAACGTGGCGCAGCCGCATGCCTGGCGCGGTGATCGCAACGCGGTAGTGAACGCGGATGGAGCGATCAGCCCGGACCTGCCGTCGATGGCGGCCGGCGGCATCCGTTGTTCGCTGCGCGACATGACGCGCTGGATGCAGGTGCTGCTCGATCCCGCCCTGGCACCTGGCTGGTTGGACGCTGAGCAGCGCCGTACGCTGTGGACCCTGCACATGCCGATGGCGCTGGGTGAACGCCAGCGGCGTTGGGACAACGCGCATTTCTATGGCTACGGCTATGGCTGGCGGGTGTCGGACATGGATGGGCAGTGGAAGGTGGCGCACACCGGCACCCTGTCGGGCATGTACTCGTCGCTGGCACTGTTGCCTGACCGCGAGGTGGGCGTGGTGATGCTGATCAACGGTGAAGGCGAGGATGCGCGCACCGCATTGATGCAGGCCGCACTGAAACGCTTCACCGCCCCCGATGATGCGCGCCCGGCGATGGAATACCTGGCCGAACTGAAGGCGGACCAGGCCGCTCGTGCGGCAACCGGGCACCAGCGGCCGCCGACGTCGGACGCGCGGCAGGCGTCGGCTTCCGATCTGCCGCGTTGGCAGGGACGCTACAGCGATCCCTGGCTGGGGCCCGCATCGCTGTGCCCAGGCAAGGACGGCCTGCGCTTCAGCGTGGACAAGTCGCCCCGCCTGCAGGGGGCCGTGCTGCAGCTGCAGGGGCGCTGGCTGCTGCGCTGGGATACGCTGGGTGACGATGCACAGGCGTGGCTGCGGCCGGGCGAGGGCCCGGCACCGACACTGGACCTGCGCGCCATCGATCCGGACATCGACTTCAGCTATGACTTCCAGGACCTGCATTTCACTCGTACTGGCGATTGCCCTGGCGGCGACCACCGGCGCCGCTGAGCCACCGCGCGTTTCACCGGCCACCGACGCGGCCAGCGCCGGACTGGTGGAGATCCGCACGCTGTCGCCGCGCATCGACCTGGATATCCGTTATGCGGGTGCCAACAACTTCACCGGTGCGCGCGTGCCCGGCTACGAGGCGCCATCGTGCTACCTGCTGGCGCCGGTGGCAAAGGCACTGGCACAGGTGGAACAGGACCTGCGCGCCGATGGCTTCGGCCTGCGCCTCTACGACTGCTACCGGCCGGTGCGTTCGGTGCAGGCGTTCATGGCCTGGGTGAACGTTCCGCGCGAGCTCTCGCGCAAGGCGCAGCAGTACCCGGATCTGGACAAGCCACGCCTGCTGGCTGACGGCTACATCGCCGAGCGCTCCGGCCACAGCCGCGGTGCCACGGTGGATCTGGGCCTGCTGGATTGCCGCAGCGGTGCATGTGCGCCGTTGGACATGGGCACTGACTTCGACTTCTTCGGGCCACGTGCGCATACGCAGACGAGCGGGCTGAGCACTGTGCAGCAGGCGAACCGCCAGCAGCTGGTGCAGGCGATGGCGCGCCGTGGCTTCGTCAACTATCCGCAGGAGTGGTGGCATTACACCCTGCAGCCCGAACCGGATTCCGGCACCGCGTACGACGTGCCAGTGCTTTAGGCGGTATCGGCAGGGCACCGCCCCGCCTCTGACAGTTTCCCGCGTGGTCCGTTGTAGAGCCGAGCCCATGCTCGGCTGCTCCTTGTTCAATCGTCGAGATATTCGATTTGGATGGAGATTCATCCACGCATGGCGTGGATCTACTGTGGCTACCGGATCGGGTCCGGGGCAGATCCCTTACACTGGCCGCCTCTTCATCCCTGCCCACCCGATGAACCTTCCTCTGCACTTCGGCCTGCTCGGTACCCTGGAAGCTGGCGCCATCGCCCTGCTGGTCGGGCTGCTGGTGTACTTCCTGTGGTTGCAGCTGTGCCGGCTCCTGCACTGGACAGCGGGGCATGCGATCGGCTGGTCCTGCGTCATCGCCGTGATCATCTCCGCCGGCATCGATGCATGGAAGCTGTTCTACATGGGCATCGTGCGGCTGGAATCGCCGCTGTACGCGCGCATCTTCCTGGCCACCATCCACGATCCCAACGAGCTCGGCAGCCGTGTGGTGCTGGAAATCGCCGGTGCGCTCGCCGGTGTTGCTCTTGCATGGGTGTTGTTCAGTTCGCGGTCATCGGAAAAAACCGTCGACTGACGCAGGTTTTTCGTTGCCTGCCGGTTAAATGCAGAGGCGCTGAATGCGCATCTTATGAGCCACTCACTTCACCCTAACCACCGCGCTAAAGCATGCGTGGAGGCCAGTGGTTAATCGCGCGTGTGGGCGCCGGTCGCGGCGCAAAATCGATTCAGAAACGCGGTGGCAGGGTAGGTGCCGTGCGGAATCAACACGCCGCGCAACACCACCCAATCGGTAGGAGACACCCCTGATGACTATTCGCAACCGCAAGCCCCTGATCGCCCTGATCGTCGCCGCCGGCAGCGTGCTGGCCATCCCGGCGATGGCCCAGTCGGCCAAGCAGCAGGCCGCGCAGGCACAGAACGAGGCCGCCCAGGCGCAGCAGGCAGCGGCACAGGCGGGCCAGGCGGCTGACCAGGCAACCAATGCGGCCGCAGCGGCCTCGGCCCAGGCCAACGGCGGTGGCCAGACCTGGGCCAGCATCGATACCGATGGCAACGGCACCATCAGCAAGACCGAGGCGCAGGTGAACGCCGGCCTGGCCCAGGTGTTCGACCAGGCCGATACCAACAAGGACGGTGAGCTGAGCGCCGATGAGTACAAGGCCTATGTGGCCGCCCAGCAGGCCGGCGCCGGCGGCGCAGCGCAGGGTGCGCAGGGCAGGTAAGACCCGTATCGGGGCGTATGGGAACCCGGGCGGCTTCGGCCGCCCGGGTTTTTTTCGTCACCACGGCCCCTGTATCCTTGCGCGATGAACACCTCCACGCCTGCGCCGTCGCGCGCCATCGGCCTGGTCGGTTTTGACGGTGACGATACGCTGTGGAAGAGCGAGGACTACTACCGCAAGGCCGAGCAGGATTATCTTGACCTGCTGTCGCGCTACGTCGACGTGCATGACACCCAGACCGCGCGCCACCTGCTGGAAGTGCAGCAGCGCCACCTGGGCACCTTCGGCTACGGCGTCAAGAGCATGACCCTGTCGATGATCGAAGCGGCCATCGACATCACTGGCCAGCGCATCGAGGCCAAGGACATCCAGCGCATCCTGGAGATCGGCCACGACACCCTGCGCCACCCGGTCGAGCTGATCGACGGTGTGCGCGAAGCGGTGGCGGCCATCGCCGAGCACTACCCGGTGGTGCTGATCACCAAGGGCGACCTGTTCCACCAGGAAGCGAAGATCAAGGTCGCCAACCTGGCCGAGCTCTTCCCGCGCATCGAGATCGTTTCCGAGAAGGACCCGGAGACCTACGCCCGCGTGCTGGCCGAATTCGACCTGCCGATGCAGCGCTTCGTGATGGTCGGCAACTCGCTGCGCTCGGACATCGAGCCGGTGGTCACCCTGGGTGGCTGGGGCGTGCATACCCCGTACGCAGTGACCTGGGCCCACGAGACCCAGCATGGCGTGGCCGACGACGAACCGCGCATGGTCACTGCCGATACCGCCCACGACTGGCCGGCCGCACTGGCGGCGATCGAGGCCAAGGCCGCTGCGGCCTGACAGGGCCCGTCGGCTGCGGCAGAATCGGGGCATGAACCACCGACTGCGCGCGCTGATGTTGTCCCTGCTGTTGGCGCCGGCCACCGTGCTGGCCCAGCAGACCGCCGAGCGCTCAAGCGCCTACGAAGTGGACACCGGCGACAGCTGGGTCGATGCCCAGCTGCGGGACATCAACCATTACGCCGAACGCTACCCCGACGCTTTCCTCGACGAAGTGTCGCGCTATGCCGACGTGCCGCGTGGCTACATCAGCGCGCTGTTCACCACCCACGGCTGGCAGGCCGGAGACATCTATTTCGCCTGCTTCTGGGCCAAGGCCAGTGGCCAGACCTGCCGCGACAGCGTGCGTGCCTTCAGCCAGGACCCGGAGGGCGGCTGGGAGGCGGTGGTCAAGCGCATGCCCACCAAGCCGGACAATCTGCACTACCGGGCTGTGCGCCATGCCATCGTGGCCAGCTACCAGCACTGGGACCGGCCGATCACGCTGGATGCCACCCTGAAGCGCCAGCTCAAGCGCTAGTGCCGGCCGCTGGCCGGCACCTGCACCATTCCAGGCATCCGGAGGTTGCCGGCCAGCGGCCGGCACTACCGGTTTCCTTATGTTGCTCTGCGTATCGCCGCCGCCGGGCGCTCCGGCGACAATACGGGTCCGAGCTGTTCCCCGTTCCCGTAATCGAGTGACTGATGAGCGCCTCTTTCGTTTCGCCTGATGTGATCCGCCGCCTGTTTGCGCAGGCCATGTCCCGCATGTACCGCACCGAAGTGCCGCTGTACGGCACGCTGGTGGAACTGGTGGAGCGGATCAACGCGCAGGTGCTTGCCCATGACCCGGCGCTGGCCGCGCAGCTGCAGCGCAACGACGAGCGTGCGCGGCTGGATGAAGAGCGTCATGGCGCGATCCGCGTCGGCACCGCGCAGGAGCTGGCGACGCTGCGCCGCCTGTTCGCGGTGATGGGCATGTACCCCGTCGGCTACTACGACCTGTCGGTGGCCGGCGTGCCGGTGCACTCCACCGCGTTCCGCCCACTCACCGGCGCGGCGCTGGCACAGAATCCGTTCCGCGTGTTCACCTCGCTGCTGCGCCTGGAACTGATCGAAGATGAAGCGCTGCGTGCCGAGTCGGCGAAGATCCTGTCACGCCGCCGCATCTTTACCGACGGCGCACTGGCACTGATCGAGCAGGCCGAGCGTGACGGCGGCCTGTCGCAGGCCGATGCCGAGCGCTTCGTCGATGAAGCACTGGAAACCTTCCGCTGGCATGGTGACGCCACGGTCGACCTGCCGACCTACCGCGCGCTGCACAACGCGCACCGGCTGGTGGCCGACGTGGTCAGCTTCCGTGGCCCGCACATCAACCACCTGACCCCGCGCACGCTGGACATCGACGCGGCGCAGGCGGCAATGATCGAGCACGGCATGGCGGCCAAGGCGGTCATCGAAGGTCCGCCGCGCCGTGCCTGCCCGATCCTGCTGCGCCAGACCAGCTTCAAGGCGCTGGAAGAAGCCGTTCATTTCCCGGATGCCGAAGGTGGTGACGCCGGCACGCATACCGCGCGCTTCGGCGAGATCGAACAACGCGGCCTGGCGCTGACCCCGAAGGGCCGCGCGCTGTACGACCAACTGTTGTCGCAGGCCCGCGACGCCGGTGGCGAAGGCAGCACCGGCGGCGACTACGGCCAGCGCCTGCAGGCGGTGTTCGCCAGCTTCCCGGATGACCATGACACGCTGCGCCAGGAAGGCCTGGGGTATTACCGCTACCAGCTGACCGACGCCGGCCGCGCCGCGCCGGAGCGCGTGGCCGATCTTCCCGCTGAAGTGCTGGTGGCCGCCGGCCTGGCGACGGCTGACCCGATCGTCTACGAGGATTTCCTGCCGGTCAGCGCCGCAGGCATTTTCCAGTCGAACCTGGGTGGCGAAGAACAGCGCGCCTATGCCGCGCATGCCAACCGCGAGGCCTTCGAGCAGGCATTGGGCGTGGCGGTGAACGACGAGTTCGAGATCTACGAGCGGCTGCAGGCCGAATCGCTGGCGGCGCTGCGCACCGCGTGAAGGTAGAGCCGGCCGCTGGCCGGGCGCACCGCGTGAGGTAGAGCCGGCCGCTGGCCGGCTGTAGGGAAGCCGGCCAGCGGCCGGCTCTACCCGATGTCCGGACCCGGGGTCAGCCCTTCATCGTGCCCGTATCCAGCCAGCGCTCGTGCCACGACAGCGCTTCCGGCAGCAGGTGCGGGGTGTGCTTGCCGTAGCTTTCGCGGCTGGCACGGTCGAAGTAATCCTGCAACTGCGGGCGGAAATCCGGGTGCGCGCAGTTGTCGATCAGCACCTGCGCGCGCTTGCGCGGGGTCAGCCCGCGCAGGTCGGCCAGGCCCTGTTCGGTGACGATCACCGACACATCGTGCTCGGTGTGATCGACATGGCTGGCCATCGGCACGATCGCCGAGATGGTGCCGTTCTTGGCGGTGGACGGGCTCAGGAACGCTGACAGGAAACCATTGCGGGCAAAGTCACCCGAACCGCCGATGCCGTTCATGATGCGCGTGCCCATCACGTGCGTCGAATTGACGTTGCCGTAGATGTCCACCTCGATCATGCCGTTCATGCCGATGCAGCCCAGGCGGCGCACCAGTTCCGGATGGTTGGAGATTTCCTGCGTACGCATGATGATGCGCTCGCGGTAGAAATCGATGTTCTCCTTGAACGTCTCGTTGGCCTGCGGACTCAGCGCGAAGCCGGTGCACGAGGCGTAGCTCAGCACGCCATCGCGCAGCAGGTCGAGCATGCCGTCCTGGATCACTTCGGTGAACGCGGCCAGGTCGCGGAAACCGCTCTTGGCCAAGCCTGCCAGCACGGCATTGGGGATGTTGCCCACGCCCGACTGCAGCGGCAGCAGGTTCGGCGGCAGGCGGCCCTTCTTCACCTCGTGCTTGAGGAACTCGATCAGGTGCGAAGCGATCTGTTCGCTGGTTGCATCGATCGGGCTGAACGGGCTGTTGCGGTCCGGGCCGTTGGTGCGCACCACGGCCACGATCTTGTCCGGGTCGCAGCGCAGCGCGGTGTCGCCGATGCGGTCGTTGGCGTTCACCAGCGGAATCGGCTTGCGGTGCGGCGGCAGCGCGGTGCCGTAGTAGATGTCGTGCATGCCGTCAACGCCGGCCGGCTGCCATTCGTTGACCTCGACGATCACCTTCCTGGCCAGGTCCAGCCAGGTCTTGTTGTTGCCGACCGAAGTGGAGGGCACCAGCGAACCGTCCTCGCGGATGGCCGAGACTTCGATCACGGCGGTGTCGATCTCGCCGTAGAAACCGAACCACACGTGCTGGGCAACGTGGCTGAGGTGGATGTCGATGTAATCCAGCTTGCCCTCGTTGATACGGTTGCGCGCGTCCGGGTCGCTCTGGAACGGCATGCGCATGGCGATGCCATCGGCCTTGGCCAGCGCGCCATCGAGTTCCGGCGCGGTCGACGCGCCGGTCATCAGCTTGATCTGGAAGGGATTGCCCTGGGCGTGCACCGCTTCGATGCGGCGGGCCAGTTCCACGGGAACGGCCTTGGGATACCCGGAGCCGGTAAAGCCGCTCATGGCCACGGTTTCACCGGGCTGGATCAGCGCGGCTGCGGCCTCGGCGGAGACCACGCGGTCACGAAGACGCGCGTTGGCGATGCGATCAACAGACATGACGACAGTGTTTCTGGGGGGAATCCCGATTATCGGCCATCCTCATCCGTACGGGGGGTTCTACCTTCGTGGAATGGCTTTTCCCCCAAGGGGCTCACCCATACCCATCGGTTCTGTTTTGCAGTGCAGCGTGCAAAGTGCTTTCGCAGCCCGCACGATGGCCCTGCATCCCGACGTGGGGGAGGGAGCAGAGCCCGCTGGCAGTTCGCTGCAAGCGGGCTTTTTTATTGCCTGTCGCCCAGTATGAATGCGCGGCCTCCATTATCGGTAGTGCCGGCCGCTGGCCGGCAACTGCAGCAACCTTCGGCAGGATCATGGGATCTGCCGGCCAGCGGCCGGCACTACCGGGTCCGTCGCGTCCCGACCGGGTCGATACAATCCGCCCATGACCCTCGCCCCCGCTGACCTGCCCGCCTCCCTGCAGCCCCTTGTCGACCGCGCCCTGGCGCGCCTGGCCCAGGTCCTGCCCGAGCCCGTTCCTGCCGAACTGCTGCCGCTGCTGACCCGACTGGCGGTGGCCAGCGACTTCGCGCTGGACACCCTGGTGCGGCAACCGGCGCTGCTGGCGCAGCTGGCTACCCCCGGCTGCCCGCCGATCCCACCACCGGTGCTCGATCCGCTGCAGCCCAGCGACTGGCCGGCGCAGATCCGGCGCTGGCGTACTGCCATGTCGACGCGGCTGATCTGGCGCGACCTGGCTGGGCTGGACGACGTGGCGCAGACGCTGGCTGGCGCCACCACCCTGGCCGAGGACTGCCTGCGGCTGGCGCTGGACGCGCTGCAGCAGGAATTCGCCCAGCGCCACGGTGTGGTCCGCGATGGCGAAGGCGCCGCGCAGCAGCTGGTGGTGTTCGGCCTCGGCAAGCTCGGCGGCGGCGAGCTCAACTTCAGTTCCGATATCGACCTGGTCTACGCCTACCCGCACGGCGGCGAATCCGACGGCCCGCGCGCGCTGGCCGCCGAAGAGTATTTCGCCCGCCTCGGCCAGCGCCTGGCCAAGCTGCTGGACGAAACCACCGTCGATGGCTTCAGCCACCGCGTTGACCTGCGCCTGCGGCCGTTCGGCAGCGCCGGCCGCGTCGCGCTGTCGTTCGCGGCGATGGACCAGTATTTCCAGCGCGAAGGCCGCGACTGGGAGCGCTACGCATGGCTGAAGGCGCGCGCGGTAGCCGGCGACATCGCCGCCGGTGAGGCGTGGCTGCAGACCCTGCGCCCGTTCGTGTACCGCCGCTACCTCGATTTCACCGCGCTCGACGGCCTGCGCGAGATGAAGGCGGCGATCACCGCCGAAGTCGCGCGCCGCGAGCTGCACGAAGACATCAAGCGCGGCGCCGGTGGCATCCGCGAAATCGAGTTCCTGTGCCAGGCGCTGCAGCTGATCCGCGGTGGCCGTGAGCCGGCGCTGCGCGAGCGCCGCCTGCTGGTGGCACTGGACGCGCTGGTGGCCGCGGGGCAGATCGCGCCCGAGGATGGCAGCGCGCTGCGTGAGGCCTACCTGTTCCTGCGCCGGCTGGAGAACCGCCTGCAGATGCTGCGCGACGCGCAGACCCACGTGCTGCCCAGCGACGCGCTGGACCGCGCGCGCATTGCCATCGGCCTCGGCTACCCGGATTGGGAGGTACTGCGCGCGGCACTGGCCGAACAGCAGCAGCGGGTCAGCACCGAATTCGCCGCGCTGCTGGCCCCGCGCAAGGGCCAGGCCGCGCCCGACGCGCTGGCCAACTACTGGCGCAGCCTGCCCGAGGGCAGCAACGCGCCGTTGTTGGCGGAAGCCGGTTTCCTCGATGCCAATGGCGCCGACCAGTCATTGCGTGACTTCGCCCAGGGCACCGGCGTGAAGTCGTTATCCGATGCGGCGCGTGCACGGCTGGATCGCGTACTGCCGGCGCTGCTGCATGCGGCCACGCGCTCGCCGCAACCCGATGCCGCGCTCAAGCGCGTGCTTGGCCTGCTGCAGGCGGTGCTGCGCCGGACCAGCTATCTCGCGCTGCTGGACGAACAACCGAGCGCGTTGGCGCGGCTGGTGGATGTGCTGGCGCGCAGCGCGCTGCTGGCCGAGCGGCTGGCCGCGTACCCGCTGCTGCTGGACGAACTGCTGGACGTGCGCGTGTCCGGGCCGATGCCCGATGCGGCCGGCATGCTGGCCGAGTGCCAGCAGGTGCTGGCGGTGGAAGACCCCGAATCCGCACTGCGCTGGCTCAACGAGACTCGGCTGGCGCTCAGCTTCCGCATGGCGATGGCCACGCTGGACGGTCGCCAGGGCGCAGTGGACAGCACGCGGCAACTGGCCGAGCTGGCCCAGGCGGTGGTCACCACCGTGCTGGCGATGGCCGAAGCGGACATGCGCGCGGCACACGGCGTGATTCCCGGTGGGCGCTTCGCGATCATCGGCTACGGCAGCCTCGGAGGGCTTGAGCTGGGCTTCGGTTCCGACCTGGACCTGGTATTCCTGCACGACAATCCGGCCGGCGTGGAGGCCAGCGATGGCGCACGTCCGCTGGAACCGGGGCGCTGGTATGCGCGGCTGGCGCAGAAGGTGATGGCGCTGCTCGGTGCGGTCACCGCCGCCGGCCGTCTGTACGACATCGACGTGCGCCTGCGCCCGGATGGCGGCAAGGGTTCACTGGTGTCTTCGTTGGCCAGCTACACCGAATACCAGCGCGAACGCGCGTGGACCTGGGAACACCAGGCCCTGGTACGTGCACGCGGCGTGGCCGGTGATGCCAGCCTGCTGGCCGATTTCGAACAGGTGCGTGCACAGACGCTTGGCCGCGAACGCGATCCGGCCACGCTGTATGCCGATGTGTTGAAGATGCGTGGCCGCATGCGCACCGAACTGGACCGCAGCGATGCTGCGCGACTGGACCTGAAGCAGGGTGCCGGTGGCGTGGTGGACCTGGAGTTCCTGCTGCAGACCGGCGTGCTGGCGCGTAGTGCGCAGCATCCTGCGCTGCTGCAGCCGCGCGATACACCGTCGTTGATCGATGCGCTGGCGGTTGCGGGCTTCCTGCCCGGTGCCACCGCGCAGGCACTGCATACCGCGCATGCCACGCTGCTCGACGTAGGCCTGGCCTGCACGCTGGACCGGCGCCCGCGGCTGGCACCGACCACGCCCGCGATTGAAGACGCGTGTGCGGCGATTACGGCGGCGTGCAGAGCGGCGGCGTTGCCGTTCGGGTGATGGGTGCACCCATTAGAACAATTACCCGGGGATGATCCGCTGTTGGTAGGTGCCGACCGTGCTCATGTGCCATCCAAGGTTGGCACCTACCAGGGCAATGGCGGTCAGCTGGCCGCGCGCAGCGGCGCCATCTTCCACAACAACGCGCGGAACGGGGCCAGCAGGCAGACGCCGATCGCCAGCTTCACTGCCAGGTCGCCGGCGGCCCAGCTCACCCACGGCAGCGCGGAGCCGGCAAACGCGATCGACCAGAAAATGGTGGTATCCACCGTCGCGCTGCAGGTGGTGGCCACCATCGGTGCGCGCCACCAGCTGCCACGGCGCAGGCGGTCGAACACGGTGATGTCCAGCAGCTGGGCCACGATGAACGCCGAGCAGGAGGCAATGGCGATGCGCGGGGTGGCCACCCAGATCGACAACAACACCGCCACCGCGAAGCCGATCCACGCCACGCGGCGCGCCGGGCCCGGACCGAAGCGGCGGTTGATCAGGTTGCTGACCAGGAACGCGACCGGATAACTGAAGGCACCCCAGGTCAGCCAGTCGTTGATCGGGTACTGCACCAGCACGTTGGACAGCAGCACCACCGCGCCCATCGCCAGTACCGCCAGCACCAGGGCGCGCGGGGTCAGCGGGGCAAACAGAGGGGCAGGACGCACGGACATGGCGAGCCAGGGGGAGAAAGGGGATCACCCATTATCCGCCCGGGCCGTGGCAAAACCAAAAACGGTCGTTCAGCTTTACAGCGCTTCACTCATCACGTCACCGGCGGCGTAGGCGGTGGGGACGTAAGCCAGGGCCTGGCCCTGCGCGCTCTTCACGGTCCAGCCGGCACCGGCCTCGGTGGGCTCGAAATGCACCCGCTGGCCGACCACGAAGGCCGCCGTCTGGTCTTCATGTACGCGCGCCGGCCAGCGCAGGGTGGCGGTCTGATCGGCCTTGCCGGGCACCTGCAGCTGCACCTGGCGCTCGCCCGCCGCCGTGGTCTCCACCTTTTTCACTTCCATCGGCGGCAGCGGCACCGCCTTGGTGCGGGCCACCCTGCCATTGCGTTCGCTGGCCTTGAACGGCGCCTTGGACAGTTCGGACAGGCCCGCCGATGCAGCGAGCGGCACCGAGACCACGATCAGTGAGGTGATCAGCACGCTGGCCTCGCTGCTGTTCAACTGCGGCGCGGCGCCGGCATGGACGGTGGGCACCAGCAGCGCGGAGAGCAGCAATGCAGAAGCGGGAACGCGCAGGCAACGGAACATGGAGACCTCCTGGTCAGGGGGGAGACGGCGGCTCAGCGCCGGGTATCGAAGATATCGCGCGGGCCGGTGGCCTCGGGCAGGTACTCCAGCGGGCGGCCCTGGTTGTCCTTCAGCTGCCAGCCCTGGTCGTTGCCGGTTGGCTCGAAATTCACGGTCTGGCCCACGGTGAACTGCACGGCCGGGTCGCCGACGCCGCGCGGATACTGCATCGATGCGGTGTTCTGCGGATCGTTGGCATCACGCAGCAGCACTTCGCGGCGGCCATCCACGGTAGTGGAGATGGCACTCACCTCCATCTGCGGCAGCTTGATCTGCTGCGGGCGGGCCAGCGGCTGGCCGGCGTCGGCGGCATCCTGCGCTTCCTTGGCCGCTGCAGCGCGGGCCGAGGCTACCATCTGCGTGGACATTTCCAGGCTTGGTCCCTGCGGACCCGGGTCGTGGATGATCACGATGCGGCGTTCGGCGTGGGCGGCCGTGGACCAGGCCAGGCCGGTGACGATCACCATCGACAACACAGAGGTAAGCAGCGGACGCATGTCGTTCTCCTTGCGGATTCAGGGCGTGGAGGCAGTGGCACCGGCCACCGGCACATGGGGGATCACCAGTTCCTGCTGCAGCTGGCTGCGCTGGTGCAGGAAGTCGAACACCGATTCCACCGTCACCACCGAATAGTTGCCGGAGATGCGTTCGCCGGCTGGATGGTCGGTGGTGGTGGCGTTGGCTACGAACAGGCGCGCACCTACGCGCTTGCCAAGGCCGATGTGCAGCAGGCTGGGCTGGTACTTGCGCTGGCGCAGCCACTGCTGTGCCTGTTCGCGCTTGACGATGGCCGGCGCGCCTTCGGCCTGCGCCATCGCCGCTGCCAGCACCTCCAGCACCCACTGGTTGGAGTTCTGGTAGTCGGTGGCGAACGGGTAGGCGACCACGTTGTACTTCGCTTCGTGCAGCGCCTTGGGCTGGATCGAGGGGGGCACCAGCATCGCGCGCAGCGCTGCACGCAACGGTGCCGACGGCACGCCGATGCGCAGGTCGGTATGGCCGCCGCTCTCGCCGACGAAGTTGCCCAGCCCTTCGTGGTACAGCTGCGAGCGGTCGGTCTTGCAGCGGTTGAGCAGGTGCATCGCGCGCCAGCGGCCGTCGTCCTCGCGCAGCAGGAAGGCCAGGTGGCTGTGGCGCAGGCCGTAGCGGCTCAGGTCCTGGCCACCGCGCGCGGCCACCACCACGTCCACATCGGGCAGCGCGTCCAGGCGTTCGGCGGTGGTCCAGGCCACGTCCAGCATCGCCGCCTGCGAGGCCACGCTCGGGTAGCGCTCGCGGCAGGCGGTGCTGTCGGCCCAGGCCGGTGCGGTCGCCAGCAGGCTGGCGATCAGCAGCGCGGCACGGGGCAGGCGGGCAAAACGATCCATGTCGGTACCTTCAGCGGCGGGCAGGCCCGCGCGCCGATCATACGCTGCTCAGCGCAGCGGGCGATCCACGCCCTTGCGCTGGAGTTCCCTGTCGCAGGCATCGCTGATCGGGGCGATCGGCAGCGGCGGGCGCTCGCCCGTCTTCGGATCGCGCAGCGCCGGCTGCTCGCGGTACGCGTCCAGCTGCTGCTGGCACTGATAGGAGATCGGGTCCAGCTCGGTGGGCGCGGTCGAACACGCGGCGAGCAGGGCCAAGGGCAGCAGGAGCAGGGTACGCATGTAGATGTTCAGTCCAACGGGGGGCCTTGGACTGTAACCGTGGTGCCGGGTCGAAATGTTCAGAAAACGCTGCGCACCCGGGTAGTGCCGGCCGCTGGCCGGCAACGTCAGGTGTTCGGTAATGCGCACAGCGTTGCCGGCCAGGGCCGGCACTACCCCAATGCCAGGCGCTGCTTTACTTCCGCCGCCACGCGCGCGGTTTCGCGCAGTGGCTCGATGCGGTCGTACTGCCAGTCCAGCCAGTGCGGCTGCAAGCGCCCGCGCTCGCGCAGCTGCTGCTGGAAGCGGGCCAGCCGGCCCTGCGCGGTCTCGGCCAGCGCCACCATCACCGGCATGCGCGTGGCGCAGGCTTCAGAGAGCAGGTTCACCGAATCGGGCGAGACCACCACGCGGTTGGCCCAGCCGAGCAGGCCGCCATAGGGATTGGTACCGTCGCCACCATCGCCCCAGATCACGTGCGGTAGGTTGGCGAACTTCGCGCGCAGGATCTCGGCCAGGGCCGGCGGCGTGCGTCGCGAGGTGGTTGCCAGCAGGCTGCCGCCTTCATTGCGGATCTGCTCGGCCAGCGCCTGGAATACGCCGACCATCGCGTTCTCGTCCCACGGTGCCAGCGGCGTCGGCCCGCCCACCAGCAGCGCCGTGCGCGGGCCAGGCAGGGTACTGAAGCCGGCGAACGCGGCGCGGCCCCAGGCCAGCCAGTCGTCGTCCACCGGGTTGAGGCTGCCGAGCAGGGTGAGCACGTTGCTGCCACGCAGGGCATCGTGTTCGGGCACCACCACCACGTCCCAATGGCGGGCGCTGATGCGCGGGTCGAGGATCTGCACCACCTGGCTGCCGCGTGCGCGCAGCACGCGCAGCGCGCCTGCGGCCTGGCGCCCGCAGCCGATGGCCAGCGCCGGCGCCTCGTTGGCCAGTGACGCAAAGGCCTCGCCGTAGCCGTTGACATCGCCGGGCAGGCGCCGCGGCGACAGCCAGCGCCAGGGCGCGCGCGGTTGCAGGAGCAGCGGTCGGTGGGTGCCCTGGCGCAGTGCCGAGGCCAGCGCGACCGCTTGGCGGACATTGCCCGCACGGCCGTCGGTGACCGTCCATGGCGCGCTCGATCGTTTCACCATTGGCATTAATTCGTTTCAGCCCTGCTGGGTGTTGCAACAGTCGCGACACTCTACACTGCGGCTCGTCGTTTCGCCCCGCGCCGCCCGCGGGCACTGACTTCCTTTCGCCGCCCTGGAGATCCACCGATGTCCCACGCGCTCGACGCCGCCGCCCTTGACCAGCTGTTCCGTACGGCCCGCACCCAGAACGCCTTCCTCGACAAGCCGGTCCCCGAGAGCCTGCTGAAGGAACTGTACGACCTGGTGAAGTGGGGCCCCACCGCGGCCAACACCACGCCGGCGCGCTTCGTCTTCGTCACCTCGAAGGAGGCCAAGGACAAGCTGGCCCCGGCGCTGTCCGAAGGCAACCTGGCCAAGACCATGGCTGCGCCGGTCACCGTCATCATCGGTTTCGACCTGGACTTCCACGAGAAGCTGCCGTACCTGTTCCCGCACACCGATGCCAAGGCCTGGTTCGATGGCCCGCAGGAAGGCCGCCACGAAGCCGCCATCCGCAACGGCAGCCTGCAGGGCGCCTACCTGATCCTGGCTGCGCGCGCGCTGGGCCTGGATGCCGGCCCGATGTCCGGCTTCGACCCGGCCAAGGTCGACGAAGCCTTCTTCGCCGGCACCTCCATCAAGTCGAATTTCCTGGTCAACCTGGGTTACGGTGATCCGGCGGGCCTGTTCCCGCGCCTGCCGCGCCTGTCGTTCGACGAAGCGGCGCGCATCGCGTAAGTCGCTGTATCGGTTTCGGGCCCGCTGTTCCGCGGCGGGCCATTGCTGCACCGTGTACCCACCCTACGATCCGGAGAGTTCCTCAGATGAGCGCCACCCGTAAACTGCTGCTGCCGCTGGCCCTGACCCTGGCCATCGCCGCCTGCTCCAAGCCGGCCGACACCGCTGCCCCGGCTGCCGATGCCGCCGCCCCGGCCACCACCGAGCAGGCCGCCACCCCGGCCGCCGATGCCGCCGCTGCCGCGCCGGCCGCCGAAGCGATCAAGATCGCCTCGGGCACCTACAAGCTGGACCCGAGCCACACCGACGTGCTGGCGCAGTGGAGCCACTTCGGCTTCTCCAACCCGAGCGCGCACTTCGGCAACGTCGAAGGCACCCTGGTGTACAACGCCGAAGACGTGACCAAGTCCACCGTGGAAGTGAAGCTGCCGCTGAGCGGCCTGAACAGCTTCACCGCCAAGTTCGACGAGCACCTGAAGAGCGCCGACTTCTTCGACGCCGCCAAGTTCGCCGATGCCACCTTCAAGAGCACCAAGGTGGAAGCGGCCGGCACCAACAAGCTGACCGTCACCGGCGACCTGACCATCAAGGGCATCACCAAGCCGGTCACCCTGGACGTCACCGTCAACGGCGGCGGCGAGCACCCGATGGCCAAGGTTCCGGCGGCTGGCTTCGATGCCACCACCACCCTGAAGCGCAGCGATTTCGGCGTCGGCGCGTATGCCCCGAACGTCAGCGATGAAGTGAAGATCCGCATCACCACCGAAGCCACCGGCGAAAAGCCGGCGGCCTGATGCACCCCACTCACTCGTCGTGAGAAGGCAGAAGGCCCGCTGAAAAGCGGGCCTTCTTTTTGGGCTCTGCATGCGAGGTGCCCGATGCCGATGGGGTTGCCGGCCAGTGGCCGGCACTACCCGGTAGGTGCCAACCGGCATCTGGTGGGTGCGGACCGTTGGTCCGCACGATCCCTCAGCGCAACGCGCCCAACCATGCCACGCACGCTTCGCTCGGGCTCTGCTTGGCCTTCACCGCCAGCCCGCTCACCCGCACGAACGTCTGCGCGGCCTGCGCCACCACCTGGCGGGCGATCAACGCCGCCTGCTTGGTGGCAGCCTGCTGCTTGCGTAGCTGCACGATGTTGATCGAAGGCCGACCCACCGGCGCGTACTTCTGGTCGCGGCGCAGCACGTCGGCCACCTGCGCCACTTCGAATTCGGCCTGCAGGTAGCGGTGCTGTGCCTCCACCAGGTCGCGCAGCGGCGCGCGCAGTGCAGCGGTATCGGCGAAGGCGGCCAGGGCCGCGTCGCAGGCGGCGTCATCGGTGAAGCGGGTACGCAGCGCATCCACGCTGGCCAGGGTCAGTTTGGCCATGTGGGCCTCGTTGCTGCAGGAAAGGAGCGCGATTGTCGCATTGCTTGGCGGCTGATGCGTTGAACCGGGCGGCGGAATACCTGTAGAGCCGAGCCCACGCTCGGCTCAACGCGCGCAGCGCGAGGGTTCGCCGATCGCGGAACGAAGAGCAGCCGAGCATGGGCTCGGCTCTACACAGTCAAAGGCGTGCGGACCAACGGGCCGCACCCACCAGGGAATGTGCATGGCCGCCGATGACCCCTGTAGAGCCGAGCCCACGCTCGGCTTATCGCGCGCAGCGCGAGGGTTCGCCGATCGCGGAACGAAGAGCAGCCGAGCATGGGCTCGGCTCTACACAAAAAGCGTGCGGACCAACGGTCCGCACCCACCAGGGAATGTGCATGGCCGCCGATGACCCCTGTAGAGCCGAGCCCACGCTCGGCTCATCGCGCGTAACGCGAGGGTGGAGCGAAAAGCAGCCGAGCATGGGCTCGGCTCTACATGGTCAAAGGTGTGCGGACCAACGGTCCGCACCCACCAAGCAGGGTCCGCACCCACCGGCTGCCCGGTCAATCGCCGTCGGTTTCGTCCGGGTGCGCCTTCCAGTAGCCGGTGGAACGAATCCAGTCGCGCGGCACGCCCAGGTGGCCTTCGATGAACTTGCGCATCATCCGCGCGCGGCGCGATTCGGTGGCGATCCAGTAGAAGACATCGCCGTCCGGGGCCTCGAAGTCGGTCAGCATGTCTTCCAGCAGCGTACTGCTGGCCGCCGGGAAGCCGTTGCGCTCCAGCCAGTGGATGCGCACGTTCTCGTACTGCGGCAGGTCCTGGCGCTCGTCCTCGTCGCGCACTTCAATGAAGGCCTGCACCTCGGCACCGTCCGGCAGCACGTCCAGCCAGCGGGCGATGGCCGGCAGCGCGGTCTCATCGCCGATCAGCACGTAGGCGTCGTAGCTGTCGGCCACCACGAACGAGCCGCGCGGACCGCCGATCACCAGCGTGTCGCCGGGCTGTGCGCGCTCGGCCCACGGCCCGGCCACGCCCTGGTCGTGCAGCACGAAGTCGATGGCCAGCTCGCCGGTCTCGTGGTCCCACCACCGCGGGGTGTAGTCGCGCGACGGCGAAGGCTCCTTGCCGGCCGGGTAACTGCGGCCTTCAGCGGTCAGCACCGGCAGCACCATCTCGCCCGCAGCGTTGGGGAAGAACAGCTTGATGTGGTCGTCGGCGCCGGGCGAATCGAAGCCGGCCAGGTCGTCGCCACCCAGCACGATGCGGCGCATGTGCGGGGTGACCTCTTCGGTGCGCAGCACGGTCAGTTCACGGAAGCGCACATCCAGGCGCAGGCGCGTGTTGTTGTGTTCGGTCATGGGGGTTACCTGTAAAGGTGTCGCGCGGGGGCGCGCGGCATGGGGGAGACCTGGCTGGATTCAGTCTGGCTGGGTCGTTGAAAACGGTGGGCTCTCGCTGCCGGTGGCACCGTTGAGCAGGGCCGAGGCCCGCGTCAGCAGCGCCGCCACTTCGTCCGCCTCGCCCTCGGCCCAGCGGCCGTGGTGATGCACCAGCGCCCGCTTGAACTCGCGCAGGGCAGTGGCCAGCGGCGGCGGCAGCGAAGCCTTGGTGATCTCGCGGGCGCGGTCGAAGGCACGCCGCTGCGCCAGGCGTACCTGGGTGCGCTGCACCTTCAGCTCGAACTCGCCGGCAGCGGTGATGCGGAAGATCCGCTTGCCATCCACTTCCTCGGCCTCGATCCAGCCGGCCTGCTCGAAGCTGGCCAGCAGCGGGTACATGGTGCCGGCGCTGGGCGTGTAGGCCTGCATGAACTGGTTGCTGATCAGCTGCATCAGCTCGTAGCCATGGCGCGGCTGCTCGCCGATCAGGGCCAGCACCAGCAGGCGCAGGTCGCCGCGGCTGAGGACGCGCGGCTGGCCGTTGCGGCGCGGCACATCCGGATCGGTGGAACGGGCTCTGGCAGAAGCGGTACGGCTCATTTCGATATATCGGTAAACGAGTTTGCAAACGATATATCGATATGTCGAAAGCGACAACACTCGATCCGGCCACAAGCGGGTCTGTTTTGGGCCACGGCGGGCGGCGCGCGCAGAAACGGGGCGCCCTTTGCAGGGCGCCCCGGCAGCAACTGTGGAAGGGAGCGGGGCCTTGGGGCCAGCACTCGGTCTCTACCCTGCGGCCGCCAGCGGCGCACTTCCAGTGCCGGATGCGGCATGTTGCCGCTGGTTCAGTGCCCGGCGCCGGAAGCGGCCGCCCCCGACACCAAACCTGCCCCAGAAGCGTCATCGGCAGTAGTAACACTGCGTCCTGCGCATGGACGCAGCGGGCCTGATGCGACAGCGGGGCGCCGGCCGCAAGAGGCCGTAGCGGCCGGAAACAGGGGCCTGTCCTGCTGCTGGACAGGGCGGGACATGCCTTGCGGACACTGGCCGCATGCATCCATACGCCTGCGTAGCCAAGTGACGAAAGCCCTTGGTGCGCTACACTTTGCGGTCTAGAAATCTATACAACAGTCGCGCGCGTGCGTGCGGTTATGGGAGCGCTAATGAACTGGTTGAACGAGGTGCTGAACAACGACCCGAATCCTGTGGAAACCCAGGAGTGGATCGAGTCGTTGAAGGCCGTTATTGATGTCGAGGGCTCCGAGCGCGCGCATCAGCTGCTGGAAGGCATGGTGGAACTGACCCGTCGTTCGGGCGCCTACCTGCCGTTCTCTCCCACCACCGAATACGTCAATACCATCGAACCGCAGTTCGAGGCCAAGAGCCCGGGCAACGCCGAGCTGGAATGGCGCATCCGTTCGATCATCCGCTGGAACGCGATGGCCACGGTGGTGCGCGCCAACCGCAAGCCGGGTGACCTGGGCGGCCACATCGCCTCGTTCGCCTCCGGCGCCACCCTGTACGACGTGGGCTTCAACCACTTCTGGCGCGCCCCGAGCGAGAACCACCCGGGCGACCTGCTGTTCATCCAGGGCCACAGCGCCCCGGGCATCTACGCGCGTTCCTTCCTGGAAGGCCGCATCAGCGAAGAGCAGCTGGACAAGTTCCGCATGGAAGTGGACGGCGGTGGCCTGTCCTCGTACCCGCACCCGTGGCTGATGCCGGACTACTGGCAGACCCCGACCGTGTCGATGGGCCTGGGCCCGCTGGCCGCCATCTACCAGGCGCAGTTCATGCGCTACCTGGAAAACCGTGGCCTGATCGAGAAGTCCGACCGCAAGGTGTGGTGCTTCATCGGCGACGGCGAGAGCGACGAGCCGGAAACCCTGGGTGCCATCGCCCTGGCCGGCCGTGAAGGCCTGGACAACCTGATCTTCGTGGTGAACTGCAACCTGCAGCGCCTGGACGGCCCGGTGCGCGGCAACGGCAAGATCATCCAGGAACTGGAAGGCGTGTTCCGTGGCGGCGGCTGGAACGTGATCAAGCTGCTGTGGGGCGGTTACTGGGATGCCCTGCTGGCCAAGGACACCAACGGCGTCCTGAAGAAGCTGATGATGGAAACCGTCGACGGCGAATACCAGAACTGCAAGGCCTTCGGCGGCGCCTATACCCGCGAGCATTTCTTCGGCAAGTACCCGGAAACCGCTGCGATGGTCGCCGGCCTTTCCGACGACGACATCTGGCGCCTGAACCGTGGTGGCCACGACCCGCACAAGGTGTACGCCGCCTACCACCAGGCCGTGAACACCAAGGGCATGCCGACCGTCATCCTGGCCAAGACCGTGAAGGGTTACGGCATGGGCAGCGCCGGTGAGGCACTGAACCCGACCCACCAGACCAAGAAGCTGGACGACGAAGCGGTGCGCCACTTCCGCGACCGCTTCAACATTCCGGTGACCGACGCGCAGCTGGCCGACGGCCAGGTGCCGTTCTACCACCCGGGCCCGGATTCGCCGGAAGTGCAGTACCTGCAGGAACGCCGTGCCGCGCTGGGCGGTTACCTGCCGCAGCGCCGCCGCAAGGCCGACAAGACCTTCGTGGCACCGAAGCTGGAAGCCTACGAGCGCCTGCTGAAGAGCAGCGGCGAGCGCAGCTACTCCACCACCATGGCCTTCGTGCAGAGCCTGAACATCACCCTGCGCGACAAGGAACTGGGCCCGCACATCGTGCCGATCGTGGCCGACGAAGCCCGTACCTTCGGCATGGAAGGCCTGTTCCGCCAGATCGGCATCTACGCGCCGTTCGGCCAGAAGTACAAGCCGGTCGATGCGGACCAGCTGATGTTCTACCGCGAAGACCAGAGCGGCCAGGTGCTGCAGCAGGGCATCAGCGAGCCGGGTGCGATCAGCTCGTGGATGGCCGCCGGTACCAGCTATTCGGTCAGCAACGTGCCGATGCTGCCGTTCTACATCTACTACTCGATGTTCGGCTTCCAGCGCGTGGGCGACATCGCCTGGCAGGCCGCCGACATGCGTACCCGCGGCTTCCTGCTGGGTGGCACCGCCGGCCGCACCACGCTGAACGGTGAAGGCCTGCAGCACGAAGATGGCTTCAGCCATCTGGTGGCCGGTGGCATCCCGAACGTGCGCAGCTACGACCCGACCTTCGGCTTCGAAGTGACGGTGATCCTGCAGCACGGCACCAAGCGCATGATGGAAGACCAGGTGGACGAGTACTACTACGTCACCCTGATGAACGAGAACTACACCCACCCGGAAATGCCGGAAGGCGCGGCCGAAGGCATCGTCAAGGGCATGTACCTGCTGACCGACGCCGGCAAGCCGAAGAAGGGCGAGCTGCGCGTGCAGCTGCTGGGTTCGGGCACCATCCTGCGCGAAGCCATTGCCGCCGCCGAGCTGCTGGACAAGGACTTCGGCGTGACCGCCGACATCTGGAGCTGCCCGAGCTTCAACGAACTGCGTCGCGATGGTTTCGACGTGGAACGTGCCAACCGCCTGCATCCGGAAGGCGAGCAGCGCAAGGCCTACGTGACCGAGCTGCTGGAAGGCCGCCAGGGCCCGGCGATTGCCGCCACCGACTACGTGCGTGCGTATGCGGACCAGATCCGTGCGTTCGTGCCGATGTCGTACACCGTGCTGGGTACGGATGGCTTTGGCCGTTCGGATACGCGTGCAAACCTGCGCCGGTTCTTTGAGGTTGACCGGTACTACATCGCGCATGCCGCGATCGCGGCGCTGGCGAAGGACGGGAAGATGACCGCGAAGGATGTGGCCCGGGCGATCAAGCAGTACAAGATTGATCCGGAGAAGGCTAATCCTGTTGGGGTTTGATTGCGCGTAGTCGATCAGATGCTCAAAGGCGAGGATGACTGAGTTGTCCTCGCCTTTTGCAGTTTTGGAAGGCTGAAATTTAGACGGTTGATCAGGAGTAAACTCGATGGATGACTATGAGTCTGCGGCCGTCAGACACTTCAAGGATGCTGAAGCGCTTCGCCTGGCCGGTAGAAAGGACAACGCAGGGCATTTGATAGGCTTCTCTGCAGAGTGTGCTATTAACCACAAAATAAAAACTCTTCGAACCGACGCGTCCGCTCCTCACGGGCACTTTCCGGAGTTGCTAATGATTGCGAGGAAACATCTGCAGGGGCGTTCGCTCAGTGCCTCCATGCACTCACTTTTAAAAAATGATGTCCTTGTAGGGTGGAGCGTAAATCGCCGATATTATGTAACCGGATCAACCTCCGACGCTGAGTTGCAGGATTGGTTTGTAATTGCATCTCGGTTAATGGCAACGGCGGGAATTAAGCGATGATCAAAAAAAGTACGGTTACGTTTGACACTGCGCTGCCGCAATTTGCGCAGGTGCTGTTTAATGGCATGGGATTGGATTTTATCGAATCGGGAGTTTTTCTTAGAGATGTTTCCGGGAAGCTGACGTTCATAATTTCAGAAGAGGCATGGAGTGAGTCAGTTGATGTCGCATCTGAAGAGGTTGCGCGCCTGATTCCGAACTATGTTGATGGCCCGAAATACGCAATATCCACCCCTGACCGCTTGTTTGACGAGGCGTTGAGGGCGAGGGATGGCGCAACACAGGTTGAACTGGACTTTGGTGCCCCTGGGGATCGCAACAAGGTCTGGCTCATCGAGCGTCGCGCGGCAGGACAGGACTGGCTAAAGAAGCCTGTTAACAAGGCTGGAAGTGTCCCTATCATTGTCTTTGCTAGTATCAAGGGCGGGGTTGGCAGAACGACAGCGCTCTGTGTGCTCGCGTCACATTTGGCCTCCACGGGACGTCGCGTGCTTGCGCTCGATATGGACTTTGAAGCGCCTGGTCTAGGGACCATGTTGTTGACGCCGGACACGACACCCAAGTATGGATTGCTTGACTACATCGTTGAAACAGCAATTGGGCAGGTCGATACCAGCTTTGTTGTCGACACCGTAGGGCCGTCTTGGCTTGCAGCAGGCCGAGGGCGGATTGATGTTGTGCCAGTTGTAGGTACGGCGTCAATGACGAGTCCGGAAAATGTGCTTTCCAAAATTGCGCGTGCGTACTTGGCATCGAGTGAGCAGCTTGGGAGTGGTCTCTCAGAGACTATTTCGAATTTCATTGAAGTCCACTCGTTGGACTCGAGATACGACGTTATCCTGGTAGACGCACGAGCTGGTCTGCATGAAACTACTGCATCAGCAATTTTGGGGTTGGGTGGTGAAATATTTGTCTTCGGAGTAAATCAGCCACAAACGTTGCTCGGCTATGACTTTCTTTTCTCCCACGTCGCTGCACGAACACCGAAAGATGATGAGTTCTGGGGGCGCGTCAATTTTGTAGAGGCGAAGTCTGCTGGCGCAGAAGTGAATGTGACGTTTAAAAATGCTGTGGAACTTCTTTTGAAACAAAGGCTATTTGGTTTAAAGGATTCTTCCTCGGGGGAGGATCTGGAAGCAATGGGCGAAGGGTTTGAAGTTGATTGGGCGGACGAGCAAGATGCTGTTTCCAATGTGGCAGATGAAGAGGCGAGCGACTTTGTCGATGGTCTCTCATTTGTTAGCATTCCAGAGTCCGAGCTCTACCGCTCCTTTGATCCGCTGCTCAATCCAGACCTGCTGCAGCTCTCTACACACATGCAGCTCTACGGTCCTTTTGTAGGTGAGGTTGAGAGGGTGCTTGAAAACTATGGTCCAAGGGAGATTTGAATGTATCGTGAGCTGAAAATGGCATTGGCACGCATGCCCTCTGATCATGATGCTGCTGGTGATTACAGACCGTCTGTGGAGGAGGTTTTTTCACCTGATCAGCACGCTAATGCGCTGGATCCCAATTCTCCCGTAGTAGTGGGCGCTCGTGGCACCGGTAAGAGTTTTTGGGCGGGCGTTCTTGAGCAAGAGTCGACTCGAAGTTTTGCCGCAGCTGTCTATCCACACATCGGACTGGAAAGGCTGGAGGTTAAGGCGGGCTATACAGGATTCACTGGTAAGAACGCCATTACCGCAAAAGTTTTGGACGCTAGGGTTCCGGTGGGCGCGGAGCTTACCATCGGATACTTGCTTTGGAATGTCGTTGTTATTCGTGCTGCCCGATCTTTCCTTGATCCAGATGCGGACTTGCCCACCATCAAAAAAATGATGGGTGACTTTGAAGATCCAGAGGATCTAGAGCACGAGCTTGCGGTACTTGATAGGAAAATTTCTGCCTCAGGCAAGGTGCTTCTCGTAACTTTTGATGCTCTTGACACCTGGTCGACTGATTGGAAAAGATCGGTAGCATTGACGGACGCCTTGTTTCGAGTGGTCTGGTCGCTGCGTGTATGCAAAGCGATAAAGACCAAAGTATTCATTCGTCCTGAACAGTTGAACGATGAGATGCTGGAATTTGTGGAGATGCCCAAGCTTAGGAGTGGGCGTGTCCAACTTGAATGGAGCATCACGGACTTGTACGGTCTCCTCTATTGGAGAATGTCTGAGTTCTCCGGAGAGGCGAAGAGGCAGTTCTCTGAGCTCATAGGTGGGACGGTCCCCAGACCGGTCGCCGACCGAATCAAGAAGAGGCGTACTTGGCGGCTGCTTTTTGACAAAGACCTTCAGGAGAGGATCATGGAGGCAATGGCCGGAAAATACATGGGAAACGGCCATAAGAAGGGCAAAGTGTATGACTGGCCTTACAAGCATCTGGCCGATGCAAGAGGTGAGGTAACTCCAAGAAGTTTCATAAAGCTCTTCGCCGAAGCGGCGAAGGTCTCCGACTTGGATTCAACCTTGGTAATTCAACCCGAGGGTATGCGGCATGGTCTTCGTGAAGCCTCAAAAGTTCGTGTGGATCAGCTAGTAGTTGAGTATCGCTGGGTTAAAAGGGCACTGGCGCCGCTTGCGGGCTTGAGAGTGCCCTGCGAGACATCTCTGATCTACGAGCGTTGGGAAAAATCAAACACAGTGGACGTAATTATGCGCGCATCAAGGGATCCGGCGGCTGGTTTTATGCCTCCTTTCCCGCCTCGTTTGCCTAGAGGGACGGATAAGAATGGCCGTCTTCTTCATGCAATGGAGAGAATTGGCGTCGTCTCATTCAGGTCTGATAATAGGCTTGATATGCCAGACCTCTTTCGGGTTGCCGCTAACATGCTTAAAAAGGGCGGCGTTACTCCAAGAATATGATTTGCCCTGACTGTATCAGTGCCTTGTTTCCTCTGGGCCGAGGTTAACCTCGGCTCGGTAGTCCTAAGCTGGGATCTGTTCGTACTGGTTGGTTTGCCTGCTGCACATATCGCCAGGAACTCGCTCGAAATGTGTCTCGCAGGACCAACTCGTTGAGCGGAGTCCGGCTACTGGATTGACTCTGGCGGCTAGAGTTATCAAGTCCAGTCTCAATTTCTGGTTCGCGAGTAATTTGTTCTATTGAAGTTGGCCAATTATGCTGCTATCAATTGTTCTGTCAGGATGAGGCAAGGACAAGGGTAGGCATGGCAGCTTGGCAGTTCAGAATGCTCAATCCGAATGAAAATTCGGGTTCAAGCATTTCCGATGATAATTTTTCGATTGAAGAGCGTACGAACATTGAGATTCTCGTTCGTGAGACGCTTCAGAATCCACTAGACGCTCGATCGTCCGTAGAGGACCAAGTTAAGGTCAGCTACCGCATTGTTGAAATAGACCTTGCAGGCAGCAAGCTCGCGAGTGCCCTGTTTTCTGGTTTTTGGTTGGAGCATGCAAAGGCTGGGCAGCTTCTGCAGGGGCCATTGCCAAGCAAAGCACGCTTTCTTCTGATTGAAGACTTTGGAACGACAGGCCTCGAAGGAGCCTACACAGATTCATCAGTGGATGGTTCAAGCGAGAACTGGAACGCATTCTGGTTCAGAGAAGGCGAAGGTGCGAAGCATGCTCGCGCCAATGGTGGTGCGGGACAAGGCAAGATCACGCTCTACTTGGCAAGCGAGGTGCGAACCGTGATCGCGCTGACCAAGCGGAAGTCAGATGGGAAGGAACTCTTGTTTGGTTGCAGTCGATTCCTGCGTAACTACCGCTTGGAAGGCAAGACAGAGCGTTGGGCAAAGGAGGCCCGATGGGGAAGCGAGGTGGATCCTGACAAGCAAGGCACTCCGATCGTCGATAGATCGCTGATCGAGGCATTCAAGCAGGAGCTCGGACTTTCCCGCGGGGACGAGGCTGGAACGAGTTTTATCGTTCCCTTGCCACAGGAGAACCTCACAGAGGAGGGAATTCGTACCGCCGTCGTTAATGAGTTCTTCTTTGCCATCAGCCGCGGTCGACTTGAAGTCACTGTCGGTGACGCTGTTCTCAATGAGAGTTCAATAGCGGAGGCTTCAGCTGGACTTGCTGAAGCCAGTCGACAAAGCGCTTCGTTCAGAGAATTCCTCAGAATGGCGGCCGCAAAGAGCAAGCGGCCTGCCTTGGCAAGTGCCAAGCATGGATGGCACAACGGCAAGGCAATCGACGAGTCTTCATTTGAATCCGCGGATCTGACCAATCTTAAAAATTCCTTTGAGCTGGGGGATCCTATCGTTGTCGATCTTCCATTGTCGATCAAAACGAAGAAGGGATTGGTCCAATCGACGACGTTTCGAGTGTTCCTCCAGTCTGACGAAGAACTGGAGCGGAGTGAGGAACTTTTCATCAGGCAGGATCTTGCTATTGATGGGGAGAAGAAGTTGAAGTCAGTACGTGCAGCCCAGCCGGTACTGGCACTCACCTTCATCGATGACCAGAACCTATCCGAATTTCTCGTGTGTGCGGAGGAGCCGACACATCGAACCTGGAATGCCCAGCGTCCGAAGGTGAAGAACGCCTACATGACGCCTAACGTCTTCCTTGCTGCCGTTCGGAACGCAGCTGCGAAACTGGTGCAACTGGTTGCGCCCGTTGGGCAGCGAGATGAAACAGCACTGGCTGTCTACTTCGCGGATCCTGCTCAAGCTGTCAAAGTCAAAAAGGGGCCAAGTGGCGACGCTGGCAGTAAGGAAAGGCCGGGCGATATCGAGCTTGTTGATATTCCGGCTCCCCAGCCAAAGCCGGTCAGCTTCAAGCCAGGGAAGGACGGATTCACGGTCCGCGCGCATGCGCTGCCTGACTCAACCTTCGTGCCCTTGGAATGCCGCGTGGAAACCGGCTATGCCACGGTCCATGGCGACCCGTTCAGACTCTGGGATGCGGCAGACTTCTGGCTCGAAGACAAAAAAAGGTTCAGCATCGACGCCAGTGGCGTTACGGACTTGACCGTCGATGGCAACGAGCTCAGATTCCGGATGAACAAGGATGACGCGTCAATTGCCGTGCGCGGATTCGATGAGAACCGACAGCTCGAAGTGCGAGTGAAGTACAAGGAGGTTGCTGATGAAGCAGATATCGCGCAGAACTAATCCTACTGGCCTGAATGAGATTGATCGCCGCCACTTCTCGCTGCGGCTCAGCGACGACGGTAAGTCTGATCGGACCTTCTGGCTTGAGAGATTCGACTTCACAGCCGCCGGCATTGCGCCCGAAGTGCTGATCAATTGCGTCGCCACGTCAGGATCTTCCGAACAATACTTCGCGTTGGGGACGGTATCGAACTTCAGCAGGACCGCCCGACCCATCAACGAGCTGGTTCGCAACAAGCCGGTTCGCTTCAGATTTGTGTTTCACATGCCTGGTGAGAAGAGGTTGATCGGCTTTGCGGACGGCGTCAGGCCCATCGACGAGTCAGGCAATCTGGGTGGAAGTCTTGTTGACATTTTCCCAACGGATCTCAACGGACCAGTATGGGAGCTGGACCTGCCCCCGGCCAGTGCAGACGCCTCTGCCAAGCCATGCATTCTCGTGGAGCGCAGCATCTTTCCTGTTGCGCTGGCGGCGGTAAATCATCACTGGTTTGTCTCGCTGGTGATGCCGGAAGTCATGCGGAAGGTGGCAATGCGCATTGGAGAGCACTCCGGATCGCTTGACGATGACGATACTTGGACAGGGACATGGAAGGCCTACATCGATCAGCTCGATGTGGGGCCACCTCCGGAGGATGAGGACGACCTCGTCGAGGAGTGGGCTGCATCCGTTGTCCGCAGGTTTGCGTCTACTGGACACCTTCGCCTTCAGATCGATCGCCTGATCAGTGAAATGCATGGGGATATGACGGAATGATCCAGGTCAAAGCATTCAATGAGCAGGGTATCGAGCGATTCCGCGCCTGGCTGTCGGCACCTACTGGGCCTGCGCCTTCAGAGATTCTCACGAACGACGCGCTGTGTAGAGAGGCGTTTGGCGAGTGGTATGTCGACACCTCTCTGATGTTCGGTACGACGTACGAGATTGGCGTCTACTTGGTGAGTAGCGTATTTGGACCCGACGCCGATCGTTTTGCGATTAGAGCCGATAGAGGGATGTGGGCTTGGCTGTCTCTGGCGCTGCTTCCGAACTTGCTGAAGCGAGGCCGTGGGAACGATGGAAAGCCATTTGATGTTCCGCATTACATCGAGACTGACGCGCGTCGAGCCTATCGATTGATCGTTCGCACTGCATGGGAACTGGTCCATCTTCATGGAACGAGAGCCCGCGTTGCGCTGAGCTCCCCACGGACAGCTTGGGGGGATGTGGCCGAGCAGATCACGGCCCGGCAGGAGATCTACGCCCATCCTGGATTCTGGAAGGTGGCAGAGAGTATGTACTTGAAGTCCGACGGAACTCCGAAGGCTGGCGTCGCAACCATCAGAAAGAAGGAGCATCGAAAGGATCCGAAGAGCAGAGTCGGGTTAGGCGCAGCCAGGCGACTCATCAGCAGCTTCGGTCAATTCGAACGAACCTATCTGCTTCGTGAGATGAATGCCGAGGAGATCCTGGCCATCCTTCCTGCGGAGTACGCAGGATGGAGCGCTCCTTCTGGTGCTTGATGTATGAGCTGCCCCCGCACACTCTCGTGCGCGGGGTCATCCTGCAAGAAGCAACGTCGGCCGCTTTCGAGCCAGTTCTTCGTCAAAGAACTGCCGGAAGGAAATCACGTTCGTGTCGTGATAGTAGAGGGACTCGTTGGTCTTCATCTTCAACGACTCCGGCACGACCAGCGTGATCTCTGCCTTCTGCAGATCCGCAAGCGCTTCCTTCGAAACCCGGTCATCCACCGTAGCTAGGAAGATTGCGCAGTTGAAGCGTTCGTGGGTGATCTGCTTCCAGCGCTCGCGTAGAGTCGTCTTGGCCGAAAGAATTGCTGCGTCTTCATATCGCCTCTGCGTGTCCAAGGCGACCGTCGCCTGATCAGGAAGGACGAAGTCCGGGCGTCGCTGGCCAAGAATTGCCTGCGCCTCGAACCTCACTCCCCCTGCCCGCAACATGGCGGCCAGATGGGTCTCAAATGACTTTCCAGCACGGCTCTTCCGCTGTTGGCTTGCAGAGAGAAATATCGAGTTCAAGGACGAGAAACCGCGTACGGCCGCAGTCGCAGACCGGTCATGCTGGGCTAGAACTCTGGCGACTTCCACTGCCCTCATACGGAGCTCATGTCGGCGGTAGATTGAGAACTCGATGTCCCTGCTTACGCGCATGAGAGCGTCGCCAGGCTTTTTGATATCCCATGGGTTGAACGTCTTCGACCTCACAGATCTGAGGAAATCCAACCGCGCCTCATCCGCAAGCACAAGCGGATCAGGAAGCTTCGAATACTTCGCAACGAGCGTCTCGATGGTGCCAGTTCTGATCGCGGCATCGATCTCGCTGATCAGTTCCGCAGCTTCGTCCGACTCGATGGCCGAGGCGCGTTTGAACTTCGATGGATCGAAAAGATCGAAGTGGAAGTTCGCTTGGATGTCGAGACGACTCTCAAGCATTTCCGCTTCCGTAGAAGCTGAGTCAATCACCATGAACCAGTGATATGCATTCCCTTCGGGCTCTTCAAGCGTCCCGCCCAGCAGCCACGATGCGGGGTTGAGACCAGCAAAAAGCTCTGCGGGAATCCTTGTGAAATGGCACTCAGAGCCCTTGTTGCTGTAGTACTTGATACCAGAGTCGCTCCTGACCTCGCCGGTCTGGGGCCAGAATGATGGGCAGTCAGCTTCCAGGATATGCGGGATGTCTTCCCGGGCATGAAGCTCGGGAAAGAAGTCTGACTCGCGTACGGCGCGGGGCACATAGAAGCCGTACTGATGGCCGCCACCCTCATTTGCCCACGATGCATCATTGCGGGAGAGCTTTTTCAGAAACAGCTTGCCGCTGCGATTGACAAAGGACTCCATCAGCGACCACTGGTCTGAACTCTGCTCCAGAAAATCCATCTCCACGTTAGTTCTTCCTCAGTGTGCTGTTTGACGTAGGGTCTCGGCCAAGCGATCCAGAAATGAAGCCTGCTCAGTGGCGGTCTTGCCGCGCAGGGAGCACTCCCATACGGTCAGTACCCGCCAGCCCATGGCTTCAAGCTCAGAGGTAACGCGCTGGTCTCGCGTTCTGTTCTTGCCAATCTTATCTGCCCAGAACTCCGGTCGCGTCTTAGGCAACCTATAGAGCGGGCAGTCATGCCCATGCCAGAAGCACCCGTGGACGAACACCACCGCCCGATACTTCGGCAGCACGATGTCCGGCCTGCCAGGCAGCTTCGCGCCACCAAGCCGATACCTCAGTCCCCGCGCATGAAGGCCCTTGCGGACAAGGACCTCCAGCTTGGTGTTCGAACCACGGATCCGCGACATCTGCGCGGACCGCTGCTCCGGGGTAAGGCTGTCGACCAAGGTCAGGCCTTGGCCTTCTTCTTGGCCGGCTTTGCCGGCTCCGAATCAGCTTTCTGGAGCAGGTGAGGAACCATGATGCGGGCGACTTCAGCGATCACCGGCACAACCACTGAGTTTCCGAACTGCTTGTAGGCACGGGTATCGGAAACTGGAATGCGGAAGTTGTCATCAAAGCCCATCAGACGGGCGCACTCGCGCGGCGTCAGTCGGCGCGGATTCTTCTTCGGGCCTTGGGAAATGAGGATCTCCGAACCGTCCTTATAGTAGCGCGCAGAGAGCGTACGACAGGTACTTTCCGGGGTCACCAGACCAAAGCCGAAGCCATTGCCCTTGTCGCGGTGCTTGGCCGCATAGTTCTGCAGGTACTCCCAGAGCTTGTCCGACAGCGTGTACTTGTCCAGTACTTTGCCCTTCGCACCACCGATGTAGGGCTGATCCTCCCCCTCGCTGCCATCCTGCTTGTGCAGAACGGAGGCCATGCGGGGCGAGATGCCAAAGTCAGGCAGTTCGAGGTCATCGAAGGTGAATGCAGTTTCCTCGCGGAAACCCACGATGATGATGCGCTCGCGGTGTTGAGGGCCAAAGTGCTTGCCGTTGATGACCTTTGCCTGCACATGGTAGCCAAGCTCGTTCTGGAGCACGTCCATGATCGTTGAGAACGTGCGGCCCTTGTCGTGGCTCATCAGATTCTTCACGTTCTCCAGAAGGAAAGCGCGAGGACGCTTGGCGTCAATGATGCGCGCCACGTCGAAGAACAGCGTGCCTTGGGTCTTATCGGAGAACCCGTGGGGACGGCCGAGGGAGTTCTTCTTGGACACGCCCGCGATGGAGAATGGCTGGCAGGGGAACCCCGCCAGCAGCACGTCGTGATCCGGCACGTCGTTCTCATGGACCTTGGTGATGTCCGAGGCAAAGACGTGATCGGGACCGTCGTGGAAGTTGGCCTTGTAGGTCTTGATTGCGTACGGGTCCCACTCGCTGGTGAACACACAGCGGCCGCCCTGCTTCTCGAAGGCGGTACGGATGCCGCCGATGCCCGCAAACAGATCAATGAATCGGAACTGGCCCTCGCCCGAAGGCGGTTCGCCGAAGGGCAGCAGACGCTGGCGTATGGCATCTGCGATGTAAGGCTTGGGTTCGGTCTCGCGCAGCTGCCAGCGGCGGACCGTCTTCGGATCAACTCCCAGTGCCTGGGCGACCTCCTTGGGGCTGAAGCGCTGGAGGGAGAGGTCGATCAGTTCGTACGCGTTCATGGGTGCTCCGGGAATTCGGGGGACAGTATGTCCAATTTCTTCCCGTGGGGAAAGCGATCCGTCCAGCTGGCTGGGTCGTGGCAACTCAGTGACCCGTCCTGCTGGATCCGGTCACCAAGCCGCCGCGCGGGTGCGGGCGATCTCCGGCTCGTCGAGATCGGGCGAACCATAGCTGTTGCCGATCTCAAACGGTGCGACACCGCTGCGTGACGATTCATCCTGGAGCCGCCATCAGTGGTGCATCGACCGGCCGGGAAGTCGGTCCTGTAGGCAGTGGAGAGCGTGAGCTGGGGTTTTCACCGTACTGCACGGTGCTAAAGGTCCTGCTGTTGCGGCCGTAACCACCAATACGGCAACTTGGATGTTGTCCGTCAATTCACATTGAACTGAAGAAGGATGGACATGGCTGTTTTTTCATCGCTGGGCGAACTGGTCAAGCGCTTCAAGGCACTGGGTGCGAGGACAATCGTGTTCAAGCCGCTTGAGGAGAACGACAACAGGAAGCAGCAGATCTACGTCGGAGACTCTCTCGAAGCTGTCTATCATCTTCCTACGAAATGGAGGCACGAGAAGGGTACCGATGGAGACATTCAAAAATCGGATCTCAACCTGCGCTGGGTGGACACGACGAGAGAGGAGCGGGCTCCCGAAGCGAAGCTGATCTTCTATCCGCAGTATCCAGAAGTGAGACTTTCAGGGGTCCTGTCAGGCTGTCGCCTCGCGCCGCGGGAACACCTGCAGCCTGTGGCAAAGCCGGACCGGAAGGGGTACGACGAAAGGGTGCTGTTCCTCGGTATCAGCAGCGACGGCAGGGTAGTCGCTCACCTCGCTCCTGCCGGAAGTGCACTCTCGGCCGAAGCGCGTGGAATAGAGGACCAGGACTCACTGTTTACGCAGGTTATCTGAAGGCGCAGCCTTCGTGTCGCGCCTGCGAAGCTGTCGAGGTGTGCCGGTCCCGTACGTGTAGAAAGCCACCAGGGCGGTATCAGCCTGGTGGCAGACACTGCTGCGTCATCTTGGATGCCGGTGGCGATTTTTGCCTCTTCACCAATCGACACGCACTACGGTTACGGCACAACCCGCATGCTCCAATGCGAGAGCACCGGCACAACGCAGGGAACATCAATCTCCCTGCCCGCATACAGCACAATCACAAGCTGCTCCAAAGAGTTGTCCACCAGCATCACGGGTGCACCGTGACAGCTGACCTCGAAGTACCTTTCTCCCGCGTACCGCGCCTGCTGTACAAGGCCCTCGCGCACAAGTCGCACGGCATCCTCGCGCATGACAGCAAACTCAGCGTCGGACACCTTCCGAAACGTTCGCAGTTTCAAGCCAGCCTTGGGTATATGCCGGCTGGCGATCGGCGCAGCCACCGCTGCCAGCAGCACAGCGCCATAGATCACAGGCTTCATTTGATGCTGTGTAGATAGGGGATGGACTAGAAGACGAACGGTCAGCCGACAGCGCTTGGATGGCCAGGTCCAACTGGACTACTCCCGCACGTGCAACCGCTCAGCCACCTGCGCAGTCAACGCCACACACGCCATCTTCAATCCTTCCATCACCCGATCCCCCAGGTACTCCTCGGGCGCGCCGTTCTGCCGCGTCCGCTCCGCAGCCAGCATCAACTCCGCCACCACACGCAGCCCTGCCAACGCGCAATCCGCGTCTGCCAGTTGAAGACGCCGGCCAGGCAGTTGATGCCGCTCCGGCCAGGGCTGGCCATCCGCAGCCGCACCGGTTCCGATGCGGTGCAGCGTTGCGACGAAGGCGTTGGGATCGACGGACGGTTCGCGCTCGGGTTGGGCGTTGTCCGGATCGTACTGCGCGTGCAGGGAACGGAAGTCCGATGTGTTCATGGCAATGCTCCGTACAGGACAGACAGCAGCGCCACCGATAAAAGTGGCGGACGATGCGAGGCTCGAAAACCGGTCAACAACCAATCCGGCGGGTCCGAAGACCCCCACGCACCGCCCGCCATGGACCGCGAACGGATTGCCAGCCGGCGTCACACGAACGTGACGCCGGCTGACAAGCGCAAACACATGGTTGTTGACCGGGTTTTCGACGCCCGCGCCACCCTGTGTGAGGTGGCATGCCAAGGTGTACTCGCATGCTTGCGAGATGCCAAGAAACCGTAGGCCGCAGAGGCCGTAAATGCTGACGCTTACGGCATTGTTGCATGGCGCACGCGCGGCAGAACCCTTGCGGTGCAGTAGTTTCGGCCGGTGTTAAGTTATCGCCCGAATGCGCATTGAAAAGCACGGTTTGCAGCTGTTCGGGATCCCAAAAGCGACACGTAGCCCAGAGGGCCCGTTCGCGCAGCGTGCCGATTGCGACACAGCTTAACTTTGCCCCGTTACGCGCGGCCGAGGCCACAGCGCATCGTCGCGCTCCAGGTCGTAGTCGCTGCCGAACGCCAGGGCAGCCTCACGCGGCGGAAGGTCTGTGTAGCAGCCCAGCAGGTATTCATCCATGCCGGCACCGCGATGGTCGATGGCGAACAGGCGGAGGAGCTCCTTGTCGAAGGCTTCCAGCCATGCGGGGTCGATCTTGGTCATGCGCATCCTCAGTGGGGGAGGGAGAATGGTCTGCCTCCATCTCAGAGGATGCGATGGAGGGCAGAATCTGCCTCTCAGTCATCACTGGGCGGCATCAGCGGAAACCGTGAGCCTGTCGCTGCCTCGAAACGACCATGCCAAGAGGGGTAAGCTCCATCTGCGGTGTCATTGAAGCGAATCCAGGGACGCAGGAGATGAAGCAAAGCCCCATCCAAGGCCCTCAAGCGGGCCAGTACTACTTGTTCTCACCAGATCTGGAAAGCAGCCGTCCTTTCCGGGGCGCCGAGGTTGAGAACCTGTCGGTGTTGCTCGATCCACCGCGCATCATTCTCCGTCCGGACAATGGGGGTTTCCCGGCGCTTTGCGAGAAGCCACGCGTCGTCCTCGATGCTTCCAAGGGCCCTGAGCCGCGCGATCTGGAGGGTGGCTTCGGCGGGTACTGGCTCGTCTCGGAACGGTTGTGGTGGGTAATGAAATCCCTGGATCCGCAGGCGTTCGAATTCGTTGAGTGTGATGTTCGCCTGGCTGATGGCACACCTATGCCACGACGTTTCCTGTGCGACGTGGTACGTGACCTGGACGCGATAGACGAGGAGCGTTCAAGGCTTGATATCGAGATCGATGAGGACTTCGTGAATGGAAAGTTCTATTCGATTGCAGGAGGGGCAAGTCTGGCCATTCGCTCTGACGTGGTGCGAGATGGGCATGTCTTCCTGACTCCATTCAGCACCTTCGTGATCGCGAGCCGCGAATTTGTTGATGCAGTTCACGCGGCGGGGATTCCCATGAGTCCTCGGGATAGCGGCATCTCCTTCGTGGACGTTGCGGCAATCTGACCTTAGGGAGCAGACAACTGATGGCAAACCAGTTGCGACGTGTTGAACAGCCGCACGGTTCAGTCAGGCACCCCCGGCTGTAGCCTCTGCTCATCGTCCGGCCCCAGGTCGTAGTTGCTGCCGAACACCAGGACTGCCTCGTGCGGTGGAAGGTCCCGTAGCAGCTTACGAGCGACTTCGATTCACATTCACAGCGTGAGATGACAAGCATGGGATCAACTTCCACCCACCAGCCGCGCAAGGGCGAGTTCTTCAAGCTACGACCGGATGCTACCCGTGGAGGAGGGGGTCACGGGGTGGTTTTTGATAACGAGGACGCGTTGCTTGCGACTCCCAGGCTGATCTTCTTACCCGAGGCCGGTGGCTTTCCTCCACTGCGTGAAACCCCGCGCTTGGTCTATCGGGAGCGGCAGGGTGTCTCTCCACAGGACCTGGAAGGCGGGTTGAGCGGCTACTGGCTGGTCTCCGAGCGTTTGCGCCAGGACATGGAAGAGATTGACCCTGACGCGTTCGCTTTCGCTGATACCGACTACCGCTTGGAAGACGGTTCAAAGGGGCCAACCTACTTCCTTTGCGACGTGGTCCGCACGCTGGATGCCTTGGATGAGGAAGCATCCCAGCTCAACATCGTGATCAGCGATGAGTACAAGGCAGGGAAATACTACCGCCTGACCGGTGATGTCCGGTTGGCGTTCAAACGCGAAGTGCTGGGTTCGGCTCAGGTGTTCAGATTGCCGTTCCATGGCGGGGTACTCTGCGACCGAACGTTCAAAGATGGGGTGGAAGCTGCCGGCATCGTCACGGCCAAGAGATCCAACGGGCTCTGGTTTGAAGATGTGGTGAACTGCTGAGTCGGCCCCACCGGCGCCAACCTCGCGACCTATGCTGCAAGTGTGCGGAGTACGGTACATGCCTAAATTTGGAGAGAAACAAGCATATGCCCACGCTAAAACGTAATCAGCCTGTGCCTGGTGAATTCTATCTGCTGATGCCCGACACGACCCGAAGGGGAAGAGGGCATGGCGTTGAGATCGAGAATGAAGGCGCACTGCTGACGCCACCCAGGCTGATCATCCGCCCTGAAGAAGGTGGTTTCCCTCCTCTGGCGCAGAGACCGCGCCTGGTTCTCGAACCAAAGCTGGGGGATCCACCGCAGGATCTCGAGGCAGGAATGAGTGGCTACTGGTTGGTATCAGAGCGCCTCAAGATGGCCTTCACCGATATAGATCCCGTTGCCTTTGAGTTCGTGGAGTGTGATTACGTGCTTCCGAACGGCACAGAGGGCCCAACGTACTACTTGTGCGAGGTTGCTCGCGAGCTGGATGCCGTCGATGAGGAAGCATCGAAGTTCCGGGTCATCGTCGATGAGGGCTATCCGGGCGGAAAGTTCTACGACCTTCGTGGCGGAGCAAGCTTGGCATTCAAGAGGGACGTAATCGGGGACAGTCATGTCTTCAGGAGCCCGTACTCCGGCGATCTTGTCTACTGCGATCGCGTGTTCCGGGATGCCATACGCGCTGCGGGAATTGGAAGCGAGTGTGAAACGCGTGGCCTCAGGTTCAAGGACGCGGCCAATGTCTGACATGGCGCGCGTCAGTCTAAGCATAATCCGCATGTCAAAATTGAAGATGGCTGCGGCGCGTCTCATGGAACGGGATCGGTAGTCGAACTTAAGATGGATTTCACTTTTTGTGCGATTTCTTGCCGGTGCAGAACGGGCTAAAAAACAGCCATGCCTATTCAGTACTTGAGTTGAAGGCAGGGCGGTAAGAGGCAGGCCGCATCGGGACTTCAGAGCGGCCAGAGGAATTGGAGAGCAGCAGTAGTGCGCTATGTCGGCGGAGAGGACTTCAGGCTGTGAGCGCTCGGGCATGACTCGAGGAGGGCATGGAAGGTTGGCACCCTCTGATAAGCTCTTGGCACGCTTATTTAGATTGATTCTGAGGTGAGGCAAACAATGACTTCGAATCTGCCAAAGAAGGGCGAGTTCTTCGAGTTGCGCCCAGATGCCCGACGGCGCGGCAAAGGGCATGGCGTCGTTTTTGAGAACGAGTCTTCCCTGAAGACCCCTCCAAATTTCCTCTTGCGTCCCGATCAGGGGGGCTTCCCGCCTCTGCGCGAGACACCGCGTCTAGTGTATTACCCAAGTGAGGGGTGGCCACCGGAGGATCTTGAAGCTGGAATGAGCGGCTATTGGCTCGTTTCCGGGCGTCTCCGCGAGGTGATGGCGGCCGTGGACCCAAGTGCTTTTGCCTTCAGGGAGACTGACTATCGACTCGCTGATGGAGCAATGGGTGGCCCTTATTTCCTTTGCGATGTCATCAGAACCATTGATGCCTTGGATGAGGCAGCATCCCAGCTGAAGATCATCGTGAGTGACGACTATGAAGAGGGGAAATACTACGATCTGACTGGCGACGTCCGCTTGGCGTTCAAGCGGGAGGTCATCGGCGATGCTCACGTATTCCGGCTCCCTTACTACGAAGGTGTCTTCTGCGACCGCACTTTCAAGGAGGCGGTCGAAGCCGCGGGACTGATCGCCAGCGGTACGTCCAACGGTCTGTGGTTCTATGACGCGGTGAACTGCTGAGACCAGGCGATGCTTGAGTCAAGGAGGATTTGTGGCTGGACATTCCACTCATTTGCAGGACCATCACGCGATTGAGCAGCAGACGCTGAGGCACAGCCCGTTGCTCGCAAAGCTGCAGGAGGCCGGGCGATTCAATATTCACGCCCAAGAGAACCGGCTGTTCCTCCCCGCAAACCCTGCCTATGCAGATGCGATGGGCATTACGCCGCACAGTGGCGGACCGTTGGGTGAATACCAGAACGGAATGATTCGGCGCTTGAACGAGATTCAGAGAACGCGAGACGGTAAGGCCGCGCTACTGAATGACTCTGACGCCCTCGATAGAGTGATGGCACGTGTAGAAGCATTGCGAGACACGGTCAAGGTCGGGTTGATCAACGGCGATCTCAACACGAATACTCCGCTGGGAAGCACGCCTGCGATCACGAACAAACGAATCCGGGATTTTTTTGACGGCGTTCCTGAGTACCACCAAACGCATATCGCTCAGATCCAAGCCTTGAGAGGTTTCACCGGGGTCGACCTTGGCTGGGTGGCTGTCACTCATTCCGAAAGTGGTATCGTGACTACGCTCAATAGAATCGAGTATGACGCCAAGCCACTGACTCGCGGTGGAAACATTGAGTTGCAGCGAAGCGGCCTGTCGCTTGCCATTTCCAATGCCCACCACGGTGGCCGAGTTGTTCTGACAGACCCGGGTATCCAGACGGTCGAGCGCGTGCTCGGCGAGGAAGCCGGGCATCGCATTCGCAGCCCGCGCTCGCAGCAAGGCGGTGCGACATTGGACCTCCTAATCGGCGAAGCCTCCACCAGCCAACTTATCCGCTCCGGCGGCCTGCTCGCATCCGGCGCCGACGCCGTCATCACCGCCCGCCGAACCTCGCAGCTGCTGGAAGAAGGCAACGGCACCGCCGCCCAGTCCGAGCTCACCCATGCCTTGGCGCGCAACGGCGGTGGCTGGGTCGGTGGCATGGCCACGGCATCGGTGATCGGCACGTCCAGCTTCGTCCCTGCGGCCATCGTCGCGGGTGATGCGCTGCTGATGAGCAAGGCGTTCGACAAGGGCGCCGATCTGCTCGACAACCGCGCCATCTACCAGCAGACCGACAAGGCCGATGTCACATGGCAGTTCGATGGCCGCAACTGGCAGCGTCAGGCGGTCATGGACAGCGCGGGCGACGGCTTGGGCAATCCGGCTGAGCGTAGTGTGGGCGCCAGTTACGAGAAGGCCCGCGAGCTGGGCGCATATGCCCATGTAAAAGCGGTAGAGCTGGCGCTGGGCAAGGCGCCGCCGCCGCAGGATCCTTTCAGCATCCCGGCGAAGGACGGCGAGGGCCGTCTGGACAATCCCAACTGGCACCGCGATGCGCAGACCGAGCAGTGGACGCGGCAGGTCAAGATCGGCGTGTCCGGTGCCAACGACCGGGGTGTGTATGAGACGCAGACCGCCAGCCCCGAACGCGCCAACGAGTTGAATCGTGAGGCGGTGCAACGCATCGAGAACAACATCGCCAACGGCAAGGCCGCGATTGCCGCCAGCTACCTGGAGACCTACGCCGCTACCCGCGCCAGCGACTTCGTGCCGCTGGTGCCGGAAGCGGTGGAGCAGGCGCGTGCCAAGCCCGACGCCATCCAGGGCTCGGACAACCAGCTCTACCAGCGCGATGAAGCAGGGCAGTGGAGCCATGCTGGCCAGAACGCACAGGGGAACATGGCGCTGGAGCTGGAGCTGACCCGCACCATCCAGCAGCCGTCGCTCGATCAGTTCAACCAGACCATTGCCGCATTGGAATCGCGGCCGCTGCCGTCGGCGGCGGAAGTGAACCAGTACGAGCTGCGCCACAGCTACTACGCTGCGGGCGTCGCGCTGACCCCAGCGTGGGAGCAGGCCATTGCGCTGGCCACGACGCGCACGCGCGAGCAGCACGGCATTACGGGTCCCACGCTGCAGGAACTGGGGCCTGCAGCCGAGGGCAACGCGGGCGCCTCTCGGCCCATCACCCATTACCAGGTAGGCCAGGATGGCGTGGCACGCGCCGTCGCAACGACCAGTACGCAGGAGCTGCAGGCCGCATGGAATGAGGTGCGCGCGCGTGCCAATGAGCAGGCGCCGGTGCCGGAATCACCCGAGCTGCGCATTGCCGCGCTATCGGCGGGTGAGCAGGAGGCGTACCGGCAGGCACTGCAGGAGGCCAATCGGCTGGGTGCTGCGCAGGTGGATGCAGGGCAGGCTGCACGAGCAGCCGCGCAGGTGGCACATGGCGACAAGCCATCCGAGCAGGATGGTAACGTGGAAGTGCGGCCTGAAGAGCCGGCGACTGCGCAACCCATCGCGCCTGCGACGGTTGTGGCGGCGCCGCCCGCGGTAGCGGTCACGCCACCGCCTACGCCTGCGGCACAGGACAAGCCCGCGCCTCAGCGGCACGCCGAGCAGCGCGATCCGCCGCGGCGTGAGGCGGAGCCCCAACCTCGGCCCCATCCAAACAGCGAGGCGCCCACCGAAAACCGTACCGCCTCACAGACGCCGGAGCCCGCTGGGCCGATGCAGGCGCACCCGGTCGAATCCGAGCGTGCGACGCCACACTCTGCCGCGCCTCTGGCAGCGGCAACGCAGACGGTGCCCACGCAGCGCACAGAGCAGGCAGCGGAACCGGAGAAGATGGCCCCGATGCCTGCGGTTGCTCCCACTCCAAAGCAGGACATGGTAGTGCAGGAGAGTGAACCGTTGCCCTTCAAGGAGCCGCTGCCTGCTGAGCCTTCGCGCGATCCATGGCCTTTGGAGCAGGAAGCGGCACAACACGTGCCAGAGCCCGAACCGGCTCCATCGGATGACTTCCGGCCCGTCACTGCGGCTGTCACGGTTCCTGCCGCGCCCACGATAGTGCCAAGCCCCGAGCCAGCCGCGCCCGCACCGGATGAGGCATCGGGCTCGAACCGGGCGCTGCAGGACCCCACGCAGCCCGGCCACCCCGATCACGCGCTGTATCAGCAGATCCGCGAGGGCGTGGAAGCGCTGGACGCCAAGCACGGCCGCAGCTTCGACGAAGTCAGCGAACGCATGACGGCCAGCCTTCTGGTGCTGGCCAAGGACAACGACCTGGAACGGGTGGACCATGTGCTGGTGAGCAACGCCACGCACGAACACCCGGCTGGGCACACGCTGTTCGTGGTGCAGGGCGAGCCAAGCAATCCGGCGCACCAGCGCGCTGCGATGCCGACTGAGCTGGCGGCGCAGACATCAGTTGAAGAGTCACTGCAACAGTTCGACTCTGTCAGCCGTGAAGCGCATCAGCGTGCGCTTGCGAATCAGATGGATCAGCAGCTGGAAGATCAGCGGGTGCAGCACGACATCCAGATTCGTGCGGCCAGCGGGGGATGATCAACGTGTGAGCTGCACTGGGCGAACTGCGAAAAGGACCGAAGATGATGCCACAAGAAAAGCGCCGGATCTGCATGCTCGCTGGACTGCTCGTTCTTCTGGCTACGGGGTGCCGACCCGAGGCGGCTCGCGACGCAGGCTCGATAGCAGCGGCCCATCGTCCGGATCTGGTGCCGCTTGTGCGCGCCATGCCCACCTCGTCAATGGATGCACCATTGACGGTCGAGTTCGATGTGGCTGCTCCCAGCAAAGATTCCTCTCCAACGCTCATGATCGGCATTCGCGTTGACCGCACGGATAACACCGCGGCGTTTTGGGCACTGGCCGATGTTCGGGCGTCCGAGTTACAGGCGAAGGTTTCCATGCAGCGCCTGGAATCGAGTGGATGGAAGGACGTGCCCTTGCACCGGCTGGAATGGGTCATTGGGGAACCTGCCAGAACAATTCCCATCCCCGCCGATGGTCGAGTGACAAATGCGTGGCTGGACGATGTTGACGTGCTGGCGCTGCAGAATGCTGGGCTGGAACGACCCGATGATAACTATGCACAGCTGGCCTTCGCATGGGCACGCAATCCATCGCCGGGCCGATACCGGGTTGAAGTGCAACTGCACTCCCCTCTGCCACAGCTTGAGCCGTACCAGCCGGAACTGCTGGTTGCTTACCTGCGCAGGCCCAAGTAGCGAAGCAGTCAGCTTCTTGGATTGCTGGCTGGTTCGCACATTCAGCATGCCAGTCGTGGCCTCAACTTTGTCCTCCACCTGCCCCCCATCCCACCTATGCCATCATCCGCCCAGGACCGCAGCACCCATCAAGGCTGAACAGGCATGGAGCAGGCAACACGCTACACCGCAACGCTGTACCTGGCTGCCCCCGGTACCCCGCTGAAAAGCGGAGGCACCTCGCCGCGCGGCCATATGTACCTGCAGGTGGCCGCAGGCGACGAGGCCCACAGCTACGGCTTCGCACCGCCGCGCTACGCGCCGGGTGAAGCCCCCACCGGCGTGCAGTACGCGCAGGTGCGTCACGACGATGCCGACGAGCATCTGGACCCGTACTACAGCCGCACCCTGGAAATCACCGAAGAGCATTACGGCTGCCTGCGCGACTTCGCCGAGGAACCGGCCGAGTTCGAATTCGACGTGGATCGCCCGGCCACCATCAACCGCTGCAGCGATTTCGTATGGGCGGCGCTGCATTACGCGGGCCTGCATCCGCTGCCGGCGCCGCTGGATGGGGGCAGCAACCTCGGCGAGTTCGCGGTGCTGTTCAACCTGCCGGAAATCCAGTGCATTGCCGCGCCGTTCCCGGGCAGCGATCTGAATGCCGAAACCCACCACGCGATGCCCGAGCGCGAGGCCGAACATCATCGCCAGGGCGACCGTGCCAGCGATGAGCCGCCGCCGACGCCGATTGAAGTGGCCGGCACGCTGCTGGACCCCTCGCATCCAGACCACCGCCTGTTCTCGCAGCTGATCCAGAAAGTGGCCGAACTCGATGCCGCGCACGGGCGCCCGTTCGATGCCGCCAGCCAGCGCATCAGCGCCAGCTTGCTGGTGCTGGCCAAGCAGAACAATCTCTCGCGCGTGGACCACGTGCTGCTCAGCCGGCCGACGAAGAGCAGCCATGCGGCGGAGAGCATCTTCATCGTGCAGGGGGACCGCAACGACCCGGGGCACCGCCGCGCCAGCATCGCCACCGAGGTGGCGGCCAAGACCGATGTGGCCGATTCGCTGCGGTTGAAGGAGCAATGATGCGGCCACTGCGGCGGGGGCTGGTGGTACTGGCGGTGCTGGGCGCGCTGGCGGCATGCCGTGCGTCACCAGCGCCGGAGGTTGCGCCGCCCCTGCTGACGCGCGCACAGGCCGAGGCGCGCACGGTTGTGCCGTTCACGCGGGCCGTGCAGTTGCAGAAGGCCGGTCGGATTGCCGAGGTCACGTTTGATTTGCCGGCGCCCCAGAAGCCGGCCATTCCGATCCTGAACATCGGGTTGCGGCTGCAGGATACCGATGCGCGACGGCTGCTGGATGCTTCGGAGAAGATCACGCTGGGACGGCTGCCAACGCGGCTGCGCCTGGAGCGTATTGATGGCGGTGCACCTGGTCCTGTGCAGCTCTGGCAGCGTACTCGCGATGGACGCGATTCTCAGAAAATCGGGGAGGATGGCGTGGTAACAGACCTGACGACGGGAAGCGTGGACATCAACAGCTTGGCCGAGGCCGGGTTGTACTCTGAAGACGTGCTCTATCGCACGCTGCAGTTGGCGCAGGTCGGAGGCATTGCACCCGGGCGCTACGTTCTGCGGGTCGACCTTGTGGAGGATCGACCCCAGCTGGATGGCCTGAAAGCAGAACTGATCGTTGGCTACCAATCACTAGGAAAGTAGACATGCACAAGGACGATGCGGAACGCTACAGCGTAACCATCCATCTGGCGGCCCCCGGCACGCCGCGCTACGGCCGTGATGCTGAGGGGAACAGGTTTCTGCTGGAGCCCTCGTTCGCGGGGCACATGTTCCTGTCGCTGCGCCGTTCGGGTGAACCCTTGCCGGAGAGCATGGGTTTCACCCACGCAGGCACCGAGGACGAGCCGAACAGGGGCAAAGTCGATGACATGGACGTGTGGGTCTACGACAAGCCCCGCTTCGAGCGCACGATCGAGATCAGCAAGGAGCAGTACGACCGCATCCTCGAGTTCTCGGCAGACCCGAAGAAGCACGGCTTCGACATGAACTACGACTTCTTCTCCAACGCCTGCACCGATTTCGCTTGGGGTGCCCTGAACCACGCTGGGCTGCGCCCGGTGGGGCTGGCCGGGGAGATCACCAACTATGAGGGCGCTACCAGGGTCCTGGACAACATCCGCGCCGTCAATGCCATTCCGCAGCAGGTGAAGGGCAGCGAGCTGGACAAGGTGCAGTGGAACCCGATGCCGAAGCAAACCTTCCGCGAGTGGATGTTCACCGAGAACGGGGAGCAGTGGCGCGGCAACAGCGTGCTCGCGGCAAGCGGCACGCCCGCAGACCCGGCGCACGATGATCATGCCCGCCTCAACCAGATCCACCAGCAGGTGGCCGACCTCGGCGCTTTCGGTGCGCGCAACGGCAATGTCAGTGCCAGCCTGCTCGCGCTGTCGAAGGAGCAGCAATTCTCGCGCGTGGACGAAGTGGTGCTGGGCGAGCAGCGCGGTGATACCGCACCGAAGCTGTTCATCGTGCAGGGTGACCGCAGTGACCCGGCACACCAGCGCGCCAGCATGCCGGCGGAGTTGGCTGCGCAGGCACCGGTGGAGGCCTCGTTCGATCGCGTCGCGCAGTTGCAGCAGAACGAGCCGCAGCGAGACGCGCAGCGCCTGCAGGAGGAGCAGCAGCTTCAGCAGAGCCACGGTCCACGGATGGCATAGCGGCGGGCGCAGCATCGAGGTCGAGCGTCGGCCATACGCGCGCCGGCGCACGCCACGCCCCCCACCTGCTACCATTCCCCCGCAACCCCAGCCAGCCCACCCGCGCAGACAGATGCGGGGCGGGCCGTCGCAGTACGGCCCAGCGAGCCAGGACACCCTCCCGTGCCCATTCAAGGACGCTCGCATGTTCCGTACTCCTCTCTTCCGGTCGGCCGCCCTGGCCGTTGCCGTTTCGCTCAGCCTCGGCGCGCCCTCCGCGTTCGCCGACAACGCACCCGCTGCCAGTGCTACCACCGCCGCTGTGCAGCGCCAGGCCGTGGCCAAGGGCCTGTACGAGCTGGCCTACAGCCCGAAGCAGAACGCCGTGTTCGTGGCCTCCTCCGGCGGCTTCGGCGATGACGCCGGCCCGGCCCAGGTGCTGCGCCTGAACCCGGCCACGCTGGCGGTGGAAACCCGCATCCCGCTGGAGCGCAAGGCGTTCGGTGTGGTGCTGGATGACGCCCACGACCGCCTGTACGTGGGCAACACCGTGGACCTGTCGGTGACGGTGGTCGACACCGCACAGAACAAGGCCGTCGGCACCATCCAGCTGATGGAGAAAAAGACCGGCAAGGACGGCAAGGCCGCCTACACCCACGACCTGCGCGAGCTGGTGGTCGACAGCGCGACCAACCGCCTGTACGTGACCGGCCACAGCAGCCAGCCGGACGTGAGCAGCGTGCTGTTCGTGATCAATACCACCACGCTGAAGGTGATCAACACCATCGACGGCCTGGGCAATGCCAAGGCGCCGGGCCTGGCGCTGGATGCGGCCAACAAGCGCGTCTACACCAGCAACCTGCTGGCCGACCTGGTGGTGGTGGGCACCGATTCGAACAAGGTGGTGGCGCAGCACAGGATCGCTGCCGAGCAGCCGATGAACATCGCGCTGGACCCGGCCGGCAAGCGCCTGTTCGTGACCGACCAGGGCTCGGAATTCCTGCGTGGCTACCAGGCCAAGAGCAGCGGCTTGGTCAGCAAGCACCCGGGCCAGCGCGTGCTGGTGCTGGACCGCAGCACCGGCAAGGAGCTGGCCAGCATCCCGACCGATGCCGGCCCGCTGGGCATTCTGCTGGATGCACCGCGCAAGCGCCTGTACGTGACCAACCGCGAAGCCGGTACGGTGACCGCCTACAACAGTGACAGCTACCAGAAGGTGGCCACCTACACCGTGCCGACCCACCCGAACAGCCTGGCGCTGGATGCGAAGAACAACGTGTTGTTCGTGAGCATCAAGAACGGTGAGAAGGATGACAAGGGCGCTGACGAGAGCGTGGCGCGCATCCAGCTGTGATGCGCTGACGCAAGGCCCCGCGCCGTCGCGCGTCGCATGAAGAAGGCAGGGTGCAGGCCCTGCCTTTTTCTTTGCCTGGTTGCAGTGCCCAGCGCCAACCCGCTAGGGTTGAAGCCCATGGCAGGGAGCCAAAGGATCTGAATCGTGCTGGATATCCACCGCTGGCTGCGCGTCGGCCTGATCTTCACGCTGGCGGGCGTACTTGGCGCCTGCAACAGCCGCGTACCGGATGCGCTGGAGCTGCTGGATCTGGTCAAGCCGATCAACGTGGCCGAGTCCGGCCAGGCGGTGCGGTTCGAGTTCGAGACGAATGCCCGCAACTTCCACCCGGGTCGCACCTATGCGCTTGAGCTTGAGTTGCAGCACCAAGGGACGCGAAAGCGCGACGAGCCTGACGTGGGCACAATGAGGATCCCGTTCGAGGTGACCCTGCAGCAATGGCGTGCTGATGCCTGGAAGGATGTTCCCACCTACGACAGCTTTCAAGCCGGGGTGCTCAATGCCGGTGAGCAGCTTCCGGAATGGCATGCATCCAGCGAATGGCGGTATACGTCGCCGCACATGGGCAGTGATGGCCAGTACACGATGAGCCTGGTTGGTCTGCCAGTGGAAATTGACTCCCGCTACCGCGTGGACGTGCGCACGGTGCAGAGGACAGAGGCACTGCAGGGCTACTCGGCCCGTTTTCGGATCCATGCCGCCCGACCCGCTGGAAAGTAATCAATCGCCTGGTTGCGACGCCGTTGGTCACCCGCTAGGGTTGAGGCCTATGGCAGGGAGCCAAAGGATCTGAATCATGCTGGGTATCCACCGCTGGCTGCGCGCCGGCCTGATCTTCACGCTGGCGGGCGCACTCGGCGCCTGTAGCAGCCGCGTACCGGATGCGCCGGAGCCGCTGGATCTGGTCAAGCCGATCGACGTGGCCGGGTCCGGCCAAGCGGTGCGGTTCGAGTTCGAGACGAATGCCCGCAACTTCTATCCGGGTCGTCCCTATGTTCTGGATCTTGAAGTGCAGCGACATGGACCCGGACCTGACAGTGAGCCTGACATGGACAATGTTCATGTTCCCTTTCAGCTGTCCCTGCAGCGCTGGGTCGCAGGTGCCTGGCAGGACGTTGCAACGTCTGATGTCTATCAGGCACGGGCGCGCAATCTGGGTGAGCCGCTCCCCGAATGGCATGAGTCGGCAGACTGGCGTTACGCGCAGCAGGTATCGATGGACGCCAGCCGACACAGGTTGAGCATCGTCACGCTGCCGATAGAAATGGGTGCCCGCTACCGCCTGGATGTGCGCACGGTGCAGCCCACCGCTGCGCTCCAGCATTACCCGGCGCAGCTGCGGGTTCATGCCGACCCACTCTCTGGAAAATAGACGTCATCCCACTGCTGGAAGGAACTGAAGGATTTTTCTTATGGATAAGCCGCGCTACACCGTAGAAATCGTCATTGCCGCACCTGGTACGCCGTTGGTGGACGAGAGAGGTGTACAGAAAGTTGTGGACGGGGTTCCGCAGACATCCGGGCCCGGACACATGTTCTACGTGCTCCATGGGCCGGACAAGACCACGCGGAGTTTCGGCTTCGCGCCTACGGAGCATGGAAGCATGAACGGGCCGGGCGAGGTCATGAAGACCGATGCGGTCGAGTACAGGAACCCGCATTACAGCCGCACGCTCGAGATCAGCGAGCAACAGTACAGAAAGCTTGAGGCCTTCGGTGCGCACCCGGATAAGTACGGCTTCGATCTTCAATACAAGGACGTGCGCAACAACTGCGTGGACTTCACCTGGGAAGCCTTGAACCACGCAGGCATCCAGCGGAAAAGCAGCATCGACGTGAACGCGTTGGGAGGTCCCGCTGGCCAGCTTCTTCCGGATGTTCGCATTCCTCTTGACATCAAGGGGGCGGGCAAGGACGCATTCCGACCGCTGCGCAACATCCACGGTGTGGATAGCATTGATCCGCCGTTTCCGGACAGCGAGCTCAACCAGAGGAAAACCAATCCCCTGCCGGAGCGCAGTCTCAAGCAACACATGCTGAGTGATGCCGAGGGCATGGGCGAACGAAGCGGTGATCTTCTGGCCCGGCACAGCAACGACCCGCTGCTCTCGCAGATCCACCAGGGCGTGGCCCGGCTCGATGCAGAGCGGGGCCGTGCCTTCGATGCCACCAGCGAGAACATCAGTGCCAGCCTGTACGCGCTGGCCAAAGCCAATGGCCTGACCCAGGTTGACCATGTGCTGTTGAGCGATCGCACCGCGCAGCCCGACGCTGCGCAGAACATCTTCATCGTGCAGGGCGAGCGCAACGATCCGGCACAGCTGCGCGCCGGCATGCCAACAGCGGTGGCTGCGCAGACACCGGCAGAAACTTCGTTCGAGCGTGCCGAGCAGCTGTCGCAGTCTGCACAGGTGCGTACGCAGGATGAGCTGCAGCAGCGCCAGGTGCAGGAGCAGTCCGGTCCGCGCATGGCCTAGCGCAGCAAGCGCCACGGCGAGCCGCCGTACTCGCGCTGGGCCGCCAGTAACGCTGGAGGCGGCTCAGCCCAGACGGTGTGCCGGGTTCTGCTGCTGCTCCTGCTCACGGGCCTGCTGTTCGGGCACTAGCCCCACGGCCGGCTGCTGCGGGGCCAACCCCAGCTTCTGCATCGACTGCTCCACCGGCGTCTGCGCCGCCACCGCGGTCGGCATCATCGCGCGCAGGTGCGCCGGATTGGCCGGGTCGCCCTGCACCACGAAGACGTTGTGCCCGGCCGGGTGCTGGGCCGTGGCGTTGCTGACCAGCACATGGTCGACCTGCTGCAGGCCCTGCTCGCGGGCCAGCACGGTCAGGCTGGCGGTCAGGCGTTCGCTGGTCTGGTCGAACGCACGGCCATGCTGGGCATCCAGAGCGGCCACGCCTTGGCGGACCTGCTGGTTGAGGCCGTAGTCGGGGTGGTTGGGGGTGAGTTCTGCCATGGCGATCGAACGGTAGCGGTGGGTCGGGGTGAACCCCTTCAGTATAAATCCGGCCGGTGAAGGGCGCCGGAAAGGTCAGTCCGCCGGCCGATGGTCGTAGCTGATCACCCGTTCGGCCAACCAGCGCCCGTCCACGCGGCGCCAGACCTGGATGAAGCGGGCCTGGCCGGTCCAGCGTTCCACGCCATCCTTGCCGCGTTCATGGAAGCGGTGGTTGCCGATTTCGAGCGCCCGCTCATCGTGCAGCGGGAAGACCTGCAGCGAAGATTCCACCAGCTCGCGGCGCAGCTGCCAGCCACCCTTGCGCGCGCTGCTGCACAGGGTGGCCACGCTGCGACGGAAGTCCTCGCGGCTGCTGGCCGACTTGCCGTCCTTGTCATGGAAGAACTCCATGTCGTCGGTCGTCATCGCGGCGGCCCTGTCGGCATTGCAGGCCTCGAAGGCGGCGGCGAACAGCTGGGTGTCGGCCTGGCGGATCTGCTCGCGCAGGGAGTCGGCGGGCGCTGGCGCGGCAACGAGGCCGGCGGCCAGCAAGGGCAGGGTGGGCAGCAGCATGGTGAGGCTCCAGGGAGGGTTCACGCAGGCTCGCATGGCGTTTGGGCCACTGCAGCCGGCGTCCGACGAAACGGCCCTTCCACGGAGTGAACGTCCGCATTGGCGGCCCGGCGCCAGCGTCGGGGCCGTGGCTGTGCAGGCGATGTCATGAGCGGCCGGGATTCCCTCACGGCCGCCACAGGGCACGGCCACTAGCCTGAACGCCTCCCTTTCCACAGGAGCGCCCATGCCTGCTTCCCGCATCCGCCTGCACGTTGAAGACACAGGGGGCCACGGCCGCCCGGTCATCCTGATCCACGGCTGGCCGCTGTCCGCCGATGCCTGGAGGACGCAGGTGACGATTCTGCGCGACGCTCAACACCGGGTGATCAGCTACGACCGGCGTGGCTTCGGCCGCTCCGACAAGCCGGCCGAAGGTTATGATTACGACACGCTGGCGGCGGACCTGGCGGGGTTGATCGAGGAACGTGACCTGCGCGACGTCACCCTGGTCGGCTTCTCGATGGGCGGCGGTGAGGTGGCGCGCTATGTGGCCAACCACGGGCAGCAGCGCCTGCACAGCGTGGTGTTTGCTGCCGCCGTGCCGCCGTACCTGCTGCGCAGTGATGACAACCCGGAAGGCCCGCTGACCCAGGACAAGGCTGACGAAATGCGCAGTGGTCTGGAGAAGGATCGCGAAGCGTTCTTCGACGGCTTCACCCGCGATTTCTTCAGCGCCAACGGCAAGCTGATGGTCACCGAGGAAGCGCGCCAGGCGGCGATTGCGCTGTGTCATCAGTCCGACCAGACGGCAGCGCTGGGCTGCATGAAAGCGTTTGCCACCACGGACTTCCGCGATGATCTGAAGAAGATCACAGTGCCCACCCTGATCCTGCACGGTGACAGCGATGCCATCGTTCCGTTTGAAGGCTCTGGCCAGCGCACGCACCGGGCCATTGCGGGCAGCGAAGTGGTGATCCTTGAAGGCGCGCCGCACGGCTGCAATACCAGCCATGCCGACCACTTCAATCTTGCCCTGCTGAACTTCCTGAAGCGGTAAGCTGCGGCCATGCGCGAACCGAAGATGCCACCGTGGAAGAAGCCCAACCCCAAGGGCCAGACCTCGCAGCCGCTGTCTCCTGCACAGAAGGAGGCGGCGCGGCAGCGGGCGGAAGAGAATGGGCGGCGCTATCCGAATCTGGTGGACAACATGTGGGCCGCCAAGCTGCCGCGCGGACTGTGATCTGTAGAATTGAGCCATGCTCGACTCCGCTCTGCATCCATCCACGCATGGCGTGGATCTACGGCAAAAGCAGCCGAGCGTGGGCTCGGCTCTACAGCTTGGCCAGCGGCTTCCAGCCGGGTTCCATCCAGGGCGCGATCTTGTTCTGGCCGACGGTGATGGCCTCAACTGGTACCCCAGCCAGGCGTGCAAGCTCCGCACGCAGCAGCTCGGCATCCACCGACATGGCCGTAGCCACCTGCAGCCGATCACCCTGATGTCTCACCTGTACCGGTAGCGTGGCACGCGCGTCCTGCTGGCCGCCGGTGCGCCCGATCGGGTAGCGCATTGTTACCGGCCGTGACAGCTGCGCCAGTGCGGGCTGCCACGCCTGCAGCACGAGGGGCTGCCCGGCAGCGGGAACATGTATTTCAGCAATCGTGGCTGGGTAGCCGGTGAGGCTCTCGACCATGACCTGGAAGCGCGCGCCATCTGGTACGGCCAGCACGGCGGCGATCAATACGCACAGCGAAACGAATACCGCCGCCAGGATCCAGCTGCGCGGCGCGGTGGCCGGTCGAGTCGCGTTGCGCAGCCCCGGTTTGCGCCGCAGCTTGCGCGCGTAAATGCGCCGGTCCTTCCTGCGCGGGCTGCTGCTGTGCTCAGGCAGGTTCAAGGGAACGCGCGGAAGGCGCGCCACGCGGGCCTGGATCAGGCGCGAGAGCAGCATCCACGCGATCACGAACGCCAGCAGCGGGAGCAGGGTTCGCACCCACAGATACAACGTGACCATCCACAACACCTCTACAGACGACCATCCATGCTCGTCTACATCCTACCGGGACCACGCGGTGGTTGTCGTATACGCCAGCCGACAGGCACAGGATGCTTGGTTAGGATGGTCCTTTGTTGTCATGGATGAACCGATGGTCTCTGCCGCTGCCCGCTTCTGTCGCATCTGTGGTCCCGGCCCGATCCTGCTGGCGCTGCAGGTGGTGGCGCTGCTGGCGGTAGGCCTTGCAGCCGGCTTCTTCCACTACCGTGTGGGACTGCTGCTGGAGCCGGTGGATGACGCATGCGGTGGGCCCGACGCGGCCGCACGCATACAGGTGGCCGAACAGCTGCTGGCGCGATCCACTGCGCTTGCACCGTGGCAACCGTTGCAGTGGATTCCGATGGCGGGCGTGGTGCTGGCGCTGCTGGGCGCGATGTCGATCAGCGTCTATCGGCTGGGGCGGTTGTCCGGACGGCTGCGGCGGGCCAACCGGGTCTTGATGATGCTGCATGGCGCGTTACTGGTGCTGGCGGTGCGGGCATTGCATCTGTACGACATGGCATGGACCAGTGTGGCCAAGCTGGCGCCGACAACCTGCCTGATGGAACTGGGGGAACAGGGCAGTTTGCCGCTGGCACAGGCGCAGGAGGTGGTGTTCGAGATCCTCACCCACGAGCATGCCCCGCTGCTGCGCAATCCCGATGATCTGGCCCTGGTGCTGGTCGCAGTGATGCTGATGGCGATGGCTGCAGGATTCATGTTGTGGCGGGCGATCGTGCGCGAGCGGGAGGTGCAGTCGCCCAGCCCATAGCAGCTGCATGCCCGACCAGGCGTTCTCAATCACGCTAAAGTCCGTACTTCGCCCCTGCAAGGAAGTGCTGATGCGTTGGTTGCTTCGCGCTGTACCGCTACTGCTCTGTTCGTTGGCGGTACACGCCGCTGAAGTAGATCGCCGGATTGCGGTGACCATCGACGACCTGCCCTGGGCGCGGGTGGATGAGATCGTTCCGCCTGACCTGCAGGCGCGGCATGAAGCGCTGATGGACCAGCTGCGCGAGGCAGGCGTGCCGGTGGTCGGCTTCGTCAACGAGAACAAGCTTGAGATCGACGGGCAGATGCAGCCGGCGCGGGTGCAGATGCTGCGTGACTGGCTGGACGCCGGCTACATGCTGGGCAACCACACCTACTCGCACATGGACCTGAACGCCAAGGGCGTGCCTGCGTTCCAGCGGGATTTCCTGCGTGGCGAGACGGTGCTGCGGCCGTTGCTGGCCGAGCGCGGGCTGAAGCCGCAGTGGATGCGTCACCCCTATCTGCGTGCGGGGCGCACGCCGGAAGACCGCGCGGAAATGGACGTGTTCTTCAAGCAGCTTGGCTACCGCGTGGCGCCGGTGACGGTGGACAACGGCGAGTGGGTGTGGGCGTTCGCCTATGCCAACGTGATGAACGAGCAGGCGGATTCGCCCGCGCGCGCGGCGACGCTGGCGCAGCTGCGCAAGGGCTACGTGCCGTACATGCTGAACAAGCTGGACTATTACGAGAAGCAGTCGCAGGCGCTACTTGGGTACGCGCTGCCGCAGGTGTGGCTGATGCACGCCAATGAGCTCAACGCGGCGACCTTTGCCGAACTGGTCGCGGCCACGAAGCGTCGCGGCTATCGCTTCATTTCATTGGACGAGGCGATGCGTGACCCGGCCTACGCACGGGGTGCCGAGGGCTACAACGGCCGCTATGGCCCGAGCTGGCTGCACCGCTGGGCGATGGCGCAGAACAAGCCGAAGGACTTCTACGCCGGCGAACCCGAGGTGCCGGCGTGGGTGATGAAGCTGGCCAAGGTCGACTCGGAGTGACGCTCAGCGCTTGACGGCCAGCACGCCGTCCAGCGCCAGTTCGGCCTTGAAACCCGCCTTTTCCAGGCGCTTGGCCACTTCACGCGGCACGTCGCGGCCGCTGGTCAGCTTGTTCGGCGCGCCGGTGTAATGGAACAGGCGGCCGCCCTTGCGGATGACGCGGGCGAGGTGGTCATAGAACACCTGGGAGTACAGCTCGCCGGCGATGCCGAAGCGCGGTGGGTCGTGCAGGATCGCATCGACACTGTTGCTGGCCACCTGTTCGATCTGCTGCGAGACGTCACCGTGGCTGAACTGCAGGCGGCCACCGGCGGCAGCCGAGTCTGGATCCGGCGACCACGGGTTGAGCGTGCGCAGCCACATCACATCGGCGTTCTTCTCGAACGAGCGGATCTGGCCGACACCGGCCTCCAGCGCGCAGGCGGCGAAGTAGCCCAGGCCACCGCAGGTATCGAGGATGACCTTGCCGGCCGGCGCGACCAGCTCCACCTTGCGGCGCGCATCCTCGAACGGCGACAGCTTCGAGGTCGGCAGCATCTTGATGCCGTCGATCTCGAAGGTCGGTGCGCCCCATTCGGTCGGCACCAGCTTGATCAGCGAGCCGCTGTAGCGCGAGATCGGCGCGAAGTCCTCGCCATCCCAGTAGTACAGCGTGCGGTCCTTCAGCTTGCCCGGCCACGGGTAGGGCTGGCCCCGGAAGTGGAAGCCGTCGGCATCCAGCACCACGCTGTCCTGGCTGCGGCCGAGGTCGATCGAGCCCTGCCATTCGGCAGCGCCCTTGTCATGGGCACGGCGCAGGGTGTCAGCGCTGTCGCGGGTCAGCAGGGGGCCGAAGTAATGGGGCACGGCGGGTACCGGGGCGTTTCGGGGGAGGGCATGGTACCGCAGGGCGCATGATGGGTTGAAAGAGTGATTTATGACCATGGTCGTTGAAAACAACGGTCTATGGGGCATGTGCAACTAATCTCAGTATGACGGGATGCCGCGACGCGGCCTTCAGTGAAAGGCTGAAGGCCGCCTAAGATCAGTTGCCTACTGAGCGAACTGAGTTCCGCGATTGGATGCGCATTGCCTTGGTATGCACACGTCCAGCGAGGTGCTCACGAATCGTGACTCCATTATGGTGCAGACGACGCCAATTCCCTCGCTGAGATAGAAGGGGGATGAATAATGACGTGTATCGCTAAAATAGCATCTGCCGTTGTCAATACCAATCTTAGCTGTTCGGGCTCCGGCAACGGAGCTCTCTGCATTCATCTGGCCTGTTGAATAATAGGACACGCCCACAGGAACACGTCCATTCGGCGCAGTTGCCGTAACCCAGTCAATACTCTTCGAACTCCATTTTGAGGTTGGATTCCCTGGGGTGTTTTCACGAGTGCATGCCCAGCCTGCTGCCGGCCCTTCAATCGTCCCCTCCCCTTGAGATGGTTCCATATCCATGGAAGCGCAGAAAGCTTGGTGGTAGAGCTTAGTCGCCTCCGACTGGTCGCTGTATCGATAGATCAATCGTCCAAATCCATCAGGCTTCAGATGCTGATCAACTTGAATCTGCCCTCCATCGAAGTCTGGCCAAGTTGTACGGCGAACAATGATGATCTCTCCTTTGGCGCTGAGCTCCGTTCTGTCGACACTCAATGGTGTTTCTGCGAATGCAGGCGAGGCCGTGGCGATTGCCAGACACAGGATCAGTGTGCGATTACTCATCTGCGAGTCTTCGTTCTTCGGTTGCGGAGACACTAGGCTCAACAATGTTCAGTTTTCAGATTGTGACCCGCACCGTACTTGACCAGATTTCAAACTTTTCTTACTAGTTTGAATGTTGATCCATCGCTCAATCGCACTTCACCGCATACACCGGCCCAGCACCGATCAGCATCAACGCCATGTAGTCACTATCGCTGGCCTTGCCGTTCAACGTCGCGTCCTTGTTGAAGTGGAAGATGCCGAAGCCGCCCGCCATGCGGATCAACGCGCTGTCGATCTGCTCGGCGTCATCGCGGAAGTAGCGGCTGATCTCGCTGCGGGTGGCCTTGTGCAGGGCATTCGGCTCGCGTTGCCACTGGTCGCCGCGGCTGAAGGAGACGAAGTACTGGCCGCCTTCCTTGTCGATGCGGAAGTCGGCCGGCTTGCGCGCTCCGGTGGCGAAGCAGCCCTGCAATGGGTCGGCGGAGAAGGGACGCCGCGCATCGTCGCCGCAGGCAGTGAGCAGCAGGAGGGCACCGGGCAGCAGCAGGCGGAGCGCTCGCATGGGATGTCCCTACAGTGCAGGTGCGGCTAGTGTAGGCAGCACGCGGGCGTGGCCCGTACAGAAATTCGGCAAGGACACAGGGGTTTTCGGATGGCGCAGGGCAAGGCACCGTGGTGCGGCGTGGCCAGTTGGGTGGGTATTGCAGTGGGTTGGGGGGCAGGCACCGTAGCGGCACAGGCGGCGGTCGCTGCGGGTGGCAATGGCATGGCCGCAGGGCTGGGCGTGGGCGTGCTGGGTGCGGCGCTGGTGGGCGGCGGCTTGGCCGTAGCCTCGCGCGTGCGCGGTGAGCGCTGGCCATGGATCGGCATCAGCGGTGCGGTGCTGAGCGCGCTGCCGCTGCTGATGTACCTGCTGCGGATGATGCTGAAGCTCTAGCGGTAGTGCCGGCCGCTGGCCGGCACCTGCAGGTCGCATGCGGCGTTCATGGAGTTGCCGGCGCGGCCGGCACTACCGGATGCAGGTCAGGTGCTGCGGTGGATCTCCACGGTGACATGCACCAGCTCCTCATGGATCGCCAGCGCGTTGCGCAGGGTATCGGCATCCAGCGTGGCGTCGCTGGTGACCACGCTGGCGCTGACCGCGTACTTGCCGCGACCGACCTGCCAGACGTGCAGGTCGGCCAGGCGCGCCGGCCACGGGCCCTGTTCGATCACTTCGCGTACTTCGGCCACCACCGGAGCGTCCATCTGCGCGTCGAGCAGGATGCGGCCGCTGTCGCGCAGCAGGCCCACCGCCCACACCGTGACCAGCACGGCGCCGACCAGGCCCATCACCGGGTCCAGCCAGGTCAGGCCCAGCAGCTTGCCGCCGAGCAGGGCGATGATGGCCAGCACCGAGGTGGCGGCGTCGGCCAGCACGTGCACATAGGCCGAGCGCAGGTTGAGGTCGTGACTGTGCGCATGGCCGTGATCGTGGTGTTCGTGGTCATGCCCGTGATGATGGCCATGGTCATGCCCGTGGTGGTGATGCGCGTGGCCCGGGCTGTCGTGCAGCCACCATGCACAGAGCAGGTTCACGCCCAGGCCTACCGCAGCGATGGCGATGGCTTCGTTGTAGTGGATCGGCGCCGGTACCCACAGCCGCTCCAGCGACTGCACGGCCATCAACGCGGCCACGCCGAGCAGAGCGATGGCGCTGGTATAGCCGGCCAGGATCTCGATCTTCCAGGTGCCGAAGGCGAAGCGCGGGTCGTGCGCGTAGCGGCGTGCGCAGCGGTACGCAAACACCGAGAGCCCGAGCGCCAGCGCATGCGAACTCATGTGCCAGCCGTCGGCGAGCACGGCCATGGAGTTGAACCACCAGCCGCCGACGATCTCCACGACCATCATGCTGACGGTGAGCCACAGGGCGCGGCGGGTATTGCGTTCGGCCAGCGGGTTGCCGTCGTCGAAGCGGTGTTCGTGGCGACGGGCGGCGGCGAGGGCGTCCAAGTGCATGGGGGCGGGAGCTGGAGTGGATACCCCCATAGGGTATATGATCCCGCCATGGCGCACGTACACAAAAATCGTAAGCAGCTGCTGACCCGGGTGCGCCGCATCGCGGGCCAGGTGGCGGCGTTGGAGCAGGCGCTGGACCAGCCCGAGGGTAAAGCCGGCGACTGCGCGGACGTGCTGGTGCAGGTCGCCGCCGTGCGCGGTGCCGCCCACAGCCTGCTGATGGAGCTGCTGCACGAGCACCTGCAGGAACACGTGGTGGGCGCCGAAGACCCGCAGCAGCGGGCGGCCGAGGCCGAGGTGCTGGTCGAGCTGCTGCGTCGCTACGGCAAATAGGCCGAGGGGCGGTAGAGTCGACTGTCAGTCGACTGCTCTTCGTACAACCAACGAAAGACCCCGCGCTTCGCGCGATAGTCGACTAACAGTCGACTCTACCCCCCGTGGCGGTGCCGCGCGTTCCAGATGTGCGTGGCGGCCAGCAGCAGGCTGCCGGTGACCGTCATCGGTGTTTCCCAGTCGTGCGAGGGCAGCGCAAGCGCGCCGGCCAGCAGCAGGCCGAGCCCGGCGCCGGCGGTGGCCCAGGCCAGCACGGGGAGGCGACGGCGACGCTCGGCCCGCCACAGCGCGTAGCCGGTCAGCGGCAGGGCGATGGCCACGAACAGCAAGTGCACCCATTCCGCTTCGGCCCACGCGCCGAACAGCGGCAACGCGGCAGCCAGCAGCGGCAGCGCCAGGCAGTGCAGCAGGCACAGGCTGGACAGGGCGACAGCGCCGGCATCGAGCAGGGCGGCAGACGGCGACTTCATCGGGGGAGGCTCCTTGCGCGACAGATGTTATACAGTAACATTTCCGTTCCGCAGCCAACCCGCTCCGACATGAACACTGTTTCCCGCGCCGACCGTCGCCTTCCGGTCACCGTGCTGTCCGGCTTCCTGGGGGCCGGCAAGACCACCCTGCTCAACCAGATCCTGCGCAACCGCGCGGGCCTGCGTGTGGCGGTCATCGTCAACGACATGAGCGAGGTCAACATCGACGCGCAGCAGGTGCGCGAGGGTGGGGCCGAACTGCGCCGCACCGAGGAGACGCTGGTGGAATTCAGCAATGGCTGCATCTGCTGCACGCTGCGCGATGACCTGCTGCAGGAAGTGCGGCGCCTGGCCGACGCCGGCCGCTACGACTACCTGCTGATCGAGTCGACCGGCATCGGCGAGCCGATGCCGGTGGCAGCCACCTTCGCCGTACGCGACGAGCATGGCTTCAGCCTGAGTGACGTCGCGCGACTGGACACGATGGTGACGGTGGTGGATGGCAGCGCGTTCCTCGCCGACTTCGGCTCGACGCTGCGCCTGGCCGAGCGTGGCCAGCAGGCCGGGCCGGACGACGATCGCGGCGTGGTCGACCTGTTGTGCGAGCAGGTCGAATTCGCCGATGTGATCGTGGTCAGCAAGGTCGATCAGACGGAAGATGACTTGCTGCAGGACACGCTGGCCGTGCTGCGCGGCCTGAACCGCGACGCGAAGCTGCTGCTGTCCCGCTTCGGTGACGTGCCACTGGCCGAGCTGCTGGACACTGGCCGCTTCGACTACGAGCGTGCGCAACGTGCGCCGGGCTGGGTGAAGGAACTGCGTGGCGAGCATACGCCGGAGACCGAAGAGTACGGCATCGGCAGCTTTGTCTATCGCTCGCGACGTCCGTTCCACCCCGTGCGATTCGCCCGCGCGCTGCAGTCGGGCATGCCTGGCGTGATCCGCAGCAAGGGCTGGTTCTGGCTGGCCAACCGCATGGACTGGGTGGGCGAACTGAACACCGTGGGCGCAGCGACGCGCACGCAGGCGGCGGGGTTCTGGTACGCCGCGCGTGATCGCGTGCGCGCTGGGCTGGAGGACACCGCGCCATTGCTGCCGCCCACGCCGCTGCCGTACAGCGACCTCGGCTGGGCACGGCAGCAGGCCGATTGCTGGAGCGCACCGTTGCCGGGGCCGGAGGACTTCCCGGATGCGGCCGCGCATTCGGCGATGCAGCGCCTGTGGCATCCGTTGTGGGGGGATCGCCGCCAGGAGCTGGTGGTGATCGGCGTGCACATGGATGAGCGCGCGGTGCGAGCGGAGCTGGACGTGTGCCTGCTCAACGATCAGGAACTGCGTGCGGGGCCGTTGCTGTGGCAGCAGTTGCCGCAGGCGTTCCCGGTGTGGAAGCGGTGAGCGAACGGCTCCAGTAGATTCACGCCATGCGTGGATGGCGGTTCAACCGGTCTTTGCCCGCCTTGTAGAGCCGAGCCCACGCTCGGCTGCAATTGCAGTGGTTCCACGCCATGCGTGATGCGTCAGCCGAGCGTGGGCTCGGCTCTACAGAATCGAACCCACGCATGGCGTGGATCTACAAGGCATCGCGCCATTGCCAGGCGTCGGAGGTGACTCGCAGTACCCGCGTCGGTCGCAATGCCTGCAGCAGGTACCGGTCGTGGCTGACCATCACCAGTGCGCCCGGCCACGCCGCAAGCAATTCTTCCAACGCCTGCAATGCGCTCAGATCCAGCGCATTGCCCGGCTCGTCCAGCAGCAACAGCTGCGGTGCGGGATCGGCATACAGCACGCTGGCCAGCGCGCCTTTCACCCGTTCGCCATCGCTGAGGCTGCTGGCTTGCCGCTGGATGCGCTGCGCGTCCAGCCCAAGCAGGGCCAGCCGTGTGCGCAGTTCGCCGGGGGCCGCGCGCGGGTTGGCGGCCTGCACGGTGTCGAGGATGCTGCGCTCGCCGGACAGCCCCAGCAGCTGCTGGTCGAGCAGGGCCAGGGGCGCATGCCGTTGCACGATGCCGCTGCGCGCAGGCAACTGGCCGGCCAGCACGCGCAGCAGGGTGGATTTTCCAGCACCGTTGTCGCCGATCACGGCGATGCGTTGCCCGCGGCGGATCTCCAGCTGCAACGGCGCACTGCAGCCATGCGGCAGCACCAGGGATTCGGCCTGCAGCAGACGCGTGCTGCCACGTTCGCCTGCGACGGCAAACAGCGCCAGCTCCGGCGCCACATGCACCGCCGATGCCGCTGCGCGAAGCTGCTCTGCGCTGGCCTGCAGGCGTTCGGCCTGTACCAGCTGCGCGCGGCCGTGGCTGGCCTCGGCGCGCTGCTTCTGCCGGCCGAGCAGGATGGGGGCCTGGTTGGCCTGCTTCGCATCGCGATTGCCACGCGCCTGGCGTTGTTGTTGCCGTTCGTGCTGTTCGCGCGCGCTGCGTTGCTGCTGCCGGTGCTGGGCGCGCGCATGGTCGAGCTGGGCGGCGGCAGCTTCGCGCTCGGCGGCGCGCGCATCGGCGTAGTGCTGCCACGGTCCGCCGTAACGATGCAGCCCGCGCCCATCGAGCTCGACGATCTGCTGCATGTGCCCAAGCAGCTCGCGATCATGACTGACCGCCAGCAGGCCGCCGCGCCACTGCTGCAACTGCTCGTACAGCTGTTGGCGATGGCGTGCATCGAGGTGGTTGCTGGGTTCGTCCAGGATCAGCCAATCGGCACCGCTGGCCCAGGCACCGGACAGCGCCACCTGCATCGCCTGGCCACCGCTGAGACGCGCGGCAGGCTGGGCGGAGTCGAGGTCATCGGGCAGCCCGAGCATCTGCCATTGCTGCTGCAGGCATTCGCGCAGATCCCAGCGGTCGCCGATGCAGGCGAAGTCGGCCTCATCCACGCTGCCGGCCTCGATGCGTTGCAACGCGGCCAGTTCCGCGCCGACGCCGGCCAGCTCACCAACCGTGCCGGCGGGTGGATAACCGGGCGTCGGCAACAGGAACACCCGGCCACTGCCGCGTACCTGGCCGCTGTCGGGCAGCAGCCGGCCAGCCAGCAGGCGTGCCAGCACACTCTTGCCGGCGCCATTGGCACCGACCAGGCCGGTAGCAACCGGTTCGAAGGAAAACGTCAGATCGGAAAACAGCAGGCGGCCGTCGGCCAATCGATACGACACGCGATCGAGCGTGAGGGAATGCGGGGTCATGCGACCTCCATGGATGCCGGGTTCTCCCCTGCGCGCAGGGGGCGGGAAGAGTCAGGCCGTCTGGTGGGAAGACGGCGGCATCAATGGCGCATTGGTCGCGAGCCTCTTGGAGGAATGAGCGGCCAGTATAGCGGCAGTGGCTGAATGGTTTGATGGCTCTGCACTACAAGAGCATCCACGCATGGCGTGGATCTACTGTGGGCCGGGCATGGGTGGATTGCTCGTGGCTACGGCACGGTACCCAGGCGGGCGCCGACGAAGTCGATGAACACCCGCAGCTTCGGCAGTACGTGTCGGCCCGACGGCCACAGCAGATGGAAGGTGCCGCAGGAATGCACGTGTTCGTCCAGCACCGTGACCAGGCGGCCGTCGGCCAGGGCATCGCGCACCGAGTGCACCGGCACGAAGGCCAGGCCGATATGGCGCAGTGCGAGCGCCACCCGCGCTTCGATGGTGTTGGCCACCATGTGCACCGGAAGCTCCTGCGGCGTTTCATCGTCGGGCCAGTGGATCGGCCACGGTTCCAGCTTGCCGGTGGTGGGGAAGCGATAGTGCAGCAGCGTGTGCTGCATCAAGCCTGCCGGCGTGCGCGGAACGCCGCAGCGCTGCAGGTAGCCCGGCGAGGCAACGACGCGGCGCGGGAACACACCCAGGCGCCGTGCGTTCATGCGTGAGTCGCTGGGTTCGCCGACGCGCAGCACCGCATCGAAGCCCTCCTCGATGACATCAACCAGGCGGTCACTGAAGTCCAGGTCCAGGCGGATATCCGGGTACGCCGCCATGAATTCGGCCATCAACGGCAGGGTGAGGTCGCCAACCAGGGGCAGGCTGATGCGCAGGGTGCCACGGGGCGAGGCGTGCGGTTGTGCCAGCTCGGTGCGCGCGGCATCGCGCTCGTCCAGGATGCGCCGGCAGCGCGCCAGGAACAGCTGGCCCTCGGCGGTGAGGGTGATGCTGCGCGTGCTGCGATGGAACAGCCGTACGCCCAGCGCGTGCTCCAGCCGTGCCACGCACTTGCCCGCTGCCGAGGCGGAAATACCCTGCAGGCGTCCGGTCTCGACGAAGCTGCGGGTGTCGGCCGCGTGCACGAAGGTCTGCAGGTTGGCGAGGTTGTCCAGGACGGACATGGGCGTGCGGGCAATGAAAGCGGCAGGGTAGGGTGCGTGAACGTAGCGGGCGGCACCGCCATCGCAACACTGTGATGCGCGGTGGCGTGGGGACGGTTGCGGCCATGCAGTTCCGGCAATCATGCCGATTGCGGACTGGACGGTCCATGATGCCCGGAGCGGCAACCGGCTTTTTGCGCGGCCACCCGCTGCCTAACGTGGCGGCCTCTCCCCACGGACCATCGCGATGAATGCTGTTCCTTCCCTTGCCCCTGCGCCGACGCTGCCTTCAGTGGAGCGGCTGCTGCAGCAGGTCCACCCGCAGCGCCTGGTCGGCGCGGTGGTGCTGGTGCGCGAGCACGGCGTACTGCGCCATGCCAGCGCGACCGGGCTGGCCGATCGTGAATCGGTCACGCCGATGCAGCGCGACCAGCTGTTCCGGTTGGCGTCGGTGAGCAAGCCGCTGCTGAGCACGGTGATCCTGCGCCTGGTGGCCGAGGGTGTGCTCGACCTGGACACATCGGTACAGCGCTGGCTGCCGGATTTCCGCCCGGCGTTGGCCGATGGCACTGCGCCGCCGATCAGCCTGCGCCAGCTGCTCAGCCACAGCAGCGGGCTGGGCTACCGCTTCCTCGAAGCCGATGTGGACGGCCCCTATGCGCGCGCCGGGGTCAGCGATGGCCTGGACGCGAACCCGCTCTCGCTGGCCGAGAACGTGCGCCGCATCGCGCAGGCACCGCTGCTGTTCGCGCCGGGCAGCCACTGGCTGTACTCGCTGGGCGTGGACGTTGCCGGTGCCGTGGCTGAAGCAGCGACCGGTGAATCCCTGCAGGCACTGTTCGAGCGCTTGCTGGCCGCACCCCTGGGCCTGCGTGACACCGCCTTCGCTGCGCGCAACGCGGCACGGCTGGCCACGCCCTATGTGAGCGACACACCGCAGCCGCACCGCCTGCGCGAAGGCGAGGTGGTCGCTCCGTTCGAGGGTACTGTCGGTATCGAGTACAGCCTCGCGCGCGCCACCGATGCCAGTCGTTTCCCTTCGGCCGGGGCAGGCCTGGTCGGTAGCGCCGATGAAGTGATGGCGGTGCTGGAGGCCTTGCGTGATGTGCAGCGTTCAGGCCTGTTGCCGCCGGTACTGGCAGCGGAGATGGCCAGCCCGCAGGTGGGCGAACAGGGGCCGCCGGAACCGGCCGGCTGGGGCTTCGGCCTTGGCTTTGCGGTGCTGCGCGATGCGGCCGCCAGCGGTACGCCGCAGAGCGCAGGCACATGGCGTTGGGGCGGCGCCTACGGGCACAGCTGGTTTGTCGATCCTGCGCGTGGGCTCAGCGTGGTGGCGCTGACCAACACCCTGTACGAAGGCATGGATGGCGCCTTCGTCGATGAGCTGCGTGATGCGGTCTACGCCGATCTGGAGGCCGCCCGATGAGCGGCCATGCCATCGATGCGGCTGGCCCGGCCGGTGAAGCCACGCGCCTGCCGTGGGCGGGGCTGCTGGCGCTGGCCGGCGGCGGTTTCATCACCCTGCTGACCGAGACCCTGCCGGCGGGCGTCCTGCGGCCGATGGGCGAAGGCCTGGGCGTGAGCGATGCGGCGGTGGGCCAGCTCGTCAGCGTGTACGCACTGGGCTCGGTGATGGCCGCATTGCCGATGACTGCGTTGACCCAGCGCCTGCCGCGACGCGCCTTGTTGCTGGCCGCCATTGCCGGCTTCGTGGTGGTCAATACGCTGACCGCAGTGAGCAGCAGCTATCCACTGATCCTGGCCGCACGTTTCCTGGCCGGGGTGAGTGGTGGCCTGTTGTGGTCGCTGGTGGCCGGCTATGCGGCGCGCATGGTGGTGCCCTCGCTGCAGGGCCGGGCAATTGCGGTGGCGATGGTCGGATCGCCGTTGGCGCTGTCGCTGGGCGTACCGGCGGGCACGTTGCTGGGGCAGCAGCTCGGCTGGCGCTGGGCATTCGCCCTGATGAGCGTGCTGGCCGTGGTGCTGCTTGCCTACGCACGCTGGGCTCTGCCCGCGCTGCCGGCGGCGGCAGCCGGCCGGCGCACCTCGCTGGCGACGGTGTGGCGCATGCCCGGCGTGCGCAGCGCGCTGGCGGTAATGGTGCTGTACGTGCTGGCGCACAACGTGCTCTACACCTACATCGAACCGCTGGCGGTGGAGGCGGGGGCCGGCCCGTGGCTGGACCGCCTGCTGCTGGCCTTCGGGCTGGCGGCCATTGCCGGTATCGGTATCGCTGGCTGGGGTGTGGATCGCCACCTGCGCACGCTGGTGTGGGCGGCCGTGATCGGCTTCATCGTGCCGGTGCTCGCGCTGCTGCTGTGGCCGGGCGACGCGATCGCGCTGCTGCTGGCGACGATCCTGTGGGGCGTTGCCTTTGGCGCGGTACCTACGTTGTTCCAGACCGCATTGGCGCGGCGTGCCGGTGCCGCCGCAGATCTGGCGCAGTCGATGCTGGTGACCGGCTGGAACCTGGCCATTGCTGCCGGTGGCGTTGCAGGGGGTGTGCTGCTGCAGGCGGGCGGCCCGAACCAGTTGGGATGGCTGCCGTTGCTGCTGCTGGCGGTGAGCGTGGCGTGGTTGCTGGCACGGCCGAAGGCCTGGGCGTAGGCCCGGGTCAAACGTTACGGAGGTGCCGGCCAGCGGCCGGCACTACCGTGGTCCACGCCATCCACGCATGGCGTGGATCCACCGAGCGCAGCGACCCGCGTTTGCTTTTGCTTTTGCTTTCTTCTGTTGATTCCGTGGCAGGACGCCGCCGCAATGTGTCCGTGGCCGGGTGGGTGGGTTGCGCAGGGGCGTGAGCCGCATGGATGCGGCGACCGAGCTTACATGGACGTACTTGCAGCGCCCCCTGCGCGACCCATCCACCCGGCCCCAACTGATGGATTCACCGGGCGCGACCACGAGGGGCTCCGCCGTTCGCCGCCTTACTCCACGCCCTCACGCTCGATCGGCACGCTGCGCGGATTCTGCATGTGCTCCCGCGCCGCGCCATAGCGCTGCTGCCGCTTGTGGTGGAACACCACGAACTCGTCCCGTGGCAGCGGCCGCGAGAACAGCCAGCCCTGCGCGAACTCGACCTTGCGCGCATGCAGATATGCCAACTGCGCCTCGGTCTCCACGCCCTCGGCCACCACCCACAGGCCCAGCTCCTTGGCCATGTCGATGATGTGCGGCGTCACCGGGCTCGTCGCGCTCTCGGTGTCGATCGCATCGATGAACGACTTGTCGATCTTCAGCGCGTCCAGCGGCAGCTGCTCCAGGTACTGCAGGCTGGAGAAGCCGACTCCGAAATCATCGATGGCCACGCTGTGGCCGGCGCGACGTGCCTGCGCCAGCATCGTGCGGGCGCGGTCCAGATCGAGGAAGCCGCGCTCGGTGGCTTCCATCCAGATCTGCTGCGGCAGGATGCCGCTGCCGGTCATGTGCTTGGAGATCATCTTCAGCGCACGGCCGCTGCTGATGTCTTCGGCGGCCAGGTTGATCGCGATGTGTGCGCTGCGGTCGGCGACCAACAGATCGCGCATGTCGCGCACGACGTTCTCAATCACAAGATCGGTGATCGCGCCGATCATGCCGGCCTCTTCGGCCAGCGGAATGAACAGGTCCGGCCGTACCTGCGTGCCATCCGGGCGCTGCCAGCGCACCAGGGCCTCGGCGCCGACGCAGATGCCGGTATCCAGCTCGATGATCGGCTGGTAGTGCAGGTACAGCTCGCGGCGGCGGATCGCCGTGGCCAGTTCGCCGCGCAGGGACAGGCGGCGACGCGACAGCCACACCACCAGGCCGGCACCGGCAGCGGCCAGCAGAACACCGATCGGCACGAACAGCCACGCCTGCTGGCGGAAGGTTGCAGCCAGCGCGGTACGCGGCGTGGTTGCGATCGCCAGCCACTCTTCATTGCGGGCGGTGGCGTACAGGGTGTTGTGGTCCAGGCCTTCCTCGGGCGCACGCAGCAGGGTCTCCAGCAACGCGGGATCCATGCCGCTCTGCCTGGCCAGGAGGCGGCCATCCGGGCTGGCCAGGGCAAGGCGCACGTTCGGGTCGGCGATGACATCGACAAACCGGCGCGGATCGACCAGGACGTCGTAGTTGCCATACAGGATCGACAGCACCTGGCGCCGTCCGCTTGCCTCGGGGCGCACATCCACGGCAATGCCGGCGCCATCACTGGTGACGTGGTCGGCCCTGGGCTGGTTCACGTCGGACAGAAACGGCCCCCACGACGTGCAGCGCAGCTTGCCACCCTCGAAGTAGCCCATCTGGTCAACCGACGGCGAGGTCATCACCAGCGTCTGCATGCGCCGGATATGGTCCGGCCCGCAGGCGTCCTGGGCGCCGGCCTCGGCCGACTGCAGCGCCGCCAGTGCTTCCCGGTAGGACTGGTCGGCACGGCGCAGGGTACGACCGGCGATATCGCGCAGGCGCTGCTGCTCGACACTGACGGCCCGGTCCCAGGTGGCATAGGCCATCACCGCGATCGGCACGGCTGCGGCCAGAATCGCCAGCGCCGTGCCACCGATGATCACGCGCAGCCGGCTCATGGCCGGGGCTCCAGCGGGGTGGGCAGGGCAGGGCACATGGGCGGGCCGATCCTTGGGCAGGAACGGCTATCTGAGCATGGCGCAGGGCCGGGCGGAATGGGATCAATCCGGTATTCGGTCACATTGTGATGAAAGCGGCCAAGTTTGACGTGATTGACCCGTCCGATGCTGGCGCTCCGGGCGCTGGAGGACTACCGTCGAACGCTTCGCCGCCCTCTTGCCCGCGCCCATGACCGAGCCCGCAACGCCCCCCGAGCACCTGCGCCGCAGCCTGTCCAACCGCCACCTGCAACTGATCGCCATCGGCGGTGCCATCGGCACCGGCCTGTTCATGGGCTCGGGCAAGACCATCAGCCTGGCCGGACCCTCCATCGTCTTCGTCTACCTGATCATCGGCGCGATGCTGTTCTTCGTGATGCGCGCGATGGGCGAGCTGCTGCTGTCGAATCTGCAGTACAAGTCCTTCATCGATTTCTCCACGGATCTGCTCGGCCCATGGGCCGGGTTCTTCTGTGGATGGACATACTGGTTCTGCTGGATCGTGACCGCCATCGCCGATGTGATCGCCATTGCCGCCTATGCGCAGTTCTGGTTCCCCGGGCTGGATGCGTGGATACCGGCGCTGGCCTGCGTGCTGCTGTTGCTGGCACTGAACCTGGTGACCGTGAAGCTGTTCGGCGAGATGGAGTTCTGGTTTGCGCTGATCAAGATCGTGGCGATCTGCGCGCTGATCATCACCGGCGCTGGGCTGGTGGCATGGGGCTTCACCTCGCCCAGTGGCCACACCGCGTCGCTGTCGAACCTGTGGAATGACGGCGGCCTGTTCCCGATGGGCCTGGTCGGCTTCTTCGCCGGTTTCCAGATTGCGGTGTTCGCCTTCGTCGGCATCGAGCTGGTCGGCACCACCGCCGCCGAGACCGCCGACCCCGAGCGCAACCTGCCCAAGGCGATCAACTCGATTCCGGTACGCATCATCATCTTCTACGTGCTGGCACTGATTGCGATCATGGCCGTCACCCCGTGGCGCCAGGTGGTGCCGGACAAGAGCCCGTTCGTGCAGCTGTTCGTGCTGGCCGGCATTCCTGCCGCCGCCAGCCTGATCAACTTCGTGGTGCTGACTTCGGCCACGTCCTCGGCCAACAGCGGCATCTTCTCCACCAGTCGCATGCTGTACGGCCTTGCCGAGGAAGGCCACGCACCGCGGGGGCTGTCGAAGTTGTCGCGCGCTGCCGTGCCTGCCCGTGGCCTGCTGTTCTCGTGCCTGTGCCTGCTGGGTGGCACGCTGCTGATCTACCTGATTCCGAACCTGGTGACTGCTTTCACCCTGGTGACCACGCTGGCGACGGTGCTGTTCATCTTCGTCTGGTCGCTGATCCTGGTGGCTTACATGGTCTACCGCCGCCGCCACCCTGAACGTCACGCCGCCTCGATCTTCAAGATGCCCGGCGGCGTCGCCATGTGCTGGGCCTGCCTGGTGTTCTTCGCCGCGGTGCTGGTGCTGCTGAGCCTGCAGGCTGACACCCGCCAGGCGCTGATCGCCAGCCCGGTGTGGTTCGTGCTGCTGGGCGTGGGGTACCGGGTGCGTCTCAGAACGGTGAAATGACCGGGAATGCGGGGTTTCGGCAACGCCGGAAATCGAGAACGTCGGAAATCGGTAGAGTCGACTGTTAGTCGACTGCTCTTCCATGGGCTTCCGGAAAACCCTGCGCTGCGCGCGATAGTCGACTGACAGTCGACTCTACCGCTGCGGGCGCCGGCGCAGGTGCGGGGCGCAGCCCTGCCGACCCCCATTCACCCAACATTCGCGGGCGCGGCCGGATGATCCGGCCGCCATGTCCCGTCGCCCTCTTCTGCTTGTGCTGTTGCTGCTGCCCAGCCTGTGGCCCGGGCTGGCCGCCGCACGCACCGTCTACCGCTGTGTGCAGGGCAACACCGTCAGCCTGGCCACCGCGCCGGAACCGGGTTCGCGCTGTAGCCCGAAGGAAATCGACGACAACGCCATCCAGACCCCGAACCTGTGGGGCAACATGGGCGTGTTCAGCGGCGTACTGTACGAGCGCGAGCAGGATGGCGTGCTTGTCTACTCCACCCGCAACCTGCCCGGCTCGCGGGTATTCCTGAAGTTCACCGTGGCCACGCCGCCGGGCGAGCCTGCCCACGAAGGCCTGGGCAAGGTGGGCAAGCCGCAGCTGGCGCAGCACGCCAGGCAGTTCAAGGCCGCGGCCAAGGCCACGGGCGTCGACGATGCCTGGCTGCGCGCAATCGCCCATGCCGAAAGCAATTTCGATCCGCTGGCGGTGTCCAGCAAGGGCGCACAGGGCGTGATGCAGTTGATGCCGGAGACCGCACAGGAATATGGCGTGCGCGATCCGTTTTCGCCGCAGCAGTCGATCGAGGGCGGCGCGCGCTACATGCGCGCGCTGCTGCGCCGTTACAACGGCGATCGCCCGTTGGCGGCGGCTGCCTACAACGCGGGCATCGGTGCAGTCACCCGCTACAAGGGCGTGCCGCCCTACGCCGAAACCCTGGCCTATGTGGACAAGGTGATGGCGCTGTACGCGCGCTACCGCGAAGCGATGGGCATCCGCACCGAAGTGCCAGCCCGCTAGGCGGGAGGTGTAGTGCCGAGCCCACGCTCGGCTCCACAGGAAATCGGCTCAGCGCGAGGTGGACGTGCTGACCAGGTCGTAGCGCTCGATGCGGCCGACGCGTGCCACCTCGGCCTGCACGTCGGCACGCTGCTTCAGCACACGCCAGGCGGCATCGATCTTCACGTCGCCGGGCAGCGACGGATAGGTGCGCATGTCCTGCAGGGAGGCCAGTGCCTCGCCGCGCTCAACCGGTGAGCGCAGCTGTTCGATCAGCACTGCAGCGGCCGCGTCCAGATTGCCTTCCTCCAGCAGCATCTCGCGCTGGAACAGGCGCGCGTCATCGCCCTGGGCCAGGATGGCTGCGCGCGCGGCCTGTTCGGTCTTGGCATCGCCACGTTCACGGGCGGCAACGAACTGCAGCAGTGCCTGGGCCGCCTTGCCGTAACCGGCCAGGCCCGGCATGTCATTCACCGCGACAGCAGCGTCCTGCATGCGGCCCAGCGAACTGAGCAAGAAGCCGACGTTGAACTGGTGCTCGGCACCATCCGGGCCCAGCGCACCGATGCGTGCGGCCAGCCTGGCTGTGGCCAGCGCATCATCGTTACGGCCCAACCGGCGCAGCGCCATAAGCCGGCTGTTGAGCAGCCACGCCACCCATTCGGCTTCCGTCGCCGAGGGCGACTCACCTTCGGCCGCCACACCGGCCATGCCATCGGTCAGCGCAAGCACTTCCTCGTTGCGGTCCAGCATCAGCAGCGTGCTGCTGAACTCGGCCATGCGTGCGTCCAGCGCCCGGTCGAGCAGGCCGGAAACCCGCAGTTCGTCGAGGTGCTTCTGTGCAGCCTGCACTGGGTCGAAGCGGGCATCGTCGCGGTCGACATAGCGATCAAACCGCTTGTCACTGCGCAGGCGGATGATCTCGGCCGGGCCGGTGATGCGCGCCAACGTGGCCGGGATGTCGTCGCCCCGGCCATTGTCGGCCTGCAGTGTTGCCAGTGCCAGCCACAGTCCGGTGGGTTCCAGGCCGCCGCTCTTCCAGCCGTTGTCGAACAGCGCCTGCAGCAGTTCCATGCGCTGCTGGGGCTGGTCCCGCAGGCGGAACTGCAGGTAGTTGATCGCGTGGCGGTCCACCGGCAACGGCGCGTCGGCATGCTTCAGTGCCTGCACCAGGTGCTTCGTGGCGGGCGCTGGTTGGTTCTCGGACAGTTCCACCGAGACCAGGGTCAGCAGGATCTGCGCGTCGTCCGGCAGTGCTTCCTGTGCGCGCTGCAGGTAGCGGCGGGCCTGGTCCGGCTTCTTCTGCACCATCGCGGTCCAGCCGGCCACCTGCGCGGCGCGGCCGCGATGTTCGGCATCGAAGTCATCCAGCATCGGATCTTCCATCAGCCGTTCCATCGCGATCAGCGCGCCCAGCGTGTTGCCACTGCGTGACTGCTGGATGGCCTCATCCCAGCGCGTGGCATAGGCCATGTGCATCACATCGGCGGTGATTGACGGCTTCTGCGGCGCCACCGTGATCGAAGCGGTGGCGGATGTGCTGGCCAATGCGGCGGCCAGCAGGGCAGCAAGGGGGAGGATGCGGGGCATGGAGGATCTCCATCCGTGGGAACCGCATTGAACCTGCTGCAGCCAGCGAGAACAAGCGCGATGGATGGAACTCTGGCGTTTGGCCGTACGATTGGCCATGGCGGATCGTGCGTTCAGCGTCTATTGTCGGTGCCTCTTCAGGCAGCAGGCAGGCAGCGCAGCACGATGGCACGGTGGCAATGGATGGCGGCAGGCGTAGCGTTGGCGACGGTAGTGGCATTGGCTGCGACCTGGTGGGAGACACCGCTGCATATGCTGGCTGAACCGGCGGGCCCGGCTCCAACGCCGTTGGCGTGGACCGCGCAGATCGAACCGCTGGCCGGCGATGGCCACCCCGGTGACCGCGACGGCGCGTCCGCGCAGGCACGCTTCGCCGATCCCTATGCGTTGCTGCGCAGTGCCGATGGCAGTGTCTATTTCACTGATGCCGGTGATAACAACCGGATCCGTCGCCGCCTGCCCGATGGCCGCGTCGAAACGGTGGCCGGGCAGGGCGAGGGGCGCGTTGATGGCCCGGCACTGCAGGCCAGTTTCAACACGCCTTCGGGCATTGCCGCCGACGCGCAGGGCAACCTGTATGTGGCCGACACCGGCAACCATGCCATCCGCCGCATCGGCACCGACGGCCAGGTGACCACGCTGGCCGGTGGTGAACAGGGCCACGTTGATGGACCTGCCGCGCAGGCGCGCTTCGATGCGCCGATGGGCATCGCAGTGGATGCGCAGGGCCAGGTCTACGTGGCCGATACCTTCAATGACCGCATCCGGGTGATCGGTACCGATGGCAACGTGCGCACACTGGCCGGTGGCGATCGGCCGGGCCTGGCCGATGGCACGGGCGCCGCTGCGCGCTTCGATACGCCGGTGGCACTGGCCTTCGACGCGCAGGGCGCGTTGCTGGTGGCCGACCTGTTCAACAACGCGGTGCGCCGCGTCGGTGCCGATGGCACGGTAAGCACCGTGGTGGGTGGGGGTGGCGTGATCAATGGGCCGCTGTCGTTGGCCACCACCCACGATGGCGTGCTGTACGTGGGCGACATGGATGGCCGCATCGTGCAGGTGACGCCGCAGGGCCATCAGATCGCGCTGGTCGGCAACGGTCGACTGCCACGCCTGGCCCGCCCCAGTGGCCTGGCGATGGACGCCGACGGCAGCGTGCTGGTGGCCGACGCGACGGCCTATCGCCTGCACCGCCTGCGCCCGCTACCGGTGGGGGAACTGCCCGCACCGGCGCTGGTCGGCCCGGCCGCCGATGCCGCGCTGCCCGATACCGGCGGCCGTTGGCCGCTGGCGCCGCAGCAGGGCTGGCACGAAGTCGTCGGCACGCTCGGCGAAGTGCGCGGCAACTTCAAGGGCGAGAGTCGCCATCACCTGCACGGGGGCTTCGACGTGCGCGGTGATGTGGGCCAGACCGTGCTGGCGATTGCCGATGGCAAGATCAGCAGCCCGATGGCGGCCTGGAGCTTGGGCGAGCAGGCTGAGGGCCTGGCCGTGGATCGCCTCAAGTACATCCACATGCGGGTGGGCCGCACCCCACGCAATGAACCGTTCGATGCGCGCTGGCAGGCGCTGTACGACGAGCAGGGCAAGCTGGAGCGGATGCGCGTGCGGCGCGGCATGCGCATTCACGTCGGCGATCGCCTGGGTAGCATCAACAACCAGGCGCATGTGCACCTGGCGGTCGGCACCGGTGGTTTCGAGACCAACGCCGTGGCACTGGGCTTCCAGAACTACGCCGACCACTTCGCACCGCGCATCACCGATGTGGCGTTGCTGGACGACAACGACCAGCCGATGGCCGCAGGCAGCGATGGCGTGGTGATGGTGGCGCGCCAGGGACGCGGTGTGCAGATCGTGGTCGAAGCCTGGGACCAGGTCGGCAACAACCTGCCGCGGCGGCGCCTGGGCATGTACCAGGTGGGTTACCAGATTCTCGATGCGGGCGGCCAACCGCTGCAGGGCTACGAGCAGCCACGCTGGAACATCGTGTTCAACCGCATGCCGCCGCAGCGGGAAGCGGTGCGCGTGGCCTACGCACCGGACAGCGGCATCACCGTGCATGGCAGCGCGGTGACCCGCTTCCGCTACCTGGCCACCAACACCGTGCGTGACGGCCTGATGGAAACCGGGCGTTGGCAGCCGTCGGCGCTGCCGCCGGGCGAGTACATCGTGCGCGCCAGCGTGCGCGACTACAGCGGCAATGAAGGCATCGGCCCGCGCGAGATCAGGGTACGGCTGCTGCCGTAGCCGCAGCCGCAGCCGCAGCCGGCGCGCCGCAGCGTTCGCGCTCGGCGTCCATGTCTTCCAGCGGCCGCACTTCGATGCTGCCGAAGCGTGCCCACGGGAAGTCGCGGGCGATGCGCATGGCTTCGTCGCGGTCGCGGGCGACGATCAGGTTGAGCCGGCCAGCAGTTCGCGGGTTTCGGCGAAGGGGCCATCCAGTACGCGGCTGTGGCCATCACGCACGCGCAGGGTCTGCGCGGTGTCGACCGGCTGCAGCTTCTGCGCGGCCAGCAGCGTGCCTTCGGCCTGCAGCTTGTCGGCGTGGGCCAGGCAGTCGCGCATCAGCGCGTTGAATTCTTCGATGGGCAGGGCCTGCAGCAGGGCAGGCTCGATGTAGATCAGGAGCAGGTACTGCTGCATGGCGCGGTCCTGGCGGGGGCGGGGTGCCCATGATGGCGCAGGTCTGCGCGTGGGCATGTTGCAGCGCGGGAGGCGCGCCTTCGGCGAGGGTCGGCGAACGGCGGAGCCCCTCCGTGGTGGGGTTGGGTTGGTCGCTGAAAGCTGGCTTCCTGCGGGTGGGCCGGGCGGGTGGGATTGGCGGGGACGCCGTGAATCCATCCCTGGAGGCTTAGCCGCGCCATCCCTGGCGCGGATACCCCGCCAACCCCACCCGCCCGGCCCCAGACAGATTCCGGTTGCCGATCCACCACGGGAAATCACAAGCAAGAGCAAAAGCGGGTCGCTTCGCTCGCAAAGCCGAGGCCGCCAGCCAACCGCCGTTGCTGCTGTTGCTGTTGCTGTTGCTGTTGCTGTTGCCTTTTCTCTTGATCTTCCCGTGGTGGATACCGGAGGCAGGAAACTGTCCAGGGCCGGGTGGGGAGGCAGGGCAGGGGCGTGAGCCGCATGGATGCGGCGACCGAGCTTACATGGACGTACTTGCAGCGCCCCCTGCCCTGCCTCCCCACCCGGCCAAACCCATCAACCGAGCTTTCAGAGACCAACCCAACCCCACCACGGAGGGGCTCCGCCGTTCGCCGACCCTCGCCGAAGGCGCGCTTTTCCGCGCAAGAAAAAATTTCCAACAGACGTGTCGATTCCCAGCCCCTGGGTTCGTTGTACCCAGTGAAGGGCACGCACCACGCGTCCCCACGGGAGACTGCAATGAAAGTGATGGTGATCGTGAAGGCCAACGCCGACTCCGAAGCCGGCCGCATGCCCAGCGAACAGGAACTGTCCGAAATGGGCGCCTTCAACGAACAGCTCGTGGCCGCCGGCATCATGCTGGCCGGTGAAGGCCTGCACGCCACCCAGCGCGGCCGTCGCATTCATTTCGGCGGCGGGGCACCCAAGGTCGAGGCCGGTCCGTTCGGTCCTGCCAGCGAACAGATCGCCGGCTTCTGGCTGTGGGAGGTGCGGTCGCTGGACGAGGCCGTTGAATGGGCCAGCCGTGCGCCGTTCGGCGAGGGCGGCACGCTGGAACTGCGTCCCCTGATCTCCGCAGAAGACTTTGGTGAAGCCTTCACCCCCGAATTACAGCAGCAGGAACAGCGTCTGCGTGCACAGCTGGAAGGCTGACCCGATTCCTCTCCCTGCCGGGCACGCCCCGGCACTACCACCCTGAACAACACAACGGAGTATTGCCATGAGACTGATTCCCTTCCTCGGCTTCAGTGGCCAGGCCCATGAGGCGATGGCGTTCTACGCCAAGGCACTCGGTGGCCAGGTCACCTCGGAAATGAGGTACCGCGACATGCCGCCCTCCGATGGGTCGCCCGGCTGCAACGAGATGCCGCCGGAAACCCTGGACCACGTCGCGCACAGCCAGCTGGAAATCGGCAGCGCCATCCTGATGGCGGCCGACGGCCCCGGCGGTGGCGAGGGTGGTTCGACCACCATCAATGTCGACGTCGACAGCATCGAGGAGGCCGAGCGCGTGTTCGCGGCGCTGGCCGAAGGTGGCCAGGTGCAGATGCCGATCGCCGAAACGTTCTGGGCGCACCGCTGGGGCATGCTGATTGATCGCTACGGCAAGCCGTGGATGGTCAATTGCATGAAGCAGCCCTGATCCCTCCCTCTTTCCTCTTCATCCACAAGGAGCGTTACCAATGAGTGCACCACAACCGCAGATGATCTTCGTCAACCTGCCTGTGCAGGATCTCAACGCATCCAAGGCCTTCTTCGCCGCGCTGGGCTACAGCTTCAACCCGACCTTCACCAATGACGATGCGGCCTGCATGGTCATCAGCGAGAGCATCTTCGTGATGCTGCTGACCCAGCCGTTCTTCAAGCAGTTCACCACCAAGCCGATCGCCGACGCACGCAGCCAGACCGAGGTGATCACCTGCCTGTCGGCGGACAGCCGCAAGGCGGTGGACGTGTTGGTGGACAAGGCACTGGCCGCCGGCGCCAGCGAACCGCAGCCGGCGCGCGACCTGGGCTTCATGTACCAGCGCGGCTTCCAGGACCTGGATGGCCATCTCTGGGAAATCGCACACATGGACGGCGAGCCGGGCTGACGGCCGCCGCAAGGGAGAACCCACATGGCTTACGTGGATGCTTACGTGCTGCCGTGCCCACAGGACAAGGTGGCGGCCTACCGCCGCCTTGCCCGCAAGGCCGGCGCGGTGTGGAAGGACCATGGCGCGCTGCAGTACATGGAATGCGTGGCCGACGATGTGGAACCGGGCAAGAGCACCTCGTTCCCGCGTGCGGTCAAGGCGAAACCGGGCGAGACGGTGATCGTCGCCTTCGTGGTGTTCCGCTCGCGCGCGGCACGTGACCGCATCAACGCCAAGGTGATGGCCGACCCGCGGCTGGCGTCGCTGGGCCCGAAGGACATGCCGTTCGATACCAAGCGCATGTTCTGGGGCGGCTTCAAGCCCATCGTCGAAGCGTGAGCCATGGCGCTTGTGCGGGCCGGGCGTGCGTGCTGTGATCGGCGCATGCTCGATCCCGCACTGACGCAGCGTCTGGAAACCCTCTGGCGGATGGAGTCGCCGGTGTTGATCGCGCGCCTGGCGCGGCTGCTCGGCGGTGATGTCGGCCGTGCCGAGGAGCTGGCCCAGGACACCTGGCTGGCCGCGCTGGAGCGCTGGCCGGAACAGGGCATCCCGGACAACCCCGGAGCCTGGCTGATGACCACCGCGCGCAACCGCGCCATCGATGTGCTGCGCCAGCACCAGCGCGTGGCGAAGCAGCATGCGCAATGGGGTGAGGAACTGCATCCGGCACCCCTGCCAGCGCCGGATGACAGCCAGGCGCTGGAGGATGACCTGGGTGACGATCTGCTGCGGCTGATGTTCGTGGCCTGCCATCCGGTGCTGCCGGCCGATGCGCGGGTGGCACTGACCCTGCGCCTGCTCGGTGGCCTGACCACGACCGAGATCGCCCGCGCCTTCCTGCAGCCCGAGCCGACCATCGCCCAACGCATCGTGCGTGCCAAACGCACCCTGGCGCAGAAGCAGGTGCCCTATGAAGTGCCGCGCGCGGAGGCGATGCCCGAGCGGCTGGCTTCAGTGCTGGAGGCGATCTACCTGGTCTTCAACGAAGGCTATGCGGCCAGTGCCGGTGACGACTGGATGCGTCCGGCGCTGTGCGACGAGGCACTGCGACTCGCGCGCATTCTGGCGCACCGGCTGCCGGTGCCGCCGGTGCTGGGCCTGCTGGCGCTGATGGAGCTGCAGGCCTCGCGTGCCGCAGCACGGACCGATGCGCAGGGCGTGCCGGTGCTGCTGGACCAACAGAACCGCGCGCGCTGGGACTGGCTGCAGATTGAACGCGGGCAGCAGGTGCTGGCGCGCGCGCTGGCCGCCGGTGGCGGTGACGATCCCTATGTGCTGCAGGCGCGCATCGCAGCGTGCCATGCGGCGGCGCGGCGCGCCGACGCTACCGACTGGCCGCGTATCGCCGCGCTCTATGCACAGCTGCTGCAGGTGCAACCTTCGCCGGTGGTGGCATTGAACCGGGTGGTGGCGGTACTGCGCAGCGAGGGCGCGTTCGCTGCATGGGTACAACTGCAGCCGCTGCTGGTTGATGCGCGCCTGCGCGACTACGCGCCGCTGCAGGTGGTTCGTGGCGAGCTGTTGCAGGCACTGGGGCGTGAGCAGGATGCGCGTGACGCTTTTGGCGAGGCAGCTCGGCTCAGCCAGAACCGGGCCGAGCGCGGATTGCTGCGGCAACGGGCGGGCCTGCCCCGCACAGACTGAGCCGACAAGGACAGCACTTGTCGCCGCGCGCCTGAGCGGCTATGTTTCGCGCCCAGCGGACGCATCAGCGTCCGCATTCCGTGCGTATTGACCGAGGAGCGGTTGGATGTATTCAAGGACGAAGAGCGCATCGCGCGCTTTTGCGCGCCTGCTTGCCTGTGCCCTGTGCCTGGCCGTGTGGCCGATGGCCACGCAGGCGGCAGACAAATCACAGCAGGCCTATTGGGCAGGCTTCGCCTATACCGCTGACGCCGCCGCCGTGCAGGCGACCACGCCACATGCGCATGCGGTGCTGGAACGGCGTGGCCTGGTCCCGCTGAACCAGGCGCTGGCACAGTCGCTCAAGCGCCGCGCCCCAGCCCACCTGCAGCTGATCGACCAGCCGGTGGCGATGCTCGACGGCACCACCAGCGCGACCGTGCTGGCCGCGGCACTGGACCGCGAACTGGTCTCGGTCGAGCCGATCGGTGACCAGTACAAGGTGCTGGTGGAAGTGGCGCTGCAGGCGCTGTTCTTCGACTTCCGCGAGCGCCAGGTGATCGCGTCCTATCCGCTGACCCTGCAGCGCATCGACGTGCAGGACTACCGCCCGGACAACGACGATATCGACGCGATCGTCGCCGATCTGCTGTACGGCAGCGCCGATACCAGCCTGTCGCAGGTGCTGGCCGCCAGTCTCGCCCAGGCCAAGCTGCCCGATGCCGCCGTGCGTCGCCTGCAGGTCGGTGGCGTAACCCTGTCCGACGCGGTCCGCGCCAAGCTGCCCGACCCGAAGTGGGAAACCCCGCTGCGCGCCACGCTGGCCCATGAACTGTCCAAGACGCTGTCGTCCAATACCGGCGTCGGCCTGCTGCCGCCGGCCTCGGGCCAGGCGATCGGTGGTGCGATGGCCGCCCGCTTTGCCGACGGCAAGGTCTACCAGCTGAAGATCCCCGAGCCGGACTACGTCATCAACCTGCAGGTGGATGCGTTGAAGAACGGCGTGATCGAAGAAACCCCGGCGATGAAGACGATGCTGTTCGGCGCGTTCTTCACCGCCAAGGTGACCGAGCCGTTCTCCGGCAAGGTCTATTTCGAACAGCCGCTGCGCAAGGGGGCCACCAAGGTTGTGCCGGTCACGCAGTGGCAGGTCGACCAGTGGTCGGCCAGCTACGAAACCCTGCTGGCGGGCCTCGATGCCTTCGCCGGCGCCGCCGCCAAGCGCGCCGATTCGCGCGCCTGGCTGGACGAACAGAAGCCGGGCGGCCGCCCGTTGCAGCAGCAGACCCAAGCCCTCCAGGAGTTGATCAAGTCATGTCGTTGATGCGTACCATCCTGCTCATCCTCATCGCGCTGGTGGTGGCCTCGCCGGTCGCTGCGCAGACCGCCAGTTCGCGCGGTACTGGTTCGGCCAGCTACGGCCTGCGCCTGAGTGCCGACACCCGTGCCCAGGCCCTGAACAAGGCCAAGGTCAATGCACTGGAGGCGTACATCGCCGAAACCGGTGCGGCCAAGCTGCGCCTGTTCGAAGCGCGCCGCGCCGAGTTCATCGGCGAGATCGACCGCTACGTGCTCAGTGCCGTGCAGCTGTCGGACACCGAAGACAAGAAGGCCAAGACCTACACCGTCACCGTCCGCGCCGAGATCAACACCACCCTGCTGCAGACCAAGCTGGATGCAGGTTCGGCCGTGGCCGGTGCCACCGCCGCCCAGCGTTCGCTGCTGACCTTCCTGTTCATGGCGCGCTCGCAGGACACCGTGCAGTCGTTCCAGGACAAGGAATACCGCCGCGTCGACGCCAGCAGCAGCTACAGCGAGAACACCCGTGAGGGCGACAGCTTCCGCGGCAACTCGGTCAGCACCAACGGCAGCATCAACCAGAATGGTTCGGTGTCGGTCACCAGCGGCGGAAGCACCACCGCACGCGCCGACAACATCACCTGGAAGGTGGCCAACGCCGCCGAAGTGAACACCGCGATGACCGGTGCCTTCAGCGCCGCCGGCTACGAAGTGGTTGAAGCCGAATACGTGGAGGGCGAGTCGCGCGGCCTGCTCAGCATCGAGCGCATCCGCAAGGACTTCAGCACCGGCAACGACCTGGCCCCGGCCACCCTGCGTGATACCGCCAACGGCATCCGTGCGGCCAACATTCCGTACATCGCCGTCGGCACCCTCGACATCGGCATGCGCGACCGCGATCCGGCCAGTGGCAACACCCGCGTGTTCGTCACGGTCACCGGCAAGGTGCTGGACGTGACCGGTCGCTTTCCGCGCACCGTGTCGTCGGTGGGCCCGGTGCAGTTCTCCGGCACCGGCCCGAATGAAACCGTGGCCCGTACCAACGCGCTGCAGCTGGCTGCCGAAAAGGCCGCCCAGCAGATGATCAACGAACTGAACGTCAAGGCGGTCCGCTGATCCGCCGCCCCGGTGGGTGCCGAGCCCGCTCGGCATCGGCCTGGGATTACCGATTCCCACGTGCCGCTTGGCGGCCGTCTCTCCCAAAGGACACTCATATGATCCGCAATACTGCTCTTGTCGTGGCCATCGCCGCCGCCACCCTGTCGATGCCGGCGCACGCTGGCCTGGGCAAGCTGAAGGACCTGGCCGGTGCCGCCACCGGCGCCTCCAGCAGCAGCGCTTCCAGCGCCGCCGCCCCGGACGAAGCCGCGCAGGAAGCGCTGGTGCGTCGTTTCGTCAGCTCGCAGTCGCACTCGCTGCAGGCCCAGACCTCGTTCGCCCGTGCCTTCGGCCTGGCCGAGCAGGTGCAGCTGCTGGAAGCCGAGCGCCAGGCGCTGTCGTCGGGTTCGGTAAGCGTCGATGCGATGAAGAAGTCGGTGTCGGTCAGCGAAGCGGCACAGGCTGCGATCAACGAGCGCCAGGCCGCGCAGCCGGAACTGAACGCTGAATCCAAGCAGCACTACGCCGAAGGCCTGGTCTCGCTGCTGGCGTCGGCCGCCGAAGCACAGAAGCTCGGTGGCGAGGCCAGCAACTTCACCGCCGGCATGAAGAACCTGGGCGCGACCCAGCTGGCGACCGTCGGCCGCAAGCTGGCCGCCGGTGCATGGGTGGCCAAGGAATCGCCGGGCTTCATCCAGGGCCTGTACGGCTCGACCAAGTCGGCCGTGACCTTCGCCAGGAAGAGCAAGGTGAAGGTGCCGTCCAACGCCGATTCGATGCTCGACACGCTCTGATCCGAGGCGAATCTCCATGCGTATGACCTACCGTTTGATCGGCCTGGGCCTGGTTGCCGCGCTGCTTGCAGCCTGTGGCGAGCAGGACGCCCCGGCTGCCGCGCCCGCCAAGGAAAAGGCAACCAGTGCACTGGCCAGCAATGCGCCAGTGGAAGCGGCGCCCCTGCGTGGCACGCCGGATTTCGGCGGCACCACCCAGGTCGCGCGCGAGGCCGACGGCATCGGCAGCACCCCGGAACTGGCGGTGCTGGCGGCGTTGCAGTCGGCGGTGGCGCAGGTCAACGGCGTACGCGTGGCCAGCCAGATGCAGGGCCTGCGTGCAGGCCTGCATGTGGATGTGGATGACGAACACGTCGGCGACATCCGCGCCGACGCGTTCACCCAGCAGATGATCGCCGGCTCGCAGGGCGCGGTGCTGGGCTATGAAATCCTGTCGCAGGACGAAGTGCGGCAGCTGGACGAGGAGACCATCGCCCGTGTGCGCGCCAGCGACGAAGGCTGGAGCTTCAAGGGCTCGGCGTCGGCCAGTGCGTCCGGCGAAGCCTCGGCCAAGAGCGGTTCGGCTTCGGCCAGTGTCAAGCAGAGCTACGACGAGAAGGTCAACGTCGATGCCAAGCGTGGCGCCAGCTCGTTCGATTCCGACGTGACCCACCGCAGCATGCGCAGCTACTGGAAGGTACGCGTACGTGCCCAGATCGCCCAGTACCGCGCACCGGACGAGCAGGGCAAGCCGAAGATCGTGGTCGCGCTGCCGCGTACCAAGGCCGGCAGCTATGCCGTGGGCGATGGCCGCGTGAGCGCCGATGAAGTGGCCGACGCGATCCGCGCACGCCTGTCCGACACGCTGACCCAGACCCAGCGCTTCATCGTGCTGGACCGTGAGTTCGGCGACGAACTGCAGGCCGAGATCGACCACATCAACAGCGGCAACGTACGTTTGCAGGACACTGCCCGTGTCGGCCAGCAGCTGGCGACCGACCTGATCCTGATCCCGACCATCGAACGCTTCGAGTACCCGCGCAGCGTGCGCAACCTGCGCATGTCCGACCGCCAGGTGACCTCGTACTCCGGTGGCGGCCGCATCACCCTGCGCCTGGTCAACGCCACCACCGGCCAGGTGGTGATGTCCGACAGCTTCGACCACCAGCTGGCCTCGACCGGCCCCAGCACCCTGCCGCGTGTGGTCAACGGCCGCAACATGGCCGCGGCGATGATGGAATCGCTGTCCGGCCAGATCGGCACCAGCATCGTCACCACGCTGTTCCCGGTATCGGTGGTGTCGGTGGACGGTGACCAGGTGGTGCTGAGCCAGGGCGGTGACACCGTGCAGGCCGGCCAGCGCTGGCAGGCCGTGCGCCTGGGCGAAGAACTGAACGACCCGCAGACCGGCCGCTCGCTGGGCCGCAGCGAACACCCGTGCTGCACCATCCGCATCGACCGCGTCGCTGCACAGACCTCATACGGCACCATCGAAGACGGCGTCGACGCGATGCGCGGCGGTTTCCGTCCGGGCCAGATCGAACTGCGCCAGAAGCTGGGCAGCAAGCCGGCGGCCGCCGCCGCAGGAGCGACTGCCTCGGCCGCTCCCGCAGCTGCCGCACGCCCGGCCGCCAAGCCGAAGCCCAAGCCCGCTGCCGCGCCGGCCGAAGATCCGAACTGGTAACAGGCTCAAGCAACACACCGATGGGGTCAGAGCCCTTTCCCGCCGGGAAAGGGATCTGACCCCTTCCTGTTTCAGTCCGTGTCGACCAAGGTCGACACCCACCAACCGCAGCGGGAAGCTGTCGAAGGTGGGGTGGGTCCGGTTGCGGGGGTGTCCGCGGCATGGATGCCGCGGCCAAGCCCCCAAGGGTGAGGGCGCTTTGCTTGCGAAGCATTGCTTCGCAAGCGCCCGAACGCACAGCCGCCAGCGGCTGGGCCGGACCGCGGAGCGGGGTCTACGGCGTCCCCCGCAACCGGACCCACCCCGCCATCCCACCGAATGCCTGCTTCTGCTGTCGCTGTTGCTGTTGCTGTTGCTGTTGCCCTGGCATCGGCAGGTGCGGGGCGCAGCCCTGCCGAATCCCATTACACTCCAGAGAGATTTCCCTGCTGGAGAGAGCAATGAAACGAGTAGTACTGGGCGTGCTGGCCCTGTCGGTGTCGAGCGCACTGATGGCGGCCACCCCGAAATTCGACGGCGCTCGGATCTCCGCCGACGTCAAGGAACTGGCCTCCGACGCCCACGAAGGCCGCTCCCCGGCCACCGCCGGCGAAGAAAAGACCATCGCCTTCCTCAGCAAGCAGTTCGCCGATGCCGGCCTGCTGCCGGGCGGTGACCTCAAGGATGGCAAGCGCCTGTGGACCCAGGCCGTTCCGCTGCGCAAGGGCGACATCGTCGGCGCACCGCAGCTGGCGCTGCACCAGGGCGGCAAGACCGTTGCGCTGGAGCAGGGCAAGCAGATCGCCGTGCGCGCCGCCATGAACGGCGCCAGCAACGTCGATATCAGCAAGGCGCCGCTGGTGTTCCTCGGCTACGGCGTGAAGGCCCCGGAGCGCAACTGGGACGACTTCAAGGGCGTGGACCTGAAGGGCAAGATCGCCGTCGTGCTGATCAACGATCCGGACTTCGAGACCGGCCAGGGCGACTTCGACGGCAAGGGCATGACCTACTACGGCCGTTGGACCTACAAGTACGAAGAAGGTGCCCGCCAGGGCGCGCTGGGCGTGCTGATCGTGCACGAGACCGCACCGGCGTCGTACGGCTGGGCCACCGTGGCCGGCTCCAACACCAACACCATGTTCGATGTGGTGCGCGACAACCCGGCGGAAAGCCACCCGCTGCTGGAAGGCTGGATCCAGCGCGACCTTGCCGTGGAGCTGTTCCGCTCGGCCGGGCAGGACTTCGAAGCGCTGAAGAAGAAGGCGCAGCAGCGCGACTTCACCCCGGTGCCGCTGACCGGCGCCAGTCTGGACGCGAAGTACGCGGTGAAGACCGAAGTGATCACCTCGCACAACGTGGCCGCACGCCTGGAAGGCAGCCGCCACCCGGACGAGACCATCGTCTACAGCGCGCACTGGGACCACATCGGCGTGGGCGAGCCGGACGCGCGCGGTGATCGCATCTTCAACGGTGCGCTGGACAATGCCAGCGGTACCGCTTCGCTGATCGAGCTGGCCCGTGGTTTCGCCAAGGCCAAGCGCCCGGAGAGGTCAGTGCTGTTCCTGGCAGTCACCGCCGAGGAAAAGGGCCTGCTGGGTTCGGAGTACTACGCCACCCATCCGCTGTACCCGCTGGAAAAGACCGTGGCGGTGATCAACATGGATGGCATGGCGCCGTTCGGTCCGTCGCGCGATTTCGGCATCTACGGCGCCGCGCGCTTCGAGCTGCTGGACCAGCTGAAGGACGTGGCCAAGGGCTGGGATATCCGCTACACGCCGGACCCGAAGCCGGAAGCGGGCCTGTTCTTCCGCTCCGATCACTTCCCGTTCGCCAAGCGTGGCGTGCCGGCACTGTCGTGGTCGGCCGGCCAGGACTGGGTGGACGGTGGCGTGGCTGCGGGCAAGAAGGCCTCGGAAGACTACACCGCCAAGCGCTACCACCAGCAGGGCGACGAATGGCAGCCGGACTGGGTGTTCGCCGGTGCCGCCCGCGACCTGGAAGTGCTGTACACGCTGGGCAACCAGCTGGCCAACTCCCGTGCCTGGCCGAACTGGAGCAAGGACGAGTCGTTCCGCGCCGTACGCGACGCCAGCGCCGACCAGCGCAAATAAGGGAATGCGGGGCGCGCTGCCCCGCCAGCCCTGGTAGCGCCGGGCCATGCCCGGCGTTGCACTGAAGGCTTCCATCCCCGCTTTCGGGCCCTTCGTCGCAGCCCGCTTGCTTGCCCGGCGGGCCGCCCTATGCTCGGCTCACCCCCTTCCTCCAAGGCGCCGCCGTGTTCGCCAGCCTTTCTCTCCTGTTACGTCATCTGCTGGCCTGGGCTGCGGCGCTGTTCGTCGCAGGCATGGTCTGGAGCGGCATCTTCAGTGGCATGAACGATGGCCCGGGCTGGATTTTCGGCTTGCTGGCGATGTTCCTGATCATTTCCGCGCTGGGCAGTGCCATCACCCATATCCGCCGGGTCTGGCTGGTGGCCGGTCGCCTGGATGCCACCACCTTGTCCGGGCGCCAGCGCCGCCAGATCGAACTGCCGATGGACGCCGGCCACGCGTTCTCGGTAGTGGAAGCGGCGATCGCCGAACTTCCCCGCGTGGAGGATGTGGAAAGCTCGGCCGGCAGCCTGCAGGTGCGCGCCTATGTTCGCCGCGTGGATCTCTGGAATGGGCGTCAGCCCTCGCGCTGGAACCTGCCGGCGCGGCTGGCGATCAAGCGCAACAGCGTGCTGGCCACGGTCACGCCGGGGCAGGGCACCAGCACCGTCACCCTACTGTTTGAACCGGATGCGGGCTGGTGGGCCGACCTGCTGGCGCTGGACGAGGGCAGCAACTTCGAGAACGCCGAAGCGGTCACCCGTGCGATCAGCCGCCGCGTGGCCGACCAGCGACGTGACGAGCAGGCGGCCGCAGAACAGACCCAGGTGGAAAAGGAACTGTCGGTGGCGCGCTTGAATCTGCTGCACGCGCAGGTGGAACCGCACTTCCTGTACAACACGCTGGCCAACGCGCAGGTGCTGACCCGCACCGACCCGGCGCGTGCCGAACAGATGCTCGGCCACCTGATCCAGTACCTGCGCAGCTCGTTGCCGCAGGTGGACGAATCGGTGTCCACGCTGGGCGTGGAGCTGGAGCGCACCCGCGCCTACCTGGAGATTCTGCGTATCCGCATGGGCGCGCGGCTGGCGGTGGAAGTGCAGGTACCCAATGAACTGCATGGCGTGCACCTGCCGGCGATGGCGTTGCAGACACTGGTGGAAAACGCGATCAAGCACGGCCTGGAACCCAAGCCCGGCGGTGGCACGATCTGGATCCTCGCGCGTGGTTTCGATGACCACGTGACCGTGACCGTCGCCGACGACGGGCTCGGCTTCGGGCAGGGCACCAGCGGTACCGGCATCGGCCTGAAGAACCTGCGCGAGCGCCTGCGCCTGACCTGCGGTGAGCAGGCCGGTGTGGCGATCGTGGCCAATTTCCCCAGCGGCGTGGCCGCGACCATGACCCTGCCGCAGTCGCACAAGGAGCGCAGCCATGCCGCTTGAGGCACTGATCGCTGAAGACGAAGAACTGCTGCGGCAGTCGCTGGTGGAGCAACTTCGCCGGCTGTGGCCGGACCTGAAGCTGGTGGCCGAGTGCGAGGACGGCGCCAGCGCGCTGGAGCAGCTGGCCGAGAAGCAGCCGGACATCGCTTTCCTCGATATCCGCATGCCCGGTATCAGCGGCATCGAGGTCGCGCGCTCGCTGTCCGAGCTGAGTCCGCGCACCCAGGTGGTGTTCGTTACTGCCTACGACCAGTACGCCATCGATGCATTCGAGCAGGGCGCGATGGATTACCTGCTCAAGCCGGTAAGCGACGAGCGCCTGCTTGCCACCCGCGAACGCATCCTGTCGCGGCTGCCATCGACGCGGCAGGACGATGCCGTGCTGGAGCGCCTGCTGCAGCGGTTGGGCCCATCGCAGGGCACTGCAGAGCGACCGCCGCTGGCCTGGATCACCGCCAGCACCGGCCGCGAGACGCAGCTGATCATGCTGGAGGAGGTGGCCTACTTCCGCGCCGACAACAAGTACACCACCGTGGTCACTGCCGCCGGCGAGAGCCTGCTGCGCACGCCGTTGCGCGAACTGCTGGAAGTGCTCGACCCGCAGCATTTCCGCCAGATCCACCGCTCGACCATCGTCAACATGAAGGCCGTGGCGGCGGTCAGCCGCGACGATACCGGGCGGGGCGTGCTGCGCCTGCGTGGCCGAACGGAAACGCTGGTGGTCAGCCAACCGTTCATGAGCCTGTTCCGCGGCATGTAGCCGCAGCCGCATCCCCCCTGCACCGAGGAATGAACATGTCCCGTCTGCTGATTGCGTGCGTTGCCGTGCTGGCACTGGCCGGCTGCGAAAAATCCCGCAACACCTCGATCACCCGCACCCATGCCAACGGCGTGGACACGCTGTACAGCAAGAGTACGGTGGTCGACGGCGAGGCGCGCTTTCAGTGCATTGCCAGCAGCAGTGGCCACTGCCATTACCTGGTGCTGGACCCAGCGTGCAGCACCGATGCCGCGTGCACCACGCCGCCGCTGCGTCGGTTTGCGGTTGCGGCAGGCAAGACCGAGGCCATGCGTGGCCTGCCCGACGGCTTCCGCCAGTGCGTCAGCCAGGACCCGATAGAACACTGCCACCGCGAGTGAGCACGGTGGCAGTGTGGATCCCCCCGCTTCGCTGAAGGGTCAGTAGGCAGGCTGCAGCGTCAGCTCGTGATGGTGTTCGGTTTCGCCGACGTGGTTCAGGCGTCCGACCAGCTCCGAGTGCTGCTTCATCCGCCCGATCTCGGTCATGATGCGGATGTCCTCGTGGCGCAGTTCGCGCTTGGTGGTGACCGCCTGCTTGTAGTCCAGCACTTCCGGGTAGTGCTCGGCCAGGTCCAGTGCCTCGGCCACGTGCTCCACGCTGTCGGCCTTGGAACTGATGCGGGCGCGGCTGTTGAAGGCCTTCATCCAGCGCTCGAAGCCGGCCTGCTGATCGAACATGTTGGCCATGAACCAGATCACGAACAGGATCGAGACCCATGAGCCGAACACGATCACCACGCGGGTGAAGGTGATATGGAAGTCATCGCGCCACAGGTAGTTGGCGATCAGGCCCAGGATCAGCAGAGAGGCTGCCTGCCAGCCGATGATCGATGCGATCAGCCACTGGCACTTGGCCTGGGCCAGCACCGCCACTTCATCGCGGATCTGCTGCTCGCTGAGATTGCGCCAGTGCGCCACCTGTTTGTCGAACGGGCTGCTGTAGAGCTCGTTGTCGCGAAGCAGAATTCCCAAACCCTTGAACAAGGCAATCATGGCTGGCTCCTTGTGGAACGTGCGTCGATCAGCATTGGACGGTGTGGCGGGTCCAGTTCTAGCACTTCCAGCGGGCGGTGCAACGGGGGCAATGCCAAGCGGCGCAAGGGTTTGCCCGACGGGGGTGAAAATTGATGCATTGCATCATCGCGGTCACAGCCTGCGACAGGATGTCGCAGGGTGAAACGTGCTGCGGCCGCACATGAAACGGTCGCTGAGCGTGGAGGCTCGCCGCCTGCGCCGTGATCGCCGAGAATCGGGGCCGACCGCGCAAGATGCGACCGTTCTTCCGACTTTCCTGGACCCGTGATGCCGGCTTTGCTGCAGCGACTCTACCGCCCCGTCACCGCGCCGATCCGGCGCTGGGTACTGGACGCCTTCCCGCGCGGCCAGAGTGGCATCGACTACGACCATCCGCAGGGCGACCCGGGTTGGTTCGGCCCGAACAGCGTCACCTGGCGGCTGCACGCCGAATTTCCCTCGATGCTCGCCGGTGGCCTGTGCGCGCTGATGCTGCAGACACTGCACCCACGCGCGCTGGCCGGGGTCTACGACCACTCCAATTTCCGCCAGGACCTGGTGGGACGCCTGCGCCGCACCACCGCCTTCGTTGCCGGCACCAGCTACGCGCCCACTGGCGAAGTGGAGGCGCTGGTGGCCAAGGTGCGCCGTATTCATGCACGGATCCGCGGCCAGACCGCGCAGGGCGAGCCCTACGCCGCCGACGATCCGCAGTTGTTGACCTGGGTGCACGTGACCGAAGCCTTCGGGTTCCTGCAGGGTTTCCGCCGCTATGGGCGCGAGGTGCCGGGGGACATCGCCGACCGCTACTACGATGAGTACCGCCGTGTGGCCGAGGCGCTGGGTGCAGTGGATGTGCCGTGCAGCGAAGCCGAGGTGGCGGCGTACTTCTGCGCGCGGCAACCGGAGCTGCGTGTGGACGAGCGCTCGCGTGAAGTGCTGGAGGTGCTGTCCGGCGTGCGCCTGCCGGTACCGGTGCCGGGGCTGTCGCGCGAGGTGTTCCTCGGCGCGGGCGCGGCGCTGCTGCCGGACTGGGCCGAAGGCATGCTTGCACGCAGTGGCCGTCAGCGCGCCCAGGCTGCGGCGTCTGCGAAGCTGATGCAGGGCATGGCGCCGCTGTTCCGCCGTGCGCTGCCCGACGGCCTCGCCAGCCGCGCCTGTGCACGCATGGGCGCGCCGGTGGAGATCCTGCGCGAGTGGCCCGCGGTTGCCTGGTAGGTGCCAACCTTGGTTGGCACGCCTTTCACGCGGTGCCGCGGAAGCGCCAACCAAGGTTGGCATCTACCCGAGCGGATTCCGCATTAGATCCACGCCATGCGTGGATGGGCCTTACCCCGCCGACTTCAACCCACGCAACAACGCGTCCAGCGCCGCCGTCGCCTGACGCAGTCGCGCATCACCATCCTCTCCTTCGGCGATCCAGAACGCGGCCTCGGCCAGGCTGCCGTAGATCAGCGACGCCAGCGCCTGCGCGTCCACCGGTGCTACCACGCTCTGCGTGATCAGCTGTTCGATCAACCGCTGCATCGAGTGCACGCAGTGGCGCTGCGATTCCGGTGAGGCGCCACCGAGCACCGCACGTGCATCGCGCAGCACGATGCGATGGATCTCCGGCTCCAGCGCCATCTCCAGATAGGCGCGGCATCGCTGCACGAAGCCCTCCCAGGCATCGTCGGCGCTGTCACTGATCGCCTGCAGGCGCTGGTCGGTCTCGGCATCCAGCTGGGCGACCACCGCCGCCAGCAGGCCCTTCTTGTCGCCGAAGTGGTGATACAGCGCACCGCGGGTGAGCCCGGCCTGGGCAGTCAGGTCATCCATCGAGGTGGCGGCATAGCCATGCGCGCTGAAGACGCGACGGGCGGTGGCCAGCAGGGTGGCGCGGGTTTCTTCCATCTCGGCGCGGGTGCGACGGACCATCCGGAACTCCTTAGATACACAATGCATGATTGTTTACATACGAAGCGTATGAATGTAGCCTCTTATTCATACGCTCTGTATGTATTGTCGTGGCGCCGGGTGCGCCAGGCAAGCCGCTGCCCTGGAGATCCTGATGGCCACCCCCTACCGCGACCTGTTCGCTGCCCCTGGCACCGCCGGCCTCGCCCTGGCCGGCCTGCTGGCCCGCCTGCCGCTGCCGATGACCGGCATCGGCATCATCACCCTGCTGTCGCAGCTGCGCGGCAGCTATGCACTGGCTGGTGCGGTGTCGGCCACCTTCGTGCTGACCTACGCGCTGCTGTCACCGCAGGTGTCGCGCTGGGTTGACCGGCGCGGGCAGGGCAGGGTGCTGCCATGGGCTACTGCGGCCAGTGCGGCGGGGCTGCTGTTGCTGGTCGCGTGCACGCTGTTGGCTGCGCCGGACTGGACGCTGTTCATTGCGGCGATGCTGGCCGGTTGCATGCCCAGCGTGTCGGCGATGGTGCGCGCGCGCTGGACCGCGATCCATCGCGGACGCGCGCAGCTGCAGACCGCGTATTCGCTGGAGACTGTGTTCGACGAGGTGACCTTCATCGCCGGGCCACCGTTGTCGGTGGGATTGTCGGTTGCGGTGTGGCCGCAGGCGGGCGTGCTGGCGGCAGCGTTGCTGCTGGTGATTGGAGTGGCCGCACTGGTAATGCAGCGTGGCACCGAGCCGCCGCTGCAGCATCGCGAAGGTGCCGCACCCTCGCGTTCGTTGCTGCGGCAGCCGGAGATCCGCTTGCTGGCGTTGCTGATGCTGGCGATGGGCGTGATTGTCGGCACCGTCGACATCACCAGCGTGGCGCTCGCCGAAGAGCGGGGCAAGCCGCTTGCCGCCAGCGCGGTGCTGTCGGCCTATGCGCTGGGCAGCTGCACGGCGGGCCTGCTGTTCGGTGCACTGAAGCTGCAGGCACCGTTGCCGCGCCTGCTGCTGGCCGGCGCAGCGGCCACCGCACTGACCACGTTGCCGTTGCTGTGGGTGGGCAACCTGCCTGCACTGGCCGTTGCCGTGCTGCTGGCCGGGGTGTTCTTCGCGCCGACGATGATCGTAGCGATGTCGCTGGTCGAACAGCACGTGCCCGAATCGCGCCTGACCGAGGGCATGACCTGGTTGCTGGCCGGATTGAACATCGGCGTGGCGCTGGGCGCGGCGCTGTCCGGACAGAGCGTTGATGCAGGGGGCGTACGCAGCGGCTTTGTCGTTGCGCTGTTGGCAGGCGGTGGCGTGCTGCTGTTCGCCATGCTCGCGCAACGTGCACTGCGCCCGTCCGCCGCGTCCACATCCCCTGAAGGAATCATCCCGTGAGCGCTTCCTCGCCTGCGCACGCCGCGCCTGGGCCCCGCCATCCGTGGTGGGCAGTTTCCGCCGTCGGCCTCGCCACCTTCTCGGTGGTCACCACCGAAATGCTGCCGGTGGGCCTGCTGACCCCTATCGCCGAAGATCTCGGCGCGTCCACCGGTACCGCCGGTCTGATGATCTCGCTGCCGGCCCTGCTGGCGGCCCTGTTCGCACCGCTGGTGGTGATCGCAGCCGGTGGCATCGATCGCCGTCGCATCCTGTGCGCGTTGCTCGCGCTGCTGCTGGTCGCCAACCTTGCGTCGGCACTGGCACCGGGCATCGGCTGGCTGTTGGCCGCGCGCGTGCTGGTGGGGTTCTGCATGGGCGGCATCTGGGCCATCGCCGGTGGGCTGGCAGCGCGCTTGGTACCTGCGCAGCGCATGGGCCTGGCCACCTCGATCATCTTCGGTGGCGTGGCTGCGGCATCGGTGCTGGGCGTGCCGCTGGGCGCGCTGATCGGGGATGCATTGGGCTGGCGCAGCGCGTTCGTGGCGCTGGCGTTGTTCAGTGCGGCGGTGATGCTGCTGCATCTGCGGGTCGTTCCTGCGTTGCCTGTCAGTACATCGGTGCGGCTGCGGCAGTTCGTACAGCAGCTTGGCCAGCGCGACCTGCGGCGTGGCCTGTGGCTGACCGTGCTGCTGGTGTCCGGGCACTTCATCGCCTTCACCTATGTGCGGCCGCTGCTGACGTGCCTCTCCAGCATGGATGCGTCGTGGATCGGTGCACTGCTGTTTGCCTACGGCCTGGCTGGCATCGCCGGCAACTTCATCGCCGGGCCGCTGGCAGCACGCCATCCACGTGGCATGGTGCTGGCGATCGCATCGGGCCTGATGCTGACGCCGCTGTTGTTCCTGTGGGTGGGAAACACACCGTCCGCTGGCATCGCGGTGCTGCTGCTGTGGGGCCTGGCCTATGGCGGTGTATCGGTGGGCCTGATGAGCTGGATGATGAAAGCGGTGCCGCAGGCCGTGGAGATCGCCACCGCGCTGTATGTGGGTGTATTCAACATCGGCATCGCGCTCGGGGCGTGGGGCGGTGGACTGCTGCTGGATGGCATCGGGCTGCACGCCACGCTGTGGGCTGCGGCGGTGTTGGCAGGGAGTGCTTTGCTGATGGTTGCCACCACCGGCAGGTAGATCCGCGCCATGCCAACCAAGGTTGGCACCCACCGGAGCGGGGCATGTGCCAACCAAGGTTGGCAGCTACCCGCAAGTGAAACGGGCGCCTTGCGGCGCCCGTTCCGGTTACATCACCACACCTTGACCCGCTTGTCCGGGGCCAGGTACAGCTTCTGGCCTTCCTTCACGTCGAACGCCGGGTACCACGCGTCGATGTTGCGCACGGTGAGTGCGCGGAACTGGCCCGGTGCATGCACATCGGTCAGCAGCGAGTTGCGCAGCGCCTGCTCGCGGCTCTTGCTGCGCCAGGCCTGGGCAAAGCCGAGGAAGAAGCGCTGGTCCGGGGTGAAGCCTTCCAGGGTCTGGCCCGGCTTGCCCTGCAGCGACAGCTGGTAGGCGTCGTAGGCGGTACCCAGGCCGGCCACGTCGGCGATGTTCTCGCCCAGGGTCAGCTTGCCATTCACATGCACGCCCGGGAACGGCTCGTAGCTGCTGAACTGCGCGGCCAGCGCATCGCCGGCGGCGTTGAACTGCTTCAGGTCCTCGGCGGTCCACCAGTTGTGCAGCTTGCCGGTTTCATCGAACAGTGCGCCCGCGTTGTCGAAACCGTGGCTGATCTCGTGGCCGATCACGGCGCCGATCGCACCATAGTTCACGGCGTCGTCGGCGGCGCCGTCGAAGAACGGCGGCTGCAGGATCGCGGCCGGGAACACCAGGCGGTTTTCCAGCGGCACATTCATCGCGTTGATGGTCTGCGGCAGCATCGCCCACTCGCCGTGGTCGACCGGCTTGCCCAGCTTGGCGATGTTGCGCTGGTACTCGAACAGCTCGGCGCGCTGTGCATTGCCCAGCGGGTCATCACGGCGGATCTCAAGGCCGGTGTAGTCGCGCCACTTTTCCGGATAGCCCATGCCCACGGTCAGGCCGGCCACCTTCGCCTTGGCGCTCGCCTTGGTCTGCGGCGACATCCACGCCAGCGCGTCGATGCGCTTGGCGAAGGCGGCAATGATGTTCTTGGCCATCTCGTCCGCGCGTTCCTTGGTCTTCGCGTCGAAGTGCTTCTCGACATAGCGCTTGCCGATGGCTTCGCCGACGGCATGGTTGGCATCGTCCACGGCGCGCTTCCAGCGGTCGCTCTGCTGCGGCGTGCCGCTCAGCGCGGTGCCATGGAAGGCGAAGCGGGCATCGGCGAATTTCTTCGGCAGGTAGGCGGCGGCACGGTCCAGCGCGTGGAAGGCCAGGTAGTCCTTCCACACCTCCAGTGGCTCGGTGGCGACCAGCCTGGACAGGCCGGCCACGGCCTTGGGCTGCCACACGATGAAGTCCTGCTGCTTGCCCAGCGCGGCCGCGTCGAGGAAGGCGTTCCAGTCCATGCCGGGCGCCTTGGCGTTGAAGTCGGCCTGGGTCCACGGATTGGCACCCTTGGTCACATCATTGGTTTCTTCCTGGGTGGCATGCGCCTGCGCGATCTTCGTCTCCAGCGCCAGGATGCGTTGTGCCTTGCCGGCCGGATCGGCCACACCGGCCAGCTGCAGCATCTGCGCGATGTAGGCCTGGTACTGCTTGCGCAGCTCGGCCATGCGGCCGCCGCCCAGGTAGAAATCGCGGTCGGGCATGCCCAGCCCGCCCTGCACCAGGTACGGCGCGGTGCGGTCCGGCTGCAGCAGGTCCACCGACACCCACAGGCCGAACAGGCGGTCGGTGTAGAAGTTGGTGGCGTTGAGCAGGTCGACGTCGGCGCGCATCTCGCCGCCGAGGGCACGTGCCAGGCCAGCCTTGTCGGCGATGGTCTCGATGGCCTTCAGCTGCGGCTGCACCGGGGCGATGCCGTGCTGCTCGATGCCGGCTTCGTCCATGTAGGCGGCGTAGTAGTCGCCGATCAGCTTGTCGTCACCGCTGGCCTGCGCATTGCCGGCCGCACCCTCGAGGATGGCGCGGGTGTCGGCCAGGGTCTTTTCAGCAATGACGTTGAAGCTGCCGAAGCGCGAACGGTCGGCCGGAATCTCGGTGTTCTTCACCCAGGTGCCGTTGGCGAAGCCGAAGAAGTCATCGCCGGCCGCGATGCTGCGGTCCATGCCGCTGGCATCGAAGCCGAAGCTGCCCAGCATCGGCTTGGCGGCAGCGGGTGCAGCCTCGGCGGGCTTGGCGGTGCCAGCGGCCGGATCGGCCGGACGGTCGCAGGCAGCCAGGGACAGGCTGGCAACGATGGCCAGTGCCAGGGTGGGACGGCGCAGCTTGGACATGGACTTCTCTTGCAGCGGAAAACCCCAAGTCTAATCCGCCGCAGCCCGGCTGGCCGTCCCTGTGGCTGGCCGGTCCTGTGCAGGATCTGGCTGAACGCGCCGAAGCGATCTTCACGCCGTCACCGGGGTGGTGCATGCTGGGCCCTGGAACCCTGCGCGGACACGGGGAGGTGGCCATGCGGGGGCGGGTCAGGCGTCAAGAATGGCGTCCACCGGCCGTTGAGGTCGGGGACGTGGAGGATTCGTTCGCGCATGAAGCCAGCCGACTGCACAAGGAACACCCGCCGATGCCCGCGCTGAAACGCGCGTTGGCCCGGCCGCTGCGCGCCATTACCTGGGGCGGAGTGCTGCTGGGCGTGCTGCTGGTCACCGGGCTGACCCTCATGCTGGTCAATGACTACCACCGCCGCCTGGAAGCGGCGCAGCGCCAGAGCCGCGCGCTGGCGGTGGGCAGCGAGCGCCTGCTGGCGCTGGAACTGCGCAACCTGGAGCGGGCCATGTCCGGCATCGCCGCCGACGCAGCCGAGCTGTTCCGCAGCGTGCCGGCGCAGGCGCCGGCCCTGCTGGATGCATCCATCGGCGGGGTGCTGGGCCGGCATGCCGAACTGCACAGCATCGCCGTGCTCGACCGCCATGGCCGACCGCTGACGGCCGGCGAGGGCGACCTGCAGCTGCCGCTGTGGACCGACCCGCAGCGTCGTGGCCAGGGCAGCGCGCTGTATATCGGCCCGCCGCAGCGGGCCAGCGATGGCGGTTGGGTGGTCCCGCTGGCGCTGCCGATGGCCGGCGAACGCTGGCTGCTGGCACGGCTGCGCTGCGGCGAACTGCAGCGCATCGTCGGTGGCCTCGACGTCGGCCCCAAGGGACTGGTCTCGATCAGCGATGCCGAAGGCTACATGCTGGCCCGCGTGCCTGACCCGCATGGCACGGTGGGCCACCGCTATGACCTGCCACGCCGTGACCTGCTCGGCACGCAGGCAGTGGTCGAGCTGGGCAGCATGCCGGGCGTGGTGGATGGCGTACCGCGCATCCTCACCATCAGCACGCTCGAACGCAGTCCGCTGGCGGTGCAGGTGGGCCTGGCCGACGAAGACGTGCTGGCACCGTGGTGGCCCTACCTGCAGGCATCGGTGGCAATCGTACTGGCCTACATCGTGCTGCTGCTGGTGCTGCTGTATGCGGTGCGCCGAACCACCCGCAGCCAGCAGTCGATGGCCGAAGAGCTGAAGGCCGGCCACGCCGAGCTGCGCCTTGCGCACCAGGTCGGGCGTGTCTGCACCTGGTACGTGGACGAGGATGCCGCGCTGCTGCGCTGGTCACCCCTGGCGCGCGAGATCTTCGGCGTGCAGACCGATGCCCTGCCGGTGGCCGACTTCTTCGCACGCGTGCATCGCGACGACGCCGCACGCCTGCAGCAGGCCTTCGACCAGGCCTTCGCCGGCGGCGCGGTGCTCGACCAGGTATTCCGCCTGGTGCTGCCCGGAGGCGAGGTGCGCTGGGTCGGGGCACGTGGGCAGCGGGTGGAAGTGGCCGACAGCGAGCGGCGCATGATCGGTGCGCTGACCGACCTGAGCGAACGCTATCAGGCGCGCGAGCAGATGAGCGAAGTGGAACGCCGCTTCCGCCTGCTGTTCGACCGCAATCCGGCGCCGTTCTGGGTATTCGACCCGGACACGCTGCGCTTCATCGAGGTCAACGATGCCGCCGTGCGCCAGTACGGCTACAGCCGCGACGAGTTCCTGGCGATGAGCATCCTCGACATCCGCCCGCGCGAGGGCTGGGACGAGGTGCGTGGTGCCATCCAGCGCGCACAGGTGGGCGATCCTCCGGACGCGACCGTGCGCCTGCACCGGCGCAAGGACGGCAGCGTGTTCGAGGTGCGCGCGCACCTGTCCAAACTCGATTTCGACGGACAGCCCGCGTGCCTGGTGCTGGCCGAGGATGTGAGCGAACGGTTGGCCTACGAGCGCGACCTGGCCTACCAGGCACGGCACAACCCGGCCACCGGCCTGCTCAATGTGCGCGCCCTGACCGAACAGCTGGATGGGCAGGGCGAGGGCTATACCATCGCCTTCGTGCAGCTGCGCGGCCTGCAGCTGGTGGCCGATACGCTGGGCCGCGAGATCGGCGATGCGGTACTGCAGTCGATGGCGACCCGGCTCGGGGGCCTGGGCGCGCGCTATGGCACGCTGGCGTTCCAGCCGGCCGAAGATTTCGTCTTGGCCATTGGTGCCGGGCACGATCCCCAGCGCGTGCTGGACGACCTGCTGCAGATCGTCTCGGCGCCGATGCGCGGCAAGGACTCGCTGCACCAGTTCGAGCCGCGCATCGGCGTGGCCGTGCACATCGCCGGTGACGGGCACACGGCCGAACAGGTGATCGGCATGGCCGCGCAGGCGGCGCACGCGGCGCGTGCCGAGGGCAACGTGGTGGTCTGGTTCGACGCAGCGGTGACCACGCGGCTGGCCGACCGGTTGCGCCTGGCCGGGCGCATCCATGCGGCCATCGACAACGAGTTCCAGCTGTACTTCCAGCCGATCCGGCATGCCAGCGATGGCAGCCCGGCGGCGTTGGAGGCATTGCTGCGCTGGCCGCAGGCTGATGGCAGCTTCATTCCGCCCAATGAGTTCATCCAGCTGTGCGAGGACACCGGGCTGATCCTGGCACTTGGCCGCTGGGTGATCCGAGCGGCAGCGAAGGCGCAGCGGCGGTTGGTCGAGGCCGGGTGGGGCGAACTGCCGATTGCGGTCAACGTCTCGGCCGTGCAGTTCTTCAACAGCGACCTGGTGGCCGAGTTCACCCGCGCCCAGCAGGAGTTCGGGTTGGCGCGGGGTGCGCTGCATGTGGAACTGACCGAGAGCAGCCTGATGCGCAAGCCGGGGCAGGCGATGCAGACCATGCAGCGCCTGCACGAGCAGGGCATCAGCGTGTCGCTGGATGACTTCGGTACCGGCTATTCCAGCATGTCCTACCTGCAGCACCTGCCGCTGGACATCCTGAAGATCGACCGCAGCTTCGTGGCGGACGTGGAAACCAATCCGCGCAATGCCTCGATCTGCCGCGCGCTGCTGTCGCTGGGCCACAGCATGGGGCTGACCATCATCGCCGAAGGCGTGGAGACGCCGGGACAGCTGGACTGGCTGGCGGCACATGGCTGCGATCAGGTGCAGGGCTACCTGCTGGGACGGCCGGCACCGCTGGAACGGATCATCGACGCGCTGGATGAGGTCGCCGCCTAAGTGGTAGTGCCGGCCGCTGGCCGGCATTCGCCCAGGACCGGGAGGTGTCTGATTGCCGGCCAGCGGCCGGCACTACGGCAAACGCCAGGCTCGGCTACACCCCGGCCTCCACCAGGTGGTCGATGAAGCTGCGCACCTTCGGTGCCAGGTGGCTGCGGCTGGTGTAGACCGCGAAGATGCCGATCGGCGCGGCTTCCCACTCGGGCAGGACGCGCACCAGACGGCCGTCGGCCAGTGCGTCTTCCAGCAGGAAGTCCGGTTGCAGGATCACGCCCATGCCGGCGATCGCCGCTTCGCGCAGCACGTCGCCGTTGTTGGCGTGCAGCAGGCTGCTTACCGAGACCTTCACTTCGCCGCCCGGTCCCTGCAGTGGCCAATGGTCGCCAGCGGCCCAGTAGCTGTAGCTCAGGCATGCGTGTGCCTGCAGCTCCTGCGGGGTCTGCGGGGTGCCGTGTGCGGCCAGGTAGGCCGGCGCGGCGCACAGGCTCACCCGCGATTCGCCCAGGCGACGTGCGATCAGCGTGGGACCGGGCTCGCGGGTGATGCGGATGGCCACGTCGTAGCCTTCCTCGACCATGTCCACCAGCCGGTCGGACAGCGCCAGGTCCAGCTCCACCTGCGGGAAGCGCTGGCGATAACTGGCCAGCAGCGGGCCGAGGCGGGCAATGCCCCAGCTCACCGGTGCGTTGATGCGCAGCGTGCCCGAAGGCTCCAGCGCCTGCGCGCCGATACTGGCCTCCAGCGCGTCGAATTCGGCCAGCACGCGCACGCACTGGGCGTAGTAGGCGGCGCCGGCACTGGTCGGGCTGACCCGGCGCGTGGTGCGGTGGAGCAGGCGGGTGGACAGGCGCTTTTCCAGCGCCGCGACCTGGCGCGTGACGCCGGCGGTGGACATGTCCAGGGCCTGGGCGGCGGCACTGAAGCCGTTGCGCTCGACCACCGCCACGAACACGCGCATCGCCTCGAGGGTGTCCATTGTTGCGCCTTATGAAATAAATACGGTCAAACGATCGTATTTATCGGCCCGTGAAGGCGCAATAACCTGTGCCCACTCCCTTCAAGGTGCTTTCCGATGCACACCACCGCTGCTTCTGTTTCGCCGCTGGCGCCGTATGGCGCCACCCTGCTGCGCCTGGCTCTGGGCGTGCTGTTCCTGGTCCACGCGCTGACCAAGCTGCTGGTGTTCACCCCGGCCGGCACGGCGGCGTTCTTCGAGTCTCTGGGCCTGCCCGGTGTGCTCGGCTACCTCACCATCGGCGTCGAACTGGTGATCACCGTCGCGCTGCTGCTGGGCATCTACGCACGCTGGGTGGGCCTGGTCGGCGTGCCGCTGCTGCTGGGCACCATCGTTACCGTGCACGGCGCCAACGGTTTCGGTTTCGCCAATGCCGGCGGCGGCTGGGAATACCCGGCGTTCTGGGCATTGGCGCTGGTGGTGCTGTTCCTGCTCGGCGATGGCAAGTGGACCCTGCGTTCGCGCTGATCGCCGCCTGATCCTGCAACTGGAGAATTCCATGTCCCGCCTGCCTTCGCTGTACATCTCCCATGGTTCGCCGATGACTGCCCTGCAGCCGGGCCAGGTTGGCGTGCGCCTGGCCGAGCTGGCGCGCGATCTGCCGACGCCGCGCGCCATCGTGATGGCTTCGGCGCACTGGCTGGGCCGGCAGCCGCTGGTTGGCGCGCATCCACAGCCGCCGACCATCCACGACTTCGGTGGCTTCCCGCGCGCGCTGTTCGAACTGCAGTACCCGGCACCGGGTGATCCGGCACTGGCCGAAGAAGTGGCCGGCCGCATCGCCGCCGTAGGCCTGCCAGTGGCCATCGACCCGCAGCGTGGCCTCGACCACGGCGCGTGGGTACCGCTGCGGCTGTTGCGCCCTCAGGCGGACATCCCGGTGGTGCCGGTGTCGATCCAGCCGCTGCTCGGCCCCGAGCATCAGTTCGCGCTGGGCCGTGCGCTGGCGCCGCTGCGCGAACAGGGCGTGCTGCTGGTCGGCTCCGGCAGCATCACCCACAACCTGCACGACTGGGGCGACTACCAGGACGGCAAGGAAGCGCCGTACGTGCGGCCCTTCATCGAATGGGTGGAGCAGCGCCTGGCCGCCGATGACCGCCAGGCCCTGCTGGATTACCGCCGGCAGGCGCCGTTCGCCGAACGCGCGCACCCGACCGACGAGCACCTGCTGCCGCTGTTCTTTGCAATGGGCGCGGCCGGCGAGGGCGGCTTCGGTGCGCGTCGCATCGATGCCGGCATCGACGCCGGCTTCCTGGCCATGGACCTGTACCGCTTCGACGGGGCATGAGCCGGGGCTGGCGCGCGACGGCCCCGGCCGTCGCGGCCGTGGCCGCATGTGGTAGTTTTTTCCGGGTTTCCGGCGCTGGCCTTCAAGCCGCCCCACGCGCCGCTTCCTGGAAGAAGCATGCATACCATTGAAGTCGTCCTGGCGATGCTGGTGGCCGTTGTCGCCAGCGGCTACCTGGTTCGCGTCCTGCCGTTCTCGTTGCCGCTGCCGCTGGTGCAGATCGGCCTGGGCGCGGTCATTGCCGGGGTATTCAACCGCGGCCACGCACTGGAGCCGGAAGTGTTCTTCCTGCTGTTCCTGCCGCCGCTGCTGTTCCTGGATGGCTGGCGCATTCCCAAGCAGGGCCTGTTCCGCGACAAGGGCGCGATCCTCGAACTGGCGTTCGGCCTGGTGGTGTTCACCGTCATCGGCGCAGGCTTCCTGATCCACTGGCTGATTCCGGTGATGCCGCTGGCGGTGTGCTTCGCGCTGGCGGCGATCGTGTCGCCGACCGATCCTGTGGCAGTGGGGGCGATCGCCTCCAAGGCGCCGATTCCCAAGCGCCTGATGCACATCCTGGAAGGCGAGTCGCTGCTCAACGATGCATCGGGCCTGGTCTGCTTCCGCTTCGCGGTGGCTGCGGTGATGACCGGCACGTTCTCGCTGGCCACGGCCTCGCTGACCTTCGTGTGGGTGGCCGTGGCCGGCCTTGCGGTGGGCGTGGCGGTCACCCTTGGTGTGTCGACCTTCCAGCGCTGGCTGTGGCGCCGCTTCGGCGAGGAGCCGGGCGCGGCGATGCTGGTCAACCTGCTCATTCCGTTCGCGGCCTACCTGCTGGCCGAAGAGATCCACGCCTCCGGCATCCTCGCCGCGGTCGCCGCCGGTATCGCGATGAGCTACGTCGAGCTGACCGGCCGCGTCTCCGGCAGCATGCGCGTGCAGCGTGCCGGGGTCTGGAACATGCTGCAGTTCAGCTTCAACGGCATCATGTTCGTGCTGCTGGGCGAGCAGCTGCCCGGTATTGTCGAACGTGCCACCACTACCATGAACGAGACCGGCCACCAGAGCGCGTGGTGGCTGCTGGTGTACGTAGTGGTGATCAACCTGGCGCTGGTGGTGCTGCGCCTGCTGTGGGTGTGGCTGTCGCTGCGCTGGAACCTGCTGCGCGCGCGCCGCCGCGGACTGGAGCGGGGCGAAGCGCCGAACTGGCGCATCGTGGTGGCGACCTCGGTGGCCGGCGTGCGTGGTGCGATCACCCTGGCCGGCGTGTTGACCCTGCCGCTGTTCCTGCCTGATGGCAGTGCGTTCCCGGCACGTGACCTGGTGATCTTCCTGGCCGCCTCGGTGATCCTGTTCTCGCTGCTCGGCGCCAGCATCGCGCTGCCGCAGCTGCTGAAGGGCCTGCAGCTGCCGGCCGATTCGGGTGAACGCAAGGAAGAGGACCTGGCGCGCCGCCTGTCGTCGAAGGCGGCGCTGGCCGGGGTCGAGCGCATGCGCCAGCAGCTGGTGATGAACCAGAACACCGAGAACGTGCAGCTGTACAACGATGCGGCCTCGCGGGTGAGCCTGCTGTACCAGCGGCACCTGGAGAAGGACAACGACGGGCCCGACGTAGACCCGGAGAAGGTGCGGCGCATGGAGCTGGGCTACCGCCAGCTGCGCAGCGCCGGCCTCAACGCCGAGCGCGAGGAACTGTTCCGGCTGACCCGGCGCGGGGTGATCTCCGATGAGATCTCGCGGCGCCTGATCCGCAACCTGGACCTGCTGGAATCGCGCAAGCGCGAATGATGCCTGGGACCGGGCGTTGCTGACGCTGACGCGGATTCCGCCCTGGCATGTAGAGCCGAGCCCATGCTCGGCTACGCTTGCTTCAGGCGTCATGAACCCGGAACGAAAAGCAGCCGAGCACAGGCTCGGCTCTACATGCCGGTGCCGGTTATTCCGGTTTCTGGTCCAGGAAATACACCTCGACCTTGCCCTTGACCTTGATCGTCATCGGGTTGCCGCGGCGGTCACGGGCCTTGCCGGCCTGCACGCGGATCCAGCCTTCGCTGACCGAGTATTCCTCGACGTTGTCGCGCTCGATGTCGTTGAAACGCACGCCAACGCCGCGCTCCAGCGCCTGCGCATCATGGAAGGGGCTGGCCGGGTTGATCGCCAGGTGGTCGGGAGGGGTATCGCTCATCGCTTCATTCACAGTGACGGCCACCAAGGCCGGCTTCAGCGGCACAGGATAAACCGTAGAATGCCGGCCTGCCCCAAAGGACGTTCCGCCATGCCCGACAACAGCGATTACTTCGACTTCGAGGAAGACATCCACGACTTCGACGAGGAGGGCTTCGAGGCGCGGGTCTGGAACCTGCTGGTGCTGATCAACCCGGGTGACGAAGAGTTGGCCCTGCAGCAGTTCAACCGCTGGCGCGAGCACCTGGCCGAGGACGGTCAGCCGCTGGAAGCGGACAGCGACTGGCTGCCGGCGCTGTTCACCGCCATCGCCTGGCAGTCCGGTTTCGATGTGGAGCGTGAGGACCTGGAGTCGCTGCAGTCGGCGGTGAACGAGCTTTCGGCGCGCTTCAACCTGCAGCTGGACTGGGGTGGCGACCTGGACGACGAGGACTTTGCCGAAGGCCTGGACGGCGTGCAGCTGATGGCCACCGCCTTCGACCGCCTGCGCGAGCACAACTACACGCTGTGGAGCGTGGATGCCGGCAGTGATGGCTTTACCGGGGTGATGGCGCTGACCCGCGACGATGACGCGATGCTTGCGCTGTGCTCGCTGCTGAACGTGGAAATCCGGCTGGGCAGCGACCCGTTCTGATCGGGCCTGTAGAGCCGAGCCCACGCTCGGCTGCATTTCGCGTAGAGCAGCCGAGCATCGGCTCGGCACTACAGGAGGCACACGGCAGCCGAGCCTACGGCCGGTACTGCGCCCGGGCGTTGGCAATCACCGCCTTGACCAGCTCGCGGTCGGTGTGCCGTGAGATCGCCCGGGCGCCGAGCGCGATGGCCTGTGCGCGCAGCCCGGCAGTGACATCGTAGTGGGCGCCGCTGGCCTTGTTCTGGAAGGCGCGCGGGGGAATGCCGAGCTGCGCGGCCATTGCGTGCAGCTCGGCCAGGGTGTCGGCCATCAGGTGCGCCCAGCGCTGTCCGCGCCAGGGATGCACCGCGTCATCGACGTAGACCGTCACCGCCGCGGCCGGTTCAGGCCTGCGGCTTGCTGTCGCTGTCAGCGGCCGGGGCGGCCTCGGCAGCGGCTTCTTCGGCCGCGTCGCCCTCGACGGCTTCGCCTTCTTCGCCTTCAGCAGCGTCGACGCCTTCGAACTCGGACACCAGCTTGTCCAGGTATTCGTCGGCGGTCTGCTCGGATTCGGCCGCCAGGGTGTCCAGCAGCTTCTGCAGCAGTTCGGAGTACTCCAGGTTGACCTTGCGGCCTTCCTTCTCCTGCACGTTGGCCAGGTGCTTGAGCATGGCCAGCATCGGCACCGGGTTCTCGGCGTTGCCCATGGTCTGGCCGCCGATGGCCAGCAGCCACTCACGGCCCTGCAGGCCGATGGCCGCCACCACCTGGCCGTCTTCGTTGGTCAGCACGGCATGGTTCTGCACCTGCTGCTGCGCGTTCAGGCGGAGGAACGGGCGCTTGCCCTGCTGCTTCTTGCGCTTGTCGCGCTTGGCCTTGGAGTTCTGGGACATGGGGGTGAGATCACCTGGAAACGGAAAGACCGCCATTGTAGCGGGTGCGGCGTGGTGCGCTCGCCCGGCATGGCCCTGTGGATTCGGACCAAGGCGCGCACCCACAGCTTATTCCGCTTGCCCCTGCGCGGCCTGCACGTCCGGGTCGGCGGTGGGCGCCGACAGCCCCACCTGGGGGCCGGCACCCGCCAGCGCTGCCTCCTCGGCGGCCTTGGTCATCACCACGATGCTGATGCGGCGGTTGATCGGGTTCTGCGGGTCGGCCTTGTCGAACAGCACTGACGAGGACAGGCCGACCACGCGGGTGATCTTGCTGTCCTCCAGGCCGCCGTCCACCAGTGCACGGCGTGCAGCGTTGGCGCGGTCGGCGCTCAGTTCCCAGTTGCCGTAGCCGCGTGCGGCCGAATAGGCGGTGATGTCGGTGTGGCCGGTCAGGCTGATCCGGTTCGGCACGTGGTTCAGGTAGTTGGCCAGCTCGTGCAGGATCTGTTGCGTGTACGGCTTCAGCGTAGCGCTGCCGAGGTCGAACATCGGCCGGTTCTGCTTGTCCACGATCTGGATGCGCAGGCCTTCCGGAGTCAGGTCCAGCAGCAGCTGGTCCTTGAAGGGTTCCAGTGCCTGGCTCCGGCTGATCGCTTCCTGCAGCTCCTTCATCAGTGCTTCCAGCTGCTGCTTGTCGCGCTGCTGCTGGTCCACCGGTTGCGGCACTGCTTCCTTCTGGTTCTGGAAGGGATCGTTGCTGCTGCCCCGCGAGATGTCGGTGGCGCCGCCCAGCTTGATCATCGATGTGCTGGCGCCGCCCGGGCCGGCCATGCCGGGTGCCGGCGTGGCACTCTGCCCGCTCAGCGGGCTCGGGTTGCGGAAGTACTCGGAAATGGCCGCACGGTCGTTCTTGTTGGTGGTGGCCATCAGCCACAGCACCAGGAAGAAGGCCATCATCGCGGTCACGAAGTCGGCATAGGCCACCTTCCACGACCCTCCGTGGTGAGCGGCGTGGCCGGCCTTCCTGACCCGGCGGACGATGACGGTGGGCTTGTTCTCGGCCATGGCTTACTTGACCGTCTTCAGGTGCTGCTCGAAATCGGAGAAGGCCGGGCGCACGTTCGACGGCAGCGTCTTGCGGGCGAATTCCAGCGCGATCTTCGGGTTGTAACCGCGCAGGCAGGCCAGCAGGGCAGTCTTGACCGATTCGTAGATGCGGCTGTCCTGTTCGGCGCGGGCTTCCATCGCCGCCGCCATCGGGCCGACGAAGCCGTAGCCCAGCAGGATGCCGAGGAAGGTGCCGACCAGCGCACCGGCCACGTGGCCGCCGACCTCGACGATGTCGCCGCCGATCGAACCCATGGTGATGACGATGCCCAGCACCGCAGCCACGATGCCGAAACCGGGCAGTCCGTCGGCGACCTTGGTCAGCACCTGCGACGGTGCCATGGCCTCGGCGTGGTGCTTCTCCAGTTCCAGCTCCAGCAGCGGCTCGAGCTCGTGCGGCTCGATGTTGCTGCCGATCATCAGGCGCAGGCAGTCGGTGATGAAGTCGATCAGGTGGTGGTCGGCCTGCACCTTGGGGTAGTTGGCGAACAGGGCGCTCTCGGCCGGGCGTTCGACATGGTCTTCCAGTGCCATGAAGCCTTCGCGGCGCGCCTTGTTGAGCAGTTCATAGAGCAGGCTGAGGACATCGATGTAATCCTGCTGCTTGTAGCGCGGGCCCTTGAACACGCCGACCATGGCCTGCAGGGTCTGCTTGACCGTCTTGGCCGGGGTACCGACCAGGAACGCGCCGAGCGCGGCGCCGCCGATGATGACCAGCTCGTAGGGCTGCCAGAGGGCGCCCAGGCGGCCGTGGGCACCGAGGTAGCCCCCGATCACGCTGATGATGACGACCAGGAATCCAACGATGATGAGCATGGGGCGACGCAGGGAGAGGGGATATCTCCTTGTCGGCCCGTCGCCCGGGTTTCTGAAGAGGGAATTCTGTGAAATCGGTCAGCGGGGTGTTTCAGCCGGCCACGCCGCTTTCCGCGCCGCCACGCTGCAACGGATCGGGCCAGGGCTCGCCATTGCCGACGAAGGAAAGTGAGACGGAGTTCAGGCAGTGGCGCTCGTAGGTGGGCGGCGGACCGTCGGGGAACACGTGGCCCAGATGGCTGCCGCAGCGCGCGCAGGTGATCTCGGTGCGGACCATGCCGTGGCTGGTGTCGCGGATCTCGCGCACGTGCGCCGGGTCGAACGGGGCGAAGAAGCTGGGCCAGCCGGTGCCGGAATCGAACTTGGTGCTGGAGCGGAACAGCGGCAGCGCGCACAGCCGGCAGCAGTAGACGCCCTCGCGCTTGTTGTCGAGGAACACGCCGCAGAACGGCGCTTCGGTGCCGTGCTGCAACAGCACGCGGCGTTCCTCACTGCTGAGGCCGGCGACCAGGGCCTCGGTCTGGGTGGCGGTGGGGGGCGTCAGGTCGAAGGCGGTCATGGCGGCGCTCCGTGGGTCGATGGCCTGGGGATGCCGGAAAACGTGGGGGTGCCGGCGCGCGCTTGCAAGTGTGATGGCCGTTCATGGGTGGCACACGGGTGCGGGAGCAAGGTGGGTGTAATAGACGCCGGAGCGTGCCATGAAGCCGACTCTTCCCCTGCTGTTGATCGCCCTGTTGCCGGCACTGGCGCTGGCCCAGGTGCCCACCCCCGACCCCACGGCCACCCGCAGCGCGACCACCGTGGCGCCGCAGCCGGTGGCGCCACCGCCACAGGCGGCCCGGCCGCAGCCGCAGTTGCTGCCTACGCCGCAACCGCCGCAACCAATCAAGTCCACCGGTCCGGCCCAGGTCGCGCCGCCGCCAGCACCGAGGCCGGCCGACAAGGTCTACGACCGCAACGGCCGCATCGTGCCCGGCGTGCGCCCGGCCGGCCCGAACCGCGTGTTCGACTCGCGCACCGGCCGCTACTACGACAGCATGCCGGCCGGCGATGGCCAGCAGATCAAGCGCTGAACCCTGGTGCCACCAAGGTTGGCTGCTGGCTGGCGCTGAGCGGGCTGAACGCGCGAAAACAGCGTCCAGCCGATCACTGCTTTTTCGCCTGCGATTAACCGTTCCGGGGCCACCGTGGCCCTGCGCCGGCATCCCGCCGCCGCATGTCCTTCGTCCACTGGATCGCGACCATGAAAAACCAGCAGAACCGTCATCCCGGCAAGGAACCGCAGGGCCGCAACCCGCAGCAGCAACAGCAGCAACAGCAGATGGAGCCGCAGCAGCACAAGGGCGGCAGGCAGCAGGAACAGCGCCCGCATAAGCATCCGCAGCAGCGCTGACTGTCGCCATGGTCGGGGTCAGAGCCCGCTGTACGGGATCTGGCCCCACCCAGCAGCAGCCTCAGTCCGGAATCGGCAGGCTCAGTGTTTCCTTCACTTCTTCCATCACGATGTAGCTCTTCGACTCACGTACATGCGGCAGTGTCAGCAGCGTGCTGCCGAGCAGCTTGCGGTAGGAGGCCATCTCGCTGATCCGCGCCTTCAGCAGGTAATCGAAGTCGCCCGATACAAGATGGCATTCCAGTACGTTGGGGAGCTTCAGCGCGGCGCGCCGGAACTCCTCGAAGATGTCGCCGGATTTGTACGCCAGGCTGATCTCCACGAACACCAGCAGGCTCGCTTTAACTGCGGCCGGGTCGAGGTGGGCGTGGTAGCCGGTGATCACCCCTTCGCGCTCCAGCCGGCGCACGCGCTCGGTGCACGGGGTGGTCGACAGGCCCACCCGCTCGCCCAGTTCGGTGAGGGAGATGCGGCCCTCGGCCTGCAGGATGCGCAGGATCTTGCGGTCGATCTTGTCCAGTTCGCGGATCCGGGTGGCCATGACCGTCAACCTTCGGGAGTGAATTGAAGTGGAACATCCTGCCGGTTGATTTCAAAACAGGCAAATCAACTGGGAATGGCTGTCTATACTTCCCCAATTATGGTCCCTGTGCGCTCCAGTGCAGGGAATGATCGGGTTGGAGAAGTCCCATGCGAGTCCTAGTTCTCGGCAGCGGCGTGATCGGTACCACCAGTGCCTGGTATCTGCGACAGGCCGGGTTTGAAGTCACGGTCATCGACCGCCAACCCGGCCCGGCGCTGGAAACCAGCTTCGCCAATGCCGGCCAGCTGTCGTTCGGCTACACCTCGCCGTGGGCGGCCCCGGGCGTGCCGAAGAAGGCCATCGGCTGGCTGTTCGAGAAGCACGCGCCGCTGGCGATCCGCCCGGGCATGGACCTGGCCCAGTACCGCTGGCTGTGGCAGATGCTGCGCAACTGCACCCACGAGCGTTATGCGATCAACAAGGCGCGCATGGTGCGCATGTCCGAGTACAGCCGCGACTGCCTGAACGAGCTGCGCGCGCAGATCGGCATCGAATTCGAAGGCCGCGACCTTGGCACCACCCAGCTGTTCCGCACCCAGCAGCAGCTGGATGCTTCGGCGCAGGACATCGAGATCCTGGCCCAGTACGGCGTGCCGTACGAGGTGCTGGACCGCGCCGGCATCATCCAGGCCGAACCGGCCCTGGCCCATGTCGATGGCCTGGTCGGCGCGCTGCGCCTGCCGCGTGACCAGACCGGCGACTGCCAGTTGTTCACCCGCCGGCTGTCGCAGTTGTGCATGGATGCCGGCGTTGAATTCCGTTTCGACCAGGACATCACCGGCCTGGAGTTCGATGGCGACCGCATCACCGGCGTGCGCATCGACGGCAAGCTGGAAACCGCCGACCGCTTCGTGGTCGCGCTTGGCAGCTACTCGCCAGCGCTGGTCGCACCGCTGGGGATGCGCCTGCCGGTGTACCCGCTGAAGGGCTATTCGCTGACCCTGCCGATCACCGACCCGGCGATGGCACCGACCTCGACCATCCTCGATGAGAGCTACAAGGTGGCGGTGACCCGCTTCGACGACCGCATCCGTGTCGGTGGCATGGCCGAAGTGGCCGGCTTCGACCTGTCGCTGTCGCAGCGCCGCCGCGAGACTCTGGAACTTGTGGTCAGGGATCTCTACCCGAAGGGCGGCGACCTGTCGCGCGCGCAGTTCTGGACCGGCCTGCGCCCGGCTACGCCGGACGGTACGCCGGTGATCGGCGCCACGCCGTTCCGCAACCTGTACCTCAACACCGGACACGGCACGCTGGGCTGGACCATGGCCTGCGGCTCGGGCCGCTACCTTGCCGACCTGATGAGCGCGCGACAGCCGCAGATCAGCACCGAAGGCCTGGATATTTTCCGCTACGGCCAGTACGGTCACGCGCCGCAACACGAGAACCGCACATGCGTCCTGCCCGCGCGCTGATCGATCTGGGCGCCCTGCGCAGCAATTACCGCCTCGCCCGTGAACTGGGCGGGGGCAAGGCGCTGGCGATCATCAAGGCCGACGCCTATGGGCATGGCGCGGTGCGCTGTGCGCAGGCGCTGGAAGGCGAGGCCGATGGCTTCGGCGTGGCCACCATCGAAGAGGCATTGGAGCTGCGCCAGGCCGGCATCCGTGCGCCGATCCTGCTGCTGGAAGGCATCTTCGAGCCGAGCGACATGGCGTTGGTGGCGGAGCATGATTTCTGGTTCGCCGTGGGTTCGCCGTGGCAGCTGGAGGCCGTCGCCGCCTTCGACAGCCCGCGCCCGTTGACGGTGTGGCTGAAGCTGGATAGCGGCATGCATCGCCTCGGCCTGGACGTGGACAGCTTCCGCGCGGCGCACGCGCGCCTGTCGGCGCTGCCGCACGTCGAACGCGTCGTGCTGATGACCCACCTGGCGCGTGCCGACGAGCTGGACAGCGAACGCACCCACGAACAGGCGGCGACCTTCGCCCGCGCCATTGATGGACTGGCAGGCGAGACCAGCGTGTGCAACTCGCCTGCGCTGCTGGGCTGGCCGGATGTGCGCAGTGATTGGGTGCGCCCGGGCCTGATGCTGTACGGCGCCAACCCGCTGCCGGACAACACCGTGTTGACCGAGCGGCTGCGCCCGGTGATGACGATGCAGTCGAAGGTGATCGCCGAGCGCTGGATCGAAGCCGGTGAACCGGTGGGGTATGGCGCGCGTTTCGTGGCCAAGGCGCGCACCCGCGTGGGTGTGGTTGCACTCGGCTATGCCGACGGTTATCCGCAGTTCGCTCCAAACGGCACTCCGGTGCTGATCGACGGCCAGCCCGGTGCGCTGATCGGGCGCGTGTCGATGGACATGCTGACGGTGGACCTGACCGCGCATGCGCAGGCCGGCATCGGCAGCGTGGTGGAACTGTGGGGTTCTGCGCCGACCCTGTCGGAGCTGGCGCCGCGCTGTGGCGTGAGCGCCTACCAGCTGCCGTGCGCGGTCAAGCGCGTGGCGAAGGTGTACGTGTAGCGCCGAGCCCGCGCTCGGCACCGGTAGCGGCCGACCTCGATCGGCGCCGTGAATGCGTGTCGACCAAGGTCGACACCTGCCCGGGGGACCTAACGCGCGGCGGTCGCCTGACTGGCCAGCTGGCGCTTCACCCAGTCATCGATCAGACGCTTCTCGTAGCGCAGTGGATCGCTGTCGCTCTTCAGTCCCACGTTGTGTAGGTAGCCGGTATCGCTGAGGCGCGCATCGCCCTCGCTGACAATACGGCCGCTGGCATCCTTCAGCGTGTACTGCAGGGTGATCCGTGGCGGGTAGATGTCGCGCATGATCCGGATGTCGCGGCCACGCGGGCCGTGCCAAGGCTCGTAGTCACCGGCACGCTTGATGTCGACGAGGGTCACATCGAGGGTCTGCCCAGGCTGCAGCGGCTTGGCTGCGGTGGTCTGCAGGTAGCGGGCCAGCTGCTGCACCCAGTCACCGCGTTCGGCCTCGAAGCGGTTGCTGCTCTGGCGTATTTCGGTGAACTTGGCCGGATCTTCCCATCTCACGCTGACCGGTCCATCGGCCTGCAACGCACGCGGCGCGTCTGCATCGGTCACGGTGCGTGGCGCAGCATTGGCGCCACCGGCCGCCAGGGCGCCTGCCAGCAGGGCAATCGCGAGTGAGCGTTTCATGACGGTCTCCTGCGTCCCCGCGCTGGGGGGGTGTTGATCACGGATCGAGTGTGAGCCTGCTGCCGGACGACCGCAATGGCCGATTGCGTCGTGGGCAAGAGCGGTTGCCGCCAATTCATCGACGTCAACCATGACTGACGGCGCTTGACGCTGTGAATACGCCCTTTGGAAGATGCTGTGCTCCCAACCTGGCTTGCAAAGACTCCCTTGTCCACACTGCCGCCCCTCGTGGAGCGCCCACCGATGCTGGTGCCGGCGCCAGAACCCGACCTGCATCGTGGCGTGCTTGAGCGCATCAACGCCGGCTTCTGCGTGATCCAGGTGCTGTTCGAGGGTGATCGTGCGGTCGACTATTGTTTCATCGAAGTCAACGACGCGTTCGAGCGCCACACTGGGCTGAAGGACGCGCGTGGCAAGTGCATGACTGCGCTGGAACCCAACCACGAGCAGGACTGGTTCCGTATCTATGGCGAAGTCGCACGCAGCGGCCGCCCCGCTCAGTTCGAGATGGAAGCCCGTGCGCTGGGCCGCTCGTTCGCGGTCGACGCGGTGCGGGTGGGGCGGCCGGGAGAAGACAAGGTCGGCATCCTGTTCTTCGACATCACCGCGCGCAAGCAGATGGAAGTGGAGCTGGGCGAAAGCGAAGCCCGTTTCAGCGCGCTGGCAGACGGCCTGCCGATGCCGGTGTGGGTGCTCGATGAGCGCGGCCATGCGCGTTTCGTCAACAGTGCCTTCAGCGAGTTCTTCGGTGGTGATGAAACGCGTGTGCCGGAAGATGTCTGGCGCGGTCTCGTGCATCCGGATGACGCGTCCGTGTTCGAATACGAACTGCAGGAAGCGCTGAAGGCGCAGCGTTCGATGCACGCGCTGGTGCGTGCGCGGCGCGCGGATGGCCAGTGGCGCTGGCTGGAGATGAACGCCCGCCCGCGTTTTTCGCGGATGGGCCGCTTCATCGGCCTGGCCGGCAGCAGTCCGGATGTCACCGAACGACGCGAAATTGAACTGGCCCGCGAGGAGCTGCTGCAGTCCGAGCGTGCCGCGCGCAGCGCTGCGGAGAACATGGCGCGGCTGAAGGACGAGTTCCTGGCCACGCTGTCGCATGAACTGCGTACGCCGCTGACCACCATCCTGGGCTGGAGCGAACTGCTGCTGCAGCGCGTGGACAACACCAGTCCGCTGTACAAGGGCCTGAACGTGATCGCCAACAGCGCCGGTGCGCAGAAGCGGCTGATCTCGGACATGCTCGACCTGAGCAGCATGCTGCTGGGCAAGGTGCAGCTGGAGGTGGAGATACTGGACCTGCGCGACCTGCTGAGCGAAGCCATCGGCGCGCAGGAGCTGGTCGCCGAAGGCAAGGCGCTGGATGTGAGCCTGCTGCTGCCGGAACAGCCGTGCCTGGTGCTGGGCGATGCCACCCGCCTGCAGCAGGTGTTGTGGAACCTGCTGTCCAATGCGATCAAGTTCACCCCTGCCGAAGGCCGCGTCGACCTGCAGCTGCAGGCCGATGGCAATCACTGGGTGATCACCGTGCGCGACACCGGCGACGGCATCGCGCCCGAATTCCTCAACCATCTGTTCAGCCGCTTCCGGCAGGCTGATGGCACCACCACGCGCCGTCATGGCGGTCTCGGCCTGGGCCTGGCGATCGTGCAGCAGCTGGTCGAACTGCATGGCGGCACGGTCACTGCCGCCAGCGAAGGGCATGGCCACGGCGCCACCTTCACCGTGCGCCTGCCCCAGCACCTGCCGGATGCAGAGCGCCGACCGCTGCGCGAAGTGATCAGTGGGCCGATCCTGGAGCCGGTGGTCGTCGAACCCTATCCGCTGCGCGGCATGCACGTGCTGGCGGTGGAGGATCAGCCGGAAGTGCTGGAATACCTGCGCCGCATGCTGGAAGAGCAGGGCGCCACCGTATCGGCGGCCAGCTCGGCCGGCGAAGCGCTGGCACTGCTGGCCGACACCGGCCACCTGCAGTACCACGTGCTGCTGACCGACATCGGCATGCCGGGCATGGATGGCTATGGGCTGGTGCGCACCTTGCGCGAGGACATGGGCGTGGACGCGGCGACCTTGCCTGCGGTGGCGGTGACTGCACTGGCGCGTGCCGACGACCGCCGCCGCGCGCTGGCGTCGGGCTTCCAAGAGCATGTGGCCAAGCCGTACTCGGTAGCGCAGCTGGTGGCTGCCGTGCGCAAGGTGCAGGTGGCGCGCGCGGACAGTGCGCTGCACTGAGCATTCACGGCCGATCGGCGACCCTGCAGTCAGGAGGTCGCCGATGTCCCGCATAGCTCCACGTATCCACACCGATCCGGCGCAGATCGCGCGCCTGGAAGCCCTGCTGCCGCAGCTGGATGGCGAAACGCAGGTGGAACTGATTCTGCACGATGGCCGCCGCCTGCTCGGCACGGTGGCGGTGAGGCCAACTGTGCAGCAATACCGCAACGCCGCGGGTGATGAAGGCAGCAACGGCCAGTTGCGCCTGGATGACTACGACACGCCGGTGCAGCAGCACCATGTGTGGCTGGATGAAATCGCCAGTATCAACCGCCTGCCACCCAAGGCGCCTTGATCCGATGTAGAGCCGAGCCCACGCTCGGCTCTGCCGCCGCCCGAGCGTGGGCTCGGGCGCTACAGATGTGTCAGTGCTCGAACAACGTCGGCGTCGCCTCGAATCGGCGTGCGTACGCCCGCTCCTCTGCAACCCTCGCCACCTCGTCATCGGCCAGGTCCGGTGCCCCATAGACGGCGTAGGCAACGCTGCCGTCGGCACCATGACCGATCTGATGCAGCCGATAGCGCGAGTGGCCGCCGCCGGTGTCCTCGGGGTAGTGCACGGGCGGATGGCTGCCTTCCAGGTCCATTTCACTGTTGTCGACCACGCCACCGACGAACAAGGCTCGCATGCAGGTTCTCCTGGGTTTCCGGGGGAGCCTCTACCCTGAACGTTTCAATGTTTCTGGCGGATCAAGGCCCCGTTCGGGTTTCGCAAAGCGGGCCGCCGGGGCCGGCCCGGCCAAGCCGGTACAATGGACGGCCCTCACGCTTGAAGTACCCGCGCCGATGGCCTCCAGCGACGACGCCCCCCTGCAGACCCTGCTCCTGCCGTTCTCCCAAGGCGCCCTGCGCTGGCCGGAGGGCCCGGTGGCCTTCCTGCGTGCCCGCGATGGCTGGCCATTGCGCGAAGTGGCCGGCGATCGCGAGGTGCACTGCGAACAGAGCTTCGCCCCGTTCGCGCAACCGCTGCAGCAGGCTGCCGGCTGGACCGTCAGCGGGCAGCTGGATGACGCGGCCGGCAAGGGCCGCTACCGGTTGGTGCTGGTGCTGCCGCCGCGCCAGCGCGAAGAGGCTCGTGCGTTGTTTGCGCGCGCGCTGGCGCTGGTCGCCGACGGTGGCCGCATCGTCGCCTGCCAGTCCAACAACGAAGGCGCGCGCTCCGGCGAAGGCGACCTCAAGCAGTTGGCCGGCCTCGGCGGCAGCCTGACCAAGAACCATTGCCGCGTGTACTGGACCGCCCCACTGCAGGGCCAGCACGACGCTGACCTGGCCAAGCGCTGGTCGGCACTGGACGCGGTGCGCCCGATCGTCGGCGGTCGTTTCCTCAGTCGTCCGGGCGTGTTCGCCTGGGATCGCATCGACCCGGCCTCGGCACTGTTGGCCGAGCACCTGCCGGCCGAGCTGGCCGGGCGTGCTGCCGACCTGGGCGCTGGCTACGGTTACCTGTCACGCGAACTGCTGGAGCGTTGCCCGAAGATCACCGCGCTGGACCTGTACGAAGCCGAGCAGCGCGCACTGGCGCTGGCCGAGCTGAACCTGGCGCCGCCGCCGCGCCCGCTGCCGCTGCGCTTCCTGTGGCGCGACGTCACCGCCGGCATCGAGCCGGGCTACGACGTCATCATCAGCAACCCGCCGTTCCACACCCCATCGCGTGCCGACCGCCCGGACATCGGCCAGCGCTTCATCGCCGTGGCTGCGCAGGCATTGCGCCCGGGCGGGCGCCTGTACGTGGTGGCCAACCGCCACCTGCCTTACGAGCACACCCTCAACGACAGCTTCGGCGCGGTGCGCGTGGTCGCCGAACGCGACGGTTTCAAGCTGGTGGAAGCAGTGAAGGGGAAGGGCAAGTGAAGCTGGTCAAGCACATTGCCAATCTGGGCTATGGCAGCCGCAAGCAGGTGCAGTGGATGTTCCGCGAAGGCCGCATCACCGACGCCACCGGCGAGGTACTGTACGCCGACGACCAGGTGCCGCACGAGGTGATCCGGGTTGATGGCGAGCCGCTGGACCCGCCGGTGGGCCTGTCGATCGCGCTGCACAAGCCGGCTGGCTACACCTGTTCGACCAAGGATACCGGCCGCCTGATCTACGACCTGTTGCCGCCGCGCTTCCGCGACCGCGATCCGGTGCTGTCCACGGTGGGCCGTCTCGACCGCGAGACCAGCGGCCTGCTGCTGCTGACCGACGATGGCAGCCTGCTGCACCGGATCATCTCGCCGAAGTCGAAGCTGCCGAAAGTCTATGAGGTCGAATTGAGCGAGGACCTGCGCGGCGACGAGGTGGCGCTGTTCGCCAGCGGCACGCTGATGCTGGAGTCCGAGAAGACGCCCCTGCTGCCGGCTGAACTGGAAGTGCTGGATGCGCGTCGCGCGCGCCTGGTGCTGCACGAAGGCCGCTACCATCAGGTACGCCGCATGTTCGCCGCCACCGGCAACCACGTGCAGGCCCTGCACCGCAGTCGTGTTGGCGGGCTGGACCTGCAGGGGCTGGACGAAGGGCAATGGCGGCAGCTCACTTCCACCGACCTGGATACGCTGTTCGCTCCATGACCACCATCGCTGCGCTGCCGTTCCTCCCCGACGCCGTCATCTTCGACATGGACGGCCTGATGATCGACAGCGAGCGGGTCTCGCTGGCCTGCTGGAGCGAGGCCGCCGACGAATTCGCACTGGGCCTGGACGAGGCAGTGTTCCTGCGCATGGTCGGCCTCGGCGACCGGGATTCGCACGCGCTGCTGCGTGCGCAGGGTATCGAGGACAGCGTGATCGAGGCGGTCGCTGCACGCTGCCACGAACTGTACGAAGGACGCACACAGACCGGCCTGCCGTTGCGTCCGGGCATCCTGGAACTGCTGGAGCTGCTGAAGGCGCACGCGGTACCGCGCGCGGTGGCCACCACCACGTGGCAGCCGCGTGCCAACCGCAAGCTGGCGGCGGCCGGACTGCTGCCGTATTTCGACGCGGTGATCACCAGTGGCGACGTGGCGCGGCCGAAACCGGCGCCGGACATCTACCTGCTGGCCGCGCAGCGACTGGGCCAGGTGCCTGGGCGCTGCCTGGCGCTGGAAGACTCACCCGCTGGCACGCGCGCGGCATTGGCCGCTGGCATGACCGTGATCCAGGTACCGGACCTGGTGCATCCTGACGAAGAGCTGCGCGCGCTTGGCCATCGCATTGTCGGTTCGCTGGTGGATGCGCACGCGTTGCTGGTGCCGTTGTTGCCGAAATAAGCGGTAGGTGCCGACCGTTGGCCGGCACTGAGCCGAGCATGGCTCGGCTCTACATCTATTGGTGGGTGCCGACCGTTGGTCGGCACACCTGCCCCCATCACACCCGCCCGAACACCAGCGCGGCGTTGGTGCCACCGAAGCCGAAGCTGTTGGACATCACCGTGTCCAGCGTCTGCGCGCGGCTTTCGCGCAGGATCGGGAAGCTCTCCACCTTCGGGTCCAGTTCGCCGATGTTGGCCGAACCGGCAACGAAGCCATCGCGCATCATCAGCAGGCAGTAGATCGCCTCGTGCACGCTGGCCGCACCCAGCGAATGGCCGGACAGCGCCTTGGTCGAGGACAGCGGCGGCACCGCATCGCCGAACACTTCGCGGATGGCGTTGAGCTCGGTGACGTCGCCCAGCGGCGTGGAGGTGCCGTGGGTGTTGAGGTAATCCAGCGGGCGATCGACGCCCTGCAGTGCCATCTTCATGCAGCGCACCGCGCCTTCACCGGACGGGGCGACCATGTCGGCGCCGTCGGAGGTCACGCCATAGCCGATCAGTTCGGCATGGATGCGCGCGCCGCGCGCAACGGCGTGGTCGTAGTCCTCCAGCACCAGCATGCCACCACCGCCGGCGATGACGAAGCCGTCGCGGTCCTTGTCGTACGGGCGCGAGGCGCTGGCCGGGGTCTCGTTGAAGCTGGTCGACAGCGCGCCCATCGCATCGAACATCACGCTCATCGACCAGTGCAGGTCTTCGCCGCCACCGGCGAACATGATGTCCTGCGCGCCATGGCGGATCATGTCCGCGGCGGCGCCGATGCAGTGCGCCGAGGTCGCGCAGGCGGCCGACAACGAATAGCTGACGCCCTTGATCTGGTAGGCGGTGGCCAGGCAGGCCGAGACCGTCGAGCACATCGTGCGCGGCACCATGTACGGGCCGACCTTGCGCACACCACGTTCGCGCAGCAGGTCGACCGCGCCGATCTGCCATTCGCTGGAGCCGCCACCGGAACCGGCGATCAGGCCGGTGCGCAGGCTGCTGACCTGCTCGGCGCTGAGCCCGGCATCGGCGATGGCATCGCGCATGGCCAGGTAGGCGAAGGCCGCCGCGTCGCTCATGAAGCGCTTCTGCTTGCGGTCGATCAGCGCCTCCAGATCGAGGTCGACACGACCGCCGACCTGGCTGCGCAGGCCCGCTTCGGCGTGGTCGGCCAGGGCGGTGATGCCCGAGCGCCCTTCGCGCAGCGCGGCCGAAACGGTATCCAGATCATTGCCGAGGCAGGAGGTGATGCCCATGCCGGTGATGACGACGCGACGCATCAGAAGCTCCCGGTTTCGGTGAACAGGCCGACGCGCAGGTCGCGGGCGCTGTAGATTTCGCGATCATCCACGTACATGCGGGCATCGGACTGGGCCATCACCAGCTTGCGGTTGATGACCCGGCTGATGTCGATCTCGTAGCGTACGAGCTTGGCGTCCGGCAGTACCTGGCCGGTGAACTTCACCTCGCCACAGCCCAGCGCGCGGCCCTTGCCGGGGGCGCCCAGCCAGGTCAGGAAGAAGCCGGTCAGCTGCCACATGGCATCCAGGCCCAGGCAGCCTGGCATCACCGGGTCGCCGATGAAGTGGCAGCCGAAGAACCACAGGTCCGGGCGGATATCCAGCTCGGCGCGTACCATGCCCTTGCCGTGCGGTCCGCCGTCCTCGTGGATGTCGGTGATGCGGTCGAACATCAGCATCGGATCGTTGGGCAAACGGCCGGCGGCGGTGCCGAACAGTTCACCGCGTGCGCTGGCCAGCAGCTGTTCGCGGTTGAACGCGTGGAGACGGGTCATGAAGCACAATCCTGGAAGCGGGGAAACAGGGAAACAAGCGTTCGAGGATGCCCGTGGAAACTGCGCCGATCAAACATTTCAACCGTACGCAACCGTAGTGTTTTCAATGGAATACGCGCATCCTGTTGATGTGCAACGACCATACTTCGGCGTGTGGCCCGTTCGGCACGCCCCCGCCCTTTCCGCCTGACATGACCCGACTGCGCAAGATCATCCACGTCGACATGGACGCGTTCTACGCGTCGGTGGAGCAGCGCGACGATCCGTCACTGCGCGGCAAGCCGGTGGTTGTGGCATGGCGCGGCGCGCGCTCGGTGGTGTGTGCGGCGTCCTACGAGGCACGCGTGTTCGGCGTGCGTTCGGCGATGCCGGCGCTGCGCGCCGAACGCCTGTGTCCGGACGCGATCTTCGTGCCGCCTGACTTTGCACGTTACAAGGCGGTGTCACGCCAGGTGCGCGAGATCTTCCTGCGCCACACCGACCTGGTCGAGCCGTTGTCGCTGGACGAGGCCTACCTGGACGTGACCGAGCCGAAGAGCGGCATCGAACTGGCCACCGACATCGCCCGCACCATCCGTGCGCAGATCCGTGAGGAGACGAACCTGACCGCTTCAGCCGGGATCGCGCCGAACAAGTTCCTGGCCAAGATCGCTTCGGACTGGCGCAAGCCCGATGGCCAGTTCGTGATTCCACCGCAGCGGGTGGACGCGTTCCTGCAGCCGTTGCCGGTGAACCGGGTGCCCGGCGTCGGCAAGGTGATGGAAGGAAAACTTGCCGCGCGCGGCATCGCCACCTGCGGCGATCTGCGGCAATGGGCATTGACCGATCTGGAAGAGGCGTTCGGCAGTTTCGGCCGCAGCCTGTACAACCGCGCACGCGGCGTCGACGAGCGGCCGGTGGAACCGGACCAGCAGGTACAGTCGATCTCCTCGGAGGACACCTTTGCCGAGGACCTGCTGCTGGAAGACCTGGGCGAGGCGATCGTGCAACTGGCGGAGAAGACCTGGAAGGCCACGCGCAAGACCGAGCGCGTCGGCCACACCGTGGTGCTGAAGCTGAAGACCGCGCAGTTCCGCATCCTCACCCGCAGCTTCACCCCGGAGCGCCCGCCGGAATCGATGGAAGAACTGCGCGACATCGCGCTGGCCCTGCGCGCCCGCGTCGACCTGCCGGCGGAGACCCGTTACCGCCTGGTCGGCGTCGGCCTGGGTGGCTTCCGCGAAAAGGAGGCCGCGGTGCAGGGGGAATTGTTCGAGCACGGATCGAGCCATTCCGCAGGCAATTAAGCGTTCGCCAAACAGCTCTCCCACCCGCACGAACCTGAGGCGCTGACAGCAGCTTGGAGCGCCCCTAGGACTTCTTCAGTTCAATGGGGGCGGAGAGAATGCGTCGCGCTTCCTGCTCCTCATCGACATGGGTTCTTTCGAAATCTGTGCCGGGCAGCTCCACAACAATCACACCGCGCTGTCCGTCGATCATGATTCCCTGATGCTCCGGGAAAAGTTCTGCCACCTTTCCTGACTTCACTATCTGCTTCAGTTGCGTCAGAGAGTGGGTTGCCCCGACCGTGAAGCGGTAGGTGATGGTGCCATGGACAGTGCTCATAGTTCGGGATGGCACTGGCTCGGTCCCGGTCAAACGGACCGTCACGATCATCGGGTTCTCAGTGAAGCTCTTGCCAGCGAAGCGATCAGGCATTCCATCCAGAATGCGCGCAAGCTCTTCACCTGCCGCAATTCGAAGTCTGAGCCGCCTGTCGGCTTCTTGCGTGGTCAACCCCTCATGCTGCGCAAAGGCTTGAACAACGGGGTCGGTGGAGGGCGTCACCTGTTGAGAGAACGCGGGGGGCGCGACCAGCGCGGTGGTGGACAGCAGCAGTTTGGCCAACACACTCTTGATCTTCATCGCGAATTCTCCGTTCCATCGGTTTACTCAACTACGCAATCCATCGTACAGCTGTTGACGTTCAGGCCAGCTTTGGATGTTGAGGGTGCCGGCCAGCGGCCGGCACTACCGCAGGTGCAGGGCGCAGCCCCGCAAAAGAAAACTCCCTACCTCATGGCCACTGCATCTCGCCCTTGGCCACCTTCGCGCTCAGCTCCAGCGATGCCACGCCATCCAGCTTCGGGTAGCGCGACTGCATTGCCTGCACCAGCGCCGCACTGTCCTTCGCCTTTGCCGCTTCGATATCGAACGTGCGGATGTAGTCCGCAGTGAAGCGCAGTGCACTGGCATCCAGCGCCGCACCTGGCGCGTAATGCCCCGGCACCACCACCTTCGGCTTCAGCGCCTGCAGCTGCTGCAGGGTCTGCAGCCAGTCGGCATGTGACTTCGGCGTCTGCGTGTCGGCCATCCACACGTGCTCGCCCGCCACCACCGGAATGCCACCGACGATCGCGCGCAGCGACGGCACCCACAGCACGGTGCGGTCCGGGGTCGGTCCGTCCAGGCCGATCAGCGGCAGGCGCTGGCCTTCCAGTTGCAGGGCATCGCCCTCCAGCACCTGCGGCAGCACGATGCGCGCGGGCACGTCGGCAGCCATCTTCGGGCCCCAGTAGGCCAGCTTGCCGGCCTGTGTCTGCTGGATGTGGGCAACGGTCTGCGCGGTAGCGACGATGCGCGCCTGCGGGAACGCATCCTGCAGCGTGGCGAGGCCGAAGTAGTAGTCCGGATCGCCGTGGCTGATATAGATCGTGGTCAACTGCTTGCCGCTGGCGCGGATCAGCTCGACCAGTTTGCGCGCGTCGCTGGCACCGAACTGCGCATTGACCAGGATCGCGTCGTGGCGGCCTTCGATCAGCACCGAGGACACCGGGAACATTGCCTGCGGGCCGGGATGGAAGGTCTGCAGGTGCAGTTGGGATTTCGTCGCGGTGGTCGGCGCCGCGGTGGCCGGAGCGGCCAGCAGCGGCGCACTGGTGAAAGTGGCGGCCAGGGCGAGGGGAAGCAGCAGGGCAGCGGTACGCATGGGAATTCCTTGTCTAGAGCCGGGCCAATGCCCGGCTGCATGTTCGCGTAGAGCCGAGCGCGGGCTATGCCGGGCGTCCTTGCCCGGCCCCCTACGGGCCGTCGCAAGCGATGTTGGCAACGGCTCCTGCCGTTGCCTTCGGCTCTACAGGGAGGTAGCGCCGGGCCATGCCCGGCGGACGGCATGATCAATACGCTGCCGTGATGATCTGCTTCGGGTACTTGTGCGCTTCCAGCTCGGCGACGAACGCGGCGCCGTAGTCGGCATAACTGATGCGGCTGTGGCCGCTGGCGTCGGCCAGGAACGCCCTGGGCTGCACGCGGTAATGGCCACGCTCTTCGCCCGGGCCGATTTCGGCGGCCGGCGAGAAGAAGGTCCAGTCCAGGTCGTCCACCACCTGCAGTCGATTGAAGGCTTCTCGATGGGCCAGCGCGTATGGCTTGTAGGCCTCCGGGAAGGTGGAGGTATCGACCAGCTGCACGCCGGGTGCGACTTCCAGGCTGCCGGCACCGCCGACCACCACCAGGCGCGGTACACCGGCCTTGCGCGCGGCCGCGGCCAGCTGTGCGGCCACCTCGCCGACGCGGCCGATGTCATCGCCCGGGCGTGGGCCGTAGGCGCTGGCCAGCACGTCGTGGCCGGCGATGGCGGCGACCAGCGCGTCCTGGTCATCCAGCGAGGCGACCACCGGATGGGCGCCGGCCAGTTCGGCCGGAAGATCCTGCGCGCTGCGCACGATGACAGTGAGTTCGTGGCCGTTCGCCAGCGCGTGGCGGGCGATCTGGCGGCCGATGTTGCCGGTGGAACCGACGAAGGCGATCTTCATGGCAGGACTCCGTGGGGCGGTGTGGGGGGGACGCGGCCACTGTAGGCCGCTGCAGTCGCTCGAAAAACAGCGTATAACGCGCTTGTTTGTTGCATGGAGCGAGCATATGGACCGATTGACCGCCATGACCGTGTTCGTCGAGGTGGCCGAGCGCGGCAGCCTGACCGCAGCGGCAGAGGTGCTGGACATGTCACGGGCGATGGTCAGCCGCTACCTGGCCGAGGTCGAGGGCTGGCTGGGTGCACGCCTGCTGCACCGGACCACGCGCCGGGTCAGCCTGACCGGCCCGGGCGAGGCGGCGTTGGCGCGCTTCCGGCAGATGCTGGCGATCGGCGAAGAACTGCAGGGCGAGCTGGCCAGTGATGATCCCGAGCCGCACGGTACGCTGCGCGTGACCGCCAGCGTGTCGTTCGGGCAGAGCCACCTGGCACGGGCGGTGGCCGGTTTCGTCGCGCGCCATCCGGCGGCGCGCATCGAGCTGCTGCTGGTCGACCGCACGGTGAACCTGGTCGAGGAGCGCGTGGACCTGGCCGTGCGCATCGCGCGCCAGATCGACCCCAGCCTGATCGCGCGGCGGCTGGCCACCTGCCGCTCGGTGCTGTGCGCGACGCCGTCCTATCTGGAGGCGCGCGGTACGCCAACCGCTCCCGAACACCTGGCCGCGCACAACTGCCTGACCCACCACTACGTCGGCAAGAGCCTGTGGCAGCTGCACCGCGATGGCCGTTCGCTGTCGGTGGCTGTGGGCGGCAACATCAGTGCCAACGAGGCATCGCTGCTGCTGGAGGCGGTGCGGGCCGGTGCCGGTATCGCCATGCTGCCGACCTACCAGGTGGCGCCGATGCTGCGCAGCGGCGAACTGGTCGAACTGCTGCCCGGATTCAGTCTGGACGAGCTCGGCATTCATGCCGTGTACGCATCACGGCGACAGCAGCCCGCTATCATGCGGCGATTCCTGGACTTCCTGGGCGAGTGCTTCGCCGGCCCGGCCTTCCAGGATCTGGATTGGCGCCCGCCGGGCACGGAGGACACATGAACCATGGACAGGCCTTGATCGACCACAACCGTGCTGCCTGGGACCGCCAGGCCAGTGAAGCGCGCGAATGGTCGCGCCCGGTGGAAAGCTCAACGATTGCTGCCGCGCGCGCAGGCCGCTGGCAGGTGCACCTGACGCCGCGCGCGTTGCCGCTGGACTGGATGGGCGACGTGCGCGGCCGTCGCATCCTGTGCCTGGCCTCGGGTGGTGGCCAACAGGCACCGGTGCTTGCTGCCGCTGGCGCCGATGTCACCGTGTTCGACCTCTCCGACGGGCAGCTTGAACAGGACCGCGCGGTCGCCGCGCGCGATGGCCTGCAGCTGCGCACCGTGCAGGGTGACATGCGCGACCTGCACGTGTTTGCCAATGACAGTTTCGATGTGGTGTTCCACCCGATCTCGAACCTCTACGTCCCTGACGTGCGCCCGGTATGGACTGAATGCCGCCGCGTGCTGGCGCGCGATGGCATGCTGATGGCCAGCTTCTACAATCCGGTGCTGTTCGTGGGTGCACGCGATCCGCAGCTGGATGCACAGGGCCTGATCCGTCCGCAGTACGCCATTCCCTATTCGGATCTGGAAGACCTGCCGCAAGCCGAACGCGAGGCGAAGCTGGCCCGTGGCGACGCATTGACCTTTGGCCACAGCCTGACCGAGCTGATTGGTGGCCAGCTGGATGCCGGCTTCGTCATCGATCGCTTCATGGAAGACTGGCAGCCGCGGCCGCGCTTCCTGATCGACCGTTATCTTCCCACCTTCCTGGCCACCCGAGCGCGCCGGATCGGTTGAGGCGGATCGGCGCGGAAACCAGCGGCGTACAATGGGGGGCCCACGTCGTGCAGGTGCCGTTCCTTGTCATATCCCTATCCACTGGTCGTGTTCGACCTTGATGGCACGCTGGTCGACAGCGCAGCTGATATCGCCGAAGCGCTGAACCGCACGCTGGAGGACATCGGCATGGCACGCGTGCCGGAAGCCACCGTGCTCGGCTGGATCGGCGACGGTGTGCGCCGCCTGGTCGAACAGGCCGTGCATGCGGCAGGCCGCGAGGTCGACCTGGCCGAAGTGATGCCGGTGTTCATGGTGCACTACCGTGAATGCCTGCTGCGCAGCCCGCGCCTGTTCGATGGCGTGGCCGACGCACTGGCGCAGCTGCGCGCGCGCGACGTGCCACTGGCGATCTGCACCAACAAGCCCGAAGCACTGGTGCCGCCGCTGCTGCAGCACCTGGGCATTGGTGATGCGTTCGCGCTGATACTGGGCGGTGATTCGCTGCCGCAGCGCAAGCCCAGTGGCGAACCGCTGCGGCACATCGCCGCGCATTTCGCGCTGCCGGTGGAGGCGTGCCTGATGGTGGGAGATTCGTTGACCGACTACCGCGCCGCCGAAGATGCGGGCATGCCGATCGCGCTGGTGCGCTACGGCTATCCGCGCGGCCTGGACCTGGGCAGCGCGCACGCGGTGGCAGTGATCGACGACCTGCGTGAGTTGCCGGGGTTGGCCGCGGGCGTTCGGGCGTAGAGCTGAGCCCACGCTCGGCTGCTTCATTGCGTGAGCCGAGCATGGGCTCGGCTCTACAGTAGATCGACGCCATGCGTCGATGGCATCAGGAGGCGCCGGGCGATGCCCGGCGCGTGCCTTCATTTCGGCTGGTAACGCACGCTCAGCTGGTACTCGCGGCCGGGCTGGTTGAACCACGCCACGGTCTCGTAGCGGCGATCGAACACATTGGCGGCACGCGCCAGCAGCGTCCACGACGGCGTCAGCGCGTACTCGGCGCGCAGGTCCAGCGTACCGTAACCGCCGACCTTTATCGTGTTGGCCGCATTGTCATAACGCTTGCCTGAACCCTGAACCGTCAGGCCGGCGCGGAAGTCGCCGAAGCGGCGGTCGATGCCCAGGCGTGCGGTCTGCTGCGCGCGGCGCGGCAGCCAGTTGTCGAACTGGGTGCTGCCATGGGTACGGTTGCGCGGGTCGGTGTAGCTGAGCTGTGCGTTGATGTCGAAGCCGGCCAGCAACACGCCACCGGTCAGTTCGGCGCCGCGGATGCGGGCCTTCTCCACTTGCTGCATCCTGAAGGTCGCCGCATCGTAGGTAATCAGATCATCGATGCGGGTTTCATATACGTCCAGGCCCCAGTGCCAGCCCTGTCCCTGCTGCGAAACGCCCAGGTTGGCGCTCTTGGACTTCTCCGGGTTCAACGTCGGCACGCCGCTCCACGGGTCGTACAGATCGCTGAAGGTCGGCGCCTTGAACGCGGTGCCATAGCTGGCGTTGAGGCGCAGGCCGTGGCCCAGTTCCATCGCCCAGCCGGCGCTGCCGGTGGCGTGGTTGCCGAACTGCTGGTTGTCGTCGTTGCGTGCGCTGACCTGCAGCTGGTGGCGGCCGAAGCGGCCCTGGTACTGCACGAACACGCCGGTGTTGCGACGGCTGTCGACGAGGTACCCGGCGCTGCTGCCATCCAGGTTGTCTTCGCTCCAGTCCACGCCGGTGCTCAGCAGCTGGCCTTCGGCCATGCCGAAGTCGCCCTGCAGCGAGGCGCTGTCACGATGGGTCTGGGCGCTGCCACGGGCATCGAAGTCGCCGAAGTTGTCCGACTCGTTGTCACTGCGGCCGACATTGGCGGTGAACGCCAGGCGTTCGGACGGGGTGTAGCGCAGCTTGCCGGACAGCACCTGCTGGCGGGTTTCCGAATAGTTGTAGTAGCCGTCGTAATGGTTCTTTCCGTCGGCACGCAATGCACTGCCTTCCACGTTCCATTGGTCGTTGAAGGTGTAGCCACCGCGCAGGCTCTTGGACAGGTTGCGGTAGCCGTCGCGGTCATGCTCGTCGGCAAAGCAGCCCGCGGTGAACACCGAGGAGGAGCCGCGGCAGGCATCGATGCCATCGGAATGCTGGTAGGCGATGTCAGCGCCGAACCAGCCGCGTTCGGTGCCGCCGCCGATGCCGCCACTGGCCTCGCGCAGTCCATTGCTGCCGCCACCGAGCTGGAAATGCGGGGCGAAGTCACCCTGGCTGCGGCGGGTGAAGATCTGGATCACGCCACCGATGGCGTCCGCGCCGTACAGGCTGGACTGCGGGCCACGCACGATCTCCACGCGCTCGATCTGTGCCAGCGGCAGGTCCTGGTACATCGCCAGGCCGAGGTCGGCGCTGTTGATGCGCACGCCATCGACCAGCACCACGGTGTGGCCGGAGTTGGTGCCGCGCAGGAACAGCGAGCTCTGCTTGCCCAAGCCGCCGGCATTGGTCAGGTTGATGCCGGCGCGGCCGCGCAGCAGTTCCTGCAGCGAGGTGGCCTGGCTGGATTCGATCTGCGCGCGGTCGATCACCTGGGCCGGCGCGATGCTGTCCTGCAGGGCGATCGGGGTGCGGGTCGCAGTGACCAGGATCTGGTCGAGCGCGGTGGTGTCATTGGCGGCCTGGGCCAGCGCGGGCAGGGCGGCCAGCACGGCCAGGGACAACATTCGGGACTGCAGCTTCATGGGGGACTCCAGGTGCCACGCACGCCCGCGTGGCGAAGGGGAGGAGCCGCGAAGGCAGGCACGCGCCGATGCCGCAGCGCACGCCACGGTCATCCAGCGCCATGCCCACCGCATCGCGACCTGAGGCTTCCGGGCCGGTCTCCGGGCTTGCCGCCGGGCGGCGCGAGGCCGCCGTCCAGGCGCCTTCCCATGCCTGAGGCACAGTGGCAGTGTTGCCCGGAACTGACGTGCTTACCGTTGCGGGGGCAGCGCCGGCCTGGCGTGGAATCACGCGTCACCGGCTTCCCGTTTCAACCTGCCGGCCGTGGCCGCAGGTCACCTGGAAGTGCGCGCAGTCTACGGTATCGCAGGCAGTCCCGTTGCGTCGCGCCTGCTCGACTGCCTTTGCTGTGCCCTTAGAATGGTCCCTCGATCCCGTGGTGCCGTTGCCGATGTCCGCCCGTTTTCCGCTGTCCCCGCGTTGCCTGTACGGAACGCACGCATGATCCTCGACCTGGTCCGCCATGCCGGCAACGGTCGCGATGAGTTCCTCGATGGCCGCAGCGACCCACCGCAGCTGGCCCGCCTGCCGCAGGAACTGGTCGACGCCTACGCCGCGCAGCCCTGGGAGCGGGTGATCAGTTCGCCGCGGCTGCGCGCGCTGCACACGGCAATGGCGCTGGGCACGCCGCGCGGGCTGGACGTGGAAGCGGACGAGGAATGGGAGGAACTGGATTTCGGCGATTGGGACGGGCAGTCGCTGTTCGACCTGCCGGAGGATGCACTGGCTGCCTTCCATGCTGACCCGCATGCGTTCCCGCCGCCGAACGGCGAAAGCTGGGGCCACTTCGAGCGGCGCATCGCGCGCGCGCTGGATCGCCTGCTCGATGATGACGATCCGGTGCCGACGCTGGTGGTCAGCCATGGCGGCCCGCTGCGCATGGTGCTGTCGAAGGTCTGCGGCCTGCCGATGTCGCTGTGCTGGGCGCTGCGCATCGACCATGGCACGCGCCTGCGTGTGTGGCTGGAGCGCGGTGAGGCCGGGCTGGTGGGCGAATTGCTGGAGCTGCAGCAGCCCTGAGCTGCTCTTGTAGAGCCGAGCCATGCTCGGCTGCACTTCGATCAGAAAGGCCAGCCGAGCGTGGGCTCGGCTCTACAGGAGGGCGCGGCTCAATCCTCGTCCGCATCCTCGGCAACGCTGTCTTCCGCGTCATCGTCGGCATCGAAGCGCTGCTCATGCACCGGGCCCGACGCCGGGCCGGCTGCCTTCAGCGGATGCGCGGCGATGCGCGCTTCATAGTCCTGCACCAGCGCATCGCGCTGCGGCTCGCTCAGTTCCTGCCAGTGGCAGTCCAGCAACGCGCCTTCCAGGGAATACAGCAGGTTCAGGCTGGGCTTGAAGCCGGCACGCTTGACCTTGACGAAGGCACCGACCGCTCCGATCGCGACCAGGTCGTCGCGGCTGCGCAGGCCGACCTGGCGCAGCCAGGCCGCGCTCTTGGGGCCGATGTTGCGCAGCTTGGGTGCGTTCATCCCAGCGCCTCGACGAACACGCGGGCGATGGCTTCCAGGCCGGCCTGGTCGTCGGCATCGAAGCGGCCCACCTTCGGGCTGTCGATGTCGAACACGCCGATCAGTTCATCGCCGCGCAGCAGCGGCACCACCAGCTCCGAACGCGAGGCCGAATCACAGGCGATGTGGCCGGGGAAGGCGTCGACATCCTCCACGCGCTGGGTGACCCGCTGGCTGGCGGCGGCACCGCACACGCCCTTGTCCAGCGGGATGCGCACGCAGGCCGGCAGGCCCTGGAACGGGCCGACCACCAGTTCCTTGCCATCGTACAGGTAGAAACCCACCCAGTTCAGGTCGGGCAGGGCGTGGTAGACCAGTGCGGAGAGGTTGGCCGCGTTGGCGATGCGGTCGGACTCGGCGTAGACCAGGCCACGGGCCTGTTCCAGCAGCTGGGCGTATTGTTCCGGCTTGCTGCCGGTGAGCGAGGCATTGGCGAACATGCCTGCAGTCTAGCAAGTGCACCGGGCCGGCGATAATGCACGCACTGTTGCCCTGTTGGAGCCCATCGATGCCGTTGCCCGCTACGCTGCCGCCCGCCCTGTTCGTTACCGGCACCGACACCGAAATCGGCAAGACCGCGGCCAGCACCGCGCTGCTGCATGCACTGCGCCAGCGTGGCCTGCGCGCGGTGGGCATGAAGCCGGTGGCCAGCGGCAGCGAGGACCTGGGGCAGGGCCTGCGCAACGAGGACGCGCTGGCACTGCAGGCGGCCAGCTGGCCGGTGCCGGACTATGCCGACCTGAACCCGTATGCGCTGCGGCAGCCGCTGGCACCGGAGCTGGCGGCGGCCGAGGACGGCGTGCAGGTGGAACTGGCGCCGATCGTGGCCGCGTTCGCGCGACTGCGCGCGCAGGCCGATATCGTGGTGGTGGAGGGGGTTGGCGGTTGGCTGGCGCCGGTTTCGGCCACGCTGGACCAGCTCGACCTGGTGCGTGCGCTGCAGCTGCCGGTGCTGCTGGTGGTGGGCATGCGGCTTGGCTGCGTCAACCATGCGCGGTTGACTGCGCAATCACTGCAGGCCAGCGGCGTGGACCGCCTGGGCTGGATCGGCAACCACATTGATCCTGCGATGCAGCGCCAGGACGAGAACATCGCCACGCTGCAGCAGCGCCTGCCGATGCCGTGCTGGGGACGGCTGCCGCATCTGCCGGGGGCGGATGGTGAAGCGTTGAGCGCGCATCTGTTCGACGACCTGGGGTAGTGCCGGCCGCTGGCCGGCAACCTCGATGAATCACGTCCATGCAGTTGCCGGCCAGCGGCCGGCACTACCGTGCTGCAGCCGCCAGCTCCCGCGCAATCGCACCCAGCCGCTCCACCGCACCGATGAAGCGCGCATCCAGGCTCTGGCAGCACGACAGCCGCAGGCAGTGGCGGTAGCGTGCGCCGCGCGAGTACACCTGGCCCGGCATGAACACGATGTCCTCCAGCAGCGCTCGCTCGAACAGCTCGCGCGTGTCCACGCCCGGCAGTTCCAGCCACAGCAGGAAGCCGCCCTGCGGTTCGGTGGCGCGGGTGCCGGCCGGGAAGTGTTCGGCCACCAGCTGGCGCAGCCGCCCGACCTGTTCGCGGTACAGGCGGCGCATGCGGTGCAGATGGTGCTCGTAGCTGCCTGCTTCCAGATACGCGGCCACCGCATCGCCGAGCAGCTGCGGCTCGCCGCCGGTGGACTGGAACTTCAGCAGTGCGATGCGCTCTGCGAAGCGGCCGCCATCCAGCCAGCCGATGCGGTAATCCGGCGCCAGTGTCTTTGAGAAGCCACCCACCACCATCACCCAGCCATCGCGATCGAAGGCTTTCAGCAAGGGTGCCGGTGGTTCGCAGAACTGCAGCTCGGCGTACACCGCATCCTCGATCAGCGGCAGCTGCCGTGCGTTGACCAGCTCGGCCAGGCGTTGTTTGGCGGCGGTCGGCATGGTGCAGCCGAGCGGGTTGTGCACGGTCGGCATCACCACCAGTGCGGCCAGCGGCCTGTGCTCCAGCAGCGCATCCAGTGCATCCACGTCCAGTCCGTGCTGCGGGTGGGTGGGCAACTCGATGGCCTGCAGGCCGAGGTTGGCCAGCAACGGATACAGGTTGAAGTAGGACGGCGCCTCGATGCCCACCGCGTCACCGGGCTGGGTGACCGCGCGCAACGCCAGCTGCAGGGCTTCCATCGCACCATGGGTCAGCAGGAGTCGCTCGGCGTGGGTGTGCAGTCCCATGCGCGGACTGCGGCGCACGATCTGTGCCAGCAGCCGGGGGGAGCCGTTGGGTCTCGCATAGGTCTCCACCGTCTGCTGGCCGTGGCGCAGCACCTGCGCGGTATGCCGGGCCAGCTGCGCGCCGGGATAGAACTGGCGACCACGTGGGCCGGCGAAGGCCAGATCGACCACACCCGGGCGGCGCTGTGCTTCCAGTACCCGGGCCATCAGGACCTGCTGCAGCGGCGCGGTGGGCGCGGATGGGGTGTCGCGCAGCGAACGCTCCGGCACCGACAGCCGCGGCGCGACTTCGAAGCCCGCCTTCGGCCGCGGAATCACCAGTCCGGCGTCCTCCAGCTGGCGATAGGCGGCAATCACCGTGTTCAGGCTGAGCCTGCGCTGCAGGGCCATCTGTCGCAGCGAGGGCAGGCGGCTGCCTACTGGAAGCCGGCCGCCGTGGATGGCCTCGGCCAGTTCGTCGGACAGCCGTTGGTAGCGGGGTGGGATCATCGCGCTCTGGTCATCTGTATCCATCGAACTTCCCGCCATCTGGTGCTGTACCCATGATGAGGGCGAGCCTAGCATGTCGTTGTCGGCCGGGCCTGATCGGGGCACGGCCGATACTTCCCAAACGCACGGCTGGATGGCCGTGCGTCTTTTTTTGTGTGTAGAGCCGAGCCCATGCTCGGCTGCACTTCCGCCAACAGCAGCCGAGCGTGGGCTCGGCTCTACAGAGAGCACCGCCGAGCGTCGGTCAGCCCAAGGGGGAATGCCGGCTACCGCATCGGCACCAGCGCCGCCTCGCGCCGGTACAGCGCCGGGAACTGCTTGCCCAGCGCCGCAAGCTTCGGTGCGTCGTAGTAGCGGATGTAGGCCGCCTGCGGGTAGTTGGTCATGTAGTTCTGGTGGTAGCTTTCGGCCGGGTAGAAGCGCTGGCCGCTGACCAGCTGGGTGACGATCGGTGCGCGGTAGCTGCCGGCCTGGCCGAGCTGGGCGATGTAGGCGCGGCTGGCTGCCTGCTGGCGGGCGTCATCGGTGAAGATTGCCGATCGATACTGGCTGCCGTGGTCCGGCCCCTGGCGGTTGAGCTGGGTCGGGTCGTGTGCCACCGAGAAGAACACCTGCATCAACTGCCCGTAGCTGACCTGGCGCGGGTCGTAGTTGATCCTCACTGCTTCGGCGTGGCCGGTCTGGCCGCTGCTGACCCGCTCGTAACGCGCGTCGGCGGCGCTGCCGCCGATGTAGCCGGACACCGCATTGCTCACGCCCTTGACGTGCTGGAACACGCCCTGCACGCCCCAGAAGCAACCGCCGGCGAACACCACGCTGGCGTGGGTCGCGTCATCGCGGAACGCCGCATCGCCCGTGGGTGCCGGTACTGCCTGGGTCTGCGCGCTGGCTTCGACCGGCGCCGCAGCCGCGCCGTGGTCGACCAGCAGCACACCGGCGATCAATGCGGTGGCCACCAGTCCGGCGACACCGGCGGCGATGCCCTGTTCAAAGGAGAGTTTCATCATGTCCTCCCGTTTCAACCAAAAGTGAAGGCATAGGCCTGCACGCCCGCATCGAGGAATTCGATCTCGAAGCGGTGCGGACCGACCGTGCCGCGCTGGCGCACCAGCTGGTACAGGCGGTGCTCGTCGACCACGCCACTGCCATCGGCATCGACATCGCTGCCGGCATCGGCGGCGGGCAGCGGCTTGCCGTCCAGCCAGACGCGAAAGCGCACCGGCGTGCCGTCGCGGGTCGGTGCCAGCACCAGGTGCAGGTCGCGCGCATGGAACTGGAAGGCAATGCGGCCACCGGCCCGCTGCAGCTCTGCGGCCTCGTCGGTAATGGTCCAGTGGCCGGACAGTCCCCACTGGTTCAACGCCAGGGTGGTCGGCAGCGTGTAGTCGAACGCGCTGTCGCTGCGCTGTCCGCCGGGTGAGGCGAACTGCTCGGCACGGGCGTGGCCGAGGTAGGTTTCCGGCGAGCGCAGGTTGCCCATGTCGGCCTGCACGGCCACGCCCTTCAGGTCGGCGGCAGCGGGATCGGCCGGTGGCGGCAGGTTCGTCTGCCCGGCTTCGGCCAGCAGGCGACGGATCACCTGTTCCGAGCGCGCGTAGTTGCCTTCGCCGAACTGGTGGCCGCGGATGTTGCCCTGCGCATCGACGAAGTACTGCGCCGGCCAGTAGCGGTTGTTGAACGCGCGCCAGATCGTGTACTGGTTGTCGAGCGCCACCGGGTACTCGACCTTCAGCTGCTGCACCGCCTTCATCACGTTGCGTGGGTTACGCTCGAAGGCGAACTCCGGCGTGTGTATGCCGATCACCACCAGGCCGTGGTCACGGTAGCGGCGTTCCCATTCGTGCACGAACGGCATCGCGCGCAGGCAGTTGATGCAGGAGTACGTCCAGAAATCGACCAGTACCACCTTGCCGCGCAGCTGCTGGGCCGTCAGCGGTGGGCTGTTGAGCCAGCCGGTGGCGCCGTCCAGCGCGGGCAGGGTGCCTTCCACCGGCAGCGGTGCATCGGCTGCGGCGTTGGCACCGGCCATCATCATCATCGGCGGTGCCGCCGGCTGCGCGCCGGGTACCGCATCCAGCAGGCCCTGCTCGATGCGTGCGGTGCTGACCGTCGAAAGACGGGTGAGCAGGCCGGTATCCCAGCCCAGACCAATCGCCACCACCGCCAGCAGCGCAGCCACGCCCAGCACCTTGCGCAGTGCGTCGCCGAGACCAAGCCGCGCCTGCAGTGCGCGGAACACGCGGCCGCCCACCCACACCGCCAGTGCCAGCGCGGTGATCGCGCCCAGCGCATACGCCAGCAGCAGGGCACTGGTGCCGACGCTGGCGCCATGCAGGGCGGCACCGGTCAGCACCAGGCCGAGGATCGGCCCCGCGCAGGGCGCCCACAGCAGGCCGGTGGCGACGCCGATCAGCAGCGAGGTCCACGCGCCGCCGTGCCCCGCGGCATCCGCCGCATCGGCACGCGCGCTCAGCCGTGCGCCGACGCGCTGGAATGGCGCCAGCAGATTGTCGGCCAGTCGCGGCCACAACAGTGCCAGCGCGAACAGCGCCATCAGCAGCAGGGCGACCCAGCGTCCGACCTGGTTGGCCTGCGCCACCCATTGGCTGCCCACCGCAGCCAGGCTGGCAACCACGGTGAAGGTGAGCGCCATGCCCAGCAGCAACGGCAGCGTGCTGCGCAGGAAGGGGCGGTCGGCACGCGCGAACACGAACGGCAGCACCGGCAGGATGCACGGGCTGAGCAGGGTCAGCGCGCCGCCGAGGTAGGCAAGCAGCAACAGCAGCATCGTCAGGCTCCGGAAGCAGGGGAAGAACCGACCGGCACCCGCCAGCCGTCGGCGGTACCGTCCGTGGCGCCGGGAACGAACACCATCGCCGCACCGTTCATGCAGTAGCGCAGCCCCGTCGGGCGCGGGCCGTCGTTGAACACGTGGCCAAGGTGGCCACCACAGCGGCGGCAGTGCACCTCCACCCGCAGCATCCCGAAGGTCACGTCGCGGTCTTCGCCGATGGCGTTGTGCAGCGGTGCCCAGAAGCTGGGCCAGCCGGTGCCGCTCTCGAACTTGGTGGAGGAGGAGAACAGCGGCAGTGCACAGCCGGCGCAGGCGAAGGTGCCTTGCCGGTGTTCCTTGTTGAGCGGGCTGCTCCAGGGGCGTTCGGTGCCCTGCTGGCGCAGCACCGCGTACTGCGCCGGGGTCAACCGCTGGCGCCATTGCGCATCGCTGTGCATGACCTCGAACTGTCGCGGCGGGCGCGCTTCAGCGGCCGCCGGGGCGGCGCGGCTGCAGGCCCCCAGACCGAGCAGGCCGGCAGCGGTGGCAACACCACCCAGGCCCAGCAGATGGCGGCGGGACAGGGACATGGCGGACTCCGGGAAGGGGCGACGGGGCCATGCTGCACCCGCCCGGGTCAACGAATCCTCACGCAGGATTCAATTTTTCGTGAGGTATCGGCGGCCGCCCCGCGCCACAATGCTGCCAGCCTCCCCACTGGCCCCGAGCTGCCGATGTCGACCAAACGCGTGCTGATCGTTGAAGACGATGCCCACATCGCCGACCTGCTGCGCATGCACCTGGGCGATGAGGGCTACGACGTGGCCCATGCCGCCAGCGGCGATGCCGGCCTGCGCCTGCTGGAGCAGGAAGGTCCGTGGGATGCATTGGTGCTGGACGTGATGCTGCCCGGCGTGGATGGCCTGCAGGTCTGCCAGCGTGCACGCGCGATGGCGCGCTATGTGCCGATCATCATCATCAGCGCGCGCGGCAGCGAAACCCAGCGCATCGTCGGCCTGGAACTGGGCGCGGACGATTATCTGGCAAAGCCCTTCTCGATGCCGGAACTGGTAGCGCGGGTGCGCGCATTGCTGCGCCGCGCCGAGGCGATGGCGCAGAGCGCACGCATCGATGCCGGCGCGATCGAACTGGGCGGCCTGCAGCTGGATCCGGTCGCGCGCACCGCCTCGGTGGATGGCAACGCGCTGGAGCTGACCCCGCGCGAGTTCGACCTGCTGCTGTTCTTCGCCCGTCATCCGGACCAGGTGTTCGCGCGCATGGAACTGCTCAACCAGGTCTGGGGCTACCAGCACGATGGCTACGAACACACGGTCAACACCCATATCAATCGCCTGCGCAGCAAGATCGAGCCGGACCCGGCCAACCCACGGCGGTTGCTGACGGTGTGGGGCCGCGGCTACAAGCTGGTCGATCCGGCCGGGGCGGCGGCATGATCAAGCCGAACCTGTGGCAGAAGCTGGCGGTGGTGACCGCTGCGCTGATGCTGGCGTGCTGCATGGCGCTGCTTGCACTGCAGATGCGGGCCAACACCCGCCACGAGCAGGAGGTGGTACAGCGGCTGTCGCTGGGCCTGGCCGAGCACATTGCCCAGCGCAGCGAGCTGATGGATACCAGCGGCATGCGCGATGCCGCCGTGCGCGCGCTGTTCGGCCAGCTGATGGCGGTCAACCCGAGCGTCGAGGTCTACCTGCTGGACGACCAGGGCCGCATCCTTGGCCACGATGCGCCCAGTGGGCACCTGGTGCGCACCCGGGTGGACGTGGCGCCGCTGCGCCGCCTGCTGGCGGGAGCACCGTTGCCGATCCTCGGTGATGATCCGCGCAGCGCCGATGGCCGCAAGGTGTTCAGTGCTGCACCGTTGATCGTGCAGGGCCGCCAGGCCGGCTATGTGTACGTGGTGCTGGTGGGCGAGCACCGGCAGATGCTGGCCGACGACCTCGCCGCCGGCAGCCAGTGGAACACCACGCTGTGGTCGGTGGCACTCGTTGGTGGCCTCGGCCTGCTGGCCGGGCTGGTGGCCTTCTACTGGGTGACACGCCCGCTGCGGCGGCTGACCCGGCGCATCCAGGCCTTCGACATCGATGCACCCACGCCACTGCCGCCGGCGGAGCCGCTGCGCCCGGGTGAGCGCGATGAACTGGTGATCCTCGAACATGCGCATGCGCAGATGGCGCAACGGTTGGGCGAGCAGTGGCAGCAGCTGCGCCAGCAGGATCTGCAGCGCCGCGAGCTGGTCGCCAACATCTCGCATGACCTGCGTACGCCGTTGTCGTCGCTGCATGGCTACCTGGAAACACTGGCGTTGAAGGACGCCACGCTGTCGCCGGACGAGCGGCGCCGTTATCTCGGCATCGCGCTGGCACAGAGTGCCAAGGTCGGCCGGCTGGCACGCGCGCTGTTCGAGCTGGCGCGGCTGGAACATGGCGAAGTGCGCCTGGAGTGGGAAGTGTTCGCGCTGCCGGAACTGCTGCAGGACGTGCTGCAGAAATTCGAGCTGGCGGCGCAGGCGCGCAACCAGCACCTGCACGCCAAGTTCCCGCCCGGCCTGCCGCTGGTGCGTGCCGATCTGGGCCTGGTCGAGCGGGTGCTGACCAACCTGCTCGACAACGCGCTGCGGCATGCACCCGAGGGTGGGCAGATCGAGGTGCGCCTGCGCGCAACCGATGACAGCGTGGAGGTGAGCGTGGCCGATGATGGCCCCGGGGTGGCGCCAGCGCTGCGCACCCACCTGTTCCAGGCACCGGCCGCGCTCGGCGCTCGGCGTGGCGACAACGGCGGGCTGGGCCTGCTGATCGTGCAGCGCATCGTGCAGCTGCATGGGCGCAGGATCGAACTGCGTGACAGCGCGAGCGGCGCGTTGTTCGTGTTTGCCCTGCCACGCGCCGAACCGGCGGCCTAGCAGGCCGGTTCGCCCGTCACCGCACCGCCGCTTTCCAGCGGCAGTTTCAGGCGGATGCACGCACCTCCCAGTTCGGAGTCGGTCACTTCAACGTGGCCGCCGTGCTTGTCCGCCACCACCTGCACCAGCGCCAGGCCGAGGCCGAAGCCCGGGCTGCCCGGGTCCAGCCGCACGTAGGGTTGCAGTACCTGGCCGCGCAGTTCGGGTGCGATGCCGGGGCCGTCGTCCTCCACCTGCAGGCACAGCCAGCCGTCATTGACGGTGCTGGCAATACGGATCTGCCGGCGCGCGTAACGCAGTGCATTGCCGAGCAGGTTGCGCAGTGCCAGCTCCAGCATGTGCCGGTTGACGTTGACCAGGCCCACCGGCGACAGCGCCTGCTGAACCGGCACCGGCAGCGGCGCGAACTGGGCGACCACGCCGCGCACCAGCGCCGCCAGCTGCAGGCGCTGGCGGGTCAGCTGATGGCAGCGACCCAGTGCGGCGTACTCGACGCCGGCGTCGGTCAGGTGCTGCAGCCGATCCACATCGGTGCGCAGGCCGCCCAGCGCATCGCGCTGCACGTCGTCGAGTGCGCTGTCTTCCAGCTCGGCCAGGCCGAAACGCATCCGTGCCAACGGCGTGCGGACTTCGTGCGCCACCGCCTGCGCGAGCACCCGCTGGCTTTCCAGCAGTTGCTGCAGCTGCTCGGCCATGTGGTTGAAGGCATTGGCCAGCGGCCGCACCAGTGCGGTGCCGGCGCGCGGCGCACGCGTGTCCAGCTGGCCGTCGCGCATCCGCCGCGCCGCCTGGGCCAGCTGCGAGACGTCGCGCCACAGCCGGTAGACCATCACGTACATCGGCAGTGCCACCGCCACCATCAGGATCAGCAGCAGGATCGCCACGCCGGAGACTTCGCTGTCCTGCCAGCTTTCGTCAGGCAGCGCTTCGTCCAGCGGCCCCAGCATCAGCGCGTAGCCGCTGTCACCGATGCGCTGCAGGCTGCGCATGTGCTCCAGGTCGATCTGCACCCGGCCGTTGTTGAATGGCGGTCGCTGGCTGGACTGCAGCGCCTTCACCGCCTCGGCCAAAGGAACCAGGCGTAGGGCATAGGCGAAATCAGCGTCGAGTTCGCGGGCCAGCGCCGGCCACTGTTCACGCGGGGTTTCGGCGAAGCGATGCTGCAGCAGCGCGTGCGTGCCGCGCATCTCGGCCTGCAGGCCGGCTTCGGTGCGGTCTTCCAGCAGGGCATCCCAGGCCCACAGGCCCAGCACGATCAGCAACAGATGGGCGAGCAGGAAGCCGATGCCGTAGCGCAGGAAGTGGAAGGCGTGGCCGCGCATCGCCGACGGCGTGCGCGTCATCCCCATGCCGAGCGGCTGAACAGGTAGCCGCGGCCGCGAACGGTCTTGATCCGTTCTGGCTGCTCCGGGTTGTCGCCCAGCTTGCGGCGCAGGCGCGAGATGCGGGCATCGATCGAGCGGTCCAGGCCGTCGAAGGCGATCCCGCGCAGGCCGCGCAGCAGCGCATCGCGGTCCAGGATCTGGCCGGCGTTGCTGGCCAGCAGGAACAGCAGGTCGAACTCGGCCGTGGTGAGCTCCAGCAGGCCGCCCTGCAGGTGTACGTTGCGGGTGGAAGGGTCGATGTTCAGCTCGCCGAAGCGCAGGCTGCCGTCACGTGGCTCGACCCGGCGGTGGCGGCGCAGGTGGGCACGCAGCCGGGCCAGCAGCACCCTCGGTTCGATCGGTTTGCCGATGTAATCGTCGGCCCCCAGTTCCAGGCCCAGCACCTGGTCGATGTTGTCGGTGCGGGCGGTCAGCACGCAGATGATGCCGTCATAGTGGGGCCGGATCTGCCGACACACTTCGAAACCATCCTGGTCGGGCAGGCCGACATCGAGCAGGACCAGCGCCGGCTTTTCCGCCAGGATCCGGGCCACTGCCCGCTCGCCGCTGCGTTCATGGGCGACCTGGTAGCCATGCCGCTGCAGGTAGTCACTGACCATCGTTCCCAGGCGGGCATCGTCTTCGACCAGTACGATATCCAGCATTTCCAAGGCCTCCGTGGACGCAAACGTACCGCCACGGCACGAGCGCGGCGATGCTATCCCAGCCTGCGGGCCGCCCGGGTCCAGCGGGTGGGCGCCATTCAGCCGGGGTTGCTGGCGCTGGGGCCGCACTCCAGGCCTGGCAACAGCTTGGCGTTGAGCATAGCCTGAGGCTGTTACAAAGCGTTACCTTCGTGATACGTCTGGTGACCATCGCTGACAGCAACGCGACTGACGCGGGGCCGTCAGGGCGCAGAGCATGGAGTCTCCTCCGCTCCGCGTGCCGTTCCCATGTCGCCCGCCCTCTACCTGCTGAACCCGTCCCGTCGCTGCCGCTGCAGAGGTGCCCGATGAGTGGCGTGGTCGGGGCCTGGCTGCCACCTGCCGAGGACGAACACCTGCTGCAGCGCCTGGCACCGATGCTGCGCGCCCTGCAGCAGCGCGGCCGGGGCCGCATTGGCTACTGGACCGACGCCGGGGCCGGCCTGGCACTGGGCCACTGCCGGGCGCCCACCGATACGCCATTACAGCCGCTGAGCTCGGACTGCGGTCGCTACGTGCTGTGCCTGGACGGCCGCCTGTACAACCGCAGTGACCTGCAGGCGCAGCTGCGCGACCTGCCACGCAGTTGCAGCGATGCGCGGCTGCTGCTGCAGGCGATCGTCGAATGGGGCGTGGAGCGGGCGCTGTCGCGCATCGAGGGCGCGTTCGGTTTCAGTGTGTGGGACCGGGAGGCGCGCGAACTGTGGCTGGCCCGCGACCGGGTCGGCGAGCGGCCGCTGTACTACGGCTGGTACCAGGGCCAGTTCCTGTTTGCCTCGGAGTTGAAGGCGCTTCAGGCCTTCGCCGGATTTGCCCCTGGCATCGACCAGGATGCGCTGAGCCTGCTGCTGCGCCATGACTATGTGCCGGCACCACACACCATCTACCGCGGTATCCACAAGCTGGTGGCCGGCGCGATGCTGCGCATCGATCTGAATGACCATGCGGCTGGCGGTTCCAGCCAGGCCACACAGGGCGGCTCACGCTACTGGTGTGCACGCGATGCGATGCAGAGCGCGCTGCAGGAACCACTGCAGCCGGCACCCAGCCTGGAGCAGGCCACCGACCAGCTGGAAGCGGTACTGCAGAAGGCCATTGCCGCACGCATGCACTCGCCGCTGGCTTGCGGCGCGTTCCTGTCCGGAGGCACCGATTCCTCATTGGTAACCGCAATGATGCAGGCGCAGTCGACTCTGCCGATCGAAGCCTGGACGGTCGGTTTCGACGATCCCGGCCATGATGAGAGCGACTGGGCCTCGCAGGTCGCGCGTCACCTGGGCGTGCAGCATCACCTGCACCGCATGGACGCGCGCCAGGGCCTGGACCTGCTGCAGCGCCTGCCGCAGGTCTGGTGCGAGCCGTTCGCCGATGCCTCGCAGCTGCCGACCCTGCTCGCCAGCGAACTGCTGGGCGCTCGCAAGCCGGTTGCACTGACCGGTGATGGCGGCGATGAACTGTTCTTCGGTCACCCCAGCTACGGCCGCGCGCTGCGCAATGCACGCCTGTGCGGCGGCCTGCCGGACTGGGTGCGTGACCTGGCACGGCGCAGCGGCAACCGGATGAACGTGGAGCGAGGCCGCCTCGGCGGCTGGCGTGCGCTGGTGGCGGAAGTCGCCGCCAACGACGTGGAAGGCCACTACCTGCAGCGCGTGACGCGCTGGCGGCAGCCGGCGCAGGTAGTGCTGGGTGCGCGTGAGCCGCTGACGATCTTCCAGCAGCAGGACACGGCGCTGCCGGCCGAGGCGCGCATCCAGCTGCTGGATTTCCGCATGGACCTGGCCGAGGGCATCCTTGCCAAGGTTGATCGCGCGGGCATGGCGGCGGGCGTTGAAACCCGTGCGCCATTGCTGGACATGGAGGTGGTGCGCCTGGCCTGGCGCCTGCCGCAGCACCTGAAGTACCACGATGGCGAACACAAACTCATTCTGAAGAATCTGTTGGCACGTTACCTGCCCGAGCCGCTGGTGTACCGTCCCAAGCGTGGCTTTGGCCCGCCCATGGCGCGCTGGCTGGCCGGTCCGTTGCGCGATTGGGCGGAGGCGCTGCTGGACCCGCAGCTGCTTCGCAACCAGGGCTGCTTCGATGCGGCACGCGTGCGCGGCATCTGGGAAGCGTTCCTGCGCGGCGAGCGCAAGTGGCACACGCACCTGTGGAACGTGCTGATGTTCCAGGCGTGGCACCAGCACTGGCACGGTGGTCGCGGGCGCTGAGGTTCCTTTGCGGTGTGTTCTGCGTGGCGTGTGGCGGATTCGTTCTGCGTGGCGCAGGGCGGAGACCCTTGCGTACGAATGTCCTCCGGCGCCGGCCGTTGGCCGTCACCTCCCCCTTTACTTCGTACGCAAGGGCCTCCGCCCTGCGTTCGGAGTTCGTCGGTGCCTCATTGAAAAGTTGCCATGAGCACTGAGCTTTAGCTGCCGTAAGCCGAGCCTCGTCGGGGCGGGCAGGGGCCTGGGCAAAGTAAAGGAGGAGGTGACGGCCAACGGCCGGCGCCGGGGGACATTTGCCCAGGCCCCTGCCCGCCCCGGCGGGGCCCATCAGCTCGCAGGAAATCCAGACGAGGAAGCGCTCTTGAATCCAGACAACGGGCAAAAAAAGACCCGGCAGAGGGAGGGATCTGCCGGGTCCGGATTGCATGGGGGGAGGGACCCACGCAATGAGCGTTGCGTCGCGTCAGTGGTTGCTCGCGTCCGCCGTTGATTCGTTGTAACCCTGCACCAGTTCGGACCACGCCTTGCTGGCCACCAGGCCGAGACCGACCACGTCCTGCTGGGCCTGGCCCAGCCGCTGCAGGTTGTCCTGCCACAGCTGTGCGCCCTTGTTGAGCATCCCGGCCGCGTCGTCGCTGCGGGCCAGTTCGCCCAGCCAGCCGCCGGTCGCGGTCAGGTTGCGCTCCATCACCTTCAACTGCACGCCGAACATGCTTTCCGCGTTCTCCAACGCCAATCGGTTTGCGCGCGTTGCGGCGGCGGCGAACTGGCGGGTGGCATCACTGAAGCGATCGCTGAAGGCGGCGGCCATGGGGGCATCAGGGAGTGGCTTGATGCATTGCAGCATACGCCGTTGATGCGGCAATGCAACAAAAATAACAAAGGCGCTCAGGGCGCCTTTGAAAAGCCTTTCAGATCAATGGGTTGATCAGGCCGTCGGGCCGCGGTAGCGACAGCCGGAGGTGCAGGTTTCGTGCACGGTGATCTCGCTCAGCGCCGGCAGGCTGGGCTTGAGTTCGTTCCAGATCCACACCGCCAGGTTCTCGCTGGTCGGGTTCTCCAGGCCGGGGATGTCGTTGAGGTAGTGATGGTCCAGGCGGTCATAGATCGGCTGGAAAGCCGCCTTCACGTCGCCGAAGTCCATGATCCAGCCGGTCTGCGCGCCGGGCTCGCCCTCGACCTTCAGTTCCACCCGGAACGAGTGGCCATGCAGGCGCGCGCACTTGTGACCCGGCGGCACGTTGGGGAGGCGGTGCGCCGCCTCGAGCATGAAGACTTTGAAGATTTCCATGGCGCGATTGTACGCCGCAGGTGGCCGGCCATCCTGAGCGGATGTTGGACTTTCGTGAAGTAACTCCTTCCATCCGGATGAAGAGATGATAGTTTCTCTTATATCCGTATGAAGAGATGTTATTGGCCGGACCCCGGCCAGGCATGGACTACTGCGGAACTACGTCGCCCTTTCCACCTCCCCCACATCGTCATGCCCAAGCACACCCTGCTCGTGGCGGCCCTGGCCGTCGCTCTGGCCGCGCCTTTGTCCGCCGCCGCCGAAACCTCCGCCGACGCCAGTGGCGAAGCCAGCACCCTGGCCGCCGTGCGCATCACCGGTTCCAACATCAAGCGCACCGATACCGAGGCCTCCAACCCGGTGCAGGTGATCGGCCGCCAGCAGTTGGAACAGACCGGCAAGGCCACCGTCGCCGACGTGCTGCGCTCGATCTCGGCCAACACCGGCAACGCTGCCAACGAAACCACCAACAATGGCTGGGCGTCCGGCTCGGCCGGCATCGGCCTGCGCGGCCTGTCGCAGAAGAACACGCTGGTGCTGCTCAACGGCCGCCGGCTGGCCAACTACGGCTTCCCGGCCGGTGGCCTGTCCGACACCTTCGTCGATCTCAATGCGCTGCCGCTGGTCGCGGTCGAGCGCATTGAGGTGCTCAAGGACGGCGCCTCGGCGGTGTACGGCTCCGACGCCGTGGCCGGCGTGGTCAACATCATCACCCGGCAGAACTTCGAAGGCGCCGAGATCGGCGGCAGCTTCGGCGGTGCCGACCAGGGCGGCCTGCACGAGCAGAACCTGAAGTTCGTCGGTGGCCTCGGTGATCTGGACACCGATGGCTACAACATCCTCTTCAGCCTGCAGGGGTACAACCGTGAGCGCCTGGACCAGGACGAACGCAACCTGACCAGGAGCGGCATCTACACCGACAAGCCGGGTGGCCGCTGGAACGGCTGGTCGGCCAAGGGTGCGCGCTACCTGGTCAACGGCGTGTCGGTACCGATGCTCGACGCCAACGGCAACTGCCCGGCCGGCACCACCCGCGTTGCCAGCGCGCCGATTGATGGCCTGTCCGGTGACACCTGCGGCTTCAACCAGGCGCCGTTCACCACGCTGATCCCCTCGACCAAGCGTTACCAGGCCTATGCCAACGGCACCTTCCGCCTGAACGACAACGTCGAGGCCTTCGGCGAAGTGCTGTACAGCCAGATCAAGAGCGCCGCGTGGTTCGGCAGCAGCCCGTTCTTCACCCTGGAAAGCGGCCGCTTCGCGTTGAACGCCAACAGCGGCCTGGCCGAGCCGGTGTCGTCGCTGCTGCCGGCCAACAATCCGTACAACCCGTACGGCCGTGCGATCCCGATCGAGTACACGTTCTTCGACCTTGGTGGCACCATCAAGACCAACCGATCCACGGCCTATCGCGGCGTGTTCGGCCTGCGCGGCACCACCGCCAACTGGGACTGGGAAGTGGCTGCATTCGGTGCGCGCAGCAGCGAACGCGAGAGCGTGTCCGGCGGCTTCGCCAACCGCTGGGCGCTGGCCGATGCGCTGGCCACCGGCAGCTACAACCTGCTCAACCCGGCGGCCACGCCGCAGTCGGTGCGTGATTCGATCAACATCGCCACGCTGCGTCCGGCCGAATCCAAGCTGCAGGGTATCGATGCGAAGATTTCCGGCAGCCTGGGCCATACCTGGGCGGGTGAGATCGGCTTCGCGGCCGGTGCCGAGTGGCGCCGCGAAAAGCTCGACTCCAACAACCCGTGGCAGATCGATGCCGGCCTGCAGGTGCGCCCGGCCATTGCCGAAGTACACGGCAAGCGCCAGGTCAGTGCGGCCTACGCCGAAGTGAACGTGCCGCTGGCCTCGACGCTGGAGCTGTCCGCCGCCGCGCGCGCCGACCACTACGACGATTTCGGCGATGCGTTCTCGCCGAAGATCGGCCTGCGCTGGCAGCCCCTGGATGTCCTGCTGGTGCGTGCGTCCGCTTCGAAGGGCTTCCGCGCACCGTCGCTGTCGGAAAACTCCAACAGCACCAGCATCGCCTACGGCAGCGTGGTTGATCCGCGTGATCCGGACGTGCCGGGCTCGCGCCAGAACCCGACCTTCTTCACCGTCGGTAACAACGCACTGAAGCCGGAGCGAACCAAGAGCGTGAACTTCGGCGTGGTGCTGTCACCGTGGGCCAACACCAACCTGAGCGTGGACTATTACCGCATCCAGCTGGACAACCTGGTCGGCACCAACAATACCCAGACCCTGGTCAACGACAACGTGGCTGGCGCGGTGCAGCGCGATGAGCGCGGCAAGCTGCAGGCGGTCTACAACCGCTACCAGAACCTGAGCGAGCTGAAGACCTCGGGTATCGACGTCGAACTGCGCCAGCGCATCCCGACCGCGGCGCTGGGTGACTTCACCGTGTCCTCGGCCTACACCCACGTGCGCGACTACCGTCGCCCGACCGTGGTCGGTGGCCCGCTGGTGGACTACGCCGGCAGCAACCTGGGCGCGACCCTGCCCAAGGACAAGGCCACCACCACGCTGGACTGGAAGTACGGTGATTTCAATGCCGCAGTAACCTGGTACTACACCAGCAGCTACCGCCAGGAAGCCAGCACCGCAGCCAAGGCCGTGCAGCAGCGCGTCGGCAGCTATAGCCAGTACGACCTGTACCTGGGCTACACCGGCATCGACAAGCTGACGCTGTATGCCAAGGTGCAGAACCTGGCTGACAAGACGCCGCCGTACGACGCTTCGTTCCCGGGCATCCGCGCGCCATACGACTTCAGCCAGTACGACCTGCGCGGCCGCTACTTCACGCTGGGCTTCGATTACCGCTTCTGATCCATCCGCTGCGGCCGGTTTCTTCAGGGAGCCGACCGCGCGACCGTCTGCCGTTGTGTCCTGGGGAGTCACCGTGTCCTTGCATCGTCGTGCCGTTCTTCCGTTGCTGATCGCCGCCGCCACCGCACTGTCCTGCCCGCAGCCAGCGCAGGCACAGAGTGCGTACTTCTTCCCGCAGGCCGTCGACGCGGCCGCGTTCGATACGTCCATTCCCACACCCGAGCAGTTCCTCGGCTACCCGATCGGCAGCCGTTACACCCGGCACGACCAGCTGGTGGCGTACTTCCAGGAACTGGCGAAACGCTCGGACAAGATCAGCGTGCGCGAGATCGGCCGCAGTTACGAGGGCCGCCCGTTGCTGATCGCCACGGTAACCGCTGCCGGCAACCACGCGCGGTTGGAACAGATCCGCCAGCAGCACGCGACCCTGGTCGATCCGGCGCAGCCGCGCAGTGCGGCGGGCGACAGCCCGGTGGTGGTGTGGCTGGGTTACAGCGTGCATGGCAACGAGACCTCCAGCGCCGAGGCGGCGATGCTGACCGCCTACTACCTGGTGGCCAACCGCAGCGCGGAAACCCAGCAGTGGCTGCAGCAGGCGGTGGTGCTGTTCGACCCGGCGCAGAACCCGGACGGCCGCGATCGCGCCGCCAACTGGCACAACGCCTGGGCTTCTGATCCGGCTTCGGCCGACCCGGCCGACAAGGAGCACGTGGAGCCCTTCCCGCAGGGCCGCACCAACCACTACTTCACCGATCTCAACCGCGACTGGCTGGCGCTGACCCAGCAGGAGTCGCGGCCAAAGGTGGAACTGTTCCACCAGTGGTACCCGAACGTGCAGATCGATTTTCATGAGATGGGCAAGGACAGCACCTATTACTTCGAGCCCTCGCCGAAGAGCATGCACAGCCCGCTGATTCCGGCGGCGTCGTACGAATTCAACAGGACCCTGGCCAAGTACCACACGCAGGCACTGGATGCGCTGGGCTCGCTGTACTACACCGGCGAGAACTTCGACAACTTCTCGCCGGTATACGGCTCTACCTATCCGGACTTCCATGGTGCCGTCGGCGTGACCGTCGAGCAGGCCAGTTCGCGTGGCCGCGTGCAGGAGTCGGTGAACGGCCTGCTGACTTTCCCGTTCACCATTCGCAACCAGGTCGCTACCGGCCTCGGCACGGTGCGTGGTGCAGTGGCCGAGCGTAGTGGCCTGTTCGACCTGCAGAAGCAGTTCTTCCAGAGCGCGCTGAAGCAGGCCGCACAGCAGCCGGTGAAGAGCTTCGTGTTCGGCGACGCGCACGATCCGGCACTGACCCGCCGCCTGCTGGAACTGTTGCTGCTGCATCGCATCGAGGTACGTGCGCTGGAGCGTGCAGTCACCGTCGATGGGCAGCGCTTCGATGCCGGCAGCGCCTACGTGGTGCAGGTGCAGCAGGCGCAGTTCCGCCTGGTGCATTCGATCTTTGCCGAGACGCCGCCGATCAAGGGCGACGTGTTCTACGGCAGCACCAGCTATGCAATCGCACCGGCCTACGGCGTGGCCTTTGCCGGTAGCCGCAGCCGTATCGAAGGCGGCGCACGGGTGACTGCGTTGCCGGCGCAGCAGGGCGCGGTGCTGGGTGGCCAGGCCGGGTTCGCCTACGCGATCGACTGGCGCGACTACAACGCCGGGCGCGCGCTGGCCGCGCTGCAGGGCAAAGGCGTGAGCGCACGTGCAGCATTCCAGCCGTTCACCACCGCGACCGCGCAGGGCGACGTCAGCTTCGCCGCCGGCAGCCTGGTGATTCCGGTTGCCGGGCAAGCGCTGCAGGGCGCGGCGCTGCTTGAGGCAGTGACATCGGCCGCGCGCGAGGCAGGTGTGCAGGTGCACGCGCTGTCCAGTGGCCGCAGCCGCGAAGGCATCGATCTGGGCAGTGACGGCGTCAAGGCGCTGCGCAAACCCGCGGTTGCGCTGGTGATGGGTGAGGGCGTGGCCGCCACCGAGATCGGCTCGGCTTGGTTCCTGCTCGACCAGCAGTTGTATTTGCCTGCCAGCAAGCTGGACCCGCAGCAGCTGGGCAAAGTGTCCCTGGACCGCTACACCACGATCGTGCTGTCCGGGGGGACCTACACCGGCGTCGATACCACGGCGGTGGCTGCGCTGAAGCGCTGGGTGCAGGCGGGTGGCTCGCTGGTTACCTACGGCAGTGCATCGAAGTGGGCGATCGAGCAGAAGTTGGCCGACGGCGAGAAGCTCGGCAAGGAAGAAGAGACTGCCGACGAGAGCCGCCGTGCATTCGGTGACCAGCGCGACATCGCCGCGATCGAGCGGATCAGCGGCAACATCCTGAGCGCCGATGTGGACACCAGTCATCCGCTGGCGTTTGGCGTGCCGCGCCGGCAACTGGCGATCAACAAGGAGAGCACGGTGACGCTGCAGCCGAGCACGAATCCGTTCTCGACGGTGGTACGCATCGACACACCGCCGCGGGTGAATGGCTATCTTTCCGAGCGCAACCGTGCGCGGGTGGCGGGCAGCGCGTGGCTGCTGGTGTCGGCGCAGGGGCAGGGCAACGTGGTGCTGTTTGCCGATGACCCGGCGCACCGCAAGTACTGGCACGGGACGGATCGGCTGCTGATCAACGCGATCTTCTTCGGGAATCTGGTGAATCCGAGTAAAGCGCGGGGTTGAGGCGTTTGGCGCCGAGTCGTTGTTGTGCTTGGGAGGCAGGGGGCCTCAGCCAGGACACGCCGTGAACCCATCCATGGGGGCTCGATGGCGCCATCCTTGGCGCCAACGGTCCTGGCTGAGGCCCCCTGCCTCCCATGACAGTTTCCTGCGGGCGCGGACGCATCAGACCCCAAGGCGGGAGCAAGGGCAAAAGCAAAAGCAAAGGCAAAGCTAGGAATTGCGGCTTCGGCTTTTGACTTTGAATTTGAATTTGAATTTGATCTTTCTTCTCCCGGCTACCCGGCGGGAGAAGAAGGCGCGGGCAATGCTTGAAGCGGATGGGCGTGGGGCCAGCGCAAAACCGTGAGGCGCATGGATGCGCCGACCGAGCCCCCATGGTGAAGTGACCCCCGAGACTTGGACAGGGGTCAGGCGGCCGATTGGGCCTGTTGGGCCTGCTCCCGGTACTGTACCGGGCTCAGGCCCTTCAATTTCAATTTGATTCGCTCTTGGTTGTAGTACTGGATGTATTCCACCAGCCCCGCCTCCAGACTCTCGATGCTGTCAAAGCTGTTCAGGTAAAAGAACTCCGACTTCAGCGTCCCAAAGAAGCTCTCCATCGCTGCATTGTCCAGGCAGTTGCCACGCCGGGACATGCTTTGTTTCAAAGAGTGCTTCTCCAGTATGTGCCGGTAGTTTTCATGCTGGTACTGCCAGCCCTGGTCGGAGTGGATCATCGGTCGCTCATCCGGCGAAAGCTTCTTGATGGCCTCCTCCAGCATCTGACCTACCAGATCGAACACGGGCTGGCGCTTGATCTGATAAGCCACGATTTCGCCGTTGTAGAGGTCCATGATCGGCGACAGATACAGCTTCATGCCTTGTACCTTGAACTCGGTCACGTCGGTCACCCACTTCTGGTTGGGGCGCTCGGCGTGGAATTGGCGATTGAGGTCATTGCCAACCACAACATTGGCGGCCCCCTTGAAGGACCGGTAGCGCTTCACCCGTACCCGTGATTTCAGGCCCATCTCCCCCATCAGGCGCTGTACCCGCTTGTGATTGGTCCGATGACCCTGATTGGCCAATTCCAGCGTCACCGTGCGATAGCCATAGCGCCCTTGGCTTTGATCGTAGATTGCACGGATGCGCTCGCACAGGGCTGCCTCGTCCTGATCCGGATGGGCCAGGACATGGTTCTGGTAATAGAACGTACTGCGTGACAGCTCCGCCGCTTCGAGCAGAAGCGACAGCGTATGAACCTGCCTCAATCCTTGGATGGCTTGCGCTTTGCGTCTTGCGCCGCCTGCTCTTCCCGGATCAAGGCATCGAGTTTTTTTAGGTAGTCGGTCTCCGCACGCAGATAGGCGACTTCCTTGAGCAGCTCATCGCGGCTCATTTCCTCAGGTGGCTTGGACGAACGGGTCTTTTTCATCGGCTTTCGGGGCAGCGGCGGAGGCGGTGCCAACGCTTGGGCACCGCCTTGAGCATACAGGCGCCGCCATCGCCCCACCGCGCCGGCATCACCGATCTGGAAGTAGGTGGTGGCCTCCCGCCCGGACATGCCGTCCTGGCTCATTTTTTCCAGGACAGCCAACTTGAACGGGAGGTCATAGAACCGGGCCTGGCGATGAAATCCGCGCCAACCATGCAGCCGATAGGTCGCCACCCAGCGCCTGACCGTGGAGGCCTCCAGGCTGTGGCGACGAGCAACGGCTTTGACTGATGTGGAGGTCTTGCAGGCCTCTTTGGCGACCTGCAGTTTGAAACGAGCGTCGTATCTGTTCATGTATCCCTCGGGGTTGGATCTGGCGTCCAACTCCCGGGGGTCACTTCATGGATGGGTTTACGGCGTGTTTTGCGCTGGCCCCACGCCCATCCGCCCTCAGCGCAGCACACCGCCGGCTTCTACTCACGGTAGCCAGCAACAAAAAAGGACGGCGCGTCAGCGCCGTCCTTCGATAGCCCCCCGCGCAGCGGGAAGCACCCTCCATGTCAGCTGGGATCAGCCAGCGCGACCACCGCCGCCACCCTGGCCACGACCACGGCCGCCACCATTGCCACCACCGCCACGGCGCTGGCCCTGGCCGGCACCTGCACGCTGCTGGCCATTTCCTCCGCCTTCGCGGCGGCCACCGCCGGCCTTCTTCGGGCCGGCATGCGCATGGCGCGGCGCATCACCGTGCGGACGGCGCGCGTGGCTCTTGCGCGGTGCGCGCTCACCGGTATCGTGCTCGGCCTTGCCCGGCGCACTGTTGCCCCAGCGGATCGGAACCTGCAGTTCGAAGCCCGGTACATCGCGGATGTCCATGTCGCGGCCCAGCAGGCGCACGATCGCGCGCAGTAGCTTCACTTCATCCTGCGCCACCAGCGAAATCGCCTGGCCGGTCGCGCCGTTGCGGCCGGTACGACCGATGCGGTGCACGTAGTCCTCGGCCACCATCGGCAGGTCGAAGTTGATCACCTTCGGCAGCTCGTTGATGTCGATGCCGCGCGCAGCGATGTCGGTGGCCACCAGCACCGTCACGCGGCCGGCCTTGAAGTCGCCCAGCGCACGCAGGCGCTGGCCCTGGCTCTTGTTGCCATGGATCGCCGCAGTCTTGATGCCCGACTTTTCCAGGAACGTGGCCAGCTTGTCGCTGCCGTGCTTGGTACGGGCGAACACCAGGGTCTGCTCGCGGCTGTCCTGCGCCAGCAGGTGCAGCAGCAGGTCGCGCTTGCGGCCGGCATCGACCGGGTGCACGCGGTGGGTGATGGTTTCGGCCACGGTGTTCTTCGGCGTCACCTGGATCTGTTCCGGGTTGCGCATGAACTCCAGCGCCAACTGGCGGATGTTGTCCTCGAAGGTGGCCGAGAACAGCAGGGTCTGGCGGTTCTGCTTCGGCAGCTTGGCCAGGATGCGCTTGATCGACGGCAGGAAGCCCATGTCGAGCATGCGGTCGGCTTCGTCCAGCACCAGCAGTTCAATGCCGGACAGGTCGACGCTGCGACGCTCCAGGTGGTCGATCAGGCGGCCCGGGCAGGCCACCAGCAGGTCCACGCCACGGCGCAGGATGTCCAGCTGGTTGCCCATGCCGACACCGCCGTAGATGCAGGCGCTGGGGATACGCAGGTACTTGCTGTAGCCGCGCAGGCTGTCATGCACCTGGGTGGCCAGTTCGCGGGTCGGGGCCAGGATCAGCGCACGCGGCTTGCGCGGGCCGGCACGCACTTCCTGCGAGGCGGTGCCCAGGTGCTGCAGCAACGGCAGGCCGAACGCGGCAGTTTTGCCGGTACCGGTCTGTGCGCCGGCCAGCAGGTCGCGACCGGCCAGCGCCAGCGGGATCGCCTGCTGCTGGATCGGGGTCGGGTTTTCGTAGCCCTGCTCGGCAAGCGCACGCAGCAGGAAGGGCGCCAGGCCCAGCGATTCAAAAGACATTGAGATTGCTCCAGGTACAAGAAACGCCTGTCCGAACGGGCAGACGGGGGCAGATCAAAGTGATCGGCTGACTCGGAGCGTTCCCGTGAACCGCGCTGCGAGAAGTTGGGTGCAGCCGGCACGAAGCGCCGGCTGGAATGCGTGACGAACGGCGTCGGAGTGGGGGCGGGCGAAGAGGGCGGACCCTGGTCGCCGGCGATCCCGGAGGGAAACGGACGGCCGCTGCAGACCTGCCTAGTCTAACCGATGGCTGAGACCTCGCGCAAAAAGGCCTGTTCAGGTAAGGGGCTCGCTGCAGGGCTGCGCCCTGTACCCGCAGGGGCCCGAGCCAAGGCCAGAGCAACGTCAGAAGCCGGGTGCCTGCGGGTAGGCGGGGTGGGTCCGGTGGCAGGGGACGCTGCAAGTACGTCCATGTAAGCTCGGTCGCCGCATCCATGCGGCTCACGCCCCTGCAACCGGACCCACACCGCCCCACCCAACTCACAGGAAACCAGAGCCGCTTTGGCATTTGACGTTGCCCTGGCTTGACGCAGGTGCAGGGCTGCAAGCCCTGCCGACCCCCCACTACGGTAGGGTGGGCCGATGCCGCGCTGCAGCTTGGCGTCGTCGCAGATTTGATTACACTTGAAACTTGTTTGCCCACGACTCCGGACACCCACCATGAAGCTTGGTTCCTTGAAGGAAGGCGGCCGCGACGGCACCCTTATCGTCGTCTCGCGTGACCTGCGCCACGGCGTCCGCGCCACCGGCATTGCCGCCACCCTGCAGCAGGCCCTGGAGGACTGGAGCCACATCGCGCCGCGCCTGAACGCCCTGTACGAATCGCTCAACGCTGGCGACGCCGATGGCGTGTTCGACCTCGATCCGCAGGCGCTGGCCGCACCGATGCCGCGTGCCTATGAGTTCGTCGATGGCAGCGCCTACCTGCCGCACGTCGAGCGCGTGCGCCGCGCCCGCGGTGCCGAGGTGCCCGAGAGCTTCTACACCGACCCGCTGATGTACCAGGCCACCAGTGCGGGCTTCTACGGCCCGCGCGATGCGGTCAAGGTGGTCAGCGAGGACTACGGCATCGACCTGGAAGCGGAGATCGTGGTGATCACCGACGACGTGCCGATGGCAGCCACCCCGGAACAGGCCGCCAGCCACATCCAGCTGGTCGGCCTGGTCAACGATGTCTCGCTGCGCAACCTGATCCCGGGCGAGCTGGCCAAGGGCTTCGGCTTCCTGCAGTCCAAGCCGCGTTCGGCGCTGTCGCCGGTGTTCGTCACCCCCGATGAGCTGGGTGCTGCGTGGCAGGACAGCAAGGTGCACCTGCCGCTGCTGACCCACATCAACGGCCAGTGGTTCGGTGCGCCGGAGGCGGGCGTGGACATGCAGTTCAACTTCGCCCAGCTGGTCGCGCATGCGGCCAAGACCCGTCCGCTGGGTGCCGGCACCATTGTCGGTTCGGGCACCATCGCCAACGAAGACACCAGCAAGGGCGCCTCGTGCTTTGCCGAGCAGCGCGTGGTGGAAACCCTGCGCGACGGCAAGCCGAGCACGCCGTTCATGTCCTTCGGCGACGTGGTCCGCATCGAGATGCTTGATGCTGCCGGCAACAGCATCTTCGGTGCGATCGAGCAGCGCATCGAACAGGCGGCCAAGCCCTGAGCATGGAGGCGGCCATGGACATTCCGGTCGACGACGGCATCGTGCTGTACACCTACTGGCGATCCAGCGCCGCCTACCGCGTGCGCATCGGCCTGGAGCTGAAGGGCCTGGCCTGGGAGGCGCGGCCGGTGCATCTGGTGCGCGACGGTGGCGAGCAGCACCGGGATGCCTATCGCGCGCTCAATCCGCAGCAGCAGGTGCCGACGCTGCTGCATGAGGGGCATGTGCTGACCCAGTCGCTGGCGATCCTCGAATACCTGGACGAGCGCTTTCCGCAGGTACCGCTGCTGCCGGCCGACGCCGCCGGCCGTGCGCGGGTGCGGGCGCTGGCCCAGTTGGTGGCCTGCGACATCCACCCGATCAACAACCTGCGGGTGATGCAGTACCTGGAGCGCACGCTGCAGGTGCCCACCGACGCACGCACGCAGTGGACGCTGCACTGGATCGCCGAGGGCTTTGCGGCGATGGAAACGCTGTTGGCCAACAGCCGCGACACCGGCACCTTCTGCCACGGCGACCGTCCCGGCCTGGCCGATATCTGCCTGCTGCCGCAGCTCTACAACGCGCACCGCTTCGGTCTGGACCTGGCGCCGTATCCAACGTTGCGCCGGATTGAAGCGGCCTGCCAGGCGCTGGATGCCTTTGATCGCGCGCGCCCGGAAAACCAGCTCGACGCCGCCTGACGGGCCGCTTCGCTCGCCGGGCGCGGCCCGGCGCTACCGGTCCCCGGTCCGTGGTAGCGCCGGGCCATGCCCGGCGGATGCCCCATCCCCTCGCAACATCTGCCGAAGGTCTTCCCGGAACAGCCGATAGCCGGCCTCGCGGCGTGCATCGTCGGTCTGCCGCAACACCCACGCCGGGTGCACCGTGGCGTAGCCGCGCGTGCCATCTTCGAGGGTGTGCCAGCGTCCGCGGTCGCGTGAGAGGTCGAAGTCACGACCGAATACCGAGGCTGCCGCTGTCGCGCCCAGGCATACGATCACCTGGGGCCGCACACGCGCGATCTCGCCCATCAGCCAGGGGCGGCAGGCCTGGATGTGGCGGCTTTCCGGTCGCTTGTGCAGCCGCACCTTGCCGCTCCGCTCATGGTGGAAGTGCTTCACCGCGTTGGTGAGGTACAGCTGGGCGCGATCGATTCCCAGCTCCGCCAGTGCGCGGTCCAGCACCTGGCCGGCGGGTCCTGCGAACGGCTGCCCGCGCAGATCCTCGGTGTCGCCGGGTTGTTCTCCGACCAGCATCACCTCGGCCCCTGCCGGCCCCTGGCCGAACACGGTCTGCGTGGCCTGCTCCCACAACGGGCACTGGCGGCAGGCGCTGGCCTGTCCGCGCAGATTGTCCAGACTGCTGGCATCGGTTGCCGGCGCCGCAGCGTTCGCACGTGGGCGAATCCTGCGTTGCGGCGCCTGCGCCGGCCGGTCATGCATCTCCTGCACGCGGTCGGCCGCATCGCGCACCAGGCGTGGCAGCAACTGTGCTTCAGGCAGATGGCGCCAGTACTTGGCCGGCATTTCCTGCATCATCATCCGCGTGTTGAGCCGGGCCGGATTGAAGATGCTGGCGTAGTAGGTCTGCCACAGCGACTCGCGTGCATCCTCGGCCGGGGCATCTTCGCGCCGTGCACCGGGGCCGAAGGCAAGCGCCTGCCCATCCCAGGCGACGCTGCGCGAAGGCGTGAGGATGGCCCAGCGCATGCCGGTGAAGCGGCGCGCGAAGAAGGGCGCGACCCGGTCGACGATGTGGTGCTGTGGCTCGAACCAGGCGATGAACGCATCAGGCTGGCCAGGCACCTCGCGGAAGCGCACGAATGCCTTCATCTTGTGCGTGTCACGGCGGACCGCCTGTGCCATGGCCAACGCCCGCAGTACGTCGGCATCGGCGGGGTTTGACAGCACCGAGCGTTCGTCATGGGTGATGCGCCACAGCAACCGGTACAGGAGGGCCATGCGCTGTCCGTCGCGATGGCACAGGCAGGTGGCCGCCAGCTCCAGGAAGTCGCGCGGTACCGTCGGTGCGCCAGCATCGGCCTGTGCGGGCGCCGAGGTGACCGCTGGCGCGTCCAGCAGTGATGCGTCGCTACCCTCGAGCCAGTCCAGCTGCTCCGGCGCGACGCCGCGCAGCAGGGCTTCGCGCGCACCGCTGCGCCAGGCGTCCAGCGACCATGGCGGATCCACTCGCAGCGACCAGCGCTGCGCGTCAGGCCGCGGACGGGGCATCGAACAGCGAACCCTGGCGCGGCGGCGGGGCCAGCTGCGCGCGCAGCGCCGCCGGATCATCCAGTGCTTTGCGCGGGTGATGGTCGGCCAGCAGCACGAACGGCAGCAGCTTGCTCATCGGTGCTTTCAGGCGCGCGATGTCGGCCACGCGCAGCCGCCCGTGACGGCGCGCCATCAGCACGCGCTTGACGTTGCGCACGCCGAGGCCGGGCACGCGCAGCAGCATTTCCTTCGGTGCCCGGTTCAGATCGACCGGAAAGCGCTCGGGGTGGCGGATCGCCCAGGCCATCTTCGGGTCGATATCCAGGTCGAGCATGCCGTCCTGGGTGGTATCGGTAATCTCATCCACGCCGTAGCCGTAGAAGCGCAGCAGCCAGTCAGCCTGGTAAAGGCGATGTTCGCGCTGCAGCGGTGGCGGCTGCAGTGGCAGCTGCCGGCTGGCGTCCGGAATCGGGCTGAACGCGGAGTAGTAGACCCGGCGCATCCGGTAACTGCCGTACAGGCTGTCGGCGCTGGCCAGGATCTGCTGGTCGTTGGCCCCGTCCGCGCCGACGATCATCTGCGTGCTCTGCCCGGCCGGGGCGAAACGGGGAGGGCGCGGGCGTGCGCTGCGGCTGGCCGTCGGCGCCACCGCTGCGGGGGCCTTGCGCGCCTCCTTGGCTTCCTCGATGCGCCAACGCAGTTCGCCCATCGCGCCACGGATGGAATGAACCGTCTTCTCCGGCGCCAAGGCGCTCAGGCCGGCTTCGGTCGGCAGTTCCACGTTGATGGACAGGCGGTCGGCATAGCGCCCGGCACTGGCCAGCAGTTCCGGCGAGGCCTCGGGAATGGTCTTGAGGTGGATGTAGCCGGCGTAGCGGTGTTCTTCGCGCAGTTGCCGGGCCACCTCCACCATCTGCTCCATGGTGTAGTCCGCATTGCGGATGATGCCGCTGGAGAGGAACAGGCCCTCGATATAGTTGCGCTTGTAGAAGTCCAGGGTGAGCGTGACCACCTCGTCTACGCTGAAACGTGCACGCGGCACGTTGCTGGAGACCCGGTTCACGCAGTAGGCGCAGTCGTAGATGCAGAAATTGGTCAGCAGGATCTTCAGCAGCGAAACGCAGCGGCCATCCGGTGTATAGCTGTGGCAGATGCCCATGCCCTCGGTGCTGCCGATACCGCCGCTGGCGCGCGAATCGCGCTTGCCCGAGCCGCTGGAGGCGCAGGAGGCATCGTATTTGGCGGCATCGGCCAGAATGGCCAGCTTGCGGATGGTTTCCATCGAGGAAACCTACGGATGAGCGGTCTCATTGGATGAGACCGCCCCTGAATTCTTCAGGAAACGGGACGGAGGGCATCAAGTCGCACGTGTACAAACGACTTGATCCCCCTCCGTCCCTTTTTCGTGCGGTCAGAAGCCGTGGGTGATGCTGGGTGCGCCTGCCGAGAAATCGGCGTACGGGTCGTGTTCGCCGCTGCTGCCTTCGGACAGGCGGAACTTCAGGGCCAGGCCATCGCGCGAGTCGGCCGCGCGCAGGGCCTCCTCCTGCTCGATGGTGCCAGCCTTGGCCAGCCGGAACAGGCACTGGTCGAAGCTCTCCATGCCTTCCTCCAGCGAGGCTTCCATCGCCGCCTTGATTTCGTGCACCTGGCCGCGGCGCAGCAGGTCGCGGATCATCGGCGTGTTGATCAGCACCTCGGTGGCCGGCAGGCGTCGGCCCTCCTTGTTCTTCACCAGGCGCTGGCTGATCACCGCGCGCAGGTTCAGCGCCAGGTTCATCAGCACGTTCTTGTGCGCGCTTTCCGGGAAGAAGTTGAGGATGCGCTCGATGGTCTGGTCGGCGTTGTTGGAATGCAGGGTCGCCAGGCACAGGTGGCCGGTCTCGGCGAAGGCGATCGCCGCCTCCATCGTTTCCGCATCCAGGATCTCGCCGATCAGGATCACGTCCGGCGCTTCACGCATCGCGTTCTTCAGCGCGTTGTGGAAGGCATGGGTATCCAGGCCGACCTCGCGCTGGTTGACGATCGACATCTTGTGCTTGTGCAGGTACTCGATCGGGTCCTCGATGGTGAGGATGTGACCGGTGGTGGTGCTGTTGCGGTGGTCGATCATCGACGCCAGCGAGGTGGACTTGCCGGAGCCGGTGGACCCCACCACCAGCACCAGCCCGCGCGGGGTCATGATGACGTCCTTCAGCACCTGCGGAAGGTTCAGCTCCTCGATGCTCGGGATGCGGCTGCGGATGGCGCGGATGACCATGCCGACCTCGCCCCGCTGCTTGAACACGTTGACGCGGAAGCGCCCGGCGTCGGGCAGGGCGATGGCCATGTTGAGCTCGAGTTCGCGCTCAAACTGCGGCACCTGGCCCTCGTCCATCAGCGAGTAGGCAATCTTCTTCACCATGCCCGGCGGCAGGCCGGTGTTGCCCAGCGGATAGAGCTTCCCCTCGATCTTGATGTAGACCGGTGCCCCGGTGGTCAAAAACATGTCCGAAGCGTTCTTTTCGGTCATCAGCTTCAGGAAGTAGCCGATATCCATTGCGAATTTTCCCCAACGAAACGGCCGACGCCCGTTGCCAGCACGGTGTCGGCTTGACGACAATGGCCGTGAACCGACAACCGGTACGGCCTCCCCAATGAAACGACTTAGCTTCGCACGAATGCGCCATGGCCTGTATGTGATGGCGTTTGCATTCGCACTGTCTGCCCCCGCCTGGGCGCAGGACGCCGCCCTGGAACTGGCGCAGGCCCGGCAGGCGGTCGACAAGGCCACCCAGGCCGATGCCGACCAGTACGCCCCGGACCTGATCGGGCTGGCCCGGCAGGGGCTGGAGCAGGCCCAGCGCGCCGCAGGCGACCGCCGCGAGCGCAAGAATGCGCCGGCAATGGCCCTGCGCGCCGCCGCCGATGCCGACCTGGCCCGCGTTCGCAGCGAGGAAGCCACCGTCAGCGCGCAGCTGCAGCTGCGCCGCAACGAGGTCAACCAGCTGCAACGCCAGCTGTCGACTGGGGAGGACCGCCGGTGAAGCCGATGACCGCCGCAACCCTGGCCGCGCTGCTGGCGCTGCCGACCCTGGCCATGGCCGCCGACAACCCGATGGTGGCGCAGCTGAGCCAGCGCCTGATGGCCATCCAGGCCAACCCGGATACCGCTGAGCTGGGCGCGTTCGAGCGCATGCAGGCCCAGCAGGCCATCGCCACCCTGGACAAGGCCAAGCGCCGCGACCAGGAGCTGGCCACGTACCTGGCCGAGCGCCGGGTGGAGATTGCCGAGACCGCCGTGCGCACCGCGCTGGCCGCGCGCGAGGTCGACCGCCTGGATCGGACCCGCAGCGACCTGCTGATCGAGGCCAGCCGCCGCGATGCGGCCCGTGCCCGCCAGGAAGCCGAGCAGCTGCGCATGCAGGCGCAGATGCAGGCCGAGGAGGCCGAACGGTTGCGCCAGGCCGCCGAAGCCGAGACCCTGGCCCGCCAGGACGCCGAGAACGCCCTGACCAGCGTGGCCGGCAAGCAGCAGCAGCGCCTCAGCGCCGCCCAGCAGAACGCCGCCAAGCTGGCCCGCGAGGAAGCCGAGCTGGTGTCCGGGCAGAAGCTGCCCGGTTCGAAGTTCGACGCTCGCGGTGAGGTCTTCACCTTCGGTGGTGACGCGTTCGCCGCAGGCGCCTCCAGCCTGTCGGGTGGCGCCCGCAACCAGGCCAAGGCCCTGGCCGAGTACCTGAACATCGGCAAGAAGGGCCGCCTGCGCATCGAGGCCTACGACAGTGCCAACGGCGTGGGCCAGAAGCGTGCCGAAGCGCTGCGCGACGCCCTGGTCGCGGGTGGTGTCGCCAGCAACCGCATCCAGGTCAGCGGCAAGAAGGCCGCGTCCACCCGGGCGCGCTCGGCCGAGGTCATCATTGCCCCGTAATGCATTGATATTGTTTGTTTTTCGTTGTGATGAGCATTCAGCCTGAACCCCGCCCCGGCGGGGTTCGGTCTTTTTGACGCAGGGGTCTTGTACCCCGCCTTGAGCAGGCGTAGGGTCAATCGTCCGGGACGCAATGCCGCGGACCGGACGATGGGAGGGCCGGGCCGATGCAAGCAGGGCGCGAACCGCAGCAGATCGACGTGCGCAGGCCAGTGCCGCAGGTCGTTGCAGGCGTCCAGGTGGCCATCGACCGGCGCTCCTCCATGAACAACGCCCCGTGCCTTTCGGCCGGGGCGTTCGCGTATCTGTCGAAGGAGGTCCATCATGTTTGAAGATCAGCCCCAGAGCGAGATCGACGCACGTCGCGCGCGTGATCCGGAGTTCAGGGCACTCCATGACCAGCACCGCAAGTTGAACAAGAAGTGCATGGACGCGGAGTTGGGTGTACTCCCGATCGATGATGTCACCCTGGGTCGCATGAAGCGCGAGAAGCTGCTGGCCAAGCAACGTCTTCTGCGAATGTACGAAACACCGCTCCCAACGACGTCCCCCACGCTTTGACGCACATCGTCGCGCCCGGAACGGCGTGACCCGGCCATCGATGGCCCTGCCGGGGGCTCCTGCCCCGGCATCGCGGCAGCGCCGATGAGGCGGCCGCGCCAAGGCACCACAGGCGGTGGTGCCTTGGCCTTCAGGCACAACTCACCGATGCGGGCGGCACCGGTCTCCTCGTCGATCCGGGGCCGTCCGCATCCCTTTTTTGCGGGCTTCCGGCCCCGCGGCGCAACGACCTGACATTCATCGCCATCCGACGGATAATCATCGGTCCGGCCCTGCGCGGCGCGAATCGAAAGTCCTCCGAATGCCCATTCATTCTTCCGTCCTCGAACTCATCGGCCAGACCCCGATCGTCAAGGCCCAGCGCCTGGACACCGGCGTCTGCGAGCTCTACCTGAAGCTGGAGAGCGCCAACCCGGGCGGATCGATCAAGGATCGCATCGGCCTGTCGATGATCGAGGCGGCGGAGCAGCGTGGCGACCTGAAGCCGGGCGCGACCCTGGTTGAAGGTACCGCCGGCAACACCGGCCTGGGCCTGGCGCTGGTGGCACAGCAGAAGGGCTACAAGCTGATCCTCGTCGTTCCCGACAAGATGAGCCGCGAGAAGATCTTCAACCTGAAGGCGATGGGCGCCGAAGTGCGCCTGACCCGTTCGGACGTGGCCAAGGGCCATCCGGAGTACTACCAGGACCTGGCCAAGACCATCGCCGAGCAGACCCCGGGCGCCTACTTCATCAACCAGTTCGGCAACCCGGACAATCCGGCAGCGCACGAATTCGGTACCGGCCCGGAGATCCTGGAGCAGATGGGGGGTGACCTCGACGCCATCGTGTTCGGCTGCGGCAGCTCCGGCACCATGACCGGCCTGTCGCGCGCGTTCGCCAAGCTGTCGCCCAAGACCGAGCTGGTGCTGGCCGATCCGGTCGGCTCGATCCTGGCCGAATACATCAACGACGGCGTGCTCAACGACAAGTCGGGCAGCTGGCTGGTGGAGGGCATCGGCGAGGACTTCCTGCCGTCGATCTCCGATTTCAGCCGTGTCAAGAAAGCCTATGCAATCAGCGACGCCGAGAGCTTCCACACCGCGCGCGAGCTGCTGGGCAAGGAAGGCATCCTGGGCGGTTCGTCCACCGGCACCCTGCTGGCCGCAGCGCTGAAGTACTGCAAGGAGCAGACCACGCCGAAGAAGGTGCTGGTACTGGTCTGCGATACCGGCAACAAGTACCTGTCGAAGATGTACAACGACTACTGGATGCTGGACAACGGCTTCCTGCAGCGCCCGCAGCACGGCGACCTGCGCGACCTGATCCTGCGTCCGTACGGCCAGCGCGACACTGTCGTTATTGGCCCGAACGACCTGCTGACCACCGCCTACCAGCGCATGAAGCTGTATGACGTGTCGCAGCTGCCGGTGATGGACGGTGACCAGCTGGTCGGCATCGTCGATGAAAGCGACGTCCTGCTGCATGTCTATGGCGACGAAGCGCGCTTCCGCGACACGGTTGCCACGGCGATGGTCAGCAAGCTGGACCGGCTGGACGTGAAGTCGCCGATCGAGGCCCTGCTGCCGGTGTTCGACCGCGGCCAGGTGGCGATCGTGATGGACGGCGATGCTTTCCTGGGCCTGATCACCCGTATCGACCTGCTGAACTATCTGCGCCGTCGCGTGCAGTAAGCCGCCGATCACGGCAGTTCACCGCTGAATTCCGGTTTATTCGCGTCAAAGCTCGTTAAGGCTGCGCTGATAGACTCCCGATCCTTTGACGGCGCCGCACGTCGGCGCCATTCAGGAAACGACATGTCCAACTCCTCTTCGCCCGACCGCGCGCTGGCCCTGGCTACCCTGGCCATCCACGGCGGTCAGTCGCCCGACCCCAGCACCGGCGCGGTGATGCCACCGATCTACGCCACCTCGACCTATGCCCAGTCCAGCCCGGGCGAGCACCAGGGCTTCGAGTACTCGCGCACGCACAACCCGACCCGTTTCGCCTATGAGCGTTGCGTGGCGTCGCTGGAAGGCGGTACCCGTGGCTTTGCGTTCGCTTCGGGCATGGCGGCCAGCTCGACGGTGATCGAGCTGCTGGACGCCGGCAGCCACGTGGTGGCGATGGACGATATCTACGGCGGCAGCTTCCGCCTGTTCGAGCGCGTGCGTCGCCGCACCGCCGGGCTGGACTTCAGCTTCGTCGACCTGACCGATCTGGCGGCGTTTGAAGCCTCCATCACGTCGAAGACGAAGATGGTGTGGATCGAGACCCCGACCAACCCGATGCTGAAGATCGTGGACATCGCTGCGGTCGCCGCCATCGCCAAGCGCCACGGCCTGATCGTGGTGGTCGACAACACCTTCGCCTCGCCGATGCTGCAGCGCCCGCTGGAGCTGGGCGCGGACCTGGTGCTGCACTCGGCCACCAAGTACCTCAATGGCCACTCGGACATGGTCGGTGGCATGGTCGTGGTCGGCGACAACGCCGAACTGGCCGAGCAGATGGCCTTCCTGCAGAACTCGGTGGGGGGCGTGCAGGGCCCGTTCGACAGCTTCCTGGCGCTGCGTGGCCTGAAGACCCTGCCGCTGCGCATGAAGGCGCACTGCGCCAACGCGCTGGCCTTGGCCCAGTGGCTGGAAAAGCATCCGGCGGTGGAAAAGGTGATCTACCCGGGCCTGCCGTCGCACCCGCAGCATGAGCTGGCGACCCGCCAGATGGGCGGCTACGGCGGCATCGTCTCGATCGTCCTCAAGGGCGGTTTCGAGGCGGCCAAGCGCTTCTGCGAGAAGACCGAGCTGTTCACCCTGGCCGAGTCGCTGGGTGGCGTGGAAAGCCTGGTCAACCATCCGGCGGTGATGACGCACGCTTCGATTCCCGTGGCACGCCGCGAACAGCTGGGCATCAGTGATGCGCTGGTAAGGCTGAGCGTGGGCGTGGAGGATCTGGGGGATCTGCAGGTGGATCTGGAACGGGCGCTGGGTTGAAACGCAGTAGCGTCACTTCATGTGCTTACGCATGACTTCATTGGGAAAATTTTCAGATGAATCGAATTTCTCCCGGAGCGTTGTTGAATTCGCTCTGGACAAATCGTGGAATCGTGTGGTTGCTTGGAAAGAGAGACGTCCAGAGCAAATATAAGGGGTCATTTGCAGGCCTGCTCTGGGCTTTCATCAATCCGCTGCTCATGCTGCTCATCTACACATTTGTCTTCGCTGTAATCTTCAAGGCGCGCTGGCATGGTCAGGTGGGCGACAGCAGGGCGCAGTTTGCACTGGTGATGTTCGTAGGCGTGATTATCCATGGCCTTTTCGCCGAGGTGATCAATCGCGCCCCGGGTATCATTTTTGAGAATACAAACTATGTGACCAAGGTCGTTTTCCCGCTCGAGATGCTGCCAGTCATCAGCCTCGGATCCGCCCTTTTTCACTGTCTTGCCAGCGTATGTGTCCTGCTTGCGGGTCTTGTACTCTGCAACGGCGGTTTGCATTGGCAGGCTGTGTTCTTTCCTGTCGTTGTGACGCCCCTGCTTGTCATTGCGGTCGGTATTGCCTGGATCCTCGCCGCGCTGGGTGTATTCATTCGTGATTTGAAGCAGACAACGACGTTCATCACAACTGCAATGCTGTTTCTTTCGCCGGTCTTCTATCCGCAGTCCGCGTGGCCCGAAAAATACCAGAAGCTGTTCATGTTGAATCCTCTGACCTTCATCATGGAGCAATCCCGGCAGGTTTTGATCTGGGGCAAGTTGCCTGACTTCAAGGGGCTGATCGTCTATTTGATGATTGCCTCCGCTTTCGCTTTCATCGGATTCGCTGTATTCCAAAAAATGCGTAAAGGCTTCGCTGATGTCCTCTGACAATTCGCCCGACCCGTCGCCGGAAGTAGTGATCGATGTATCAGGCCTCGGCAAGTTTTACGAAATCTACGCAGATCCGAAGGATAGGTTGAAGCAATTCGTCCTGCCCGCGCTGGATCGAGCGCTGGGTGGCGAACCCAAGCACTACTATCGCGAATTCTGGGCGCTGAAGGATGTCTCGTTCAGTGTGCGTCGTGGCGAAACCGTTGGCATCATCGGTCGCAACGGTTCGGGAAAGTCGACTCTGCTGCAGCTTGTCTGTGGCACGTTGAGTCCGTCTGTGGGTGAGGTAAAAACAACCGGGCGAATCGCGGCGCTTCTTGAGTTGGGATCAGGGTTCAACCCTGAGTTCACCGGGAAAGAAAATGTAATGCTAAGTGGCGCGTTGTTCGGACTGACTGCCGAACAGATGGAGAGGCGCTACCCTGACATCGTTGAGTTTTCCGGAATTTCCGATTTCATAGATCAGCCGGTCAAGACATATTCAAGTGGTATGGTTGTGCGCTTGGCATTCTCGGTTATTGCACATGTCGATGCGGATATCCTCGTCGTCGATGAAGCGTTGTCCGTAGGAGACGCCTATTTCACCCAGAAGTGCATGAGATTCCTCCGGTCATTCATGAAGCGCGGGACTCTGCTTTTCTGCAGTCATGATATGGGGGCTGTCATCAATCTCTGCGAACGCGCAATCTGGTTGGACAAGGGCGATCTCCGCATGAATGGTGCGCCCAAGGAGCTGTCCCAGGCGTATCTTGCATCGCTTTTCGAGCCAGAATCTGCTGGCACGCCGGTGGTTGCGGCTGAACCTATTCTGGATGAGTTGGAAGAAACAGCGGAGAAGCCACGTGCTGCGACCGACGCCTTTGTCGAGGTCGCACCTGTTGAATACGTGGACATGAGGCAGTCGCTGATCGATGCGTCCAATCTGCGCAACGACATTCAGGTTTTCCAGTTCGACGAGAACCGGGCCTCGTTCGGAACAGGTGCCGCCACCATCACCTCTGTGCAACTGCTGGATGCTGGTGGCAATCCGGTTAACTGGGCCGTTGGAGGGCGGGACGTTACTCTGCAGGTCACTGTCCGGACTAGGGACGAGATTCATCGGCCGATTGTCGGGTTTGTTGTCAAGGATAAACTGGGCCAGATCATCTTCGCGGACAATACTTACCTGTCACAGCGAGACCTGGATATGAAGGTGCCACCGGAAACAACGCTGGTTGCCTCCTTCAATTTTACCTTCCCGGTATTACCTGGTGGGGAATACAGTATTTCACCTGCGGTCGCAGAAGGCACCCAGGCTGATCATGTCCAGCACCAGTGGATTCATGATGCCCTGATCCTCCACGTTCAATCGAGTGCCGTATGTCTCGGCCTGTTTGGCGTACCAATGCGCAGGATCGAAATGGAGATAAAGTCGTGATTAATGGTTCTGTGCCCATGTCCGAACACCATCTGGACTTCACCGGAGAACGCTTCATCCCGGGTGTGACCGGTGAGATCGAGATGGAACATTACCATCGATATCACCTGGCTTGCGAAATCATTGCTGGTAAGCACGTGCTGGACATTGCATGTGGAGAAGGCTACGGCTCCGCCTTGATGGCCCGACATGCTCAGAAAGTAATTGGCGTTGACATTGATCCTGGTGCCGTAGACCACGCTCGTGACGCATACAGGTCCGGCAATCTCGAATTCCATTGCGGCTCCTGCACAGCAATCCCTTTGCCTGATGCTAGCGTCGACGTCGTCGTCAGTTTCGAGACAATCGAGCACCATGATCAGCACCATGAAATGATGAGGGAAATCGTCCGTGTCCTTCGTCCCGACGGAGTGCTGATGATATCCAGTCCGGATCGTGTCGAGTATTCGGAGAAACCGGCATTCCACAATGAATTCCATGTCAAGGAGTTGGATCGTGCCGAGCTCGAGGAGTTGATTCTTCAGTACTTCCCAGCCTTCGAACTTTACGGTCAGCGCACCACCATGGCTTCGATGATCGGGCGGATCAGGCCGATCAGCCCGGTTGCTTCGGATCGTGCCGATGCGATCCGCCACTACTGGAGCGAAGAGGGCGGGCTTCTTGAAGAAGCGCAGAATGCGCAGATGCCTCGCCAGCCCGTCTACTTCGTTGCGCTTGCGTCTGCGGGGGAGATCCCGCGGTTACCTCAGTCCGTGTTTGAGGTTGCTGGCTACGTTGAGACGCGCGTTCGACAGGTGGCCAATGACTATCAGTGCGAGATTGCGAGGATAGCTCTTGAGCGCGACCAGATGCTTGTCGACAAGGATCAGGCGTGGGGACAGCGAGTTGAGCAGGTCGCCGCAGATTATAGGATGGAGATTGAACGAATCTCAATTGAGCGCGACCAGGCGCTTCTGGCCGAGGACAGTGATTGGAAGGCTGAAGTAAATAAGGTCGCAGCTGAGTATCAGGAGATGCTGCGGAGTATGGAGGGTGCGCGTGATTATGCTGTCCATGAAGAGAAGGCGCAGCGTCATCTCAATGAGGTGTCACAAGCTAAAAGGGCGCAGTTCGAGAAATCTCTCCCTCTGGTGAGCCTTATTGTTGTCAATTACAATGGCAAGCGTTTCCTGCAGCCGCTCTTGGAGAGCATCGAGAAGCTCGAGTATCCCCGATTTGAAGTAATTTTCGTCGATAATGCGTCGTCTGATGACTCCGTGGGCTATGTTGGATCTGCCTTCCCTTGGGTTCGCATCATCGAATCAAGGAAAAATCTGGGTTTTGCAGGTGGAAACAACCTTGGCATGACCCACGCAAATGGTGAGCTGATTGGGCTGATCAACAACGATACCGTAGTCGATCCGCTGTGGCTCTCGGCTTTGGTCGAGGAGCTGATGTCCCATCCGGCGGCATCAGCTGCTGGATCGAAGATTCTTTTCTTCCGGCGGTATGTCGAGCTCAACATCCAGAGCGGGGCATTCCGCCCGAGCGAAGCAGGTGGTTCGGGCGACACTCGAGAACTTGGCGTGCTTGTTGACGATGAGAGTTGCTTCATCGGAAGTGGTTACCGAAAGCTGATATATTCCGACGGCTTCTGGGGTCCGGAGTATCACGGTTCCAGAAAGGTCAACTGGACAAATGGTGACGCAACGCTACGAATCCCTTTGCCGCCAGAACCGACGGGCGGAAGTTTCAAGTTGAAGCTGGTGCTCTCTGGCTCTGAGATGGGAGGGGGCGGCGAGTTTACTGTCAAGGCAGGCGGGCGTCAGCTGGCATCTGGGCGGCTTGAGACAGGCTTCAAAGAATTCGTTTTTGACTGTGATGCAAGCTTCCTGACGGGTCTGGCGTTTGATGTGATCAACAATGCTGGAACCAACTTGAATGACAGCGGTGAAGCTGGCGATCGTGGCATCTACGAGGTGGACACCGGCCAGTTTGACGCCGCTGAGAACGTCAACGCGCTGTGTGGTGCATCGATGCTGATGCGGCGATCGGCATTGATCGAGGCCGGCTTGTTCGATTCCAGCTTCTTCATGTATTACGAGGATACAGATCTCTGCTGGCGTCTTCGCAAGGCGGGAGGCAGTCTCCGTTATGTTCCTGATAGTGTGGTTCGTCATGTACATACCGGGTCCAGTGTCGAATGGTCACCGACGTTCATCTTTTATGTGTCGAGAAACCACGTCTTGATCAAGATCAAGCATGCTCATGTATATGTAGCGGCAGCCGCATATGCGAGGGAGTTCGCCCGGTGCCTGCGGGCGTCCGTCGCTGCGGTGCGGCGCGGATTCCGGAACGAGAGATGCAATGCAGAGCTTCGTCTTCGACTTCGCATCCAGTATGGATTGCTCAAGCTCGCCCCCCTGGCCTTGCTGCACCGCTGGACCGGACACTTGCGCGCGACTGATATGATTGGGGCTAGAGCACGATGAAAGTTGGTATCTATAATCGCTATTGGTCCACGATGGGCGGTGGCGAGAAGCACGTCGGAACCATCGCAGAAGTATTGTTGTCTGAGGGCTACGAGGTTGACCTGATTCGCGTTGGTCCAGTTGATGAGGTCGAGTTCTGCCAGCGTATGAATCTGAAGCTTGATGGCGCGCGATGGGTGGACTGGCCTGCACAGTCGTGCGCCGAGCTCGCGCCCAGAAGTGCTGATTATGACTTGTTCATCAATTCAACCTATTGTTCGTCGATGGTCTCGCAGGCAGCCAGGTCGATCTATCTGGTGTTCTTCCCCCACGAGTTGGTTGAAAGCTCACGCGTCGCTCGCTTCCTGCAGCGGGCGGCAGGAAAGTTGAGTCGCGAGGGATTTCCGCGCTTTAGGCGTATTGCTAATAATGCAAGAAAGCTCGTTCGAGGCCATGTCTCGAAAGACCTGCGCCCTTTTATCGACAGTTACGATGTACCGTTGGCCAATTCAGAATTCACGGCTGCCTGGGTAGAGAAGCGTTGGGCGCGTAAAGCGGATGTTCTACCGCCCCCGATCGATACCGAACGATTCGCTGGAATTGAACTCGACGGCAAGAAAAGGGTAATCCTGAGCGTCGGGCGTTTCTTTGCCGGTGGGCATAACAAAAAGCACGTGGAACTCATTGGTGCCTTCAGGGGTATGTGCGACGCTGGCATGGTGCCAGAGGGGTGGGAGTACCACCTCGCGGGCAGTGTACATGCGGATACAGCCGCCCATCGAGAGTACTTTGAGCGGGTGAATGAGCTTGCTTGCGGTTACCCTATCAGAATCATGGGCAACCTTACTGCCAGAGAGTTGCTGGAGGAGTACTCCGTGGCCTCGATCTTTTGGCATGGTGCTGGCTGGGGTGAGTCGGAAACTATCGAACCGGAGAAGCTGGAGCACTTCGGCATGACAGCATGCGAGGCGATGGCTGCTGGTGCAATCCCAATCGTTGTTCCTATGGGGGGGCCGAAGGAAATCGTCACAGATGGCGTCGACGGATTCCACTTCCGTAGTGCGGATGACCTGCGCTTGAAAACCCGAGATTTGATGGCGCTGTACGGAACCGGAGCGCAGATCGAACTGGCCGAGAGGGCCCGTCAGAGCGTGGCCAAGTACTCAAATTCGAGTTTTCGAAACGGGTTCATGAAAATCATGCGCCGTCGTTGACAGTTGCGGAGGAGGAGTGCGCTGGCGCGTTGCTCCGTTGGTAGGCGGTTAAAGGACTGCATTGGTCGGGCTTGATTGCCTGAAAGTTTATGCAACGTGCATTTCCGCCATTCGTAGAGTCTAAGTGTGTTAGCGAAGAGAGATTCTTGATGAATGCAATTTCGGTCGGTTGCGAGAAGGCTAGGGGCCTGATTGCATTCACACTTTTCCTGTTTGTTGGTGTCGCCTTCTATCAATTGAGGGCAAATTCTTATCTCACGGCAGTGCCGGGCGATCTGATCGACGCAAGATTCAACTCGGTGGTGCTTGAGCACGTCTATCAATGGCTGCGAGGAGACGTAGAGTCTCTGTGGAGTCCGGGGTTCTTCTATCCTGTGAAGGACGTCCTGGCGCTCAGCGATAACCATTTCGGTTCTATTCTTCCTTATGCCCTGCTTCGCCTTCTTGGGTTTGAGCGGGAGCCGGCGCTTGCGCTCTGGTTGATGCTTGGAGGTATTCTGAACTATGTGCTTGCATACGTCGCATTCAGACGTTTGAAGCTCAGGCATTCAGGTGCCGCGGCTGCTGCGTTTGTCTTCGCGTTCTCCCTCCCGGTTCTGGCCCAGCAGGCCCACGCGCAATTTGCGTTTCGCATGTTCGTGCCGTTGGTATTTGTCACCTTCTATGCCTGGTTGGAGTCAGGAAAAACGTCATCTCTGGCGTGGACTGCCGTCTGGCTCATGGCGCAGTTCTACTGTGCAATCTATACCGGTGTCTTCGCTGTCTATCTTCTGATCGCGATGGTTGTCGGCTGGCTGTTACTGGGCAAGGCAGGGGCTATCCGCCGGAGCGTCATGCAGAGTGTCAGTAGAACCAATTTGTTTGGGACGCTAGCATCTGCATCCGTAGTACTTGTGTGCGGCGCGGCTGTGTTTGCATTGCTCGCAAAATACAAGCAAGTCACGCTCGCCCATGGGTTTGAGCGACCTCGCGATGAGATTCTCGGTATGCTCCCCAGGGTCTGGAGCTACCTGATTTCAGATTTTTCCAAGCTAAGCCATGTTGTCGGCGGATCGATCACCGACATTTCAATGCGGCATGAGCATCAGCTTTTCATCGGAGTGGGCGTTCTGCTCTTCTGTTTGGTGGGTGCACTGGTTGCGCTTCGCAGGATCGAGTACACCGATATTGGCCGGTTGGCGTTTGTGTCCTTACTGTTGCTGGTGGCTGGAACCCTGAATGTTAGTAATTTCTCCATCTATCGACTCTTCCTGCACGTTCCTGGGATCGACTCAATACGAGCTGTAACCCGTGTGATGCTGGTCATGGTCGTGCCTCTCGGTATCCTTGCAGGTATTGGTTTCCAGCGTGTTCTCACGCTTCTTGAGCGACGCGGTGCCCTTCGTCTTTGCATTGGAGGTCTGCTGGCGGTCGTTCTTCTGGTTGCAGAGTCAAGTACCTTTGAGGCGGGCAACGCAAGCTTCGCTGCCTGGCGGGCCAGACAGGCGAACTTTGAATCGAGGGTGCCTGCCGGGGCGGTTCGCGGGAGCGTGATCATGGCGGATCGATCATCAGATTCTCCATATCTCGATGACCTGGACGCGATGATCTATGCTCAGGATCATGGAATGGCTTCCATTAATGGATATTCCGGCTACGTGCCGCCTGGCGCTGGCGTGGCTGGAAGCTGTGAAAGCGCGGAGAGTTTCGTCCGCACACAGATTCAGTTTGGGCGAGTGAATGCGACTCAGGCGCAGCAGCTTCTGGATAGGATCGTGATGGTTCCCAAGCAAGAATGCGTTGGCGGACGATTGGCACGATTTTCGGGCCGGATCCCGGCAGGGGTCGCGCGCAATGTCAGCATTGCAATCGCAAGTGTGATCTATGATGAGGGCGGGGCGAGGGTCACTGTAACTATCCATAACGGATCTTCCCAGGACATCAGTACCCTTGAGGTGGCTGGACGCAATGTTCGCCTCTCATGGCGGGTCGTGCAGCCCGGTGAGGACAAGGCACCCCCGGGATGGGATACCCGCCAGGACTTGATGCTACAGTTGGCGCCGGGTGAATCGGCCAACGTGGAATTCCACGCCAGTGGATTGAACCGTGGGGCAGGAACCTTGCAGGCGAATTTGGTTCAGGAGACTGTTTTCTGGTTCAGCGACGAGGGAATGACGGTTGCCTCAACCCCGCTGAACCGCTGAGGGAACGCGGTTGGCTCCAGCCTCTGCGGGCCTCATTCATGCGGTCAGGGGAGGAGGGATGCGGGTCTCAGGAAGGTATTTCGCTGCAGCGGCTTTCGTGGTCTACCTGTTGGCGGGAGTCCTGATTTACTCGGATTACGCTGTCTCTTGGGATGAGCCAACGTCCCGGATGAATGGACTGGTCAACCTCAAGTATGTTGATGGCGTGGTGGGTTCGGGAGCTTTGCAGGAGGAGCTCAGATCGATACCCGACCTTTCAACGTGGCAGGACAGAGATTATGCAGTAGCCTTTGAGCTTCCGCTTGCCGCGGCAGAGCGGTTGACTGGGGTAGAGGGGGAGCGGATCTGGCCGCTAAGGCATCTGTTGACATTGGTGCTCTCTGCCTTGGGTGTTTTCGCCATCTATCGAACAGCCCGGCTTGCATACGCGAACCAGGCCGTCGCGCTCGCAGCGGCGATTTTAATGGCGCTTTCTCCCAGAGTTTTTGCTGAGTCGTTTTACAATTCCAAGGATATTGCGTTCATGGCTGCAATGGCCATATCGACGTGGACGTTGACGAGGGTGCTGATTTCCGGGCGTGTCGAAGCAATGGTCCTCCATGGAGTGGCCACGGGGTTTGCTATCGATATCCGAATCATGGGGGTCGTGCTTCTGCCCCTGACTATTATTCTACTTGTTATTCAGATGGTACAGGCAAAGAGATCCGGCGGCCATGTGTTCAGGTTGTTCCTGCTTTACACCTTTTGCACTGCGGCTGCCGTCTACGTAATGTTTCCATTCCTCTGGGGGGGCGCCTGTTCGGAATTTCATTTCGCTTTTGAACGAATGGCGCATCTCCGGTGGGATAATGAGGTCCTCTACCTCGGTCGTGTGTACCAAGCGACTGATCTTCCTTGGCACAACCTCCCGGTCTGGATAGCAATAACCACGCCGCCGGCAGTCCTAGTTCTGGCCGCGATTGGTACTGCTTCTGCGTTGGTCCAAATAGTGCGTCGGGGCGAGAGGATTGAACTGGCGATCGCCTATCTTTATTCGCCGTGCAGATCGGTTGGATGGTGATGGCGCACCCCCTGCAGAAGGTCTACTTCAACCTTCTTGCGGGCTCTGATTGGAAGCGACGATTTGAGGTCGATTACTGGGGGCTGGCAAACAGATCCGCGATCGAGTCTGTAGTTGATCTGAAGGGTGGACGGTTGATTTCAATAAAGGCCGTCAGTAGGACACCACTTGATATGGCGTTGCTGGATATGCCACCGGATTATCGAAAGCGCGTGGTCATTGTAGATGATAATGCGAGACCAGAGTTCATTCTTGACAACTATCGTGGCGCTTCGATTTGCGCGGATTCGTGCTTTTCAGGGGGCTACGAAGAGTATTTCCGGAAGCAGGTGGCGGGTGAGGACGTTGTGTTATGTAGTTCCCTTCGCTGGTCGAATTGCACTGGATGTGGCGGCCAGAATTGAGCTTCTTATCATGGAGTGTTCACCAGTGGTCGGTGGTGTCAGCGCTAGGGTTCGGATAAGAAATGGTTCAGATTCGATCTTGAAAACCATCGAGACTGAAGGGTGAAATGTTCGGCTTTCTTGGCGCTGGGTGCCTGTTGAAGGTAATTGCGCGCCGCCGGGTTGGGACGCACGCAAGGATCTTTCGCTTGAGCTATCGCCCGGGAAGGCGGTAGATGTTTCCTTCAACGCTGAGGCGCCTCCCGATCACTACATGCTTGAAGTAAGCTTGGTTCAGGAGTTGGTCTTCTGGTTCCACGACGAAGGCATGAGAGTGCCTAGGATGCTCGTGGTCATGTGATGCTTGGCAATACTGATAGAGAGACTATTGTGAAGATTGCGGTTGCGGGTACGGGTTACGTGGGATTGTCCAATGGTGTGCTTCTTGCTCGCCAGCATGAAGTTGTTGCTGTCGATGTCGTTGAAGAAAAAGTCAAGTTGCTCAACAGAGGCGTGTCTCCGATTGCCGACCCTGAGCTCGAGGCCGCATTGCAGGGCGGCGGGCTTGATTTCCGGGCGACACTGGATCCGGTCGATGCGTATGCTGGAGCAGCATTCGTCATCATTTCCACGCCTACCGATTACGACCCCGAAACAAATTACTTCAACACTTCGTCGATCGAATCGGTGATTTCTCAGGTGCTACAGATTGCTCCTGAGGCTACCATGGTCATCAAGTCCACCATTCCGGTTGGTTACGTGGAGAGTGTGCGAGCCAAGTTCGGGACCCGGAACATCATTTTCTCGCCAGAGTTCCTGCGAGAAGGGCGTGCTCTACATGACAATCTGCATCCTTCTCGGATCATCGTTGGCGAGAAGTCCGAGCGCGCGGAGATATTTGCGGCCCTACTGAGCGATGCGGCGATCAAGAAGGATGTTCCCATCCTGTTTACTGATCCAACCGAAGCGGAGGCAATCAAGCTTTTTGCCAACACCTACCTGGCCATGCGGGTATCGTACTTCAATGAACTGGATAGTTATGCTGTCAGCCACGGGCTGGATAGCAAGCAGATCATCCGGGGCGTAAGCCTGGATCCACGCATTGGTGGACACTACAACAACCCTTCTTTCGGATACGGCGGCTACTGCCTTCCGAAGGACACAAAGCAGTTGTTGGCGAACTACAGCAGCGTTCCTCAGAATCTGATCCGCGCGATTGTTGAATCCAATACCACGCGAAAGGATTTCATTGCCGAGCAGATCCTCAAGCGCAAGCCCAAGGTTGTTGGCGTCTACCGTCTGATCATGAAAAGCGGTTCAGACAACTTCCGCTCTTCAAGCATCCAAGGCGTGATGAAGCGCATAAAGAGCAAGGGAGTAGAGGTAATTGTCCATGAACCGAACTGCCCGGATCCAGAATTCTTCCGGTCGAGAGTCGTCAATGATCTGGCTCTCTTCAAGCGCGAGGCCGATGTGATCATCAGCAATCGTATGTCTTCCGAACTTGATGACGTCTCAGACAAGGTCTATACCCGGGACCTGTTCGGAGACAACTGAATCTGCTGGAAGCAGGGCACCCTGGGGGTGCCCTGCCCAAAGCATCAGCTTAGTGCCTTTTCCAGCTCCGGCAGGATCGCAAACAGATCCCCCACCAGGCCGATATCGGCGATCTCGAAGATCGGCGCATCGCCGTCCTTGTTGATCGCGACAATCGTGCCGGCATCCTTGATGCCGGTCAGGTGCTGGATGGCACCGCTGATACCCACAGCCACGTACAGTTCCGGCGCGATGATCTTGCCGGTCTGGCCAACCTGCAGGTCGCTGGGCACGTAGCCGGCATCGACCGCAGCGCGCGAGGCACCGACGGCGGCACCGAGCTTGTCAGCCAGCTGGAAGATGACCTTGAAGTTCTCTTCCGAACCGACACCACGACCACCGGAAACCACGCGCTTGGCGCTCTGCAGGTCCGGACGGTCGCTGGCACCGGCGGCCAGGCCGACGAAGCGCGTGTGGGTTGGCAGCGCGGCGTCGACGCTCGCCGCTTCAATGGCGGCGCTGCCGCCCTGGGCGGCTTCCGGCCACGACGCGGCACGCACGGTGGCAACCACGATCTGGTCGGCTGGGGCTTCCACGGTGATGATCGCATTGCCGGCGTAGATCGGGCGCTTGAAGGTGCGGCTGCCTTCGACGGTCATCAGGTCGGAGACCTGGTTGACGCCGAGCAGGGCGGCCACACACGGCATCAGGTCCTTGCCGAAGGTGGTCGACGGGCCGAACACGTGGGTGTAGCCCTTGGCCAGCTGCGCGATCTGCGGCGCCAGCACCTGGGCGATGGCCTGCGCGTTGGCGGCGTTGGCCACGGTCAGGACCTTGGCGACGCCGGCGATCTTCGCGGCTTCAGCGGCGACGGCGGCCGGATCGGCGGCCAGCACCACCACATCGATGCTGGCACCGCTGATGGCAGCGGCGGCGCTGACGGTCTTGGCGGTGGCGGCGTTGAGCTTGCCGTCGTGGTGTTCGGCGATGACGAGAATCCTGCTCATTACAGCAGCCCCTTCTGCTTGAGTGCGGCAACCAGTTCGGCCGCGTCCTTGACCATCACACCCTTGCTGCGCTTGGACGGCGCGGCGTACTGGGTGGTCTTGAAGGTGTCGGCGGCTTCAACGCCCAGATCGGCCAGCTGCAGGGTCTCCAGCGGCTTGGCCTTGGCCTTCATGATGTCCGGCAGCTTGATGAAGCGCGGCTCGTTCAGGCGCAGGTCGGTGGTGACCACGGCCGGCAGATCCACTTCCAGTGTTTCCAGACCGGCGTCGACTTCACGGGTCACCGTGGCCTTGCCGTCGGCAATCTCCAGCTTGCTGGCGAAGGTCGCCTGCGGGCGGCCCCACAGCGTGGCCAGCATCTGGCCGGTCTGGTTGGCGTCGTCGTCAATGGCCTGCTTGCCGAGGATCACCAGGTCCGGCTGTTCCTTCTCGATCAGCTTGAGCAGGGTGCGCGACGCGGTCAGCGGCTGGATGGCCTGGTCGGTGACGACATGGATGGCGCGGTTGGCGCCCATGGCCAGGCCGTTGCGCAGGTGCGCCTGGGCGTCGGCCGGGGCGATGGTGGCAACCACGACTTCGCTGGCGATGCCCTTGTCGCGCAGGCGCAAGGCTTCTTCCAGGGCGATTTCATCGAAGGGGTTGGGGGACAGCTTGACGCCGTCGGTGACCACGCCGGAACCGTCCGGCTTGACCTGAATGCGGACGTTGTAGTCCACCACGCGCTTGTACGCGACGAGGATTTTCATCTGGTACGGGGTCCTTCAGTAACAGGGAGAACGTCCGGTCCTGGAACAGCAACCGGTTCGGGGGTGGGACCCCGATTCTAGCTGGCTTGGGGTGACCATGCGAATGCGTATGGTTATGTTGCGGCGCGGCAAAAAAGCACCTCCGCGAGCGCGTGTTCACGTCACGCAGGCGATCGTGAAGGCCATCGGGATGTATCCTGTCACGCTGTGCTGGGGCGCCCGTGGGCGCTCCTTGGATGAATTTCGATCAGGAGAACAGGTAGTGCCCACATGGCTTGTCACCGGCGGCGCCGGATTCATTGGCGGTAACTTCGTTCTCGAGGCCGTCGCGCGCGGCGTCAAGGTCATCAACCTCGATGTGCTGACCTACGCCGGCAACCTGAAGACCCTGTCCAGCCTGGACGGCAACCCCAACCACCTGTTCGTGCAGGGCGATATCGGCGACCAGGCCCTGGTCGCGAACCTGCTGGCCGAACACCGGCCGGATGCCGTGGTGAACTTCGCCGCCGAAAGCCACGTTGACCGCTCCATCGACGGTCCCGGTGCCTTCATCCAGACCAATGTGGTGGGCACCCTGGGCCTGCTGGAAGCGGTCCGTGACTACTGGAAGGCGCTGCCGGCCGAACAGGGCGCGGCCTTCCGCTTCCTGCACGTGTCCACCGACGAGGTGTACGGCACTCTGGGCGAGACCGGCAAGTTCAGCGAAACCACACCGTACGCCCCGAATTCGCCGTACTCGGCGTCGAAGGCCGCTTCGGACCACCTGGTCCGTGCCTTCCACCACACCTACGGGCTGCCGGTACTGACCACCAACTGCTCCAACAACTACGGCCCGTACCACTTCCCCGAGAAGCTGATCCCGCTGGTGATCGCCAAGGCGCTGGCTGGCGAGCCGCTGCCGGTGTACGGCGATGGCAAGCAGGTGCGCGACTGGCTGTTCGTGTCCGACCACTGCGAAGCGATCCGCACCGTGCTGGCCAAGGGCCAGGTCGGCGAGACCTACAACGTCGGCGGCAACTCGGAAAAGCAGAACATCGAAGTGGTGCAGGCCATCTGTGCGCTGCTGGACCAGCGCCGCCCGCGCGCGGATGGACAGCCGCGCAGCAGCCAGATCACCTACGTCACCGACCGCCCCGGCCATGACCGCCGCTATGCGATCGATGCCTCCAAGCTGAAGAACGACCTGGGCTGGGAACCGGCCTACACCTTCGAGCAGGGCATCACGTTCACCGTCGACTGGTACCTGGACAACCAGGAATGGGTCAACGGCGTGCTGGATGGCAGCTACCGCCTGCAGCGCATCGGCACTGCCGCCTGAGGCCGGGAGATAACATGACGCAACGTAAGGGCATCATCCTGGCCGGCGGTTCCGGCACCCGGCTGTATCCGATCACCAAGGGCGTCAGCAAGCAGCTGTTGCCGGTGTACGACAAGCCGATGATCTACTACCCGCTCAGCGTGCTGATGCTGGCGGGCATCCGCGAAGTGTTGATCATCAATACTCCGCACGAACAGGCGCTGTTCCAGCAGCTGCTGGGCGACGGTTCGCAATGGGGCATGGACATCCAGTACGCGGTGCAGCCGAGTCCGGATGGCCTGGCCCAGGCCTACCTGATCGGCCGCGACTTCGTCGCCGGCAAGCCGAGCTGCCTGGTGCTGGGCGACAACATCTTCCACGGCCACGGCCTGCGCGAGGTGCTCAAGCGTGCAGACGACCGCGTGCACGGCTCGACCGTGTTCGGCTACTGGGTGAATGATCCGGAGCGCTACGGCGTGGCCGAGTTCGACCAGAGCGGCAAGGTGATCGATCTGGTGGAGAAGCCGGAGAAGCCGCGCTCCAACTATGCGGTGACCGGCCTGTACTTCTATGATGGCAAGGCCAGCGATTACGCGGCCGAACTGAAGCCGTCGCCGCGTGGTGAGCTGGAGATCACCGATCTCAACAAGCGCTACCTGGAAGAAGGCAATCTTCACCTGGAAGCGCTCGGCCGTGGCTATGCGTGGCTGGATACCGGCACACACCAGTCGCTGCTGGAAGCCTCCAACTTCATCGAGACCATCCAGACCCGCCAGGGCCTGCAGGTCTGCTGCCCGGAAGAAATCGCGTTTGGCCAGGGCTGGATCACCGCCGAACAGCTGGAGGCACTCGCCGCGCCGCTGATCAAGAATGGCTACGGCCAGTACCTGCACACGCTCGCCCAGCGTGGAGTCGTTCCGTGAAAGTAATTGAAACCAAGTTGCCCGGCTGCGTGGTGATCGAGCCGGCCGTGTTCGGCGATGCCCGCGGTTATTTCTTTGAAACCTGGAATGCCGAGCGTTTCGCCGCGCTGGGCCTGCCGGATCGTTTCGTGCAGAGCAACGTGTCCACCTCGGCGCAGGGCGTGCTGCGTGGCCTGCATTACCAGTGGCCGCGCCCGCAGGGCAAGCTGGTCAGCGTGCTGGAAGGCGAGGTCTATGACGTGGCCGTGGACATCCGCCGCGGCTCGCCGACCTTCGGCCAGTGGGAAGCGGTGGTGCTGAGCGCGGAGAACAAGAAGCAGTTCTGGATTCCGGAAGGCTTCGCCCACGGCTTTGCTGTACTGTCCGAGCGCGCGGTGTTCAGCTATCTGTGCACCGAGGTCTACCTGAAGGACTTCGATGCAGGCGTGCGCTGGAACGATGCGGATATCGCCGTGGACTGGCCGGTCAGTGCACCGACGCTGTCGGCCAAGGACGAGAACGCGCTCTTCCTGAAGGACATTGCCGAAGACCGCCTGCCGGTTTACGCGCCATGACCGTGCTGGTCTTTGGCGGCAACGGCCAGGTCGGCCAGGAGCTGCTGCGCGCGCTGGCGCCCCTGGGCAAGGTGGTTGCAACCACCCGTAGCGGCGTCCTGCCTGATGGCAGCCCCTGTGAAACCGCTGATTTCGGCCAGCCTGACAGCCTGACAGCCCTGCTGGACCGGCTGCGGCCGTCGGTGGTGGTCAATGCCGCGGCCTACACGGCGGTGGATCGCGCCGAACAGGACGCCGAGGCCGCGTTCGCGGCCAACTCGCAGGCACCGGGTGTGATCGCGCGCTGGTGCGCGGCGCATGGCGTGCCCTTCGTGCATTACTCCACCGACTACGTGTTCGACGGTCAGGGCAGTGCGCCCTACCGCGAAGACGAAGCGACCGCGCCGCTGGGCGTCTATGGCACCAGCAAGCGGGATGGCGAAGACGCCGTGCGCGCCGCCGGTGGTCGTCACCTGATCTTCCGCACGGCGTGGGTGTATGCCTCGCACGGTGCCAATTTCCTGCGCACGATGTTGCGGGTGGGCGCCGAGCGCGACCAGCTGCGTGTGGTGGCCGACCAGATCGGCACGCCGACCCCGGCCGCGCTGATCGCCGATGTCACTGCGCAGGCGCTGCAGTATCCGGATCCGTTGTCCGGTACCTGGCACCTGACCGCCAGTGGCCAGACCAGCTGGCACGGTTTTGCCGAGGCGATCTTCGCGGAGGCTCTGTCTTCGGGCGTGCTGTCGAAGGCGCCGTCGGTCGAGGCGATTCCCAGTTCCGAGTATCCGACCCCGGCCAAACGTCCGGCCTGGTCGGTGCTGGACAACCGCAAGCTGCAGCAGGATTTCGGCATCGTGCTGCCGGCCTGGCAGGATGGCCTGAAGCGGGTGATGACTGAGCTGGTACCGGCCAACGGCTGAGGTGTGGGGAGTACGCTCGGTTTGCCGGAGGCGACTCCTTGTTTTCGCATACAATCACCGCGATCAGTCTGTGCCTATCCATGTGTACAGTCCCATTCGCCTCCATGGTCGCAACTTCAAAATGCCGAGGTCAGCTTTGAAACTTGAAGAGCAAAAACGCATTCTGGTTACCGGTGGTGCCGGTTTCCTCGGTTCCCACCTTTGCGATCGGCTGATCGAGGCTGGGCACGATGTTCTCTGCGTGGACAATTTCTACACCGGAAGCAAGGCCAATGTTCAGGGTCTGCTGGACCATCCCCGCTTTGAGTTGATGCGACACGACGTCACATTTCCCCTGTATGTCGAAGTGGACCGCATCTTCAACCTGGCTTGCCCCGCCTCGCCCGTGCATTATCAGTACGATCCGGTGCAGACCACCAAGACCAGTGTCCACGGAGCCATCAACATGCTTGGCCTGGCCAAGCGTGTTGGGGCGCGCATCCTCCAGGCAAGTACCAGCGAGGTCTACGGTGATCCCGAGATCCATCCGCAGGTCGAAGGCTACTGGGGACGCGTGAACCCGATCGGCATCCGCAGCTGTTATGACGAGGGCAAGCGCTGTGCGGAGACCTTGTTCTTCGACTACTGGCGTCAACATCAGTTGGAGATCAAGGTGATGCGGATCTTCAATACCTATGGCCCGCGCATGCATCCAAGTGATGGGCGGGTGGTGAGCAATTTCATTGTACAGGCGCTCAAAGGTGAGCCTATTACGATCTACGGCGATGGTACACAGACCCGTAGCTTCTGCTATGTCGATGACCTGGTGGAGGGGATGTTGCGTCTGATGGATTCCCCCGCCGATTTCACTGGTCCAGTCAACATCGGCAATCCCGGCGAATTTACGATGCTGGAGCTGGCTGAGACGGTTCTGCGCCTTGTCGGCGGGCACTCGACCATCGAGTTCCGCCCGTTGCCTTCGGACGATCCGAAACAGCGTCAGCCCGACATCAGTCTTGCAAAGTCAACGTTCGACTGGGAGCCGAAGGTCTGTCTTGAGGATGGCCTGAAGGAAACCATCGCATATTTCCGTCACCGCCTGCAGGCATGAGGAAGAACTGATGCGCAAGGTCGTGGTGATGCCCGTGTACGAGGACTTGGAAGCGTCATCCAAGTTGTTCCTTGAGATTGCCCGAACGCAGGGGCTCGACACCTACATCGTGGCTGTCGATGACGGATCCGTGCGTCAGCCCCTTGATGTTTCGGCAATTCGGGCTGCGGCCCTTGATGGTGTGGTGATCAAGTTGCGCCGCAATGTAGGGCATCAACGCGCGATCGCAATTGGTCTTAGTTATGTAGCCGAGCACTTCGGGGATGATGTGGTTGTAGTTGCCATGGATTCCGATGGCGAAGATACGCCGGAAAGCATGACCGAGCTGGTTTCAGCGCTGGATTCGCCCGAGGTGGATGTGGTCGTCGCGAGTCGGAAAAGTCGAGTGGAATCCTTGAAGTTCAAGGCTTTCTATGTTGTATACAAGATGCTGTTCTCGCTTCTCAGTGGGCGCCGGATCAGTTTTGGCAACTTCATGGCAGCCAAGATGCCTGCAGTCCGTCGACTGGCCTCGATGCAGGAGTTGTGGACTCACGTCGCTGCTGCTGTGCTGGGGTCGAAGTTGCGGGTGCAGACCTGCTCGCTGGATCGGGGGCCGCGTTATGCGGGCCGCAGCAAGATGAATTTCGTCGGTTTGGCATTGCATGGCTTCCGTGCGCTGATGGTCTTTGCGGAGGACGTGCTCGTGCGTGTGGGTATTGCGTGCACACTGGTTGCAGGACTATCGGTCTGCGGTGGCGTTCTTGCTCTGCTCCTTAAAGCTCTCGGGTTCGCGACTCCGGGTTGGTTTTCTCTTGCGTTTGGAATCCTCTTGCTGGTGTTTCTGCAGACCGCTGCGTTGACGCTGATCATTCTGATGCTTTCGGGCATGATCCGTAGCGGGGGCGTCTTGGTTGCAGGGAGCTACCGGGAGTTCGTTGCAGAGATTCAGTATGCCGGCCGGCAGTGAGCGACTGTTGTCCGGCCAGTTCGTTCGCTACGTCATCAACGGAGTCGTAGCTACGGTCGTGCACTATGGGGTGCTGCATTTCAATATTGAAGTTCTCCAGATTCCTGTCGCGGGCATTGCCAATGCGATAGCCGCAGTTTTCGGTATCGCTGTCTCCTTCGTCGGTAATCGCTATTTCGTCTTCCACGGTCAGCAGGGCAGTCTGCTCAAGCAGGGCTCGCTGTTCCTGGTCGTGTATGTTGCGATAGCAGCGTTGCATGCCCTAGTGATGTACATCTGGGCAGATCGATTGGGATACGACTATCGCATTGGATTTCTCATAGCAACTGCGGTGCAGATGGCTTTCAGTTTCATAGCGAATAAACTTTTGGTGTTCAAATGAACAAGTACTTGCGGGCAGGTTTGGCAACTGCCGTCTTCATTGTTGCGCTGCTGCTCACGTACTACATCCATATGCGGTACTTCCGGGTCAACGTAGTTTTCTATGCCAGCGTGCTTGATGCGGCGATCGCATTGGTACTCGTGTTTGGCACGCTTCATTTATTCAAATGGTTCAGTGAATTCAGCAAGCTCGAGTTGATTCAGCTCGCTACAATCTGGTTGCTTGGCGGGTACTTGTTCGCAATTTCAGTGCCGACCGTCATTGATCGTTCGCTGTCGTTTTACATTCTTGAGAAGTTGCAGCAGCGAGGGGGAGGGATCCGGGAGGATGCGTTCCGTGAAGTTTTTACGGATGAGTACGTGCGAGAGCACCACCTGGTAGAAGTGCGCCTGACGGAGCAGTTGCAGTCCGGCACCATCGAGATCCAGCGCGGTTGTGTGAAGTTGACGGAGCGCGGTGAGAGGTTGGCATCTTTCAGTCGTTTCTACAGGAAGAATCTGCTGCCGACTCATAGGCTGTTGATGGGTCAGTACACCGATGCGCTTACTGATCCATTCCGAGACAGTCAGATGAGCAAAGACTACCGGTGCCAATAGTGTCGCTTTTTCGGTTGTCAGCCTGACACACCCTTAGTGGTCTCACTTTGCAACTGATCAACGAAAAAGCCAGGGTCATTGACCCTGGCTTTTCTCTGTAACGCCCTTGGCCGGTTGCAGGATTGGCAACCCACCTCAACTGCGCCCGTAGGTATCCTCGAAGCGCACGATGTCATCCTCGCCCAGGTAGCTGCCCGACTGTACTTCGATCAGTTCCAGCGGCAGTTTTCCGGGGTTGCGCAGGCGGTGGGTCACGCCCAGCGGAATGTAGGTGCTCTGGTTCTCGCTGAGCAGGATCACTTCATCGCCACGGGTCACCTCGGCGGTGCCGCTGACCACGATCCAGTGCTCGGCGCGATGGTGGTGCATCTGCAGGCTGAGCGTGCCACCGGGCTTGACCGTGATGCGCTTGACCTGGAAGCGCTCGCCGTTGTCGATCGAATCGTAGGCGCCCCACGGGCGATAGACCTTGCGATGCCAGGTGGCCTCGCTGCGGCCTTCGGCCTTCAGCTGTGCCACCACGGTCTTGACCTCCTGCATGCGGTCGGCTTTGCCGACCAGCACCGCGTCGTCGGTCTCGACGACAATCACGTCATCCAGGCCGACCAGCGCCACCAGGCGCTGTGCATAGGCATAGGTGTTGCGGCAGTCGATGGCGATCACATCGCCCTGGTGGGCGTTGCCATCGCCGTCCTGCTGCGAGACATCGCGCAGCGCCGTCCACGAGCCGACATCGTTCCAGCCGGCGTCCAGCGGAATCACCACGGCGTCTGCGGTTTTTTCCATCACCGCGTAGTCGATGGAGTCGGAAGGAACCGCAGCGAAGGCGTCCTTGTCCAGACGGGTGAAATCCGAATCGCGACGGGCCTGCTGCCAGGCCTGGCGGCTGCCGGCCAGCATGTCGGGCTGGACGTGCTCAAGTTCCTGCAGGTAGCGCGAGGCCTTGAACAGGAACATGCCGCTGTTCCAGTAATACTGGCCGCTGCTGACGTAACCGGTGGCGGTCTCAAGGTCGGGCTTTTCGACAAAGCGCTCGACCGCACGCAGGCCCTGGCCATCGGCGGCCTTGATATAGCCGTAGCCGGTTTCCGGACCGGTCGGGACGATGCCGAAGGTCACCAGCTTGCCGGTTTCGGCGGCACTGGCGGCGGCCTGCACGGCGCTGCGGAAGGCGGCTTCATCGGTGATCACATGGTCCGAGGGCAGCACCAGCAGCAGCGCATCGGCGCCGTCGCGGGTGGCCTCCAGGGCTGCGACCGCGATCGCCGGCGCCGTATTGCGGCCCACCGGCTCCAGGATGATGCCAGCCGGCTCGGCGCCGACCTGCTGCAGCTGCTCGGCAGCGACGAAGCGGTGCTCCTCGTTGGCGATCACCAGCGGGCCATGCGCGGCGATGGGAGCGACGCGCTGCCAGGTGGCCTGCAGCATCGTCAGCTCGCTGGCCAACGGCAGGAACTGCTTGGGGTAGGACTCGCGCGACAGCGGCCACAGGCGGGTGCCGGAGCCACCGGACAGAATGACGGGCTGGATGATGCTCATGGTCGTCCTTGGTTACTGCTGAAGGAGGTGGGAAATTTCATCAGTGCGGGCCTGCATCAGCCCTGCGTCGCCGCGGGCTTCAACGTTCAGGCGCAGCAGCGGCTCGGTGTTGGAGCTGCGCAGGTTGAAGCGCCAGTCGCCGAAGTCGGCACTGATGCCGTCGGTGTGGTCCAGTACCGGCGCTTGCGCCGCGAAGTGCGCCATGACGCGGGCCACAGCGGCCTTGGCATCGGCCACCTTGAAGTTGATCTCGCCACTGCACGGATAGGCCGCCATGCGGTCTTCGACCCAGTCGGCCAGCGAGCGGCCGCTTTCGGAAATCAGCTGGGCGATCAGCAGCCACGGGATCATGCCGGAGTCGGCATAGGCGAATTCGCGGAAGTAGTGATGGGCGCTCATCTCGCCGCCATACACTGCATCCTCGGCGCGCATCTTTTCCTTGATGAAGGCGTGGCCGCTCTTGCACTGCACCGGTACACCGCCGGCCTGCTCGACCATGTCCACGGTGTTCCAGACCAGGCGCGGGTCATGCACGACCTTGCCGCCCGGGTTACGCGCCAGGATCGCCTTGGCCAGCAGGCCCACCAGGTAGTAGCCCTCGATGAAACGGCCGGTATGGTCGAAGAAGAAGCAACGGTCGAAGTCACCATCCCAGGCAATGCCGAAATCCGCGCCGTGTTCGCGCACCGCGTCGGCAGTGGCGGCGCGGTTCTCCGGCAGAAGCGGGTTGGGAATGCCGTTGGGGAAGCTGCCGTCCGGTTCGTGGCAGATGCGGATGAACTCGAACGGCAGGTGCGGTGCCAGCAGGTCGACGATGGCACCGGCGCCGCCGTTACCGGCGTTGACCACCAGCTTCAGCGGCCGCAGCTTGCCGGCGTCGACATAGCTCAGCAGGTGCTGGATGTACGCGCTCTTGTCGTGCCGGGCGCTCTGCGCGGCACGCGGCGGTTGCGCCGCGGACGTATCGGCGGCAACCGCATCGGAAATCGCGAACAGGCCGGTATCGGAGCTGATCGGCCGGGCATTCTCCTTGACCAGCTTCATGCCGTTGTAATCCATCGGGTTGTGGCTGGCGGTGACCATCACGCCGCCTGCCGCGCCCAGATGGTCGGTCTGGAAATAGACTTCTTCCGTGCCGCACAGGCCGATGTCGATCACCTCGCGCCCGGTACCACGCAGGCCGGTGGCCAGTGAATCCTGCAGCGCCGGGCTGGTCAGGCGCACATCGTGGCCGAGGACCACTGGACCGGGAGCGAGCTGCGCGGCCAAGGCGACGCCGATGCGGCGGGCCAGGTCTTCGTTCAGTTCTTCCGGCACACGGCCGCGGATATCGTAGGCCTTGAAGGCGGGCAGGGGCATCGATCAGTTCCTTTGTGAGCTCAGTCCCCAATTGTAGTCCCAGTCATGTATGGGAATCGTTTCCATCGGGGAACGCCACCTGACTGGCGTCCGGAGGTCAGCTTCGTGTCGACCGCTTGCCCGCTTTGCGCAAACGCTTGCCGGGCAGGCCCGGCAACGGCGCCAGCAGCGCCTGCACGTCTTCTTCGCTGAAGCGTGGCCCCGTAGCGCCGCCGCCTTCGAGAATCGAGTCGGCCAGCGTGGCCTTGCGCTCCTGCAGCTCGGCAATCCGTTCTTCGATGCTGCCTGCGGCGATCAGCCGGTAAACGAACACCGGCTGCTGCTGGCCGATGCGATGGGCGCGATCGCTGGCCTGGTTTTCGGCCGCCGGATTCCACCACGGGTCGAAGTGGATGACGGTATCGGCGGCGGTCAGGTTCAACCCGACGCCACCTGCCCTCAGGCTGATCAGGAATACCGGCACCTCGCCCTGCATGAAGCGCTGCACCGGCGTGGCCCGGTCCCGGGTGTCGCCGGTCAGGGTCACATAGGCCAAGCCCAGCTGATCCAGTGCCTGCGCGATCAGCGCGAGCATGCCGGTGAACTGCGAGAACAGCAGGATGCGCCGGCCTTCCTCGACCATCGACGGCAGCATCTCGCGCAGCAGGTCCAGCTTGGCTGAGCCCGCATTGCGCGCCGGCGCATCACCAGGCAGCAGGCGCGGATCGCAGCAGACCTGGCGCAGCTTCAGCAACGCATCCAGTACCACGATGTGGCTGCGCGCCAGCCCGGTGCCGCTGATGGCTTCGCGCACCTGCTTTTCCATCGCTGCGCGCACGGTTTCATAGAGATCACGCTGGCCGCTCTCCATTTCCACCGCGCGGGTAATGACGGTCTTGGGCGGAAGCTCTGACGCCACCTGGTCCTTGCGCCGGCGCAGTATGAACGGACGCAGCCGTTGCGCCAGCAAGGTGGCGCGGCGGTGGTCGCTGCCACGTTCGATCGGATGGCGCCAATGCTGGTTGAACTGTTTCTCGCTGCCTAGCAGGCCGGGCAGCAGGAAGTCGAACTGCGTCCACAGTTCGCCCAGGTGGTTTTCCAGCGGCGTGCCGGTCAGGCACAGCCGGTGGCGCGCCTGCAGCGTGCGCAGGGTGATGGCCGCGCGTGACTTCGGATTCTTCACCTGCTGGGCTTCATCCAGAATCAGCAGATGGTAGGTATGTGCCTGCAGCGCCTGCTCGTCGCGCCACAGCAGAGGATAGGTGGTCAGTACAAGGTCGTGCCCGGGAATCGCCTCGAACAGCGTTTCACGTGCCGGCCCGTGCAGGGTCAGCACGCGCAGGCCCGGGGTGAAGCGTGCCGCTTCGCTCTGCCAGTTGTGCAGCAGCGAAGTGGGCACCACCAGCAGCGCCGGACGGTCCAGGCGACCGGCTTCCTTCTCGACCAGCACATGCGCCAGCGTCTGCACGGTTTTGCCCAGGCCCATGTCATCGGCCAGTACGCCCCCCAGGCCCTGCTGGCGCAGGTACTGCAGCCACGACAGGCCTTCGCGCTGATAGGCACGCAGCGTTGCCACCAGCCCTGCCGGCGGCGGCACTTCGCCCACTGCGGGTGCCTGCATCAGCCGCTGCACCAGTGCCTGGGTGTCCTTGCGCCCCCGGAACTGAAGGCGCGCCGTGTCCTGCAGCGCCTGCAGGCGGCCACGGTCAAGCGCAGACAGGCGCAGCGGCGCGCCACGCTGGGCGAACAGGTCCGCCAACAGGGCCATGATCGGTTTCAGTCGTGCGGCCCGCAATGCCAGGCGCGCGTTGTCGCCCGTCGTCAACAGGATGTTCTCATCGTCGCCGATGGCGTCCAGCTGGCCACGCATCCATCGGGGATCGGACTGCAGCACCTGCTGCAGCAGCGGAACCATCGACACGTTGCGGCCTTCCACCTGGATGTCCAGGCCCAGGTTGAACCAGCCCGCATCCGCCGGGTCCGCCTGGATGTCCAGGTCGATCTCATCCACCCGGGTGATGCGATGGCGGAAATCGTCGTCCGTCTCCACCTTCCAGCCCAAGGCTTCCAGGCGCGGTACGTCGTCCAGCAGGAACCGTGTCCAGTCATGGGTGCGCAGCTGGAACTGAGGTCCTGCGCCCTCCAATGGCGCCCGCGGCGCCGTGTCGCGGTGCAGCCCCACCGTGCGCAGCTCGGCCTCGCGCCGTGATTCCTCGGCCAGGTCGCGGGGCAGCAGCGCAAGCTGGCCCTCCGGATCGTGTGCGAACAGGCTCGGATCATCCAGGAACCGCACGTGCTCGTCGTATTCGAAGGCCACGGTGGCGATATCGGCCCATTGCGAAGGGTCGCGTGGGCCGAGCCACGGCGGACGGAACTCGACCGTATGCAGGCGCAGGACGGGGGTCATCGAACGGATCAGCAGCGTTGGCAGCGTGCTGCTGTCGTCGGGCATGGGGGGCGTATGGTCGATCTGCTGCAGCATCTGCGCCAGCACAGCCGCCACGTGCATGCAGTCGTGGCCGAGCGGGCAGGAACACCGGTTGCGCAGCAGGCTGCGCGGATGGCGAAGACTGGCGGCCAGGTCGATCTCCACCCGGTAGGAGTACTTGGCCGGGATCTTTACCTCAGCGACCAGAATGTCACCGAACAGACGCATGCTATGGACTTCCGACAGGCCATGGTCGCTCATTTCCAGCGTCCGGCCTTCCAGCCAGCGGAGCAGGTCTTCTTCGGTGTAGGTATGGGCCATCAACGAGGGTGGGGCGGGCACGGGGCCGGCCATTGGCAGGGGAACCCGGCATTCTACGGAACCCTGTGCGATGCCCGTGCAATGCTGCGGCGCATCCAGGCCCTTCGCCGCCCTCCAGCTAGAATGCGGTCATCCTCAACGTGCAGGGTAGTACAGCAATGCAGCAATCGACTTCCACCGGCAAGCGCAGCAAGCGTTTCGCCAGTGCGGCGGAGGCCCTGCAAGGGGTGGTCGCCGATGGCCAGACGCTGGCCGTGGGCGGCTTCGGCCTGTGTGGCATTCCCGAGGCATTGATCGCGGCGCTGCGCGACAGTGGCGTCAAGGGCCTGACCGTGATCTCCAACAATGCCGGCGTCGATGGTTTCGGCCTGGGCCAGCTGCTGGAAACGCGGCAGATCAAGAAGATGATTTCGTCCTACGTGGGCGAGAACAAGGAGTTCGAACGGCAGTTCCTGGCCGGCGAGCTCGAGCTGGAGTTCAACCCGCAGGGCACCCTGGCCGAGCGGCTGCGTGCCGGTGGCGCAGGTATTCCGGCGTTCTTCACTGCCACCGGCTACGGTACGGTGGTGGCCGAGGGCAAGGAGACCCGCGAGTTCGACGGCAAGCACTACGTGATGGAAACTGCGCTGCGCGCCGACGTGGCGCTGGTCAAGGCCTGGAAGGCCGACGAGGCTGGCAACCTGGTGTTCCGCAAGACCGCGCGCAACTTCAACCCGGCCTGCGCGATGGCCGGCAAGGTCTGCATCGTGGAAGTGGAGGACGTGGTGCCGGTCGGTGCGATTGATCCGGACCAGGTTCACCTGCCGGGCATCTATGTGCACCGCATCGTGCACAACGCGCATCCTGAGAAGCGAATCGAACAGCGCACCATCCGCGCGGAGGGCAACTGACATGGCGTGGACCCGCGATGAAATGGCGGCCCGTGCCGCCCAGGAACTGACCGATGGCGCCTACGTGAACCTTGGCATCGGCCTGCCGACCCTGGTCGCCAACCACATTCCCGACGGCGTGGATGTGTGGCTGCAGTCGGAGAACGGCCTGCTCGGCATTGGCCCGTTCCCGACCGACGCCGAGGTCGACGCCGACCTGATCAACGCCGGCAAGCAGACGGTCACCGCACGTGCGGGCGCCAGCTACTTCGGCAGCCACGACAGCTTCGCGATGATCCGCGGTGGCCACGTCAACCTGGCCATCCTCGGCGCCATGCAGGTCACCGACAAGGGCGACCTGGCCAACTGGATGGTGCCCGGCAAGATGGTCAAGGGCATGGGCGGCGCGATGGACCTGGTCGCCGGCGTGCAGCGCGTGGTGGTACTGATGGAGCAAACCGCCAAGAACGGCGAGCACAAGATCCTGGCCGAATGCACGCTGCCGCTGACCGGCGTCGGCGTGGTCGACCGCATCATCACCGACCTGGCCGTGTTCGACGTCACCGATGCTGGTCTGGTGCTGGTGGAAGCGGCGCCGGGTGTCAGCAATGACGAACTGAAGGAAAAAACGGGCGTGGCGTTCGCGCGCCGCTGACGTTCCGGGGCGGCCTTCGGTCGCCCCCCCTTTCCCTTGGGGCGCCCATGCTGTTCCCCCACGACCTTCCCGATGCCGACGTCCGCCACCTCCCGGCCTGGCTGTCTCCCGCCGAGGCCGATGCCTTGCAGCGCGATCTGCAAGCCGGCGTGCCGTGGGAGGTGCATCGCATCCGCATGTTCGGCAGCTGGGTGGATTCGCCACGGTTGAGCTGCTGGATAGGTGATCCGCAGGCGCGCTATCGCTACTCGGGGGCAGAATTCGTGCCGCACCCGTGGCCGCCGTCCCTGCAGGGCATGCGCGAGCGCCTGCAGGACGATGGCTTCGGCCGCTTCAACAGCGTGCTGCTGAACCGCTATCGCGGCGGCGGCGACTACATGGGATGGCACAGCGATGACGAGCCGGAGTTGGGTCCGGCCCCGGTGATTGCGTCGCTGAGTCTGGGCGCATGGCGTCGATTCCTGCTGCGCCGGCGCGATGATCCGGCGCGCAAGGCCGAGTACCTGCTCGGCCATGGCGATCTGCTGGTAATGGCGGGGCAGACGCAGAGGTTCTACCAGCACGCGCTTCCGAAGATGGCGCGGGTGCAGGGTGAGCGGATCAACCTGACGTTCCGCTGGATTGCGCCGCGCTGATCGATCAGCGCGCGACGTTAGGCTGGTCGGCCTGCCCGCTCACCAGTGTCCACCCCACCACATCCTGCGCCAGCTGCTGCAGGCCACGTTCGAACGCCGCAGTCACCGCCGGTACGTCGGTGCTGCCGACCGGCTGCGCCTGGCGGAACGTACGGTCGGCCACCACGCGCTGGTCGGCGACGTGGATCAGCTTGGCGTTGACCTCGATCACCACGGTCGGCGTGGCCTGGCCCTGGTAATCCGATTCGAAGCGGCGCACGTCGGTGGACAGCTTGTAGTCGGCACGGATGCCGGCGGTGCTGCGCGCCACGCCGCGGATGCGCCCGGAATCCTCGAAGCCGCGCAGCAGGGTGTCCTCGATCATGTCGGTGGCCGGCTGTGCCCAGCTGGCGCCCTTGTAGATCTCCATCTGCGAAGGCGTCGGCCGCACATTGATGCGCGGGCTGTCGACCAGGCGCGCGGCGCTCGGCTTGGCCAGTACCAGCTGCCAGCTGGCCTGTGGCCACGCCGGGTCGGCCTTCACCTGCACCGAGGGCGAGTACAGCGTCACCGCGGTTTTCTCGCTGCTGCCAAGAATGGAGCAGCCGCCCAGCAGGGCGACCATTGAAGCGGCCAGCAGCAGGCGCGGAAGGGGGGGCGGGCTCATTTGGGTTCGAACTCCTTCGGTGCGTCGCGGCCCAGCAGGTAGCGCGCGGGGTTGTTCTCGAGGCGATCGCTGACCCGGCGCAGGTCGCGGATCAGGCCGCGCAGCTCGGTCAGCGTCGGGCCGAGCTGGCCGAGGCCATCATTGGCGAAGCTGTTGATCGCGGCGCGGTTCTCGCCAAGGATCGAATCGGCGTTGCCGGCGGCCGAGTCGAGCTTGGCCAGGGTGGCATCGAGCTTGTCGATGATGCCCGGCAGCTGCTGCACCAGGTTCCTGTCCAGGCGCTCGATGGTGCCGTTGGTGGTCTTCAGCGTGGTGTCCAGGCTGCGGGCGGCATCGCGCGCGCTGAGCAGCAGCGCCTGGGTACCCTGGTCGCGGTCGGCCAGGCCACCGCTGATGGTCTCCAGGTTGGCCAGCGTTGCATTGATCGAGGCTACATTGCGGTCGCTGAGGATCTGGTCCATGCGCTCGACGATGCGGTTGGCAACATCGGTGATGTTCTGCAGCGCCGACGGCGTGGTCGGTATGATCGGTGCCGGGTCCTTGTTGACTGTGGTCAGCGCCGGCGACTGCGGCGTACCGCCGCTGAGCTGGATGATCGACGGGCCGGTGAGGCTGGTGATCGCCAGCTTGGCGCGGGTATCGGTCTTGACCGGGGTGGTCGAGTTCAGGCGGATGCGTGCGACCACCTGGCGCGGGTCGTCCGGCACCAGGTTCAGTTCGACGATCGACCCGACCGCGATGCCGTTGTACTGCACCGGGCTGCCCACCGACAGGCCGGTCACCGCCTCGCGGAACACCACGCGGTATTCCTGCCAGGTGCGGTCGGAAGAGTACTTGGCCGCCCACAGGCCGAACGCCAGCAGGGCCAGGCCGGTGATCAGGGTGAACGCGCCGATCAGCACGTAGTTGGCTTTGGTTTCCATGGCTCAGGCACTCTCGATCTGTTCGCCACGCGCGGCGCGCGCGCGGGGTCCGTGGAAGTATTCCTGGATCCACGGATGATCCAGTTTCTCGATTTCCGGGAGGGGGGCGTTGGCAACGACCCTGCGGTCGGCCAGCACGGCCACGCGGTCGCAGATGGCGTACAGGGTGTCCAGGTCGTGGGTGATCAGGAACACGGTCAGCCCCAGCGCTTCCTGCAGGGTCTTGATCAGTCGGTCGAACGCGGCCGCGCCGATCGGGTCGAGGCCGGCGGTGGGTTCGTCCAGGAACAGCAGCGGCGGGTCCAGCGCCAGCGCCCGGGCCAGGCCGGCGCGCTTGCGCATGCCGCCGGACAGCTGCGAGGGCAGCTTGTTGATCGCGTCGGCGGGCAGGCCGGCCAGCTTCACCTTCAGCAGTGCCAGCTCGTAATGCCAGCGCTCGGGCAGTTCGCGGTGGTGTTCCTTCAGCGGCACCTGCACGTTCTCGCCCACGGTCAGTGATGAAAACAGTGCGCCGTCCTGGAACAGCACGCCGGTGTTGCGTTCGATGTGCAGGCGGCTCTCGGCGTCGTCGGCACGCGCGTCGCGGCCCAGCACTTCGATCTGGCCTTCGTCGGGCGTGCGCAGGCCCAGGATGGAGCGCATCAGCACCGACTTGCCGGTGCCGGAGCCACCGACCACGCCCAGGATCTCGCCGCGACGCACGTCCAGGTCCAGGTCTTCGTGCACGGTCTGGCTGCCGAAACGGTTGACCAGGCCGCGCACGCGGATGGCCAGCTCGTGGCCGTCGTCGTCCTGCATGGGAATGTCTTCGGGCGTCGGATGCGTGCTCATGTCACCAGCCCATGTGCATGAACCACAACGCCGCGAAGGCGTCGATGATGATCACCAGCGAGATCGTCTGCACCACGCTGGAAGTAGTGCGTTCGCCTACCGACTGTGCCGTGCCTTCGACCTTCAGGCCTTCCAGGCAGCCGATCAGGCCGATCACCAGCGCGAACACCGGCGCCTTCGACAGGCCGACCAGCATGTGCCGCACCTCCATGGTCTCGTGCATGCGCGCGATGTACATCTGCGGCGGGATGTCGAGGTCGAACGCACCGACGGTGACGCCGCCGGCCAGGCCGGCGATCATCGCGATGAAGGTCAGCAGGGGCAGGGTGACCAGCAACGCCAGCAAGCGAGGCAGCACCAGCAGGTCGACCGGGTCCAGGCCCAGCGTGCGCATCGCATCGATTTCCTCGCGCGCCTTCATCGCGCCGATCTGTGCGGTGAAGGCGCTGGCGGTACGGCCGGCCAGCACGATCGCGGTCAGCAGCACCGCGAACTCGCGCAGGAAGGCGATGTTGACCAGTTCGACCACGTAGATCTCGGCGCCGAAGTCGCGCAGGATGGTCGAGCCGAGGAAGGCGATCACCGCACCGACCAGGTAGGACAGCAGTGCCACCAGCGGCACCGCATCCAGCCCGACCTGCTCCATCTGGTGCACGGTGGCGGTAAGGCGGAAGCGGCGCGGTTCCTTGACCAGGCGGGCCGCCTTGACCAGGTTCTCGCCGAGGAAACTGCACAGCGCCTTGATGTTGTGGCCTGTGGCATGGACGCTGACACCCAGCCGCTCCAGTGCCGCCAGCACGCCGAAGTCGCGCTTGGGCTTGGGCCGGTCGTCGGCGACTTCCTCGATGGTGCACACCAGCGCCTGGTGATCCGCGCGGAACTTCAGTGCGTCTTCGCCGAGGTCGGCGCGATGGGCCACGCGCAGCACCTGCAGCACGCCGGCCGAATCCATCTTCTCGATGGCGGTGGCATCGATGCCGGTCAGCGTGTCAGGAACGCCACGCAGGACCTCGGCCGCGGCCAGCGCGGTCTTCAAGGTCCAGGTGCCGGACAGGCGGATCACGCCCGGATCATGGGCGTCCTGTTCGAGCTGGGGGGCGTGGTTCGGGGTCACTTGGGCCATTCCGGTCGCAGCATAACCGTTCTGTATTGGCCATCGCGTCGAACTCGGATGAATTTCTCCGGTCAGGCCCCGCCTAGGTAATACTACGGCGCATGTCCGCAGATGCTCACACGATCCCCACGCCCCAGGCCACCTACGCGCAGCGGGTGGCCTTCGTTTCCGAGATCGCCGGACGCCTGCACAGCTATGGCACCACGGCCCAGCGCCTGGAAACGGCGGTGGTGGCACTGGCTCGCCAGCTCGACCTGGATTGTGAACCGTGGTCGAACCCCACCGGCATCATCCTCAGCTTCAGCGATCCGGCGCAGGCGATCGGCTCCAGTGACATCACCCGGGTGATCCGCCTGGCGCCCGGCGAGAACGACCTGCACAAGCTCAGCGTCGCCGACCATATTGCCGAAGAAGTGGCCAACGGCCGGATGAGCATCGCGCAGGGCCACACCGCGCTGCGCCAGCTGGACAAGGATCCGGGCCGGCGCGGCAAGCTGCGCACGATCCTCTCGTTCACCCTTGGCGCGGCTGGCGTGGCCGGCATGTGGAAGCTGCCGTGGCTGGACATTGCAACCGCCGGTGTCATCGGCCTGATGATCGGCCTGCTCGGCATGGTCACCGACCGTCGCCCGGCCACCCGCGAAGCCGCCGAGGCACTGGCCGCGCTGTTGGCCGGCCTGGTCGCCACCCTGGTTGCGTCCTTTATTGGTGCGCTCAACCTCAACACGGTGATCATCGCCTCGCTGGTAGTGCTGCTGCCCGGCATGTCGCTGACCAATGCGGTCAACGAACTGGCCAGCCAGCACTGGGTATCGGGCACCGCGCGCTTTGCCGGCGCGCTGACCACCATCATGAAGCTCAGCGTCGGCGCGATGATCGCGGTGACCCTGGCCGACGTGCTCGGCCTCGACCCGGTGATCCGCGCGGCTCGGCCGCAGGGGCCGTGGGTGGAGTGGGGCTCGCTGCTGACCGCGGCATTCGCGTTCGCGATGCTGTTCAAGGCCAATCGTCGCGACTATCCGTGGGTGATTGCCGCCTCGGTGGCCGGTTATGCGATCTCCAAGTTTGGCGGCCACGCCTGGGGCGCGCCGGCCGGCATCTTCCTGTCGGCGATGCTGCTGACCGCCGGTGGCAATCTGTTCGGTCGTCTGGTCGGGCGTCCGGGCGCGATCATCCGCCTGCCCGGCATCATCATGATGGTGCCCGGCAGCACCAGCCTGCGCGGCGTGCTGACCCTGGTCCAGCAGCAGGACGTGGGCGCCGGCCAGAGCGTGTTCCTTACCGTGCTCAACGTGGTGATGGCACTGGTGGCCGGCCTGCTGTTCGGCAATCTGCTGATGCCCGCCCGCAAGACTCTGTAGAGCCGAGCCCATGCTCGGCTTCGGATATGGATAGCCGAGCGTGGGCTCGGCTCTACAAACAAAAAGCGCCGGCTTTCGCCGGCGTTTTCCATTGCATTCCGATCCGGCCTCAGGCCTTCTTGATCAGGAAATCTTCCGGCTTCTTGTTGCCCTTGGCAGTCAGCTCAGCCATCCAGCGCGGCTGCTTGCCACGGCCGGTCCAGGTTTCCTTGGGGTTGGCCGGGTTGCGGTACTTCGGGGCAACCTTGCCCAGCTTGCGGCCGGCGGTCTTCGACGGGGCCTTGGCGGCCGGAGCGGCCTTGCGGGCACGCGTGGCCGGGGCGCTGCCGAACAGTTCTTCGATGGTGTAACCCTCGGTCTTGGCCAGCTTGGTCAGCTGGGCCCGGACCTTGGTGATCGGCCGGCGCTTGGCGACGATGGTCTGCTGCTTCTTGGCGGTACGGATCAGGGCGCCCAGCTCGCGTGCTGACAGGCCGGTCAGGTCAATGCTCATTTACGGTTACTCCGGAAACTAATGTGTGGACGGGACAAGCCAGTCCATGGCGTCGGCGGACAGAATAGAGATGAATTAATCACAGCACAAATGCAGGCGGGTCATGGCGTGGCGGCATGCAGGCGCCGTCGCGGTGATTTTGACCGGATTATGTCCGCTGCAATATCGGGGAAGACCGCGGCAGAAAAAAAAGACCGGGGCAGGGCCCGGTCTTTTTCCTGATCAGCCCTGCAGACGCTGCAGCAGGGAGGCCTTGTCCAGGCTTTCCGCTTCGCTGGCGCGGCGCGAGCGGTATTCGTAGGTACCGGCGGCCAGGCCGCGTTCGCTGACCACCACGCGGTGCGGGATGCCGATCAGTTCCATGTCGGCGAACATCGCGCCCGGGCGCAGGCCGCGATCGTCAAGCGCCGCGTCCAGGCCGGCATCGCGCAGTTCCTGCAACAGGTTGGCCGCAGCGTCGGCCACGGCAGCATCGCCCTTCGGGTTGATCACGCACACCACCACCTGCCACGGCGCCATCGCGTCCGGCCAGATGATGCCGGCGTCGTCATGGTTCTGTTCGATCGCGGCAGCTACCACGCGCGAGATACCGATGCCATAGCAGCCCATCGCCATCACCGCCGCCTTGCCGTTTTCATCCAGCACGGTGGCATCCAGCGCTTCGGCGTACTTGCGACCGAGCTGGAACACGTGGCCGACTTCGATGCCACGGGCGATCTTCAGTTCGCCACCGTCCAGTGCGCGGTCACCGGCACGCACGTTGCGGATGTCCGCCACTTCCGGTTCCGGCAGGTCGCGGCCCCAGTTGACGCCGGCCAGGTGGAAGCCGGTTTCGTTGGCGCCGACGACGAAGTCCGACATCGCCGCCACTTCGCGATCGGCGACCACGCGTATGGGCTTGGCCGGGGCGACCGGGCCGAGGAAGCCCGGCACGCTGCCCAGATGCTCGGCGATTTCCGCCTCGCTGGCGAAGCGCTGTTCGTCCAGGCCGGCAACCTTGGCCAGCTTGATCTCGTTGACTTCATGGTCACCGCGCACCAGTACCAGCACGAACTGCTGTGCCTTTCCTTCACCCGCGATCAGCGCCACCGACTTCACCGTGCGCTGCAGGTCGATGCCGAGCAGGGCCGCGACCTCCTCGCAGGTCTTCTGGGTGGGGGTGTCGACCTTGCGCATGGCTTCGCTGGCGGCCGCACGCGGCGCCGGATCGGCGGCAATCGCCGCTTCCATGTTGGCCGCGTAGTCCGAGCCGGTGGAGAACACCAGCGCGTCTTCACCGGAATCGGCGATCACGTGGAATTCCTGCGACGCATCGCCGCCGATTGCGCCGGAGTCGGCCTGCACCATGCGGAAGTCCAGGCCGAGGCGGGTGAAGATGCGGCTGTAGGCCGACTTCATGTTCTCGTATTCGCGCACCAGGCACTCGTCGTGCAGGTGGAACGAATAGGCGTCCTTCATCAGGAACTCGCGCGAACGCATCACGCCGAAACGCGGGCGGATCTCGTCGCGGAACTTGGTCTGTACCTGGTAGAAGTTCACCGGCAGTTGCTTGTAGCTGGACAGCTCGCTGCGCGCGAAGTCGCAGGCGGCTTCCTCGGCGGTCGGGCTGTAGCAGAACACCTGGTCCTTGCGGTCCTTGATCTTCAGCAGCTGCGGGCCGAACTTCTGCCAGCGCCCGGTCTGCTCCCACAGTTCCTTCGGCTGGATGGTCGGGATCTGGAATTCCACGGCACCGGCGCGGTCCATTTCCTCGCGCACGATGCGCTCGACCTTGCGCAGCACGCGCAGGCCCAGCGGCGACCAGGTGTACAGGCCCGATGCCAGCTTGCGGATCATGCCCGCGCGCAGCATCAGCCGGTGGCTGGTGAGCTCGGCGTCGCTGGGGGTTTCCTTGGTGGTGTGCAGGTGGAACTGGGAGAGGCGCATCGTCGGCTTCGGATAACGGCAGAGACGCCTATTCTGCCAGCCCGGCCGGGGGGAGGGGTATCGGCAGGGCTGCGCCTTGCACCCGCAGTAGTGCCGGCCGCTGGCCGGCAACCTCAGAAGCAACAGCCGAAGCAACAGCGGGCTTCCCGTGGGATGGCGGGGTGGGGCCGGTTGCGGGAGACGCCGTAAACCCATCCCTGGGGGATTGGCCGCGGCATCCATGCCGCGGACACTCCCGCAACCGGACCCACCCCGCCATTGACAGGCCCCGCGATCTGTTGGACATGCGGATGGGGTCAGATCCGTTTTCCGCAGGAAAACGGATCTGATCCCGGATTCAATTCGAGATCTGACAGATTTCATCCACGCATGGCGTGGATCTATTGGCCACCGGGAATCTGTCGGGGGTGGGGCGGTGTCGGATTGCGGGGTGTCAGCCGCATGGATGCGGCTGCCAAGCCTACATGGACGTACTTGCGGCGTCCCCGCAATCCGACACCGCCCCGCCATTCCACGGAATGCCCGCTTTTGACGTTGCCGTTGCCGTTGCATGCAGCCTCTGCAGGTGCAGGGCGCAGCCCTGCCGACCCCCTTAACTTGCCGGTGGGCAGTACGCCTTGATCGCGGCCTCCGCCAGCCCCTTCTGCGCGGTGCGCTGCTCCGGGCTCAACGGGGTATCGGCCTTGCCATCACCATCGGCGTCCTGCATCACCTGGCCGCCACCATCCAGCAAGGCCAGGTTGGCACGGGCGGTGCTGCACTGCTCGGGCACCGGTGCAGCCGGAGTCTGGGTGCTGGCTGCAGTCTGCGGGCTGCGCGCCTGCTCCCGGGTCTCGTACTTTTTGCCGGCCGGCGGGGTCTCCGAGTACTGGGTCACGCCATGGGCGTCCTTCCATTTATAGACCGGGCCAGCCACGGCGCTGGCACTGGCCAGCAGCAGCAGGCATCCAAGGCAGGACAGGGCACGCATGGCAAACTCCGCGGAATGGGCGTAGAACGCCGATTGCAGCATTGGCGCCGAGCACTGGCAAGTCGATTAAACTGGATTCCATGGACCCGATCACACCGCCGCCGCGTTCGCGCACGATTTACCTGCTGCCCAACCTGTTCACCACTGCCGGACTGTTCGCCGGCTTCTACGCGATCATCGCCGCGGCCAATGGGGATTTCGTCAACGCCAGCATCGCCGTGTTCGTGGCGGCGGTGATGGATGGGCTGGATGGGCGCGTGGCGCGCCTGACCGGCACCAGCAGCGAATTCGGCGTGCAGTACGACTCGCTGGCCGACCTGGTCAGCTTCGGCATGGCTCCGGCGCTGGTGATGTATCACTGGTCGCTGTCGTGGCTGAAGTTCGACGATCCGCTGCTCGGCCGCGTTGGCTGGGCCGTAGCGTTCCTGTACGCGGCCTGCGCGGCACTGCGCCTGGCCCGCTTCAATACCCAGGTGGCGGTGGTCGACAAACGCTGGTTCGTCGGCCTGGCCAGCCCGGCCGCGGCCGGCCTGATGATGTCCTTCGTCTGGGCGTTCGCAGATGGCAACCTGGGCTGGGACGGCAACCAGCTGCGCTACGTGGCGCTGGCGGTGACGATCATCGCGGCGCTGCTGATGGTCAGCCGCATCCGCTTCTGGAGCTTCAAGGGCGGCGGCGCCAAGGGTACCCGTTCCGACCGCGTGCCGTTCCTGGTGCTGGCCCTGGTACCAGTGGCCATCGCCATCGCGGTCATCGACCTGCCGCGCGTGCTGTTCGCGGTGGGCATCCTGTACGCCCTGTCCGGCCCGGTGATGTGGGCCGTGCAGCGCCTGCGCAAGAAGCCCGAGGCCGCGTGAGCCAGGACCTGCCCGTGCTGTGGTCTCCGGCCCAGCAGGCCTGGCTGCAGGCCATGGGCTACACCGTCTATCACGACGGCCAGCTGGCCGCCGAGCTGGACGCCGCGCTGCAGCTGAGCGTGGCCGAAGCCGAGGCGGCTGCCGCGCCAGCGGTGGAGCAGGCGCGGGCACCCACCGCGCCCGCGCGCGAACCTCTGGCTGCGCCAACACCGGTTTCCCGGCAGGAACGCCAGGCGCCACCACGTCGCCAGACCCCGGTCAACGCACCGGATACCGCGCCGGCGGCGGCCCGCCCGCTGCCCGGCGGCAATGCCCGGCAGCCGGTGGTGCGGCTGCCGGATCGCCTGCAGATCGCCTTGCTGCGCGCGTCCGGCTGCAATCCCAATGATCCGGCCACGCAGGCGCTGATGGACAGCTGGCCGTTGGACCAGCTGCGCCAGGATCCCGCCGCCAAGCGCGCGCTGTGGCCGCAGCTGCGTGCCCTGCGCAAGCGGGGCGCACCGTGAGTGCGGTCAGCCAGCCTGGTCCGGTCAGCCTGCGCGCGCTGCGCGAGAGTGACCTCAACGCGGTGATGGCGATTGAGGTACGCGGGTATCCGTTTCCGTGGACCCGCGGCATCTTCGTCGATTGCCTGCGTGCGGGCTATCCCGGCCTGGCCATGGAGCGCGATGGCCAGTTGATCGGCTATGGGGTGCTCAGCATCGCGGCCGATGAGGCACATGTATTGAACATCTGCATCGATCCGCTGGCGCAGTCGCGTGGGCTGGGTCGTCAACTGCTGCGCGCGCTGGTACAGCTGGCTGGCGACCGGGGGGCACAGCGTGTGTTCCTCGAAGTGCGTCCGTCCAATACGCCGGCGCTGGCGCTGTACCACAGCGAAGGCTTCAACGAGATCGGCCGCCGCCCGCGCTACTACCCGGCCGCACAGGGCCGCGAGGACGCGGTGGTGATGGCGATCGAGCTGGTCGATGGTGACCTGCAGGCGATGCCGCCGTTGTGACGGAGAAGGGTGCCGGCCCGCGGCCGGCACTACCGCTAGCCGCCAACCTTGGTTGGCACGCTTCTCTCACGCCATCCGCAGTGCGAGCACGCCACCCACAATCAACGCCGCTGCCAGCCAGCGCGCACGCGGAATCCGCTCGCGCAGCACGAATACCGAGATCAGCAACGCGAACAGGATCGAGGATTCGCGCAGCGCCGAGACCATCGCCACCGGTGCCTGGGTCATGGCCCACAACGCCATCGCGTAGGAGGCGGTGGTGCCGACGCCACCGGCCAGGCCCAGTGGCCAATGCTGCCGCGCATAGTCCAATACCGCGCCGCCGCGGGTGTACAACGCCCACAGCGGCAGCGGAATGCCCGACAGCAGGAACAACCACAGCGTGTAGCTGAGCGCGCTGCCGGACTCGCGCGCGCCGTGCGCATCGACCAGGGTGTAGGTGGCGATCATCGCCGCAGTCAGCAGCGGCAGGCGCAGCTGGCCGCCACGTGCACCCAGTGCCATGCACAGGATGCCGGTGCTCACCAGCACCACGCCCAGCCACGCCGCCGGGGGCAGTTGCTCGCCCAGCAGGGAGCCCGCCAGTGCGACCAAGATCGGCGCGCTGCCACGCATCAGCGGATAGGCCAGGCTCATGTCGACCCGCTGGTAGCAGCGTGCGACCAGCCCGTAGTAGGTCACCTGCAGCAGCACGGATGCAGCCAGCCAGGGCCAGCTTTGCGCGGCCGGGAACGGCAGGAAGGGCAGGGCCACCGCCGACAGCAGCGCAGCGCTGCCGGTCACCAGCACGGTGCCGAGGAACTTGTCCGGCCCGCGTTTGACGATCGCATTCCAGCTGGCATGCAGTGCCGCAGCGGCGAGGACCAGCAGGAAGATGGAAAGCGGCATCCGGTGATGATGCCATGCCGGGAAAATGTTCCGGGTTTGCTGGGTGCCAACCTTGGTTGGCACCCACCAGGGCGAGGTGTTACAGCTTCGCGCGCTGTTCGCGCAGGCCGGCCAGCTGGGTGTTCCAATCGGCCAATCGCACGCGCTCCTGCTCGACCACCGCCGGTGGAACCTTGTCGGTGAACCTGGCCAGCTTGGTTTCGCTCTTTTCCTGCTCGCCTTCCACGCGCTTGATCTCCTTGTCCAGGCGTGCGCGCTCGGCGTCCAGATCGACCAGGCCTTCCAGCGGCACCAGCAGCTTCAGCTCGCCCACGATCGCGGCGGCCGCCGGCGGTGCGCTTTCGCCTTCGGCCAGCCACTGGACGCTGTCCAGCTTCAGCAGGAACGACAGCGAGGCGCTGAAGCGTTCAATACGCACGCGGTCCTGCGCCAGGCCGGCCTGCAGGCGGAGCGGCACCAGCTTGGACGGCGCGACGTTCAGCTCACTGCGCACGCGGCGCACGGCACTGATCACCGCCTTCAGCCATTCCACGTCGGCCTCGGCCTGGGCGAAATCGCCTTCGAACTCGGCGGCGGTCGGGTACGGGCGCAGCGACAGCGTGGTTTCGGTCAGGCCCAGGCGCAAGGCCAGCTGCTGCCACAGCTGTTCGGTGATGAACGGCGTGAGCGGGTGCAGCAGGCGCAGCAGTGCTTCCAGCACGTACAGCAGGGTGTGGCGGGTGCTTTCGGCGTCGGCGGCGTCTGCACCGTTCAGTGCCGGCTTGCTCAGTTCCAGGAACCAGTCGCAGAACGCGTTCCAGGCGAACTCGTACAGGCACTGCGCCAGCAGGTCGAAGCGGTAGGCGGCGAAATGGCCCTGCGCTTCGGCGGTGGTGGCGGCCAGGCGCGCGAGGATCCAGCGCTCGGCATCGGTACGCGGCTTCGGCACGCCGGTGAACGCAGCGCCTTCGGTGTTCATCAGGGCGAAGCGGCTGGCGTTCCACAGCTTGTTGCAGAAGTTCTTGTAGCCCTCGGCGCGATTCATGTCGAACTTGATGTCGCGGCCGTGGGTGGCCAGCGCGGCGATGGTGAAGCGCAGCGCATCGGCACCGTGGGCAGCAATGCCGTCCGGGAATTCCTTGCGGGTGGCCTTTTCGATCTTCTCCACCATCTTCGGCTGCATCAGGCCGCCGGTACGCTTGGCGACCAGGTCGTCGATGGTGATGCCGTCGATGATGTCCAGCGGGTCGAGCACGTTGCCCTTGCTCTTGGACATCTTCTGGCCCTGGCCGTCGCGGATCAGGCCGGTGAAGTAGACGTCCTTGAACGGGATCTTTCCGACCAGGTTGTCGGTGGCCATGATCATGCGCGCCACCCAGAAGAAGATGATGTCGAAGCCGGTGATCAGCACCGACGATGGCAGGTAGCGGTCGAAGCCGCGCTCGGCCATGGCCTGCTCATTCGGCCAGCCCAGGGTGGAGAACGGCCACAGCTGCGAGGAGAACCAGGTCTCCAGCACGTCGCTTTCCTGGTTCAGCACCACGTCGCTGCCGAGGTTGTTCTTGGCGCGCACTTCCTCTTCGCTGCGACCGACATAGCAGCTGCCGGTGGCGGCATCGAACCACGCCGGGATGCGGTGGCCCCACCACAGCTGGCGGCTGATGCACCAGTCCTGGATGTTGTTCATCCAGTGGCGGTAGGTGTTGATCCAGTTCGGCGGCACGAAGGAGATCGAACCGTCCTCGACCAGTTCCAGGCCACGCTTGGCCAGGTCGTCCATCTTCACGAACCACTGGTCGGTCAGGTACGGCTCGATCACCTGGCCGGTACGGTCACCGCGCGGCACCTGCAGCTTGTGCGCCTTTGTCTCGATCAGGATGCCCAGGTCTTCCAGTTCGGCCAGCACGGCCTTGCGCGCTTCATAGCGGTCCAGGCCCTGGAAGCGCTCCGGCGCGTTTTCGTTCAGCGCTGCCACCGGCGTGAACAGGTTGATCATCGGCAGGCTGTGGCGCACGCCCACTTCGTAGTCGTTGAAATCATGCGCCGGGGTGACCTTGACCACGCCGGTGCCGAACGCGCGGTCCACGTAATCATCGGCGATCACCGGCACGCGGCGGCCGGTCAGCGGCAGCACCACGTTCCTGCCGATCAGGTGCGCGTAGCGTTCGTCTTCCGGGTGCACCATCACTGCGGTATCGCCCAGCAGGGTTTCCGGACGGGTGGTGGCGACGACCAGGTAGTCGCGGATTTCGCGCAGGGTTTCCACGCCATCGGCATCGCGCTCGACGTGCTCGTAGCTCAGGCCTTCATCCAACGTGTAGGCGATCGACCACAGGAAGCCGTCTTCCTCGGCACTCTCCACTTCCAGGTCGGAAATGGCGGTCTTCAGCACCGGGTCCCAGTTCACCAGGCGCTGGCCACGGTAGATCAGGCCCTGCTCGTACCAGCGCACGAAGGCTTCGTTGACCGCCGCCGACGGCTGCGGGTCCATGGTGAAGGTGCTGCGCGACCAGTCGGCGGAAGTGCCAAGTCGGCGCATCTGGCGCTCGATGGTGTCGCCGGACTGCTGCTTCCACTCCCAGACCTTGCCGATGAAGCCTTCGCGGCCCAGCGAATCGCGCGTCTCGCCCTTGCCCTCCAGCGCCAGATTGCGGCTGACCACCATTTCGGTCGCTATGCCGGCGTGGTCGGTACCGACCTGCCACAGCGTGTCGTAGCCGCGCATGCGGTGGTAGCGCACCAGCGCGTCCATCAGGGTCTGCTGGAACGCGTGGCCCATGTGCAGGGTGCCGGTCACGTTCGGCGGCGGCAGCAGGATGGTGTAGGGCTCGCCCTTGCCGGACGGCTTGAAGTGGCCGGCCTTCTCCCAGGCCTCGTAGAGGTCGGTCTCGAAGGACGTCGGGTCGTAGCTGGAGGCGAGTTGGGTCATGCGGGGGAACCAGGAGGTAATCGTTGAAGGATCAGGGCGCGGCGGCGGCCCATCAAGGGACCGGGGCGCGCTTACATGTCGTGCTTGTTCAGGTCGTAACCGGCGGCCTTGTACTGGCGCCAGCGTTCGCGCAGCGGTTCGCGCGCTTCCGGATCGGCCGGAACCACTTCCAGCACGCGCTCGCACTGGCCCAGCCAGGGCTCGTCGCGCAGGTTGATCACCAGCGGACGCACCGGTGCCTCGGTGCCGGGCACGGCGATCAGCACCAGGGCTTCTTCCTCGTCCATGTCTTCGCCGGCAATCTGGTGCGGGATGTAGGCATCGTTGTCGAACGCCCACAGCAGTTCGTCCAGCTCCTCGGCCTGGGCCTGGTCGCGGGCCAGTACCAGGGTGAACAGCCCGGCATCGTTGGCCTTGCGCGCCAGCTCGCAGACCAGGCGCAGGGGCTCGGTCAGGAAACGGGGCTTGGCGATCAGGTAGAAGTCGGCGCGGGGCATGGCAGGGTCCGGGTCAGGCAGGGTTCCGGCGGTGCCGGGCGAGGCCCGGGCCGGCGTCTGCCGGCCAGGGTCGGGTACGGCATCAGGCGCGGGCGGCCTGGTCCAGCAGCCACTGGCTCAGCAGGCCCACCGGGCGGCCGGTGGCCATGCCGCGCTTGCCTTCATCGCTGGCCACGCCGGCGATGTCCAGGTGGGCCCAGCGCTGGCCTTCGGCGAAGCGCGACAGGAAGCAGCCGGCGGTGATCGCACCGGCCCAGCGGCCGCCGATGTTGTAGACGTCGGCGAAGGTCGAATCCAGCATCGGCTGGTATTCGTCCCACAGCGGCAGGCGCCAGGCGCGGTCGAATACCTGCTCGCCGGCGGCCAGCAACTCGTTGGCCAGGTCGTCGTGCTTGCTCATCAGGCCGGCGGTCTGGTGGCCCAGGGCGACCATGCAGGCACCGGTCAGGGTGGCGACATCGACCAGCGCCGCCGGTTCGAAGCGCTGCGCGTAGGTCAGCGCATCGCACAGGATCAGGCGGCCTTCGGCGTCGGTGTTGCCCACTTCAATGGTTTTGCCCGACATCGAGGTGATCACGTCGGACGGGCGGTAGGCATTGCCGTCAATGGCGTTTTCCACCGCCGGCACCACCACCACCAGGTTCAGCGGCAGCTTGGCCTTGACCGCTGCGACGAAGGTGCCGATGACGTTTGCGCCACCGCACATGTCGTACTTCATCTCTTCAATGCCGCCCTGGGTCTTCAGGTTGACGCCACCGGTATCGAAGGTGATGCCCTTGCCGACCAGCACGTAGGGCTTGGCGTCGCCGCCATTGTTCCACTTCAGCACGACCAGGCGCGGGCGGTTGGCCGAGCCACGGGCCACGGCCAGCAGCGAGCCCATGCCCAGCGCTTCCATCTGGTGCTCGTCGAGGATCTCGGCTTCGGCACCGTCATGCTCGCCGGCGAACTTCACGCCCACCTCGGCCAGGTAGGCCGGGGTGCAGTAGTTCGGCGGCAGGTTGCCCAGCTCGCGGGCGAACTCGACACCGGCGGCGATGGCCTGGCCCTGGGCCAGGGCCTGCGCGTCGTCACCGGCGATGGCCAGCTGGGCCAGGCCGGCGTCGTCGGCCTTCTTCTTGCCCAGGGTGGCGGTGTAGCGGTAGGCGGCGTGATCGGCGGCGATCACCGCCTGGCGGATCGCCCAGGCCGCGTCGCGGTCCTTCACTGCCACTTCGGACAGGGTGAACAGTGCGCTGCGGGCAGCGCCGGCCTTCAAAGCACGCACGGCGTCGCCCACGGCCTTCAGGTACTGCGGCACGCCGAAGCGGGCGGCGTCGCCGAGGCCGACCACCAGCACGCGCGGCGCGCTCACGCCCGGCAGGTCGTGCAGCAGGGTGGTGGCGCCGGTCTTGCCGGACAGGTCGCCACGCTGGGCCAGGGAGGCCAGGCGGCCACCGCTGGCGGCATCCAGCGCCTGCGCGGCCGGGGTCAGGGTATGGTCGGCATACGCGCCGACCACCAGGCAATCAACGGTGGCGGCGGCCGGAGCAACGTGGTTCAGGGTGAATTCGAGGGCCATTGAGCAGATTCCATTGGCGAGTCCGTACAATCGCAGGCCGTTTACGCCCAGACAGTAGACTGGGCGGCACCGCGAACGAACCCCAGAGTTTAAACCACCGCCCCATGCTGAAGCTCGACCGATACCTGCTGGGCGATTTCGTCCAGAGTTTCCTGGCTACCCTGATCGTCCTGCTGGTGGTCAGCGTGGGCGGCGTGCTGGTGGACATCCTCGGCAACATCGCCGACGGGCGCCTGCCGGCCAAGCTGCTGTTCTCGCAGCTGGGCCTGCAGTTCATCGCCTACCTGCCTCTGATCCTGCCGCTGGCGCTGATGCTGGGCCTGCTGCTGGCCATCGCCCGCCTGTACCGCGACTCGGAGATGGCGGTCATCACCGCGATCGGGGTAGGCCCAAAGCGGCTGCTGCGGCCGCTGCTGATGCTGGTGGTGCCGGTGGTGCTGCTGGTCGGCGCCTGCTCGCTGTGGCTGGGCCCGTGGGCCGGCCGGGTGGCAGAGCAGATGGTCATCGAGGCCAACCGCAGCGTGCTGATGGCCGGCCTGGAGCCGGGCCGTTTCACGCCGCTGCCCAACGGCGGCGTGGTCTACCTGTCCTCGATCTCGCCCGACGGCACCCAGCTGGGCAAGGTGTTCCTGCAGCGGCAGAAGGATGATCGCCTGGAAGTGGTTTCGGCCAACAGTGGCCGCATGTACTTCGAGGGCACCCGCCAGCGCTTCCTGGAACTGGATGATGGCCACCAGGTGGAAGGGCCCGTGGCCGGTGGGCTCGACTACCGGCTGGCGACCTTCGCCCGCAATGACGTGGCCCTGCCCGACGGCGCACAGACCCGCACCGAGGACGACCCGGAACTGATGCCGACCCTGAAGCTGATCGGCGATGCGCGCCCGCAGGCGCAGGCGCAGCTGCACCGTCGCATCGCACCGCCGCTGATCGCGCTGGCGTTCGCCCTGCTGACCGTGCCGCTGGGCCGCAGTTCGCCGCGGCAGCAGCGCTATGGCCGCATGATGCTGGCCCTGATGGCCTACATGGTGGGTACCAACCTGATGTTCATCGGCAGTGGCTGGATTGCCAACGGCAAGATTCCGGCCGCGCTGGGCCTGTGGTGGTTGACGGTGCCGCTGCTGGCGCTGGCGATCTGGATGTATGCACGTGATGGCCGCCTGGGCCACCCGAAGGGAGCCCGCGCATGAGGCTGCGCCCGATGCGTTTCGACCTGTACCTGGGCCGGTCGGTGTTCACCACGGTGCTGCTGACCTGGGCGGTGCTGGTCGGCCTGGACGTGGTGATGGCCTTCTCCGGCGAGTTCAAGGACATCGGCAAGAACGGCTATACGCTGGGCCATGCCGCCGCCTGGGTGCTGTACACGGTGCCGCGCCGCGCCTACACGATGTTCCCCACGGCCGCGGTGATCGGCGCACTGATGGGCCTGGGCCAGCTGGCAGCGACCTCTGAACTGACCGCGCTGCGTGCACTGGGCCTGTCGCGCAAGCGCCTGAGCGTTTCGGTGGCGATCGCGCTGTCACTGCTGACCGCGGTGATGGTGCTCAGCGCCGAGACGCTGGGCCCCTGGGGCCAGGACCGCGCCGATGCGCTGAAGTCCAGCGCCAAGTGGGGCCGGGATATCGCGACCAGCCGCTACTCCGGCCTGTGGGCACGCGAAGGCGATACCTTCCTCAACGCGCAGAGCGGCGAGGAGCAGCTGGTCGGTGAAAAGGGCACCCGCCTGATCCTGCGCGACGTGCGTCTCTACCGCATTGCCGGGAACGGAGGGATCGCCTCGTTGACCCATGCCGCCACCGCCGAGCACGACAAGGACGGCTGGGTGCTGACCGGGGTGCGTCGCGACACCTTCGGCGAGCGTTCGGCGACCCGCCAGGAAGTGGCGCGCGAGCCGTGGAACTCGAATCTCGATGCGGCGGCACTGGCTACCGGCATCGCCAAGCCGCGCAACCTGAGCGTTGCCGAGCTGAGCACCAGCATTGCCTACCGCCAGCGCAACGGGCTGGATGCGCGCGATTTCGAGGATGTCTACTGGAGCCGCTGGTTCTACCCGGTGAACGTGCTGGCACTGTGCCTGGCGGCAGTGCCGTTCGCGTTTGGTTCGCTGCGCAGCGGCGGCATGGGCAAGCGCCTGTTCCTGGGCATCCTGTTCGCGCTGGGCTTCTGGCTGCTGCAGCTGTTCTTCGGGCGCATGGCCGGCGCGTTGAAGTTCGACTACCGCATTGCCTATGCGTTGCCGCCGATCGTGATGCTGGCGGTGTCCGGACTGTTGTTCCGGCGCAAGTCGGGTTGATTCTGGTAGCGCGGGGCCATGCCCGGCGCTACCGGGGCAATCCACCGCTTCGGCATCCGTGCCAGGACCACCAGCATCCCGGCCCAGCGTGCTGGATTCTGTAGAGCCGAGCCCATGCTCGGCTGCTTTTGCGCACCGCCTGCCAGCCGAGCACGGGCTCGGCTCTACAGGTCGTGCATCACCGTTTCGGCATGCGCACCAGACGGGTGCCGCTGGCGCGGTCGTGCCAGGTCAGGCGTTGACGGTCGACCCACGCCCACCAGAATCCCAGCCCGCCCAGCAGCAGTGACAGCGTACCTACCGCAAAGCGCAGCCACAGCTGGTTGCGCCGCAGTGGCGTGCCATCGCTCGATTGCACTTTAAGCCGCCATGGACGCATGCCCAGCGTCTGTCCGCCGCGGCGCCAGCTGGCCGTGGCGTACCACCCCGTGATCGCCCAGCACACCGCCCACAGCAGCCACTGCCAGGCACTGAATGGCGCGATGTTCTCGCGTTGCGCGTGGCCGCTGAGGGTGTAGGCGAGGGTGAACAGCGTGCCGGCGAGCATCCACAGTGCCAGCACCGGCAGTGCGTCGTAGACCATTGCCAGCATGCGCCACAGCAACAATGCGCGCGGATGGGGCATTTCGGCAGCAGCGGCAGAGGCCGTGTCGGTGGCAGGCTGGGACATGCGTCGAGCATACGCAAAGCTGGCCGTGCCCGCAGTGGCCCCCGTATCCTGCACGCATGGCCCATGTTTCCACCCCCGCCGAACGCCGCCAGCTGGTCCAGCAACTGCCCGAACTGCGCGCCGACGACAGCGCACGCATCCAGCGCTTCCTTGATGCGATCTGGGCCGAGAACGGCCTGGCCCGCGCCACCCTCGACAGCTACCGGCGCGATCTGGAAGGGCTGGCGCGCTGGATGGATGGGCGCGACGGTGGCCTGGCCGGCATCGAGCGCCCCGGACTGTTCGAGTATCTGGCCTGGCGCACCCGGCATGGCTGGTCGCCGCGCAGCAATGCGCGCCTGCTGTCGGCGTTGCGGGCGTTCTTCGCCGATGGCGTGCGCCGCGGCGAACGCAGCGAGGATCCCAGCGCGCTGCTCGACCCGCCGAAGTTGCCACGGCTGCTGCCCAAGGCGCTGGCCGAAAGCCAGATCGACGCGCTGCTGGCAGCGCCCGATACCGACAGCGCATTGGGCCTGCGCGATCGCGCCATGCTGGAACTGATGTACGCCGCCGGCCTGCGCGTGAGCGAGCTGGTGCTGCTGCCCGCGACTGCGGTCAACCTGCGCCAGGGCGTGCTGCGGGTCACCGGCAAGGGCAGTAAGGAACGGCTGGTGCCGTTGGGCGAGGAATCCCAGCACTGGCTGGAGCGCTACCTGCAGCACTCGCGGCCGCAGCTGGTCGGGAAGGGCAAAGTGCAGGCGCTGGCCGATGGGCAGACGCCGTTGTTCATCGAGCCGTCGCTGCATGCGCTGACCCGGCAGGCGTTCTGGCACCTGGTCAAGCGCCATGCGCAGGTGGCCGGCATCGACCCGGCGCGGATCAGCCCGCACGGCCTGCGCCACAGCTTCGCCACCCATCTGCTCAACCGTGGTGCCGACCTGCGCGCGTTGCAGATGCTGCTCGGCCACAGCTCGCTGTCCACCACCCAGATCTACACCCTGGTAGCGCGCGAGCACCTGCAGAAGCTGCACGCCCGCCACCATCCGCGCGGCTGAGCAGGCCCCTGAATCCCGGCCACAAGCCATGGGCGGTGCCGCTGTCCGGTACCGCCGGCTGTGTCAGAATCCAGGGTCTTCTTCTGTCGCGGATCGTTCCATGCTCCGATTTGCCATCGCCGCCGTGTTCGGTGCGCTCAGCCTGACCGCCTGCGCCCAGCCGGCCCCGCCGGCCGCCAAGGCGCCTGCTGCTGCCGCTGCGGCCAAGGCTGCCCCCGCCGCCAACGCGTCGGCCGACCAGGCGGTACGTGCCGCGTTGACCGCGCTCAATCCCGGTTTCCAGGTGGATTACATCGGTGCCGCACCGTTCCCGGGCTTCCGTGAAGTGGTGGTCTCCGGCCAGCTCCTGTACGTGTCCGATGATGGCCGTTACCTGTTCCAGTCGCAGCCTTACGACACCCGTGCCAAGGGCCCGGCCAACAGCGAAGGCCTGCTCGGCTACCGCCGCGATCTGCTGGCCAAGGCCAACCATGGCGACCGCATCGTGTTTGCCGCACCGAACGCCAAGTACACCATCAGCGTGTTCACCGACATCGAATGCGGCTACTGCCGCAAGCTGCACCAGGACATCGCCGAGCTCAACCGCAACGGCATCTCCGTCGAGTACCTGGCATTCCCGCGCATGGGCCTCGGCAGCAAGGACTACACCGACATGATCTCGGTCTGGTGTGCGGCTGATCGCCGCCAGGCACTGACCAACGCCAAGCGCGGTGGCAGCGTGCCGGCAAAGAACTGCACCAACCCGGTGGCGATGCAGTACGCACTGGGCCAGCAGCTGGGCGTGAACGGCACGCCGGCGATCTTCGCGCCGGACGGCACCCAGCTGGGGGGCTACCTGCCGCCGGCACAGCTGCGTGCGGCGCTGGAAAAGCTGTCGGCCAAGCGCTGACGCGACCGACCTTGTTTCTGTAGAGCCGAGCCCATGCTCGGCTGATGTTTCCGCAGCCGAGCATGGGCTTGGCTCTACAGGTAGGAAGCCGGGGGCGCGCAGCACCCCCGGCTTTTTTCTTACTTCAGGCCATCACTGACCGCCTTGGTCAGCGTGCCCTGCGCATCGTCATCACTGAACTCCCAGACGAACGCGCCGCCCAGGCCCTGGGTCTTCACGTAGCCCATCTTGCGGGTGATGTTGGCCGGGGTGTCGAAGCTCCACAGCGTGCTGCCGTTGTAGATCCAGGTGGCACCTGCGGTGTTGTCGGTGTAGCCCGGCCACGCCAGGTTCTTCAGCACCTTCCAGTCTTCGATGCCGGCTTCATACGTGCCCGGGGCAGCGCCGGTCGCGGTCTGGTACAGGCCGTTGTTGGCGTTGGCCACACCGGTCCAGCCACGCCCGTAGTAGCCGATGCCCAGGTTGAGCTTGGCCGCGGGCACGCCGCGGCTGATGAAGGCCTCAATGGCGTCGTTGCTGTTGTACAGCTTCTGGTCGCCGGTGGACGGATCATTGGGCGAATCGAACAGTGCCGACTGGTGATTGGTCTTCGCATCCCACGCGCCGTGGAAGTCGTAGGTCATCACGTTGATGTAGTCCAGGTACGGGTGGTACGCGGCCGGATCGGTGACGCGGATCTTGTCGATGCCGGCGCCCACCGCCACCGTCAGCAACAGGCCCGGACGCACCGCATCGAGCTGGCGGCGGAACTCGGCCATCAGCGCGGTGAAGTTGGCGTTGTCTTCCGGCTTGCCGCATTCGATGCCGCAGGCCACCGGGTATTCCCAGTCGATGTCGATGCCGTCGAACACACCCAGCGCGGCACCGGCACCACCGGCACCGTCGGTCACTGGCAGATTGCCCTTGATGTACGCGTCGATGCACGAGGCGACGAAGGCCTGGCGGTTCTCCGGGCGCGCTGCGCTGGAGAAGCCGCGCGACCAGGTCCAGCCACCCAGCGAGATCAGTACCTTCAGGTTCGGGTACTTGGCCTTGAGCTGCTTGAGCTGGTTCCAGTTGCCGCGCAGCGGCTGGTCCCAGGTGTCGGCGCTGCCGCTGACACTCTCGGCGGCACTGAAGGCCTTGGTGTAGTCGGCGAAAGCATCGCCACCGGCACCGCTGTTCGGATCCGAGGGTTGGGTGACGCCCACTTCGCAACGGTTGTTGCGCACGTTGCCGAACGCGTAGTTGATGTGGGTCAGGCGCGCGGCCGAACCGCTGCTGTCGATGTTCTTGACCCGGTAGTTGCGGCCGTAGATGCCCCACTGGGTGAAGTAACCGATGACCCGCTTGCCGGTGGTTCCGCCGTCGCCGGCCAGCGTGGTGGCGCTGATCTCGGTGCCCTGCGCTGAGGCATTGCCGGCATTGTCGCGGGCGCGTACGCGGTAGCGGTAGGTGGTGGATGCAGTCAACCCGCCATCGACGTAGCTGGCACTGGACGGTGAACCGACCAGGCTGCCGTTGCGGTACACGTCATAGCCGGCCACGCCGCTGCCACCGGTGTTGTCGGTGGACGGGCTCCAGCTGAGCGCGATGCTGTTGGCGGTACGGGTGCCGACCGCCAGCCCGCCCGGCACGCTCGGCGCGGTGGTGTCGCCGCTGGCGGCGTTGACGGTGATGGTGATGGTCGCCGTGCTGGTGGTGGCGTTGTTGTTGTCGGTGGCCACCGCGCGCAGGGTGTGGCTGCCGGCGCTGGCGTTGGCCCAGCTGGCCGCATACGGCGCACTGGTGGCCACGCCGAGCGTGCTGCCATCGCGGAAGAACTCGACCTTGGCGACGCTGCCGTCTGGATCACTGGCGGTGGCGGTCACGTTCACCGTGCTGCCGGCACTGAAGGTGGCACCGTTGGCCGGCGAGGTCAGGCTGACCACCGGCGGCTGGTTGGCGCCGCCGCCATCGCAGGCGCCGAGGTTGGTGTAGTAGGGCGCGCCGGCCGGATGGTCCGGCGGCGCGTTCCAGATGTCCTGGTTCGCCCGATAGAGGACGCCTCCTTTCTGCAGGGTATCGCCGGCCCGGTAGATCTTGGCCTGGTCCCATTCGGCCACCCCGGCACAGCTGGCGGCCTGCGCCAGGCCGGGCAGGACGGCGGCACCGGCGGCCAAGGCAAGCAGCCAGGCCAGGCGGCGGGGACGACAGCTTCGGGTCGAACGTTCGGCACTGCGCACAATCGGGTCGTACATGGGTAAGTCTCCGATCAAAGGGCGCGCGGGCCCCGATGGCGCCGCGCGTGACGCAGGTCCGGGCATCGCCGGGGAAGGCGACGGAGGGGCCGGACGGAGGGCACCTGGGAGGCCGGGGAGAGAGTCCGGCACCAGGTGGGGACAACGTTGTCATCAATTGCGTGGTCAATCCGTGAGCAAGCGCATGGTTCGGGGAATCGGGCGGAGAGCGCGCTGCGCGCGGTCGGCGGCCATCGGCGGAGCCCCTCGTGGCTGGGGCTTTCCGCGAACAGCGGATTTCTGGGGGTTGGCCGGGCGGGTGGGCTGCGCAGGGGACGCTGCAAGTACGTCCATGTAAGCTCGGTCGCCGCATCCATGCGGCTCACGCCCCTGCGCAGCCCACCCGCCCGGCCACGGACAGGTTCCTGCGCGGCCAGCCACGAAAGACAGAAGAAAAAACAAAGGCAAAAGCCGGTCGCTGCGCTCTTCAATGCCTGATTTCTGACATTTCCTGGGTGTCGGCCAGCGGCCGGCACTACCGGGGAGCATTCACGCATGGCCGCAGATCGCGGAAATCTGTCGGGGGCGGGGTGGTGGGGGCCAGCAGGACCGTTGGCGCCATGGATGGCGCCATCGAGCCCCCATGGATGGGTTTACGGCGTGTCCTGCTGGCCCCCACCGCCCCGCCAGCCCACAGGAAGCCAGCTCTTGCTGTTGCTGTTGCCGTTGCCCTGGCCTCGGCGGGTGCCGGGCGCCGCCCGGCCAGAGCCCTTCCCCCGCTTCCGGTACAATGTCGGGCCCGTTTCCCAACTACGGTTCCCCGGACATGATGGTCCTCGAGGGCGCGCCCGCCCTGTCGCCGTTCCGCCGCGAACGTCTTGAATCCCGCCTGCAGTCCATCGCTCCCTCCCTGCGCATCAGCGGTGCCTGGCACGTCTACTTCGTGCAGCCCGAAGGCAGCGCCGCCCCCGACCTGACCACGCTGTGCCGCATCCTCGAAGCGGCGCCGCAGGCCGAAGCCGTGGCCGAAGGCGCAGTCAGCCGCATCGTGGTGCCGCGCCTGGGCACGCTGTCGCCGTGGTCGAGCAAGGCCACCGAACTGGTCCGAGGTGCCGGCCAGCCGGTCAGCCGGGTCGAGCGTGGCCTGCGCATCGACGTGCAGGGTTGGCCGGCCGATGCCGCCGCCCAGCAGGCGCTGGTCAAGGCGCTGCACGACCCGATGACGCAGTCCGTGCTGGAGACCGTGGAACAGGGCCAGGCGCTGTTCTCGGCACCGGCCCGGGGTGAACTGGAGCGCGTGCCAGTGGACCAGCTGGAGGCCGCCAACCAGCGCCTCGGCCTGGCCATGGCCCAGGACGAGATCGACTACCTGCGCGAGCGTTTCACTGCGCTGGGCCGGTCGCCGTCGGACGTGGAACTGATGATGTTCGCGCAGGCCAATTCCGAGCACTGCCGCCACAAGATCTTCAACGCCAGCTGGACCATCGACGGCCAGGAGCAGGACCGCTCGCTGTTCCGGATGATCAAGAACACGCACCAGCAGACCCCGCAGCACACGCTCAGCGCGTACAGCGACAACGCCGCGGTGATTGAAGGCCATCCGGCGTCGCGTTACCGCCCGGATCCGGCCAGCGGCGAGTACCGCCGCGAGCCGCAGGTGCCCAGCGCGTTCCAGATCAAGGTGGAAACGCACAACCACCCGACCGCGATCGCGCCATTCCCGGGCGCCTCGACCGGTGCCGGTGGCGAGATCCGCGACGAAGGCGCGACCGGCCGCGGCGGCAAGCCCAAGGCCGGCCTGACCGGCTTCTCGGTTTCGCACCTGCGCATTCCGGAACTGCCGCAGCCGTGGGAGGCGCCGCGCGCGCTGAACCCGCGCATGGCACCGGCGCTGGAAATCATGACCGACGGCCCGCTCGGTGGCGCGGCGTTCAACAACGAGTTCGGCCGCCCGAACCTGCTCGGCTACTTCCGCAGTTTCGAACTGCCCGAAGGCGCCGATCTGGTGCGCGCCTACGACAAGCCGATCATGCTGGCCGGTGGCCTCGGCGCGATCGACCGCGTGCAGGTCGACAAGATCCCGCTGCAGGCCGGTGATGCGGTCATCGTGCTGGGTGGCCCGGCGATGCTGATCGGCCTGGGCGGCGGTGCCGCCAGTTCGGTGGCCTCCGGTGAAAGCGCCGAGGACCTGGACTTCGCCAGCGTGCAGCGCGACAACCCGGAAATGGAACGCCGCTGCCAGGAGGTCATCGACCGCTGCGTGGCGATGGGCGCCGACAACCCGATCAAGTTCTTCCACGATGTCGGCGCCGGTGGCCTGTCCAATGCCATCCCCGAACTGCTGCACGACTCCAGGGTCGGCGGCGTGATCGATCTGGGCAAGGTGCCCACCGATGATCCGTCGCTGTCGCCGATGCAGCTGTGGTGCAACGAATCGCAGGAACGCTACGTGCTGGGCGTGGCCCAGGAGCGCCTGGCCGAGTTCGCCGCGCTGTGTGCTCGTGAGCGCTGCCCGTTCGCTGCCGTTGGCGTGGCGACCGCCGAGGAACATCTGGTGGTGGCCTATGGCGCCGTGCCGGGCCACACCCCGGCCGACGCACCGATCGACCTGCCGATGGACGTGCTGTTCGGCAAGCCGCCGAAGATGCACCGCGACACTGCGCACCCGCCGACACCGCGCTGGCCGGCGCTGAAGACCGGTGGCCTGGATCTGCAGGAAGCAGGCCTGCGCGTGCTCGCGCACCCGACGGTCGCCTCGAAGAACTTCCTGGTCACCATCGGTGATCGCAGCGTCGGTGGCCTGACCGCACGCGAACAGATGGTCGGTCCGTGGCAGCTGCCGGTGGCCGATGTTGCGATCACCCTGGCCGACTTCGACGGCGTCGCCGGTGAGGCGATGTCGATCGGCGAGCGCACCCCACTGGCCCTGCTCGATGCGGCTGCTTCGGCACGCATGGCGGTGGGCGAAGCGCTGACCAACCTGTGCGCGGCGCCGGTCGATGCGCTGGATGAGATCAAGCTGTCGGCGAACTGGATGGCCGCGGCCGGCCACCCGGGCGAAGACGCACTGCTGTACGACGCTGTGAAGGCAGTGGGCATGGAACTGTGCCCGCAGCTGGACATCAGCATCCCGGTGGGCAAGGACTCGTTGTCGATGCAGGCGCAGTGGCACGACCAGGGTGAGGCGCACAAGAGCGTGTCGCCGGTGTCGCTGGTGATCTCGGCGTTCGCGCCGGTGGCCGACGTGCGCCAGCAGTTGACCCCGCTGCTCGACCGGGAGGTGGACAGCGAGCTGTGGCTGATCGGCCTGGGGGCCGGCAAGCAACGCCTGGGTGGTTCGATCCTGGCCCAGGTGCATGCCGACCACAGCGAACTGCCGGCCTTTGCCGGTGCCGCCCCGGACCTGGACGATCCGCAGCGCCTGCGGGGTTTCTTCGAACTGATCCGCGATGCGCGCCAGTCCGGCCTGCTGCTGGCCTATCACGACCGCAGCGACGGCGGTGCCTTCGCCGCGTTGTGCGAAATGGCCTTCACCTCGCGCCTGGGCCTGGACATCACCCTCGATGCCTGGGGTGACGATCCGTTCCGCAGCTTGTTCAACGAAGAACTGGGTGCGGTGGTGCAGATCGCACGCGAAGACCGCGCCGCGTTTGCCGACCTTGTCGAACGCCATGCATTGACCGAATGCGCGCAGCGCATCGCCAAGCCGACCACCGCACCGGTGGTGCGCGTGTCGCTGGGTGGCGAAAACCTGGCCGAATGGCGCTGGGAAGCGTTGTTCGACGCGTGGTGGTCGGTTACCCACGCGATGCAGAAGCGCCGCGACAATCCGGCCAATGCCGACGCAGAGCGCGAGGTGGCACGTGCCTTCAACGCACCGGGCCTGAAGCCGAAGCTCAGCTTCGATCTCAACGAAGACGTGGCCGCACCGTTCATCAGCAGCGGTGCGCGCCCGCGCGTGGCCGTGCTGCGCGAGCAGGGCGTCAATGGCCAGATCGAAATGGCCAACGCCTTCGAACGCGCCGGCTTCCGCGCCTTCGACGTGCACATGAGCGACCTGATCGAAGGCCGCGTGGCGCTGCAGGACTTCACCGGCCTGGTGGCCTGTGGTGGCTTCAGCTATGGCGACGTGCTCGGTGCCGGCCGTGGCTGGGCTACCTCGATCCTGGAGCGCAGCGCACTGCGTGATGCCTTCGCCGCGTTCTTCGCACGCGAAGACAGCTTCGCGCTGGGCGTGTGCAATGGCTGCCAGATGATGAGCCAGCTGAAGAACATCATTCCGGGTGCCGAGCACTGGCCGCAGTTCCGCCGCAATGCCAGCGAGCAGTTCGAAGCCCGTACCGCACTGCTGGAAGTGGTGGAGTCGCCGTCGATCCTGCTGCGTGGCATGGCCGGCTCGCGCCTGCCGGTGGCGGTGGCGCATGGTGAAGGCCAGGCAGTGTTCGACACGGCCGTCGACCAGGCCGCTGCCCGCGTCTCGCTGCGTTACATTGATGGCCATGGCAACGTTGCCAGCCAGTATCCGCTGAATCCGAATGGTTCGCCGGATGGCATCACCGGCCTCACCAGCAGCGACGGCCGGGTCACCATCATGATGCCGCACCCCGAGCGCACCCCGCGCGCGCTCAACATGAGCTGGGCGCCGGCCGAATGGCAGGGTGATTCGCCGTGGATGCGCATGTTCCGCAACGCACGGGTGTGGTGCGGCTGATCGCAGCATTGCGCGCACGGCGCAATGCCATCGCGTATGGAAAACCCGCCGCGTTGCCGGCGGGTTTTTCTTTGCGCGCGCGAAACCCTTGTCGCGCCCGCTAGTTACATCGATTTTCATGCGCCAGCAGTTCGTCACGTGTGCATAACGAAGTTCTTTTATAAACACGCGAAATGGTGAACTGCTTCACGGCAATAGGATTTGCCGTGTCAAAGTCTTGACGATCTGCAAAGTTGCCGTTAACACTTGAAGCCCGTTTCAGAATCATTCATTTCGCAGTAACCGCTTGGCGCATGCGCTCGGGTTTCTGTCGCTGCGCGCCGTTCGGCATTACCCGCAGTAAATCACGCGAATAGACGCCCCCAGGGGACGCTGGGCCAGAAGGCTCGGCGATGGCGTCGCTTTGCCCAAAACCAGTCCAATCAGGAGCCGTACCGATGAATCGGATTTATCGCAAGGTCTGGAACAAAGCATTGGGTCAGTTGGTGGTGGCCTCGGAGCTGGCCTCCTCCGACAGCAGCGGTGGTGTTGTCGACCAGCGCCGCGATACGACACAGGCCACGCCCGCGCTGTTGGCGGTGGCACTGGGCCTGGTATTGGGATTGGGCATGAGCAGTTCCGCCGCTGCACAGTCGGTGCAGATCGGTGGCAGCGCCACCTGTGTGGCACTCAGCGGCAAGCTGCTGGAAAAGTGCCTGGTTGAAGGCACGGCCAGTGCCAAGGGCAGCAACGCGGTGGCGATCGGTGGCAACAGCAGCGCCAGTGCAGCCAACAGCGTTGCGCTGGGCGCAGGCTCCAAGGCTACGCGCGCCAACACGGTGTCTGTCGGCGATGCCGGCAAGGAACGGCAGATCACCAACGTGGCCGCCGGTACCCAGGCCACCGATGCGGTGAACAAGGGGCAGCTGGATGCGCAGGTGCGCGCCACGCAGGCCGCGCTGGCGGATGTCGCCGCAGCTGGGGACCGCTACTTCAAGGCTGATGGCGCAGGTGATGACAGCGACGCGGCCAAGATCGACGGGCAAGGCGCGGTAGCCGCCGGTGCCGGCGCCCAGTCCTTGGCCAATGCCACCACCGCCATCGGCACCCAGGCCATTGCCGCCGGTCTCGGCGCCAGTGCGTTCGGACAAGGCGCATTGGCGATCGGCGATGCCAGCGTGGTGGTCGGGCAGAGCGCCGCAGCGTTCGGTCTCGGTGACACCGCCGTTGGCGCCAGCGCCTATGCCGCCAGCGAGAACGGCGCGGCCACCGCGCTGGGTGCGTTGTCCGAAGCAAGCGCCGACGGCGCCACTGCCGTAGGTGGTGGCGCCGTGGCGATGGGCCCAGGCAGTTCCGCACTGGGTCGAGGCGCCACTGCCGCAAACGAAGCCTCGATTGCGGTGGGTGCATTCAGTACCGCCGTGGGCGAATACAGCACCGCACTGGGCTCCAATTCGGCGGCGGTTGCCACCGGCAGCGTGGCGCTGGGCGCAGGCTCGCTGGCCGACCGTGTCGATACGGTGTCCGTCGGTGCGACCGAGTACGGCCTGACCCGGCAGATCACCAGCGTTGCGGCAGGTACTGAAGATACCGACGCGGTCAATGTCGGCCAGCTGAAGGACGTGGCTGCCGTGGCCGATGCCACCGCCAAGCGGTTCCAGGCAACTGGCAGCAGCAACAGCGATGCCGGCGCGCTGGCCGAAGGTGAGGAGGCACTGGCGGCCGGCGAGGCGGCCAACGCCATCGGCAACGGCGCCACCGCTGTGGGCGCGGGCGCCAACGCCATTGCGCAGAACGCGACCGCCGTGGGCAACAACGCACTGGCCTCGGGCCAGAACAGTGCCGCGTTCGGCAACAACGCACAGGCCAACGGCCCGGGCAGCGTCGCCGTCGGTGGTGCCGCTGTTGATGCCGATGGCAATCCGCTGATCACCAGTGGCGGCGTACCGGTGGAAACCGGCGCCACCAGTGCCGGCGTCGGTGGCACCGCGGTGGGCGCCAGTGCCGAAGCCAGCGGCTTTGCGGCGTCGTCCTACGGGGTAGGTGCCTATGCCGCCGGCGCGCAGGCATCCGCGTTCGGTGCGGTCGCCAACGCCATCGGTGATTACTCCACGGCGCTGGGTACGCAGAGCAACGCCACCGGCACCAGCAGCGTGGCCATCGGTGGCCCGGCCGACCTGATTCCCGGCCTGGGTTTCTTCGTGCAGACCCAGGCCAGCGGCGAAGCGGCGACAGCCGTCGGTGCCGGTGCCATCGCAAGCGGTGACCGCGCGGTGGCCAACGGCAGCCTGACCGAAGCCTCCGGTGCTGAAGCCACGGCCGTTGGCTACTTCGCTTACGCCCCGGGTGAGAATGCCAGCGCACTCGGCGCGCAGACCTGGGCCAGCGGCGCACAGAGCACGGCCGTCGGGTACTACGCCACCGCGCGTGGCGCCAACAGCGTCGCGCTTGGCGCGAATTCCGAAGCGGTGCGCGCCAACAGCGTGGCCGTCGGCAGTGCCGGCAACGAACGGCAGATCACCAGCGTCGCTGCCGGCAGCGAAGCCACCGATGCAGTGAACAAGGCGCAGCTGGACGCCGTGGCCAGTACCGCGGACAACACCGCGCGCTTCTTCCAGGCCCAGCCGGAAGCGGGCAGTAATGCCGGTGCGCTCGCCGAGGGCGAAGGCGCGGTGGCGTCCGGTTCGTCGAGCAATGCGATCGGCGTCGGTGCGGTTGCACATGGCGCCGCCGCTTCGGCGATCGGTGATGACAGCGTGGCGGTGGGTCGCAACAGCAGCGCCACCGGCAACGGCGGTGTTGCCATCGGTGGCCTCGGCCAGGCCTACGACGAGTACAACCAGCCGATCATCGGTGCCGACGGCACGGCGCAGCAGGTAGGCACCACCGCCGTCGCCAACGCCACCGCAGTGGGCAGCGGCGCACAGGCCACCGGCGCCGCCAGCAGCGCGTTCGGCAATGCGGCCAAGGCCAGCGGGGACAACAGCTTCGCTGCTGGCGGCACGTCGCGTGCAACCGGCAGCTATGCGGTCGCGGTTGGTGACAGCGCCTTCGCCAGCAGCGATGACAGCACCGCGGTAGGGGGTTACAGCTGGGCGACGGCCAGTGGCGCAGCAGCGTTCGGTTCGGGTGCGTGGGCCACCGCCACCAACGCGTCGGCCTTTGGCAACGCGGCCTGGGCCAGTGGCAGCGGCGCAACCTCCATCGGCTACAACAGCTGGGCCAATGGGGCCAGTTCCACTGCGGTCGGCCGCGGTGCGTTCGGCTATGGCGACAACAGCGTGGCACTGGGCTTCCAGGCGCTGGGCAACAGCATCAACAGCATCGCCATCGGTACCAATACGGTGGCCGGCGGCGAAAGTGCGATCGCGTTGGGCGCCGGCAGCAACGCCAGCGCCAGCAATGCTGTCGCGCTCGGTGCCGGTTCAGTTGCCAGCCGTGCACGCACGGTGTCGGTGGGCAGCAGCGGCAACGAACGCCAGGTCACCAACGTCGCTGCCGGTACCCAAGCCACGGACGCGGTGAACAAGGCACAGCTGGATGCAGTGGCAACCACCGCCACCACCACCAGCCGCTTCTTCCAGGCCAGCGGCAACGGCGACGACGTGACTGGTGCCCTGGTGGACGGTGACAACGCGCTGGCCGCCGGTGATGCGGCCAACGCCATCGGCAACGGCGCCACCGCGCTCGGCAGTGGTGCCAATGCGCTTGCCAACAACGCGCAGGCGATCGGCTTCAACGCGCTGGCCAGCGCCGCCAACGCCAGCGCCGTCGGTGCCAACGCGCAGGCCACCGGTGAGTACGCCACCGCACAGGGCGCGGAAAGCGAAGCCAGCGGCGAGCAGAGCGCGGCGTTCGGTGCCGCCAGCATCGCCAGTGGTGCCGGCAGTACCGCCAACGGTGTGTTGTCCGAAGCCTCCGGCGAGGAAGCCGTGGCGGTGGGCTACTTCAGCAATGCCAGCGGCGATGCGGCCACCGCTGTCGGCAGCGAGAGCGTGGCCAGCGGCACCGCGTCGGCAGCGTTCGGCATCGGTGCAGAAGCGACCGGTGGCTACAGCACCGCCATCGGTGGCTATGCGCAGGCCTCGGCGTTCAACGCCACCGCCTTCGGCAACTTCGCCAATGCCTCCGGTTCCAACAGTGTGGCAGTGGGTGGCGATGCGGAAGCCTCCGGTGCCTACAGCACGGCCACCGGCCAGGGCAGCCTGGCCACCGGCACCAACAGTGTTGCCGTCGGCGGTTCGCTGTTCGGCGTGCTGGCCACCGAAGCATCGGGCAACTACTCCACCGCCGTCGGTGGTGGCGCCTGGTCCGGTGGCATCAACAGCACCGCACTGGGCAACGCCGCCGAATCGCGCGCGTCCAACAGCGTGGCGCTGGGTGCCGATTCGATCGCCGACCGCGACAACACCGTGTCGGTGGGCGGTGGTGGCAATACCCGCCAGATCACCAACGTGGCTGCTGGCACGCAGGGCACTGATGCGGTCAACAAGAACCAGCTCGACGCCGTAGCCGCTGCAGCGGAAAAGACCAGCAGGCAGTTCCAGGCCAGTGGCAACGCCGATGGTGAAACCGGCGCCCTGGTTGAGGGCGACAACGCGTTGGCCGCCGGTGATGCGGCCAACGCCATCGGCAACGGCGCCACCGCACTCGGTAGCGGCGCCAATGCGCTGGCGGCCAACGCCACGGCGGTGGGCCTCGATGCGCTGGCCACCGGCGACAACGCCGCAGCGTTGGGCAGTGCCGCACAGGCCACCGGCGAAGACAGCCTTGCGCTCGGCACCGGCGTCAGCGCCAGCGAGCTGGGTGCCAGTGCCGTGGGTGCGCGTGCACAGGCCAGTGGTGCATACAGCACCGCGACCGGCACTGAATCCAACGCCAGCGGCACGCAGGCACTGGCCAGCGGCTTCCGCAGCGCCGCCTCGGCCGATGGCACCACCGCCGTCGGTGGCTATGCCGAAGCAAGCGGACGCCTCGGCACCGCGTTGGGCTATGGCTCGGCGGCCAGTGGTGCCAACACCACGGCAGTCGGCTTCGGCGCTGCCGCGGCCGGTACCGGTGCCGTGGCCGTAGGTCAGTCCAGCGAGGCCAGTGGCGAGGAGAGTGTGGCCATTGGTGGCAGCACCTTCTTCGGCTTGATCCCGTCGCGTGCCAGCGGCACTGGTGCAGCGGCATTCGGTGCGGGTGCGTGGGCGACCGAAGACTACGCGACCGCGATCGGCTGGAACTCGTGGGCGGATGCGGCGGATGCCACTGCGCTGGGTGCCGGTGCCACCGCCAGTGGGTTGAACAGCGTGGCGCTGGGCGCCGGCTCCAAGGCCGAGCGCGACAATACCGTGGCTGTGGGAACCGCGGGCGGTGAGCGCCAGGTGACCCATGTTGCAGCCGGCACTGAAGCCACCGATGCGGTGAACAAGGGCCAGCTGGACGCGGTGGCCAGCGTTGCCGACAAGACCAGCCGCCAGTTCCAGGCCAGCGGCAATGCCGATGGCGAAGCAGGCGCACTGGTGGAGGGTGACAACGCGCTCGCCGCTGGCAATGCGGCCAATGCAATTGGCAACGGCGCTACGGCGTTGGGCAGCGGCGCAACGGTGGTCGCTGCCAATGCCACGGCGGTCGGCGTCGACGCACTGGCCACGGCCGAGCAGAGCGTGGCCATCGGCAGCGGTGCCAGCAGCACCGCAGACAGTGCCGTTGCGCTGGGTGCACAGAGCAGCAGCGGCGGCGCCGCCAGCATTGCGATCGGCGCGCAGTCGCAGTCGCAGGGCATCGGGGCGACCGCTGTCGGTGGCATGGCCGAGGCCGCCGGCCTTGCGGCTACCGCAGTGGGCTACGGCGCGATCGCCGATGGCCGCGAAACGACCGCAGTCGGCAACTTCGCGCAGGCCAGCGGCTGGCGCGCCACGGCGTTTGGTGCAGGTGCCAGCGCCGGCTTCTTCGGCACCGCCGTAGGCAGTGCTGCGCAGGCCGCCGATGTTTCCACGGCGGTGGGCCAGGGCACCATCGCGCAGATCGCCGGCGCCGGCTTCGGCGTGCAGGCAAAGGCTGGCGAGTACGGCACCGCTCTGGGCAACAACGCCGCCACCGGGTTGAACGGCGTGGCGGTCGGCTTCAACGCACTGGCCGGACAGGATGCAGCCAGCGCCAGCGCCGGCCAGTTCACTACCGCCATCGGCAGTGAAGCGTGGGCCACCGAAGATGGCGCCACCGTGGTCGGTTACAACAGCTATGCGCAGGCCAGCAACGCGACGGTGCTCGGCAGCAACACCTGGACCACCAAGGACGCCGGTAACAGCGTCGCGTTGGGCGCGGGCTCGCTGGCCGACCGCGCCAACACGGTGTCGGTGGGTGCTGCGCAGGAGTGGGTCGATGCCGCCGGCGTCACCCACAGCGCGATCAACCGCCAGCTCACCAATGTCGCGGCGGGTACGCAGGCCACCGATGCGGTGAACAAGGGCCAGCTCGATGCAGTGGCCGCCACCGCCGATGCGGTCGGCCAACGCTTCAAGGCCAACGGTTCGGGTACCGCCAGTGCCACCGGCACCGATGCCGTGGCCATTGGCGGCAACGCCAACGCCAGTGGCGGCCGCAGCAATGCGTTGGGCAGCGGTGCCGCGGCCATCGGCAATGCGACGCTGGCACTGGGTGCCAACAGCGGCGCCAGCGGCAACAACTCGGTGGCATTGGGTGCCGGTTCGCGCGCGCTGGAGGCCAACGTGGTCTCGGTCGGCGGTGGCAACGGCACCGCCGGTCCGGCCACGCGGCGCATCGTCAACGTCGCCGACGGCCGCATCGCTGCCGGCAGCACCGATGCGATCACCGGCTCCCAGCTCAACGTCACCAACCAGCGGGTGGGAGCAGTGGAAACCCGCGTGGGTGACTTCGACTCGCGCATCGCGACGGTCGAGACCACGGCGGCCAGTGCGGTCGGCTACGACGACGCCAGCCGTGACCGACTGACCCTGTCCGGTTTCCAGGGCACCACCATCGACAACGTCGGTGCCGGCAGCATCGCCGCCGGTAGCCGCCAGGCGATCAACGGCGGGCAGCTGTTCCAGTCGCTAAGTGATGCCGCCAGCTTCCTCGGCGGTGGCGCCAGCGTTGGCATGCAGGGCGTGTTCGTGGCGCCGAACTACGTGATCCAGGGCGCCACCTACAGCAACGTCGGCGATGCGCTGGGCGCGCTGGACCGCAAGGTCAGCGAGATCGACCGTCGCACCGCCGGTGGCACGCGTGCCGGAACCGCCAGCCTGCGCGCGATGAGTGCCTCGCTGGATGACAGCCCGCTGGCCAGCGCCGCGGATGCGCGTGCAACAGCCGATGCAGCACCGGCCGGCACCGCGCGGGTGCAGGGTACGCCGACGGCCGCCGCGGCGGGTGCTGGCATTCCGGTCGGGACCCCGGCGACCGGCGCCAATGCGGTGGCCATGGGCGAGGGCGCCGTCGCCAGCGGCGCGTCGTCCACCGCGGTCGGCCAGGGTGCCAGTGCCACGGCTGCCAACGCCGTGGCACTGGGCCAGGGTTCGGTCGCCGATCGTGCCAACACCGTGTCGGTCGGCAGCGAAGGCAACGAACGCCAGGTCACCAACGTCGCCGCCGGCACCACCGCCACCGACGCCGTCAACAAGGGCCAGCTGGACCGTGGCGTGGCCACGGCGAACAGCTACACCGACAGCCGCGTCCAGGCCGTCGCCGACAGCTTCGATGTGTTCAAGGGTGAAATCGATGGACGCCTGCGCCACATGGACCGCCGCATCGACCGCCAGGGTGCGATGAGTGCGGCGATGCTCAACATGGCCACCAGTGCCGCCGGTATCCGCACCCAGAACCGGGTCGGCGTCGGCATCGGTTTCCAGGGCGGCGAGTCGGCGTTGTCGCTGGGCTACCAGCGTGCGATCAGCGATCGCGCCACGGTTACCTTCGGCGGTGCCTTCAGCAGTGACGACAGCTCGGTTGGCGTCGGTGCCGGCTTCGGCTGGTAAGCCAAACCACTGCGCCGGCGGCCACCCACGCCGGCGCCAAACCTGCAAACAGGGCCTGGGGGGAGGTCACGGCAATCCCGGCTGGGCCGGCCGGGAGTCGTCAAGGAATGATGGCCGCAGTGTTGGTTCGATCCATGACCCAGAAGAGGAATTCGACGTGATCAAGAAGCAGAACCTTCGCATCAATGTGCTTGCCGCCGCCGTGCTGTCGATGACCGCCGTCGGTGCCGTCCACGCCGCCGGGTTGCCGACCCGTGAACCGGTGCGCCAGGCCAGCACCGCCGAGCCGGGCACCCAGCGCATCATCGTCAAGTACCGTGCCGGCACCGCTGCGGCGGGCGACCGGTCGGCCAAGCTGTCCACCGTGCAGTCCGCGCTGACCCGCGCCAGCCTGTCCGGTGGCACTACCCGCGCCAGCGCGCTCGGCCCGCAGGTCGTGCGCAGGCTGGGCGTCGGTGCCGACCTGATCCGCCTGCAGGGGCGCCTGGCGCCTGCCGAACTGCAGCGCGTGCTGAAGGAACTGAAGGCCGATCCGTCCGTGCAGTACGCCGAGGCCGATGTGAAGCTGCGCCGTACGGAGCTGCGTGCCGGTGACGTGCAGCCGGCGCTGGCGCCGAATGATCCCTACTACCAGCAGTACCAGTGGCACCTGCACAACGCCACCGGCGGCATCAACGCACCGTCGGCGTGGGATGTATCGCAGGGCGAAGGCGTGGTGGTGGCGGTACTCGACACCGGCATCCTGCCGCAGCACCCGGACCTGGTCGGCAACCTGCTGGAAGGCTACGACTTCATCAGCGATGCCGAGACGTCGCGCCGTGCCACCAACGACCGCGTGCCGGGCGCGCAGGACTATGGTGACTGGGTCGAGAACGACAACGAGTGCTACACCGGCTCCGTCGCCGAGGACAGCTCCTGGCACGGTACCCATGTGGCCGGTACCGTGGCCGAGCAGACCAACAACGGCGTCGGCATGGCCGGCGTCGCGCACAAGGCCAAGGTGCTGCCGGTCCGCGTGCTCGGCAAGTGCGGTGGCTACCTTTCCGATATAGCCGACGCCATCACCTGGGCCTCCGGCGGCACGGTGGCCGGCGTACCCGCCAATGCCAACCCGGCCGAGGTCATCAACATGAGCCTCGGCGGCAGCGGCAGCTGCGACGGGACCTACCAGGAAGCGATCAATGGCGCGATCTCGCGTGGCACCACCGTGGTCGTGGCGGCCGGCAACGAGACCGACAACGCCTCCAAATACCGTCCAGCCAGTTGCGACGGCGTGGTGACCGTCGGCGCCACCCGCATTACCGGCGGCATCACCTACTACTCCAACTACGGCACCCGCGTGGACCTGTCCGGTCCGGGTGGTGGTGGCAGCGTCGACGGCAATCCCGGCGGCTACGTCTGGCAGTCCGGTTCCGATGCGGCCACCACGCCGGAGTCGGGCAGCTACAGCTACATGGGCATGGGCGGCACGTCGATGGCCTCGCCGCACGTGGCTGCCGTCGCTGCACTGGTGCAGAGCGCGCTGATCGCCAAGGGCAAGGATCCGCTGGCCCCCGCCGCGATGCGCACCCTGCTGAAGGAAACCGCGCGTCCGTTCCCGGTCAGCATCCCGACCGCCACTCCGATCGGCACCGGCATCGTCGATGCCAAGGCGGCGCTGGCCAAGGCGCTGGAAGAGCCGTGCACCGAGAACTGTGGACCGGTGGCGACGCCGCTGACCAACAAGGCCGCCGTGGGGGGGCTGAACGGCACGGCCGGCAGCAGCCGCCTGTACAGCTTCGAGGCAGCCGCTGGCAAGCAGCTCAGCGTGATCACCTACGGTGGCACCGGCAACGTGTCCGTCTACATCGCCCAGGGTCGCGAGCCGAGCGCCAGCGACAACGATGGCAAGTCGACCCGTCCCGGCACGTCCGAAACGGTACGGGTGAACAAGCCGGTGGCAGGCACCTACTACATCAAGGTAGTGGGCGAAGCGGCCTACAACGGCGTGAGCATCCTCGCCACGCAGTAAGCCTGACGTGTCGTAGTTGAACGGCCGAGGCCCGTCATCCTGTGTGACGGGCTTCGTCTTTTTACGAAAGCTGGCCGCAGGGCGGCGGAAATCATGGCTTAACTGCTAAAGTCGGTCCGATTGACAGGAGAGTCACGTGAACGCGCTCGCTGCAACCGTTACCGACGATGCCGAAGGCCGCATCCTGGATGCGCTGCTGGCACGCGGCCGGCTCAAGGAAGGAGACCTGGCGCGCGCGCGGCCGTTGCACGCCGAGGCCGGCGGCAGCCTGCTGGGCCTGCTGGTGCGCCTGGGCCTGGTGTCTGAACGCGACCAGGCACAGACCAGCGCGGAGGTGCTGGGCCTGCCGCTGCTGGAGGGCAGGCAGGTGCCGGAGGCCCCGCCACAGGCACTGGCCGAGGGCATGCCACTGTCGCTGCGCTTCCTGAAGCAGTTCCATGTGTGCCCGCTGGAGTTGAATGAACACGGGGTGCGTCTGTGGCTGGCCGATGCCCACGATGCCTATCCGCAGCAGGCCGTGCAGTTGGCGCTGGGGGTTCCGGTGACACCGGTGCTGGGCATGCGCGCGGAGATCGATGACTTGGTCGAGCGCTGGTTCGGCCAGGGCCGCAGCGCGATGGGCGCGATCGTGGAGACCGCAGACGGCGAGGGCGGCGCGGTCGACGATATCGAGCACCTGCGCGACCTGGCCTCGGAAGCGCCGGTGATCCGCCTGGTCAACCTGGTGATCCAGCGTGCGGTGGAACTGCGCGCGTCGGACATCCATGTCGAACCGTTCGAGAGCCGCCTGAAGGTCCGCTACCGTGTCGATGGCGTGCTGGTGGAGGGCGAAAGCCCGCCGGCCAACCTCACCGCAGCGGTGATCAGCCGCATCAAGATCATGGCCCGGCTCAACATTGCCGAGCGCCGCCTGCCGCAGGACGGCCGCATCATGCTGCGCGTGCAGGGCAAGGAGCTGGACCTGCGCGTGAGCACCGTGCCGACCGCGCACGGCGAAAGCGTGGTGATGCGCCTGCTCGACCGCGAGACAGTGGTGTTTGATTTCCACCGGCTGGGGTTCACCGATGCGTTCCTGCCGCAGTTCCGCAAGGTGCTGGAACAGCCGCACGGCATCCTGCTGGTGACCGGCCCGACCGGCTCGGGCAAGACCACCACGCTGTACACCGCGCTGAGCCAGCTCAATACCGCCGACGTCAAGATCATCACGGTCGAGGACCCGGTCGAGTACCAGATCGAGGGCATCAACCAGATCCAGGCCAAGCCGCAGATCGGCCTGGACTTCGCCAACGCGCTGCGCAGCATCGTGCGCCAGGATCCGGACATCATCATGATCGGCGAAATGCGCGATCTGGAAACCGCGCGCATCGCGATCCAGTCGGCACTGACCGGCCATCTGGTGCTGTCCACCCTGCACACCAACAATGCCGCCGGTGGTATCACCCGCCTGCTCGACATGGGCGTGGAAGACTACCTGCTCACCTCCACCATCAACGGGATTCTGGCCCAGCGCCTGGTGCGCCGGCTGGAACCGACCCACGCCGAGCGCTACGAGGCTTCGCCGGAGGAAATCAAACGCTTCGAGCTGCGCCGCCTGCAGCCGGAAGGGCCGATCCATCTGTTCCGCCCCAGGCCCTCGGCGCTGGCGCCGACCGGTTACCTCGGTCGTACCACCATCATGGAATTCCTGGTGATGAACGATGCGCTGCGGCGTGCGGTGATGCGCCGCGACGGCATGGGCGAGATCGAACGCATTGCCCGCGAAGCCGGCATGCGCACGATGTACGAAGACGGCCTGTCCAAGGCCCTCAGTGGGCAGACGACCATCGAGGAAGTCCTGCGTGTCACCGAGGAAAGCTGATGCGCGCAGGACGACGGGGCTGACATGCCGACCTACCGTTACAAGGCACTGAATCCGCACGGCGAGATCTTCGACGGGCAGATGGAAGCGGCCAGCGAGGCCGAGCTGGTCGCGCGCCTGCAGGACCAGGGCCATCTGCCGATGGAGACACAGCTGGCCGATGGCGGTGCGATCGGTGGCGGTACCTGGCGCAACCTGTTCCGCCAACGGCCGCTGCAGGGCGCGGCATTGCTGCAGTTCACCCAGCAGCTGGCGACACTGCTCGGTGCGGGCCAGCCGCTGGACCGCGCGCTGTCGATCCTGCTCGGGTTGCCCGAAGACGATCGTTCGCGTCGCGCGATCACCGACATCCGCGATGTGGTGCGCGGTGGCGCGCCGCTGTCGATCGCACTGGAACGCCAGCATGGGTTGTTCTCGCGCCTGTACGTGAACATGGTGCGTGCCGGTGAGGCCGGCGGCAGCCTGCACGAAACCCTGCAGCGCCTGGCCGACTACCTCGAACGCAGCCGGGCCCTGCAGGGCAAGGTGATCAACGCGCTGGTGTACCCGGCCATCCTGCTGGTGGTGGTGGGTGGTGCGCTGCTGTTCCTGCTTGGCTACGTGGTGCCGCAGTTCGCGCAGATGTACGAGAGCCTGGACGTGGCGCTGCCGTGGTTCACCAACGCAGTGCTGCAGCTGGGCCTGTTCGTGCGTGACTGGTGGGTGCTGCTGCTGGTGGTGCCGGCGCTGGTGGCGCTGTTCTTCGAACGCAAGGCGCGGCAGCCGGCCTTCCGGTTGGCGCTGGATGGTTGGCTACTGCAGCGCCGCGGCATCGGTCGTCTCGTCGGTGAACTGGAAACCGCGCGCCTGGCGCGCACGCTGGGCACCCTGCTGCGCAACGGCGTGCCCCTGCTGGGTGCACTGGGCATCGCCCGCAACGTACTGGGCAACCGCGCGCTGGCAGCCGACGTGGAAACGGCCGCCGATGAAGTGAAGAACGGCGCCGGCCTGTCGCTGGCACTGTCGCGAGGCAAGCGTTTCCCGCGCCTGGCCCTGCAGATGATCCAGGTTGGCGAGGAGTCCGGCGCGCTCGATACCATGCTGTTGAAAGCGGCTGACACCTTCGAACAGGACAGCGCCCGCCGCATCGACCGCCTGTTGGCGGCGATGGTGCCGGCGATCACCCTGGTGCTGGCCTCGGTGGTGGGTGCGGTGATCGTTGCCGTGCTGGTGCCGCTGTACGACCTGACCAATGCCATCGGTTGACGATGGATCCCTACGCAACCCCGACACTCCGCAACTGAAAGGACCGACCATGATTGCTTCCCGTCGACCGATCCGCCTTTCCTTCACCGCAGCGCGCAACCAGTCGGGCATGAGCCTGCTGGAGATCATCATCGTCATCGTGCTGATCGGCGCGGTGCTGACCCTGGTCGCCAGCCGCGTGCTGGGTGGCGCCGACCGCGGCAAGGCCAACATTGCCAAGGCACAGGTGCAGACCGTCGCATCCAAGGTCGACAACTACCAGATCGATACCGGCAAGCTGCCCGGCTCGCTCAATGATCTGGTGACTGCACCGGCTGGTGTGGCTGGCTGGCTGGGGCCCTATGCCAAGCCGGCCGATCTGAACGATCCGTGGGGCCATGCGCTGGAATACCGCACGCCGGGCGAGGGCCAGCCGTATGAGCTGATCAGCCTGGGCAAGGACGGCAAGGCCGGTGGCAGCAGTGTCGACGCCGACATCCGCTACCAGCCGTAACCGGGCATGTCGCGTTTCCTGCCGCGCCGGTTGCAACGCCCGCGCCTGCCCGGCAGGCGCGCAGCGGGCCTGTCGCTGCTGGAAATGCTGCTGGTGATCGCGCTGATCGCCGCGATCGGCCTGATCACCGCTGCCGGCCTGTCACGCGGTTTCGCTGGCATGCAGCTGCGCAGCGCCGGCAAGGACATCGCCAACCAGCTGCGCATGGTGCGCGCGCAGGCGATCACCCGCGGCGAGCCGCAGCGCTTTGTCATCGAGCCGGCCAAGCGGCGCTGGGAAGGCGCCAACCAGCGCCACGGTGACGTGCCGGCACAGCTGCAGGTGCAGTTCGAAGGCGCCGCGCAGCTGGCCACCGCGCCGGGGCAGGGCGTGATCGAGTTCCACCCCGATGGCGGCTCCAGCGGTGGCCGCATCCGGCTGCAGCGTGACGACGCCGAATGGCGCATCGACGTGGGCTGGCTGACCGGTGAGGTCCGCTCTGGCCCTTGGCGGGCGCAATGAAGCGGCGCGCCCGCGGCTTCACCCTGCTGGAAGTGATCATCGCCTTCGCCCTGCTGGGCCTGGCGCTGACGCTGCTGCTGGGCAGCCTGTCCGGTGGCGCAAAACAGGTGCGCGATGCCGAGCTGCGCACGCGCGCGGTGCTGCATGCGCAGTCGCTGCTGGCCGAAACCGGCGTCGCCTCGCCGCTGCAGGCAGGCAGCCGGCAGGGAGACTGGGAGCAGGGGCGCTACCACTGGGAATTGCAGGTCCAGCCGTGGGCGGAGCCGCGCGCAGGCAATGTCGCGCAGGCAACGTCACCGGGAACCCCCTGGCTGGCCGAACTGCAGCTGCAGGTGCGCTGGGGTGACAGCGAGCGCGAACAGCTGCGCTGGCGCAGCCTGCGCCTGTTGCCGCCCGACCTGGAGAATGCGCGGTGAAGCGCCGCGCCGCAGGGTTCACCCTGGTCGAAGTAATGCTGGCCACCGTGCTGCTGGCCGGCGGCCTGGCATTGGCCTTTGCCAGCGTGCGCTCGGCGATGGCGGTCAGCCAGCGCGGCGAACAGATCGCCGCCGAAAGTGAACGCATGCGGGCGGTCGAGTCTCTGCTGCGCAGGCAGCTGGCCGGCGCACTGCGCACCCCGCTGGAGGTCCCGGACCCCACCCGCGAACCGGTGTTCTTCCAAGGGGAAGAACAGCGCATGCTGTTCGCCGCCGACCTGCCCGGCTACCTCGGCCGTGGAGGCTCCTACCTGCACGCGCTGCAGGTGGACGGACGCGAGGGGCAACAGCGCCTGCTGCTGGACCTAGTGTTGCTGCAGGAAGGCGAGCGCATCGCCGAGAATCCGCCACGCCCGCCGGAGGTGTTGGTTGAGAACCTGAAGTCGGTGCAGCTGCGCTATCGCGGCATCGATGCGGGCACCGGTCAGATGAGTGACTGGATGCCGCGCTGGGACGATACCCGGCGGCTGCCGATGCTGGTGGAGATCAGGATCGTGCCCGCCAAGGGCGCGCCCTGGCCATTGCTGGTGGTGGCACCGCGCGCCGGTGGCAGTGGAGGTGCGCGATGAACCGGCAACACGGTGCGGCGCTGGTGCTGGTGCTGTGGCTGATCGCATTGATGACCGCGCTGGTCGGTGCGTTCGCGCTGAGCGCACGGGTCGAGCATCTGCAGCAGCGGGTACTGGATGACGAGGCACGCGGGCAGGAACGTGCGCGCGCCGGCCTGGAGTACGCGCTGCTGCGCCTGTCCGCTGATCCGCTGCGGGCGCCCTGGCGTGCCGATGGCCGCACCTACCGCTGGCAGTTCGATGACGCCAGCATCGAGATCAAGGTGCTGGACGAGAATGGCAAGATCAACCTCAACCTGGCCGACGTGACCCTGCTGACGGCGTTCCTCAAGGCACTCGGTGAAGACGAAGGCGCTGCCCGGCAGATGGCCGGCGCCATTGTTGACTGGCGTGATGAAGACAGCCTGCTGCAGCCCGGTGGCGGTGCCGAAGCGCCGGACTACGCGGCGGCCGGGTTGCCGTATGGCCCGCGCAACAAGCGCTTTGAGACACTCGGCGAACTGCAGCGGGTGCTGGGCATGCGCGGCCCGCTGTACAAGGCCATGCTGCCCCACCTGACCCTGTACAGCCGCCAGGCGCGCCCGGATCCCCAGTTCGCCAGCGCGCCGGTGCTGACCGCACTGGGGCTGGATGCGGATACCGTGCTGGCGCAGCGCGCCCAGCAGGAGCGTGACGCAGATACCGCTGGCGGTGCGACAACGCTTGCCAGCAGCAGCGGCACCTATAGTATCGAGTCCCGTGCAACCGACAGCAGTGGACGCCGGTCGGTGTTGCAGGCAGTGGTACGCAATGGCTCGGGCGGGGTTCCCGGGCGGTCCTACACAGTGCTTCGCTGGGAGCAGGGAATGACAGCAAGATGACGGCATGGCAGGACAGTGTGCGGCAGGTGCAGGGCCGGATCGGCCCGGGCGCCGGCCGTTTCCTGCGCTGGTGGCGGCAATCGCTGCTGGCGTGGGTGCCGGCCCGTTGGCAGTGGGCGCTGGGCTGGGCACAGGCGCGCCTGCTGCTGCAGCGCCAGGGTGACCAGCTGCAGGTCTGGCGTGAGGCCGGTGAACGCCGCGAAGCGGTTGCCAGCGTGCCATGGCCGCTGTCGCCGGTGGAACTGGACCGCGTGCTGGAACCGCGGCTGCGCAGCCTGCCACGGGTGTGGCTGCTGCCGGCCAGCGAGGTACTGCGTCGTCATCTGCGCTTGCCCGCGGCTGCGGCCGACCGCCTGCGCGCCGTGGTCGGTTTCGAGATCGACCGCCAGACGCCGTTCGAATCGAGCCAGGTCAGCTTTGACGTGCGTGAGCTGGGGGGCGCAGCCGAGGGCCAGCTGCAGGTCGAACTGATCGCCTGGCCGCTGCGCCAGCTGGAAGCGTGGCGGGCCAGCGTGGGCGAGTGGGCCGATGCACTGGCCGGTGTCGATGCCATCGACAGCGAGGGTGAGCCTCTGCAGGTGAACCTGCTGCCACCGGCGCAGCGCCAGTTGCGCGCGGATCCCATGCGGCGCTGGAATGTGCTGTTGGCGGTGGCCGCGCTGGTGATGCTGGTGCTGGCCGCCGTGCAGCTGCTCGACAACCGCCGTGACGCTGCCGATGCGCTGCGTGCGCAGGTCGAGCGCAGTGCACGCAGTGCGCGTGGTGTCGCCAGCGAACGCGCGCAGCTGCAGGCGCTGATCGATGGTGCCGCATTCCTGGAAAAGCAGCGCAGCCAGCGTGCCGGAACGGTGGAAATCTGGAATGAACTGACCCGGCGCCTGCCGGAGGGCACCTACCTGGAAAAGCTGGCCATCGAGAACAACAACCTGCAGCTGATCGGCCTGAGCCGCGAGGCCTCGCAGCTGGTGCAGCTGCTGCAGGATGCGCCGCAGTGGCGCAAGGTCAATCTGACCGGCGTACTGCAGGCCGATGGCGCCGCCAGTGGCCGTGACCGCTTCACCATGACCGCCGAACTGCAGCCGTTGCCGGCTGCGGCCCCGACCCGGGAGGCGGCCGATGCCGATGCCAAGCGCACGCCGTGACCGCTGGCTGGCACTGGCGCTGCTGCTGGCAGTGCTGGGCCTGGCCTACCTGCTGCTGGTGCACCCCTGGTTCACCCAGCCGCTGCGCGAAATCGATGCCGACGTGGCCGCCCTGCGCGAGCGCGAACAGCGCGTGCAGGCGCAGCTGCAGCAGCAGCCGCAGATCGAACAACGCCTGCGCGCCACCCGCGAGGCACTGCAGCAGCGGCCGGGCTTCCTGCGTGAAGCCACCGCCGAAGCTGCAGCCGCTGCGCTCGGCGCGAAGCTGCAGGATGCGGTGGCGATGGCCAGCCCGGGCAACCGCAGCTGCACCATCAGCAACCGCACGCCACTGACCGACAACCGTCGTGACGCCGAGTTCGTGCGCGTTGCCATGCAGGTGCGCCTGCGTTGCGGTGTGGCCGAACTGGCCACGGTGCTGCACAGCCTGGAAACCGGCAGCCCGCGCCTGTTCGTCGACAACCTCAACCTGATCGCGCAGCGCTTCCAGCAGTCGCCGAATGAATCCGGGCTCGGCCTGGACGTGTCGTTCGAACTGGCCGGTTACCTGCTGCCCGGTGCCGCTGCCGATGACGCTGCGGCGGCACCTGCAGCCGAGCCGGGCGCGGCGCCGCAACCGCCTTCGGCTGCACCGGCACCTTCACCGGCTGCGCCGGAAGAGGGGCAGGAGGTGGCCGATGAAGCTTGAGCAGATCAGCCTGCGCACCGGTTTCCTGCTGGCACTGGCCGGCTGGGCGGCAGCGGTCTGGCTGGCCACCGGCTTCGGGCTGGGCAGCCAGCAGCCAGCTGCCGGCGGCAATGCCGACGCGGTGCCCTCGTTGCCGGTGCTGCCGCCATTGGCTGCAGAACGCATGCCCAGCGCCGACAGCTACAGCGCAATCAGCGAGCGGCCGCTGTTCGCCGAGGACCGCAGGCCCAAGCCCTACCTGCTCGGTGGCAGCGAGCCCGCCGCCAGTGCCGCGCTGCGCCTGACCGGCGTGCTGCTGACCGGCAACTTCGGGATGGCCACTTTCACCACCGAGCAGAACCGCTCGCTGCGCCTGCGCCTCAACGGTGAAGCCGTCGACGGCTGGCAGCTGGTGGCGCTGCAGCCGCGCCAGGCCACCGTGATCGGCCCCGGTGGCAACCAGGTGCTGGAACTGGCGGTATTCAACGGGCAGGGCGGTGAACCGCCGACCGTACTGCGCGGCGCCAATGGTGTGCCGCCGGCAGGTGCGATCGTTGTGCCGCCCCCGGCAGGCGCTCCGCCGGCACCGCCGCCGGTTGCGGCAACCCCATCGCCGTCGCCTGCTGGCAGTGCGCCAGCGCCCTCGGCTGCGGCATCCGCCCCTGCCACCAACAACGGCCCCAGCGAAGCGCAGATGCAGGCCATCCGCGAACGCATCCAGGCCCGTCGCCGCCAGCTGCAGCAACAACAACAGCAGCAACAACCGTCGCCGCCCCCGGGCGATGGCACCAACCGATAGAGTGAATGCATGAGCCTGCGTTTCCTTCCCTGGTCCTTTGCCCTCGCGCTGCTGGTCGGCTGCAGCACCGTGTCCGCGCCGCATGTGCAGCGCAAGGGCAATCTGTCGCCCACTGCCGAGGCCGGCCAGGCGGCCAATGTCGCCGCGGATGCTGCCCGTGACGCGCAGGGCGCTCCGCAGGCAGTGATCCGCCGTGGCACCGGCACCATGATCAACCGCGAAGCAGCACGCGCACCGGCACCGGCACTGCATGGCGCCAGCACCGGTGAAGCAACCTTCAATTTCGAAGGCGAATCGGTGCATGCGGTGGTCAAGGCCATCCTCGGTGACATGCTGGGCCAGAACTACGTGATCGCACCGGGGGTGCAGGGCACGGTCACCCTGGCCACGCCCAAGCCGGTGTCGCCGGCGCAGGCGTTGAACCTGCTGGAGATGGTGCTGGGCTGGAACAACGCACGCATGGTCTACAGCGGTGGCCGCTACAACATCGTCGCCGCCGACCAGGCGCTGGCCGGTACGGTCGCGCCGAGCACGGCGCCCGCTGCCAGTGCGCGAGGCTTCGAGGTACGGGTCATCCCGCTGCAGTTCATCTCCGCCACCGAAATGAAGAAGGTACTGGAGCCGTATGCGCGGCCCAATGCGATCGTCAACGTCGACAGCGGCCGCAACGTGATCACCCTGGGTGGTACCCGCGCCGAGCTGGAAAACTACATGCGCACCGTCGAGATCTTCGACGTCGACTGGCTGTCGGGCATGTCGGTGGGCGTGTTCCCGATCCAGTCGGGCAAGGCCGAGCAGGTGGCTGCCGACCTGGAGAAAGTATTCGGCGAGGAGAGCAAGACGCCCAGTGCCGGCATGTTCCGCTTCCTGCCGCTGGAAAACGCCAACGCGGTGCTGGTGATCACCCCGCAGGTGCGTTACCTGGACCAGATCCAGCAGTGGCTGGACCGCATCGATACCGCCGGTGGCAGTGCCCGCCTGTTTTCCTACGAGCTGCGGTACATCAAGGCGCGTGACCTGGCCGAACGGCTCAGTGAAGCATTTGCCAGCAGTGGCAACCGCGGCGGTTCCAGTCCGGCCTCGCTGGCCCCGGGGGCGATGCCGTCGCAGCTGGGCAGCGACTCCGATCGTGGCATGGACAGCACCAACAACAACAGCAGCAGCTTCGGCTCGGTCCCGGGCAGCAGCTCCAGTGGCGGTGGCAACGGCAGCATGAACCTGCCGCAGCGCCAGTCCGGCAACGTCAGTGTCAGCCTGGAAGTGGAAGGCGACCGCGTGGGCGTGTCGGCGGTGGAGGAGACCAACACCCTGCTGGTGCGTTCGACCCCGCAGGCCTGGCGGTCGATCCGCGAGGTGATCGAGAAGCTGGATGTGATGCCCCTGCAGGTGCACATCGAAGCCCAGGTGGCCGAGGTCTCGCTCGATGGCGACCTGAAGTACGGCGTGAACTGGTTCTTCGACAACGCCGTGGCCGGGCGTGCCCTGACGGGCGCATTGGGCGGCGTGACCCTGCCGGCGACAGCGGGTGGCTCGTGGAGCAGCTTCGCCGGTGCCGCAACGGGCGGCGAAGGCCTGGGCTGGGCATTCACCGGCCACAATGGCGCGGCGGTGGTGAGTGCGCTGGACAAGGTCACGGATGTACGCCTGCTGCAGACGCCTTCGGTGTTCGTGCGCAACAACGCCGAGGCCACGCTCAACGTCGGTGACAAGGTGCCGATCAACACCACCACGGTGAATACCGGCATCGGCACCAGCAGCTACAGCTCGGTGCAGTACATCGACACCGGCGTGATCCTGAAGGTGCGCCCGCGCGTGACCCGCGACGGCACGGTGTTCCTCGACATCGTGCAGGAAGTGAGCAGCGCCTCGAACGTGCCCGACAACTGCAATCCGACCGAGCGCAACTGCAACCCGCGCATTTCCACAAAGAAGCTGTCGACCGAAGCGGCGGTGCAGAGCGGCGACACCATCATGCTGGCCGGCCTGATCACCGATTCGGGCACCGATGGCAGCAGCGGCATTCCCGGCCTGAGCCGGATTCCGGTGGTTGGCGCGCTGTTCGGGCAGAAGAGCCGCTCCAGCCGCCGTTCCGAAGTGATCGTGCTGCTGACCCCGAGCATCGTGCGCAACAGTCTGGAAGCGCGGAATCTGACCGACGAGTACAGCCAGCGTTTCCGCGCGATGGAGCCACTGAACCAGCCGCGCGCAAAGAAGTAAGGGGTTTGCGGCCGGGCTGCGCCCGGCACCCGCCGAGGCCGGAGCAACAGCAACAGCGGGTTTACTGAGGGATGGCGGGGCACTGCGGGTTTGCGGGGACGCCGTGAATACGTCCATGTAGGCTTGGTCGCCGCATCCATGCGGCTCACACCCCGCAAACCCACAGTGCCCCGCCTTCGACAGTTTCCTGCTTGCTGTTGGTAGGTGTCGACCTTGGTCGACACGATCCACGCCATGCGTGGATGACTCTCCATCGAAATCGAATATTTCGATATCTGTGAGATCTGAGCCGAGCACGGCTCGGCTCTACAGAAGAGCAGGCAGGTCGCGGAAAACTGTCGACGGTGGGGTGGGTCCGGTTGTGGGGGCGTGAGCCGCATGGATGCGGCGACCGAGCTTACATGGGTGAGGGCGCTTTGCTTGCGAAGCACTGCTTCGCAAGCGCCCGAACGCACAGCCGCCAGCGGCTGGGCCGGGCCCCGGAGGGGGACTTGCAGCGTCCCCCGCAACCGGACCCACCCCGCCAACCCCAGGAACCCAGCTCGTGCTTCGGCTGTTGCTGTTGCCCTGGCCTGAAGCGGGTGCCGGGTGCAACCCGGCCGATACCCTCCCGGTGCTAGGCTGTGGCTAACGACAACCACGGAGGCGGGATGGGGGCGATCGTGTTGTTGCCGCTGTGCGTGGACGATGCCGCGCTCGACCGCTGCCTGGCCGCACTGGATGCCGGCACCGCGCCGGGCACCGCGGTCTGGTTGGCCGACGATGCGCAGACCGGGCCGCGCGCGCAGGCGGTGGTGGAACATTGGTTGGCGCATACGCCACTGCAGGCCGAGTACACCCGCCGCGCGCGGCCGCTGGGCGAGGTGGCCCACCTGGACGAGATGCTGCGCGCCTGCGATGGCCTGGACGTGGCCGTGCTGGCACCGGACAGCGTGCCTGCGCCGGGTTGGCTGCAACAATTGCAGGATGCCTTCGCCCGCGATGCCGCCATCGCGACCGCAACCCCGTGGTGCAATGCCGGCGAAACCGCAGCGTGGCCACGGTTGGGCGAGATCAATCCCGAGCCCGAGGATGCGGCGCTGCTGGCACAGACCTGCGCCGCCTTGCCGGCGCTGCACCCGGAACTGCCATCGGCGGTCACCCATGCGGTTCTGGTGCGTGGCAATGCGCGCCGCCGCGCCGGTGGCCTGGATGTGGACAGCTACGCTGGCTGGAACGCGGCCCTGGTCGACCTCAGCCTGCGCATGGCCGGCCTGGGCTGGCGCAACGTACTGTGCGAGACCGCCTTTGTGAGCCGGGCGGGCGAGGCGGCCAGCCGCGATGGCGACCTTGAGGCGCTGGCTGCGCGTTGGCCTGGCTGGGTGCCGCGCCTGGCCGATTTCCTGATGCACGATCCATTGCACGGGCTGCGCGCCGACCTGCAGCAGCGCATGCGGCAGGCGATAATGCCGAAGGAACAGGGCGACCTGTTCGTTCCTTCCGCGCCGGAGTCACTCGCTTGAATGTTGCCATCGCCGCCATCGTCGTGACCTACCAGAGTGCCAGCACCATCGATGCCTGCCTCTCGCGCCTGCGCCAGGCGCAGGACGTGGCCGAGATCCGGGTGATCGACAATGGCTCGATGGATGGCACGCTGGACATCGTGCAGCGCCATGCCAGCCACGATCCGCGCGTGCGTTTCGTCGGCAACCCGGACAATCCCGGCTTCGCCGCTGCCAACAACCAGGGCGTGGCCGATTCGCGCAGCCCCTGGTTGGCCTTCATCAACCCGGACCTGATGGTCGAGCCGGAGACGTTGGCCGCACTGCGCAGCCGGGCGGAAGCACTGGGCGATTGCCTGCTCGGTGTCGAGCAGGTGGACGAGCAGGGCCATGCCGACGAAGCCGTGCGCCGCCGCGACCCGGATTTCCTGATGATGCTGCGCTCGCCGGGAAAGGGCTCGAAGCTGGCGCTGCCGCGTGACCCGCAGCAGGTGCTGCAGCGGGTGCCGGCACTGTCTGGCGCACTGCTGATGATGCCGCGTGCATTGTTCGACCGGATCGGAGGCTGGGACGCCGGGTATCGTCTGCACGCCGAAGACCTGGACCTGTGCCGGCGTGCACGCGAAGCCGGGGCCGTGGTGGCGATTGCAAACGACCTGCAGGTCACCCATGTACGTGGCGTCTCGAGCCGATCGCGGCCGTTCTTCGTTGAATGGCACAAGCACAGGGGCCTGTGGCGCTACTTTCAGAAGTTCGAGGCCAGGCAGCGTTCGCTGCCGGTGCGCGTGGCGGTGTGGGCCGCGATCTGGGGGCACGCCCTGATGCTGGTACCGCGCCTGTTGCACAGGTCGTTGTAGGGCCGAACCTGCATCCACGCATGGCGCGGATCTACCCACGCGGAGAGCCGAGCGTGCCCGCGGCCACCCCGGTTCACCCGTCCGGGCGCATAATCCGCCTCATGCCTATCATCCAGTCCCTGCTCGACACCGACCTGTACAAGTTCACCATGATGCAGGCGGTGCTCCACCAGCACCCCGGTGCCCAGGTGCAGTACCGGTTCAAGTGCCGCACGCCCGGCATCGACCTGGCCCATTACATCGACCAGATCGACGAAGAGATCGACCACCTGTGCAGCCTGCGTTTCAGCGACGCGGAACTGGACTACATGCGCGGCCTGCGCTTCGTGAAGCCCGACTTCGCCGATTTCCTCGGCTTGTTCCATCTGGACCGCAAGTACATCCAGCTGCGCGCGTCGACGGCCGTGCCCGGCGAAATCGAACTGGACATCACTGGCCCGTGGCTGCATACCATCCTGTTCGAAGTCCCGCTGCTGGCGATCATCAACGAAGTCTGGTTCCGCAACACCACCACCGCCGACTTTGCCGAGGGCGAGCGTCGGCTGCAGGCCAAGGCGGCGCTGCTGCGTGATACTCCCGGTTTCGAACAGTGCCGCATTGCCGACTACGGCAGCCGCCGCCGTTATTCGCGTGACTGGCATGCGCGCCTGCTGCCGCTGCTGCGCGATGCGCTCGGCCCGCAACTGGTCGGCACCAGCAACGTGCACTTCGCCCGCCTGTACGGCATGACCCCGCACGGCACCATGGCCCATGAGTACCTGCAGGCATTCCAGGCACTTGGCCCGCGCCTGCGTGATTCGCAGGTGGCGGCACTGGAATCGTGGGCACGCGAGTACCGCGGCGACCTCGGCATCGCGCTGTCCGACGTGGTCGGCCTGGATGCGTTCCTGCGCGATTTCGACATGTATTTCTGCAAGCTGTTCGACGGTGTCCGCCACGACTCGGGCGATCCGTTCGACTGGGGCGACCGCATGCTGGCGCATTTCCAGCAGCGCCGGGTGGATCCGCGCACCAAGGTGCTGGTGTTCAGCGATGGGCTCGACATCGCCAAGGTGATGCGCCTGTACGACTACTTCCGTGGTCGCTGCCAGGTCGCCTTCGGCGTTGGCACCCACCTGACCAATGATCTGGGGCCAACGCCGCTCAACATCGTCATCAAGATGGTCCGCTGCAATGGCCAGCCGGTGGCCAAGCTCAGCGATTCGCCAGGCAAGAGCATGTGCGACGACCCGGGCTACCTGGCCTACCTGCGCCAGGTGTTCGAGCTGCCGCCGGCGTAAGCGTGCCGGCTTACAGGTAGTCGACCACCACCAGATAGGCGCCCTGCAGCGGCTGCTGCGTCGACGCCTGCACGCTGTAACGCTCGGAGAAGGCGATATCGCCGGCGCGCAGCGCGCTGGCCGACACCGACAGCTTCTGGCCGTGGCGCTTGCCGTCGCGCAGCGTCGCGGCCTGGCCGTTGGCCAGCGCCGTCACTTCCACCGTCGAGCCCTTGGCCGACGGCGGGCAGGCGGCCAGGCTCAGCTCGCCCTGGGACAGATTCGTCGTGCAGCCCGGCTCGGCGATGCGGCCACTGAAACGGATGCTGCCGCTGCTGGCCTGGGCCAGCGCACTGACGGACATCAGGGCCACGCACAGCAGAATGGAATTCCTCATGACACGTTCTCTGGTTCGGTGTGTCCTAGTTAGCGACAGCTTCGATCAGCCTTTAATAGGACGATTCCGAATCTGCTAGGGCCATCACCAAGAAAGAGTGATGCGCATCAAAGAAGACGATTTCCGCCGGGAAAAGGTTTGTTTCCGTGCATGCCGAACGCGCCACCCGAAGCGTCATCCAGGGTCGCTTCTGACCTGATCCGGCGACCGTCGGGTTCCCGAACCCCCGTGGGTCCTGATTTCGGCTATCACGTCACATTTCCAGCGTCAATGAATTGACGTTCAGAAAAATAATGAGACTTTCATCACACTTGCACCTATACTTGCGTCACGGATTCAGGGAAAGCTACGTCCGAGTCCGGCCACAGGTGAGACGCAAGGATGGGTCTTGTTAGCCCGGCAGTGCTCCTTGCTTCCTCCTCTACTTCTCATCTCTTCAGTAGGGTTAGGTAAAAGCGAATGCACAAGATCAATATCATCGCCGCTCTGATGCTGGCCGCCGCTCCGCTGGCCGCCAACGCCGCCGACGGCACCATCACCTTCAATGGCAAGGTGACCGACAAGACCTGCACCATCTCGACCCCGGGCGGCAAGGACTTCGCCGTGACGCTGCCGACCGTGTCCAAGAACACCCTGGCCACCGCCGGCGCCGTTGCGGGCCGTACCCCGTTCGCCATCAACCTGACCAAGTGCAGCGCCGGCAACGTCGCCACCTACTTCGAGCCGGGTTCGACCGTCGACTTCAACAGTGGCCGCCTGGTCAACCAGGCCTCGGCCAACGCTGCCACCAACGTGCAGCTGCAGCTGCTGGGCTCGAACAACCAGTTCCTGCCGATCAAGGCGGCTGGTGCTGGCCTGGCCCAGACCAACTCGCAGTGGGTCACCGTCGGCACCGACGGCTCGGCCGACCTGAACTACTACGCTGAGTACTACGCCACTGCCGCCGCCACCCCGGGCGACGTCACCAGCAGCGTCAAGTACACGATCATCTACAACTGATCGCAGTCATGCCCCCACTGGCCGGCGTTCGCGCCGGCCGGTGTTCCGCGGCCGCTGGCCACACCCCTCGAGCGTAGTACTTCCGATGAAAGCATTCTTTCCCCGGGCGCTGCTGCTGGCAGCGTTCACGCTGCCCTTCTGCCAGAACGCACTGGCCGGCGTGGTGGTCAATGGCACGCGAGTGATCTATCCGGCGCAGGCGCGCGAAGTCACCGTGCAGGTCGACAACGTGGGCGATTCGCCGGCGCTGGTGCAGGCCTGGATCGACAGCGGCGACGCCAACCAGACCGCCGATACCAGCGATGCCCCGTTCGTGCTTACACCGCCGATCGCGCGTGTCGAGCCGGGCCGCAGCCAGGCGCTGCGACTGATCTTCTCCGGCGCGCAGCTGCCGACCGACCGTGAGTCGGTGTTCTGGCTCAACGTGCTGGATGTGCCGCCGTCCCCGGACAACGCCGAAAGCGGCGAACAGAATTACCTGCAGGTCGCGTTCCGTTCGCGCCTGAAGCTTTTCTACCGGCCGCAGGGCCTGAAGGGCGTCGCCAACGACGCGCCGGCAGCGCTGCGCTGGACCCGCAATGGCGACCGCCTGCGGGTGGAAAACCCGAGCCCCTTCCACGTCACTCTGGCCGAAGTACATGCCGTAACCGGCAGCAGTGAAAAGGCCGTCGAGGACAAGGGCGCGATGGTCGCGCCGAAGCAGAGCCTGGAGTTCGCCGCACCGGCGGGCACCGGCCAGGTCCGCTTCATCACCATCAACGACTACGGCGGCCGGGTGGAACACACCATCCGCCTCGGCAGCACCGGGGGCTGAACGCGCCGCGCCGGCCCCTGGCCTGCGCATCCCGCCACCGCCGCTGTGCGGCGAATTGAAGGAATGTCAGTGTGATCGGAAACAGATTGACATTGTCGATCCATCAGGCGCTTTGCCTGTTGGTTGCTGGTGTGGCCTGCCCAGGATGGGCGCTGGCGGCACCGGCCAATCTCGGCGAACAGGCGCTGATGGCGCAGAGTGGTGCGGCCAATGCGCGTGCACCGGAATCGGCCCAGTTCAACTCCAGCTTCCTGTCTGGCCAGGCCAAGCAGGTCGACCTGGCGGCCTTCAGCAACGGCAATCCGATGGTGGCCGGCAACTATCGTGTCGACGTCTACGTCAACGGTGCCTGGCAGGGCCGTCGCGATCTGCAGTTCAAGGCCGATGCGCAGGGCCGTGTCGACGCCTGCCTGCCGCTGCCGATGCTGGAAGAAATGGGCGTGGACAGCGAGGCCGTGCTGCTGCAGCAGGATCCGTCCGTGCCCACCGACAAGACCAGCTGCGTGCCGGTCCAGCAGCGCATGGCCAATGCCTATGGTGTCTATGACAGCGGCAACCTGCGCTACGACCTCAGCATCCCGCAGGTGTTCCTGCGCCGTGAGGCGCGCGGCTACGTCAACCCGGCGCTGTGGGATCGCGGCATCAATGCCGGCTTCGTCGGCTACAGCTTCAATGCCATCGACAGCGACAGCCGTGTCGAAGGTGGCCAGCGCAACCGCAGTGCCTACCTCGGCCTCAACGCCGGCATGAACCTGGGTGGCTGGCAGTTCCGCCACGATTCGAACCTGACCTGGTCCGAGGGCGATGGCCGCCATTGGCAGAGCATCGCCACCTATGCACAGCGCGGCATTCCGCAGGTGCGCGGCATGCTCACCATCGGTGAGGCCTACACCACCGGTGAACTGTTCGACTCGATCGGTTACCGCGGTGCCAGCCTGGCCAGCGACGACCGCATGCTGCCCGATTCGCTGCGCGGCTACGCGCCGGTCGTGCGCGGCATCGCCGAGACCAATGCACGCATCGAAGTGCGCCAGAACGAGCAGCTGATCTACTCCTCCACCGTGTCGCCGGGCAGCTTCGTCATCGACGACCTGTACCCGACCGGCTACGGCGGCGACCTGGAAGTGAGCGTGATCGAGGCCGATGGCCGCCGCCGCGAATTCAAGGTGCCGTTCGGTTCGGTGCCGCAGATGCTGCGCGAAGGCGTGTCGCGTTACTCGCTGACCGCCGGCCAGGTGCGCAACAAGCTGCTGGCCGACGAACCCTGGCTGGTGCAGGGGACCTACCAGCGTGGCATCGGCAACCAGCTGACCCTGTACGGGGGCACTGCGCTGAGCGACGGCTACCTGTCGCTGCTGTATGGCGTCGGCCTGTCCACGCCGGTCGGTGCGTTCGCTGCCGACGTCACCCATGCGCGTACCTCGTTCAACCACTACGGCAGCCACACCGGCGCCAGCGTGCGGCTGAGCTACAGCAACATGATCGGCGAGACCGGCACCAATCTGACCCTGGCCGCCTACCGCTATTCGACCGAAGGCTTCTACAGCCTGCAGGATGCGCTGTATGGCCGTGATTCGGACACGCGCGGCATCGATCCGACCACCCGTGGCCGTCAGCGCAGCCAGTTCCAGATAACGCTGAACCAGCCGCTGGGACGTCGCGGCGGCGCGCTGTACGTGACCGGCTCGGTGCGCGACTTCTATGATCGTTCGGGCACCTCCAAGCAGTACCAGGTGGGCTACAACAACGCCTGGCGCTCGGTGAACTACGGCTTCTCGGCGCTGCGCACCGAAGAGGGCGTGCTCGGCCGTTCCGACACCCAGTACCTGCTGTCGATGAGCGTGCCGCTGGGCCGGGGTACCCACCCGGTGTCGTTCAGCGCCGATCTGGGCATGCGCGATCGTGGTGGCTACGACAACAGCCGCGTCGGCATCACCGGTTCGGCCGGCGTCGACAACAACTTCAGCTACGGCGTGGCGCTGTCCGATTCCCGCGAGGGTGGCACCACGGCGGTCGGCAACGCCGAGTACCGCAGCCGCTACTCCGCGTTGAACGCGACCTACAGCCACTCGCGCGATTTCCGCCAGGCCTCGGTCGGTGCCAACGGCAGCGTGGTCGTGCATCCGGGCGGCTTCACCTTCACCCCGCAGCGGGGCGACACCATGGTGCTGGTGGAAGCGCCGGGTGCGCGCGATGCGATCGTCAGCAACGCCCCGGGCCTGCGCGTAGATGGCCGTGGATATGCAGTGGTTCCGTACGTATCGCCGTACCGCCTCAACACCGTCACCCTTGACCCGCAGGGCATGGCCCATGACGTCGAGCTGGAAAGCACCAGCCAGTCGATCGCGCCGTTCGCCGGTGCCATCAGCTACCTGCGCTTCGATACCCGCAAAGGCAATGCGCTGCTGATCCAGGTACGCAATGCCGATGGCCGCAGCATGCCGTTCGGTGCGCAGGTCAAGGATGAGCAGGGCCAGCCGGTGGGCATGGTCAGCCAGGGCGGCCGCCTGTACGTGCGCAGTGAAAAGAGCCAGGGCCGCCTGCTGGTGGAGTGGGGCGCCGGTGCAGACCAGCGCTGCACCATCGATTACCAGGTTCCGTCGGGCGCCGATGCGTCCAAGACCGGCTTCATCCCGCTGGAGGCAGCATGCCGATGATTTCTTCCCGCAGCCGCACGCTGCTTGCCGCCATGGCCGTGATGGGGGGTATCGCCGTGGCCAGCCCGGCGTTGGCGACCTGCTATATCACCCAGCAGGGCTTTGTCGCGCAGGACGTGCAGATGGACATGGGGCAGATCGTGATCCTGCCCAGCCTGCCCGTCGGTGGTGTGATCAAGGAGTTGATCGTGCCGATCAACCAGCGCGACAGCATCGGTTACTGCGATCGCTGGGGCGGTAGTGCCAACGGGCGTTTCGTCAACGCCGCACAGCAAAACGCAGTCCCGGGTTTCAGCAACGTCTATGCGACCGATGTAGCGGGAGTGGGTATCCGTGTCTATCGTGATTCGGGCACCATCCAGACCTACTACCCGCACACGCTGCAATTGGGGGGCAACCGGACGTTGACCCTCAATGGTGGCCGCTTCCGCGTGGAGCTGATCAAGACCGCCGCGCAGACGGGCTCGGGCATCATCGCGCCCAACGGCCGCTTCACCACCTACTATCTCGACGGCGACGGTCCTGGCCGTCCGGAGCTGACCTCGACGTTCAAGGGCTCGGGTACCACCGTGGTCAGCCCCACCTGCGAAGTGCAGGCCGGCAGCCGCAACATCGCCGTCGATTTCGGCAGCGTGCCCAACACCACCTTCACCGGTGTCGGCTCCAAGGCCGCTGATCGCGATTTCGAGATCCGCCTGAACTGCCAGGGCAGCAACGTGGCCGCCTACCAGAGCAAGATCGGCATCCGCCTCGACGCCGACCAGGACAGCTCGAACATGCCGGGCGTGCTCAAGCTCAGCGCGGCCAGCAACAGCGCCACGCGCATCGGCATCCAGATGGTCCAGCGCGACGGCAGCACCGAGCGAGAAGTGCGCTTCGGCCAGACCATCAACGTCGGCACTACGGCGCCGGGTACCAGCGTCATGGCGCTGCCGTTGCGCGCGCGCTATGTGCAGACCCAGGCAGGTACCGTCGGTGCGGGCACCGCCAACGGGCAGGCGACGTTCACCATCCAGTACGAGTAGCGCAGGTCTCCCATTGCTGAGTTTGGAGCCTCACCCCCCCGCTCCGCGGGGGGCGTTGACTGCGTCTTGATCCCGCAGACGTGAAGATCAGGGCTATCATTGCCGTACAGACACATGAATGTGATGTGCGTCATGGAAATGATCCCCTCTCCACTGCAGCGCCCCCGCTGCCGGGCCGTCGGCCTGGGTGAGGGGCAATGAAAGGATCCGGCGTGCCAGCAACACACCTTGCCATTGCCGGACTGCCCACCGAACTGGTGGAGATGCGCAGCGGGGGCCTGTATTGGGTCGTTGCCGCGGGCAGCGCGCCGACGGATCTGCTCGGTGCCGGTGTGCTGGCCACGGCCGACGCACTGGATGAGGCCGTGCTGGTCACGCTGGGGCGGGGGGCCGAATCGATGCTGACGCTGCTGCCGGCAGATCAGGGGCCGGCCCGCCTGCGGCTGTTCCAGCGGTCGCATCACGGCATGCAGCAGGCGCTGCGCGGGCTGACCGGCGATCTGCCGCGCACCGCCTCGGTGCGCACCCGGCTCAGCGTGGTGCAGTTCCCGGTGGCGGCGCTGGACGGCTGGGATGATGCCCGGCTGGCGCGCTGGTGCCAGCAGCTGCAGGACTGGGCCGGGCAGGCGCAGCAGGTGCTGCTGTTGCTGTGCCATGGCGAAGTGGCGACCCTGGCCCCGCGCCTGTTGTCATTGAACCGGAGCTGCGCCGGTGTGGCCCAGCTGCATCCGCATCGTGGTGCCCTGCAGCTGCTGCTGCACTACTGGTCCAACAGCCATGGCGTGGTGGCCCAGCGATCGTTCGGCGTCGAGCAGGAAAGCCGCGGGCTGCGCCATCTGGCCGAGGCCGATGCCGCCGGGACTGGGGTCGATGCCACCAGTGGCAGTGATCGCGATGTCTTCCTGGCCCAGACCGAAGTACTGGACGGTGCGCCGCCACTGTCGGCAGCCTGGCACCTGTATGACGGCTGGGCTGGATTGTTGCCGGCCGCGCTGCAGGCGCGCGAGGCCACCGTAGTGCTGGCCATCGACGAGAACGCCAAGGTGGATGCACTGGCCAGACTGCTGCACCGCCTGCGCCGGGAACGTGGCAATGCACTGAAACTGGTGGTGCGCGAGCTGCAGCCCTGCCTGCGCTACGCTGATGAGCGGCTGCTGATGCAGTGCGGCTGCAGCCTGGTAGTGCCGTCAGCCACGCCGTTGCCGCGCCTGCTGACCCTGCTGGAAACCGTGCAGCGTCAGCGTTGGCAGGGCCAGCTGGCTGACGATCCGGAGCCGCTGATCCGTGCGCATCGGCCGCCACCGGTAAGCGGCCTGGTCAACGCCGCACGCTTCCGCCAGATCGCCGGCGAACGCATCGACCAGGACGGCAGCGCGGTGGAAAGCGCCGTGCTGGCGTTGCAGCCGGTGGCCGGCCTGCGCGCCGAGCAGACGTTGCAGCAGCTGCGCATCCGCCGCCAGGGCGATCTGGCCTGTGTCTACCGCGGGCAGGTGCGCCTGTTCCTGTTCGGGTGCCGGCGTGATGCGGTCGAACAGGCCCTGGGCAATCTGTTCCGCCTGCCCTGGCGGGAGCTGTTCGATGGCTACCAGCGTCTGGCCGAATACGACATTGCAGCGATGAACGCCGGCAGCAGCGATCCGGAGGCCGAGGTCCTGCCCGAAGCCCCCGCCGTCCTGCCGCCGGTGGCCCCGGCGCTGGAGGCGCCTGTTTTCACTGTCCCGAAGCCGCTGCGACTGGGAGATCGCGCATGACCACCGACCAGCAACTCTGGACCCTGATCGTCGCCTGTGCGCTCGTGATGATTCCCTTTGGTGCCATGCTCGGTACGCTGTGGCGTGCGCTGCGCCGCCGTGCCGCGCGCTGGCTGCCCCCTCGCCACCTGCGCCGCGCCGGTGTACGCCTGCGTGCGCCGCGGGGGGCTGCATGAGTCCGCAGGTGGCTCCCGCATCGCCCTTCGCCTGGGCCGACCTGCGCGGCTGGAACCTGTATTTCCTGTCCAAGGTGGTACTGGCCTGGATGGGCGCGCTGGATCTGAAGATCCTGCCCAACCTGCTGTTCCTGAGCGCGCTGCTGGTTCCACTGCGCTGGCGCTGGGCACGCATCGCGCGTACTGTCGCTGCGGTACCGGTGGGCGTGGCGCTGTACTACTAGGACACCTGGTGGCCGCCGTTCCGGCGCCTGTTGGTGCAACCTGGCGTGCTGGACTTCTCGGCGGATTACTGGCTCGAGCTGGCCCAGCGCTTCATCAACTGGCAGATGGTGGCGGTACTGGCGATGCTGGTGCTGGCCTACGTACTGCTCAAGCCGTGGCTGCGCATCACCACTCTGAGCGTGCTGGGCATGCTTGGCCTGGCTGTGATGGCGATACCGATGCCGGCGGGTTGGAACTGGGGGCAGGGTACCGCCACCGCGGCCACCACCAGCGTCGCAGGCACTTCAGGTGGCGGCCTGCCGCCGGCCAACAACGAGACGCTCAACGCATGGCTGGCCGGCTTCTACCAGCAGCAGGCCAGCCTCAAGACCAGCTTCCCGGCACCGGGCAGCGGCGCGCCGTTCGACGTCATCATCCTCAACATCTGCTCGCTGGCATGGAGCGATCTGGATGAAGTGGGGCTGCGCCAGAACAATCTGCTCGACCACATGGACGTGGTGTTCGACGACTTCAACTCGGCAACCGCCTACAGCGGCCCGGCGGCGATCCGCCTGCTGCGCGCCAGCTGTGGCCAGACCTCGCATACCGGGCTGTTCGATCCGGTGCCGGCCGAGTGCCAGCTGTTCTCGAACCTGCAGCGTCTGGGCTTCCAGAGCGAGCTGGCGATGAACCACGACGGTCACTTCGACGACTTCATCGGTGAACTGCACCAGTACGGCGGGCTGCAGGCACAGCCGATGGATATCAGCGCGTTTCCTAAAGCGCTGGTGGCGTTCGACAAGTCGCCGCTGCGCCGCGATGGCGATGTGCTGATGGCGTGGTGGAAACAGCGGCTGGCCGGGTCCAGCCAGCAGGTGGCGCTGTTCTACAACACGATTTCGCTGCACGATGGCAACCGCATCGTCGGCGCCGATGGCCGTTCGAATGCCGCCGACTACAAGGCACGTGCGGAAATGGTGTTGGGCGACATGGCCGGTTTCGTCGATGCGGTGGAGAAGAGTGGCCGCCGCGCGATGATCGTGGTGGTACCCGAGCATGGCGCGGCCCTGCATGGCGACCGCATGCAGATTCCGGGCATGCGCGAGATTCCCAGCCCGTCGATCACCCACGTGCCGGTGGGCGTGAAGCTGATCGGCATGGGCGCGCCGGCGGCCGGCGGCCCGCGTCATGTTCCCGAACCGAGCAGCTACCTGGCCGTGTCCGAGCTGGTTTCGCGCGTGTACGCGCTCAATGCCCAGTCGCCGCCGAGCGAGCGCAACTGGGACAGCCTGCTGAAGGGGCTGCCGCAGACACCGTCGGTGTCGGAAAACGAAGGCGCCAAGGTCATCGAGTACGCCGGCAAGCCCTGGCTGCAGCTGCAGGGCAGCCAGGCCTGGAGCCCCTACCCCGAGGAGGCACGCTGATGCCTGCCGACATCCTTGCCGTACCGGTCACGCTGTCCGTGGAAGAGGACGATATCGACCTGCTGCGGCGCAGCCTGGGCATGCCGGGGCTGCCCTACGTGGACTTCTCTGCCCAGCATGAGCGTGCCCAGGCGCTGGCGCGCTGGCCGTTGCTGGCCGAACTGGAGCCGCGCCGATGAGCACCGTGCTGTCGCTGCAGGGCATCCATGGCGGAACCGGTGTCACCACGGTGCTGGCCGCACTCGGCCAGGGCTTGCACGCGCAGGGCCAGCGCGTCCTGCTGGTCGAATGCAGTCCGGACCAGATGCTCGGCCTGCACCTGGGGCTGCCTGCCGACGTGGACAACGGTTGGGGGCGCGCGCAGCTGGACGGCACGGACTGGCGTGATGCCGCCTACGCCGTTGCAGCAGGACTTGCGGTGCTGCCCTATGGTCGCGTCGATAGCGAGGCCGCAATGCGCATCGAACAGCAGCTGCAACAGGCACCGGGCACCTGGGCCGAACGCATTCCGCTGCTGGAGACCCAGTTCGACTGGATCCTGTTCGACCTGCCGCAGCGCCTGCCGGCGCATGCAGCGGCCATCAACCAGCACGTGCGCTGCACGCTGCCGCTGCGCCTGGCCTGTGTCGATCCGGTCAGCCACGTGTTCCTGCAGCGGCAGCCGGAGGACACACGCCTGTTGCTGGCCAACCGCTATGACCCGGTCATCCCGGTGCAGCGCGATCTGATGCAGCTGTGGCTTCACGCGCACGGCCCGCGGCTGGTGCCGCAGCCGCTGCACGAGGATGCGCGGGTGCCCTCCGCGCTGGCCAGCAAGCAGCCACTGGGGCGCTATGCGACCGATTCGCTGGCCGCTGCCGATGTCGATGGCCTGGTGCTGTGGTGCCTGGCCGAGGCCGCACGGCGCCAGCCCGTTGCGGGGACACGCTGATGGGCGCCCGCGTCTACTACCTGGACTGGGGGCGCCTGCGCGAACGCGTGCATGCGCGTTGGCCAACCCGCTCGCTGCTGTGGCTGCTGCAGTGCGTGGGCTGGGCGTTCCTGCGCCTGGAAGGGCCGGCATGGCAGGCACAGGCCCCGCGCCTGCGCAACGCCTTCCCGCAGATCCAGGGTGACCGCCGCTGGCGCCCGGGCGATCCACTGCGGTTGTTGATCCAGGCCATGTGGCTGTCGGTGGTGCGGTTGGTACCGCAGCCCTCGCTGAGGCGGCAACGGTTGGCCCGGGCCCGGCGCGAACGCATTGCCGAACTGCGCGGTGCGGCCGGTCGCGGCCGCCTGCGCTACCTGCGCGCCATGCGCGATGCACCCAGTGAATTCTGGAACAGCCGCGTGGCGGCATGGTTCGGCCGGAAGATGGGCAGCCTGTCGCCGCGTTCGCGGCACCTGCTGACCCTGCTGGTCGGGTTGGCCACGCTGGGGCTGGCGGCGCTGTGCATCACCCAGCCGTTCACCTATCTGGCGCAGTTCGTGTTCGTGGTGCTGCTGTGGGCCATCGCGCTGCTGGTGCGGCGCATGCAGGGGCGCTATGCGACGCTGGTGCTGGTCGTGCTGTCGATCACCGTGTCCTGCCGGTACCTGTGGTGGCGCTATACGGCCACGTTGAACTGGAACAGCACCTTCGACCTGGTCTGTGGCGTGGTGCTGCTGGCGGCGGAAACCTACTCGTGGCTCGTGCTGATGCTCGGTTACGTGCAGGTGGCCTGGCCGCTGCGGCGCCGCCCGGCGCCGTTGCCGGCCGATATCCGCCAGTGGCCGACGGTGGATGTGCTGATCCCCACCTACAACGAAGACCTGGCGCTGGTGCGGCACACCGTGTACGCGGCGATGGGCCTGGACTGGCCGGCCGACAAGCTGCGCATCCACATCCTTGATGATGGCAAGCGCGAAGAATTCCGCGCATTCGCCGAGCGCACCGGGGTCAACTACATCACCCGTGCCGACAACCGCCATGCAAAGGCCGGCAACCTCAACCATGCGTTGACCCTGATCGATGGCGAGCTGGTGGCCATCTTCGACAGCGACCACCTGCCGGTGCGGTCGTTCCTGCAGATCACCTGCGGCTGGTTCCTGCGTGATCCCAAACTGGCGCTGGTGCAGACCCCGCACCACTTCTTCTCGGCCGATCCATTCGAACGCAACCTGCAGGTGTTCCGCAGCGATCCCAACGAAGGCGAGCTGTTCTACGGCCTGGTGCAGGACGGCAACGACCTGTGGAACGCGGCGTTCTTCTGCGGCTCCTGCGCGGTGCTGCGGCGCGAAGCCATCGATGCCATCGGAGGGTTTGCCACCGAGACCGTCACCGAGGATGCGCACACCGCGCTGCGGCTGCACCGCAAGGGCTGGAACTCGGCCTACCTGCGCATTCCGCAGGCGGCCGGCCTGGCCACAGACAGCCTCGGCGCGCACGTCAACCAGCGCATCCGCTGGGCGCGTGGCATGGTGCAGATCTTCCGCATCGACAACCCGTTGCTGGGCAAGGGCCTGAGCCTGTTCCAGCGCTTCTGCTATGCCAACGCGATGCTGCATTTCCTGGCTGGCATTCCGCGCCTGGTGTTCCTCACTGCGCCGCTGGCGTTCCTGCTGCTGCATGTGTACATCATCTACGCACCGGCGCTGGCCATCCTGTTGTTCGTGGTACCGCACATGGCCCACGCCAGCCTGACCAACGCACGCATCCAGGGCAAGTACCGGCGTCCGTTCTGGGGTGAGGTGTACGAGACGGTGCTGGCCTGGTACATCGCACGGCCCACCACCGTGGCGCTGTTCAGTCCGGGCCGCGGCAAGTTCAACGTCACCGACAAGGGCGGTACCCAGGCCGGCGATCGTTTCGACTGGCGCGTGGCGCAGCCCTACCTGGTGCTGGCGCTGCTGAACGTGCTGGGCCTGTGCTTTGCCGTGTGGCGCTTCGTGCACGGCCCACTTGACGAACGTGGCACGGTGATCGTGAGTTCGCTGTGGGTGCTGTACAACCTGCTGATCATCGGCGGTGCGCTGGCGGTGGCGGCCGAAGTGCAGCAGGTGCGACGCACGCATCGCGTCACCACCCGTCTGCCGATGGCGCTGCAGGTGCCCGATGGCCGCCGCCTGCGCGGCGTGCTGCAGGATTACTCCAACGATGGCGTGGGCGTCGAACTCGGCGAAGACGCACAGCTGGCCGAAGGCCAGCGCGTGCAGGTGCTGCTGGGGCGGGGTCGCCGCGAGTTCGCATTCCCGGCGCGCGTGCAACGCACGGTCGGCCAGCGACTGGGCCTGCTGCTGCTGTTCGAGGACGAGCGCCAGCGCGTCGAGTTCGCCCAATGCACCTTCGCCCGCGCCGATGCCTGGCTTGACTGGCACGCCGGTTACCAGCCCAAGAGCCTGCCGCGCAGCCTGTGGAGCGTGCTGGTCCTGGGCTGGCGCGGCTACCGGCGGATGGGTGATTTCGCACCGTTCGACCTCGACCGCCCCGCACATTGGAACCGTCGCCTGCTGCGATGGCTGGCCAGTTTTGCTCCGCAACGTCCGCTTCCTTCCCACCCGGCTGACCCAGCCGCTGATCCAGGGCTTCGTCCATGACCCGTCCGTCCTCTCTGCGTTGGCTGCTGCTGCCCCTGCTGGCCCTGCCCGTGGCGTCAGGCAACAGCGCGCCTGCCCCGGCGCCGGTTGTCCCTCCCACTACCGCGCCTGCCGCTCCGCCGGCGCCGGGGGTGCCGGCCGCGCCAGCCACCACGCCTGCCACCGGTACCGAGCCCGCGCTGGCGCAGACCTGGGCGGGCAGCGCCTGGCCCTGGCAGCGGCAGAACACCTTCGCGCAGCTGGGGCGCCGCCAGGACACGCTGCTGTCGGGCGTGCGCAATGCCACCACCTTCGAGTTCCAGGTCCGCCGTGACCGCCTGGTCCGCGATGCCGAGCTGGATCTGAGCTTCACGCCTTCACCGTCGCTGCTGCCGACCCTGTCGCACCTGCGGGTCTATCTCAACGACGCGATGATGGGCGTGGTGCCGATCAGCAACGAGCAGCTGGGCCGCCCGGTGCAGGCCAAGCTACCGCTGGACGCGCGCCTGATTGCTGATTTCAACCAGGTCCGCCTGGAGTTCGTCGGCCACTACACCGACATCTGCGAAGAGCCGACGCACAGCTCGCTGTGGGTCAATCTCTCCAGCAACAGCACGCTGCGCCTGGGCGGCCAGCCGCTGGCGATGCAGGACGACCTGGCCAACTTCCCGCTGCCGTTCTTCGATCCGCGTGATACAGCACGGCTGGAACTGCCAGTGGTGTTCGCCGCTGCGCCGAGCCTGGCACAGCAGCGGGCGGCGGCGGTGATGTCCTCGTACTTCGGCAGCCTGTCCGGCTGGTGGCGCCAGGCACGTTTTCCGGTCAGCTTCGGCACGTTGCCGGACAAGGGCCACGCGGTGGTGCTGGCGGTCAACGGCAGGTTCCCGCCGGTGATCGCCAACCATGCTCCGGTGAAGGGCCCGATGATCGAACTGATGTCGCTGCCGGAGGATCCGCAGCGGAAGCTGCTGCTGGTGCTGGGCCGCAACGATGACGACCTGCAGAAGGCCGTGGCTGCGATGGCGGCCGGCAACGTGCTGTTCCGCGGCCGCCAGGTCAGTGTCGATGAGGTCAAGCCACTGGCCCCGCGCAAGCCGTACGACGCACCGAACTGGGTGCGCACCGACCGCGCCGTCCGCTTGGCTGAACTGCTCGACTATCCGCAACAACTGCACGCCAACGGCGTGTCGCCGCAGCCGATCACGGTCAACCTCAACCTGCCGCCGGATCTGTTCATCTGGCGCAACCAGGGTATTCCGCTGAACCTGCGCTACCGCTACACGCCGCCGTTTGGCAGCGATGAGTCGCGGCTGGGCGTGGCGATCAACGACCAGTTCATCTCCAGCTTCCCGCTGGTGCGCCGCAACGGCAAGCAGGGCCTGGAGGAAATCCGCTTGCCGGTGCTGGCCGGCGATGCCGGTGCCGATGACGGTCGCCTGCTGATTCCGGCGCTCAAACTGGGCGACCGCAACCAGCTGCGTTTCGATTTCAACTTTGCCAGCGTGATGGGCAGTGCGCAGCGCGATCATTGCCAGACCGTGCTGCCGCCCAACCTGCAGGCAGCGATCGAAGACGACTCGACCATCGACTTCTCCGGATTCCATCACTACATGGGCCTGCCGGACCTGTCCGCGTTCGCGCTCAGTGGATTCCCCTTCACCCGCATGGCCGATCTGTCGGAGACTGTCGTGCTGGTGCCGCCCCAAGCCAACGAGGCACAGGTCAGCCTGCTGCTGAACCTGATCGGTGGGCTGGGCGTGCAGAGCGGCTATCCGGCCTATGGGCTGCGCCTGTCCGATGACTGGAAGCAGGCCAGCGCGCTGGATGCGGACCTGCTGATGCTGGGCGCCCTGCCGGCCGAACTGCGCGGTAGCCAGCAGCTGTCGCTGCTGATCGACGACCAGCGCACGCGCCTGCTCAATGGCCAGTCTCCGTCGCCGCAGCAGGCGATGGAACAGGCCCGCCGTGGCAGCCGCGATGGCGATCCAGCGGTGACCGAAGTCGCAGTGAGCGCGCAGGCACCGTTTGCCGCGATCATCGGCATGCAGTCACCGACGCATGCGCAGCGCAGCATCGTTTCGCTGGCCGCCAGCAATGCCGCCGACTACGGCCTGCTCCACGATGCACTCAGCGATACCGGCAAGCGCGAAGCCATCGCCGGCTCGGTGGCGATCCTGCGTACCTCGGGCATTCACAGCCAGTTCGTCGGTGATCACTACTACGTTGGCGCGCTGCCGTGGTGGCTGCTGCTGTGGTACCACCTGGCCGACCACCCGGCGCTGCTGGCGGTGCTGGCCACGCTGGTGGTGCTGATGGTCGCCTTCCTGCTGTGGCGCGCGCTGCGCTGGGTCGCGGCCAAGCGCCTGGACCCGGGGCACTGATGGCACGTACGCGGCATCCGCTGGTCACCGCGTCCGGCCTCGTCCTGTTGGGACTGGCCGGTGCCGGGCCCTGCGCGGCGCAGGCCTTGCCCGATACGCCGGGCGGAACCGTCGCCGAGCAGCGCCAGTGGCTGTTGCAGCAGGTGCGCATCGGTGAGGCCACCGGTCGCCAGAGCCTGATCGAAGACGCCCTGGCGCGGCTGCGCATGCTGGCACCGGATGATCGCGGCACCTTGGTGGCGATCCTGGAAGTGCAGCTCTCGCAACAGAAGCTGCAGGATGCCGAGGCGACCCTGAAGCGCCTGCGCGAGATCGGTACAGGTACCCGTGAACTGGCCGCCGGCGAACGCCTCTGGAGGGCCTACCGCGGTGATCTGCAGCAGGATCTGCAGCAGGCGCGCCTGTTCGCTGCCGGTGGTCGCAGCGCCGAAGCGCTGGCGATCTACCGCCGCCTGTTCAACGATGATCCACCCGGCCTGCAGCTGGGCCTGGAGTACTGGCGCCTGCGCGGCGGCCAGGCGGATGGGCGTGCACAGGCGATCCGTGCGCTGGGCGAACTGGACCGCGGTTATCCGGGCAATGTGCCATTGCTGCAGGCGCTGTCGCAGATGCTGTTCGCTGCCGGCCGCGATGCAGAGGCGCTCGCCGCGCTGCAGCGCATGGGGCGTAATCCGGAGGCCCGCGGCATGGCGGCGGACGCCGAATGGGCCTACCTGAAGGATCAGCCGGCCGACGACCGCAGCGTGCGCCGGCTGCAGGACTTCATCACCCGCAACCCAGCGTTTGCCGACATCGCGTTGGTGCGCGAGCGCTACACCGACCAGCACAAGCGGGTCAGCGACCCGGCGTGGCGCGCCGGCCTGCGCGGCCAGCAGCTGCTCGACGCAGGCCGCAATGCAGAGGCCGAGCGCGCTTTCCTGCAGGCGTTGCGCGGCTATCCGCGCGAGCCCGACCTGTTGGGGGGGCTGGGCATGGCGCTGATGCGCCAGGGCCGCCGCGAGCAGGCCATCAGCTATTTCCAGCGTGCGGTGCAGGCCACCCCGGCCGGCGACAGCAACGACAAGTGGCGCGACCTGATCGCCAGCACCCGCTACTGGCTGCAGCTGGACCAGGCCGATGCGGCGCTGGCGGCCGGCCGGCTGGACGAGGCCGAGCGCCTCTATGCGCAGGCGCATCGCCAGCAGCCCCGCGACGTCAATGCTGCACTGGGCCTGGTCGACGTGGCCGTGGCCCGCGGTGACGACGCCGCAGCCGAACGCCAGCTGCATGTTGCGCGGCGGATGGCGCCCAACGATGCCAACGTGATCCGCAAGCTGGTGCAGCTGTACGGCCGCACCGACCCGCAGCGGCTGGAAGCCTTCATCAACGCATTGCCCGCTGCGCAACGCAGGTTGTATGCCGAAGACCTGCGCCAGCTCCAGATCAGCCGCCTGCGTGAGCGTCGCGAGCAGGCGCTGGCTGCCGGTGATGCGACCACCGCGATCACGCTGGGACAGAAGCTGCGCGGCGAACTGCCGGGCGATGCATGGCTGGCCTATGCGCTGGCCAACGAGCTGCGCGCCGCTGGCCGGCAGGACGAGGCCGACGCGGCGGTGGCCGACATGGCCACGCATAACGACAGCGCCGAAGCGCGCTACGCGCAGGCGCTCTACCTGTCGGGATCCGATCGGCTGCCGCAGGCGCTGGCGGTACTCGACGCGCTGCCGCAGGCCAAGTGGAACGACGACATCCGCGCGCTGTCGGCGCGCCTGCAGCGGCAGCAGCTGGTCGATCATCTGTGGGATCTGCGTGCGCAGGGCAGGGAGGCCGAAGCCATCGCGCTGCTGCAGCAGCAACCGCCCAGCACCGACAATGATCTGATGATGGCCGAGTGGGCGCGCCTGCGCGGCGATCACGCGCAGGCGCTGCACTACTACCAGCGCGTGCTTGCCGCACAGCCGGACAATGTGGATGCGCAGCTGGGCCAGGTCCAGGCCTGGATTGGCACCGGCGATCTGGCCAGCGCACGCCGCCAGATGCACGACGCACCGCCGGCAGTGGACGATGACGAGATCGGCCAGCAGCGTCAGCTCGCCACCATCTGGACCGACCTGCGCGAGGACACGAAGGCCCTGGCGATCCTGCGCGCGTTGCTTGCGCGCAAGACCGGGCCCGACGCACAGTCCTGGCGTGATGCGGCACGGCTGGTGCGCCGCGATGATCCGCAGCAGGCGCTGGACATGTACGCGCAGGCGATGGCCGACAACGGCGTGTTGGCTCCCGGCCAGGTCACGCCGCGCGACAACCGCGCGTTGACCCTGGCCAGCCGCGAGACAGCCGGCGATGACTGGTTGCGGCGCAGCCTGCGCAGCGATGTGGAAACCCTGTACCAGCAGGAGAATCCCACCCTGACGGTGATGCAGGACACCGGTCGCCGCAGCGATGGCACGCCGGGCATTTCGCGGCTGTCGCGCGATACCCGCATCGCGCATCTGGACGCGCCACTCGCCGGTGGCCTGGGCTGGGCGCGCATCGAGCAGGTCAGCTTCGATGCGGGCCGCTTCCAGACCGATGAGAGCGGCGCCTACGACGAGGATTTCGGCAGCTGTGACCTGGATCTGCTGCAGGCCGACGACAGCCGCCTGCGCGCACCGGGCTGCACCCGTTTCGTGCACCAGCGGCGCACCTCCGGTGCCGGCTTCGCCGTCGGCTGGCGCACCCTGGATGACCGCTGGAACGTCGATATCGGCCACACCCCGTCCAACTACGTGGTCGGCAACTGGCTTGGCGGTGTCACCCTCAATGGCGACCTCGGGCGCTTCGGCTGGGGCGCCACGCTGTCGCGGCGGCCGATGACCAATTCGCTGCTGTCGCAGGCCGGTGCGGTTGATCCGCGCAGCGGCATCAGCTGGGGCGGCATCACCGCCAACGGCGTGACCTTCAGCCTCGGCTACGACCAGGGCGGCCGCGATGGCGTGTGGTCGAACTGGAGCTGGCATCGGCTGACCGGGCACAACGTGGTCGACAACACCCGCGCACGCGCGATGGTGGGCTGGTACCACAAGCTGATCCAGCGCCCCGACATGCGGCTGGATGTGGGTACCACCGCGATGTACTGGCGCTACCAGAAGGACCTGGGCGGCTACTCGCTGGGCCAGGGCGGCTACTACAGCCCGCAGCGCTATGCATCGCTGAGCCTGCCGGTCAGCTTTGCCTGGCGCAACGACGTGTGGTCGGTGCGCCTGGATGGCTCGGTCAGTGTGTCCAGTGCGCGTACCTCGTCGATCAGCCGTTTCCCCGACCAGGCCTTGATCGAGCGCGTGATTGCACAGCTTGAGCCGCAGTACGGCCCGCTGCGGCTGGACGAGGCCGGCCTGTACACCGGTGACAGCAGCAGCACGGGCACCGGGTACCGCCTGTACGGCGCGGTGGAGCGCCGCCTCGGCGACCACTTCGTGCTGGGCGCTGCCGGCACCCTCCAGCGCAGCCGCGATTTCTCGCCGAATTCGTTCCAGCTCTACCTGCGCTACACCTTCAAGCCCTGGCAGGGAAACCTGCCGCTGCCCGTATCACCACTGGTGCCGTATGGCGAATTCCGCTGACCTGCGGCGACGGCGCCTGCTGCAGGCGGTCGCCACGCTGCCGCTGCTCGGCGTGTGCCGTGTGCAGGCCGCGCCCGCCCCGCGCTGGCCGGCGTGGCAGGTACTGCTCGACAGCAGCCTGAGCCGCGACGGGCGCATGATCGATCGCAGCCAGGACGATCAGCGCAGCACCTCCGAAGGCCAGTCCTATGCCTTGTTCTTCGCCCTGGTCGACAACGACCAGGCGCTGTTCGACCGCATCCTGGGCTGGACCCAGGACAACCTTGCCGGTGGCGACATGGGCAAGCGCCTGCCGGCCTGGCTGTGGGGACGCGATGACGCCGGCGCCTGGCGGGTGCTGGACGACAACCCGGCCTCGGACTCCGATCTCTGGCTGGCCTACGCGCTGCTGGAAGGCGCGCGGCTGTGGCGCCGTCCGGCGCTGAAGGCCATCGCGGAGGGCATGCTGGTGCAGGTGCGGGCGCGCGAGATCGTGGGTCTGCCCGGGCTCGGCCCAATGCTGTTGCCAGGCCCACAGGGGTTCATTGAAGGGGACGCCACGCGGGTCAACCCCAGCTATCTGCCACTGCCGCTGCTGCGCCGCTTTGCGGCGGAGGATCGCAGCGGGCCGTGGCAGGCGCTGGCGCGCAACAGCGTGCAGTTGCTGCAGCAGAGCAGCCCGCACGGGTTCGCACCGGACTGGGCGGCGTGGAAAGGCGATCGCTTCGTCGTCGATCCGGTGCGCGGTGCGGTCGGCGGCTACGACGCCATCCGTTGCTACACCTGGGCAGGCATGACCGCATCGCGCGATCCGTTGTTCCGCGCGCAGCTGGCGGCGCTGTCCGGACCGCTGCAGCGCCTGCGCAGTGGTGCACCGATGTGGGAAAAGATCGACACCCGCAGTGGCCAGGGGCAGGGCGAAGGCAACTACGGATTCCGCGCGGCCCTGCTGCCCTATCTGATCGCGCAGGGCGAAGCGGAGCGCGCGCAGTCGCTGCGGGCCAGCCTGCCCAGCGCCGAGCAGCAGCGCGCCGATGCACCGGCCTATTACTCACAGATGCTGGCCCTGTTCGGCGTGGGTTGGGCCGAAGGACGCTGGCGCTTCGCCACCGACGGCCGCCTGCAGCCGCGCTGGTAGCTGCAGCGCTGCGGGGTCAGGTACCTACGCAGCGCAGTGGGCTCCGACCGACCCTCAGCCAGGCATCATTCCAGCGCGTAGCGCAGGGTGAACAGCACCGCCACCAGCCACACCGCCGGATGCACTTCGCGCCAGCGGCCGGTGCCCGCCTTGAGCGCGGCATAGGCGATGAAGCCGAAGGCCAGGCCGTTGGCAATGGAGTAGGTGAACGGCATTGCCAGCGCACACAGCGCGGCCGGCACCGATTCGGTCAGGTCGCTCCAGTCCACCTCCACCAGTTCGCGCAGCATCAGGCCGGCCACGAACAGCAGCGCCGGTGCGGTGGCATAGCTGGGCACCATCGACGCCAGCGGCGAGAACAGCAGCGCGGCCAGGAACAGTGCCGACACAACCAATGCGGTCAGGCCGGTGCGGCCGCCCACCTGCACGCCCGAGGCGCTTTCGGCAAAGGCCGTGGTGCTGCTGGTGCCGAGCACCGAACCGGCCACGATGGCGGTGCTGTCGGCCAGCAGCGCGCGGCCGAAACGCTTCTGCGCGCCGGGCAGCTTCAGCAGGCCGGCGCGACCGACCACGCCGTACAACGTGCCGGTGGCATCGAACACTTCCACCAGCACGAACACCAGCACCACCTGCAGCAATACGGCGATCGGCGCACCACCGTCATGGTGCAGCAGGCCCGGCAGGTCCAGCTGCAGGAAGGTCGGCGCCAGGCTCGGCGGCAGCGAAACCAGGCCCTGGTACTGCACATCGCCCAATGCCCAGCCGGCGCCGGTCACCGCCAGGATGCCGATCAGGATCGCACCACGCACGCGGCGCACTTCCAGCACCGCGATCAGCAGGAAGCCGGCCAGTGCCAGCAGCGGCGGCGCCGTGTTCAACGGTCCCAGTGCCACCAGCGTATCTTCATTGCCGACAATCACGCCGGATTTCTGCAGCGCGATGATCGCCAGGAACAGGCCGATGCCGGCCACGATGGCCGAGCGCAGCGACGAAGGAATGCCCGATACCAGCCATGCCCGAACGCCGGTCAGTGACAGCACCAGGAACACCAGGCCGGAGATGAACACCGCCGCCAGCGCCTGCTGCCACGGCAGGCCGGCAGCACCAACCACGGTGAAGGCGAAGAACGCGTTCAGGCCCATGCCCGGTGCCATGCCGACCGGGAAGTTGGCGGCCAGCGCCATCACCGCCGAACCCAGTGCAGCAGCCAGGCAGGTGGCCACGAACACCGCGCCGGCGTCCATGCCGGTGGTGCCGAGGATCTCGGGGTTCACGAAGACGATGTAGGACATCGTCAGGAAGGTGGTGACACCGGCCAGCAGCTCGGTGCGCACGGTGGTGCCGTGCTGCTGCAGCTGGAACAGGCGCTCGAACAGGGACATCGCAGATCTCTCATGCCTGCGCGCCCTGCCGCCCCGGGGGACCTGCGGGTACGTCGCCAGGCGGTTAGAAGTGGTAGTTCAACTTCAGCGTAACGCTGCTGTAGTCGGTATGGAAGCTGCGACGCGCCGCAGCGGGGTAGTTGGGGTCTTCCAGGGTCACCGGGCTGGAACCCAGGTGGGTGTAGCGGTATTCGGCACCGGCCGAGAGGCGCTCGTTGAAGCGGTACAGCACGCCTGCGGTGGCGTGGGCGCCGGTGGAAAGGTGCGAGGCGCGGGTCTCGAACTCGGCCACGCGGCAGCCGTTGGTGGCCTCCACCAGCGACTTGTCGCAGCCCAGCGTGAATTCCTGCTGGGCCACGGTCACGCCCGCGCCGACATAAGGCAGCCAGCGGCCCATCGCACGGCCCAGCGTTACATCGAGGGTGCCCGAACGGGTCAGCGCGTCTTCGCCGTAGTACGGGCTGTACTGGTGCTGTTCGCGATCCTTCCAGTCACGGGTGACGTTGCCGAACGACAGCGTGCCTTCAACGCCGACCACGATGCTGTTGTCGAACTGCCAGCGACGGCCGCCCTGCACGCCGCCGGTGAAGCCGCGCACGCTCTTTTCCGAGGCGTTGGCATTGCTGCGGTCCTTGCTGTGCCCCTCGCCATGCGAGGCCTGGGCACCCAGGTAGAAGCCGTCCCAGTCGGTGGTCGCGGCCGTGGCCGTGCCCGACAGCATCACGGCTGCCGTGGTGATGATCAGTGCTTTCATTGGAATTTCCTACGTTGGGGGATGAATCGGGGCGTAGGAAAACCGATGTGGGCGCGCGGAAACATACAACGAATTGCAAAGTCCGATTACGACAGGGATTCAAGCCCGCTTGAGGCGCCCGCGTTCATCAACGGTTGAATCGCGGCCAGCGAAAACGCCCGGAAAGCGGGCGTCAGGAACGCCTGAAAGACGAAAGGCCGCGCGAGCGCGGCCTTTCGTTTTCTGCGGCGGGGCTTACTTCAGCGCCTTGAAGCGCAGGCGCTTCGGCGCAGCGTCGTCGCCCATGCGGCGCTTCTTGTCTTCCTCGTACTCGCGGTAGTTGCCCTGGAAGAACTCCACGTGCGAGTCGCCTTCGAAAGCGATGATGTGCGTGGCGATGCGGTCCAGGAACCAGCGATCGTGCGAAATCACGAAGGTGTTGCCCGGGAACTCCAGCAGCGCATCTTCCAGCGCACGCAGCGTTTCGATGTCCAGGTCGTTGGACGGTTCGTCCAGCAGCAGCACATTGCCACCCTGCAGCAGGGTCTTGGCCATGTGCAGGCGGCCACGCTCACCACCGGACAGCGAACCGACCATCTTCTGCTGGTCCTGGCCCTTGAAGTTGAAGCGGCCGATGTAGGCGCGCGACTGGATCTCGATGCCGTTGATGTTGAGGATGTCCAGGCCGCCGGCGATTTCCTGGAAGACGTTGTGGTTGCCTTCCAGCTTGTCGCGGCTCTGGTCCACGTAGGACAGCTGCACGGTCGGGCCGATCACGATCTCGCCCGAATCCGGCTTTTCCTGGCCGGTGATCATCTTGAACAGGGTCGACTTGCCGGCGCCGTTCGGGCCGATGATGCCGACGATCGCGCCCGGCGGAATCAGCATCGAGAGGTTGTCGATCAGCAGGCGGTCGCCGAACTTCTTGGAGACGTTCTTGAACTCCATCACCATGTTGCCCAGGCGCTCGCCCGGCGGAATGAAGATTTCGTTGGTCTCGTTGCGCTTCTGGTAATCCTGCGACTGCAGCTCTTCCAGGCGGGCCAGACGGGCCTTGCCCTTGGAACGGCCGCCCTTGGCGTTCTGGCGCGACCACTCCAGTTCCTTCTGGATCGCCTTCTGGCGGGCCTTCTCCTGGTTTTCTTCCTGCTTCAGGCGCTCATCCTTCTGCACCAGCCATTCGGTGTAGTTGCCCTTCCACGGAATGCCGCGGCCGCGGTCCAGTTCCAGGATCCACTCGGCGGCGTTGTCCAGGAAGTAGCGATCGTGGGTAACGGCCACCACGGTGCCGGTGTAGCGCGCCAGGAACTGTTCCAGCCATTCCACCGACTCGGCGTCGAGGTGGTTGGTCGGTTCGTCCAGCAGCAGCATGTCCGGCTTCTGCAGCAGCAGGCGGCACAGCGCCACGCGGCGCTTTTCACCACCGGACAGGTTGGCGATCTTGGCATCCCACGGCGGCAGGCGGAGCGCATCGGCGGCCACGTCCAGCTGGTTTTCCAGGGTATGCGCATCACCGGCGGCCAGGATCGCCTCCAGGCGCTCCTGCTCCTTGGCCAGCGCGTCGAAGTCGGCACCTTCCTCGGCGTAGGCGGCATACACCGCTTCCAGCGCAGCCTGCGCCTGCAGCACTTCGCCCACGCCTTCCTCGACCGACTCGCGCACGGTCTTGTTCGGGTCCAGTTCCGGTTCCTGCGCCAGGTAGCCGACCTTGATGCCCGGCTGCGGGCGGGCCTCGCCCTCGAAATCGGTGTCCACGCCGGCCATGATCTTCAGCACGGTGGACTTGCCGGCGCCGTTCAGGCCCAGCAGGCCGATCTTGGCACCCGGGAAGAAGGACAGCGAGATGTCCTTGATGATCTGCCGCTTGGGCGGGACCACCTTGGACACGCGGTTCATGGTGTAGATGTATTGCGACGACATGAGGTCTCCGTAGGCGCGGCCCTGCACCCGACCCGTCACGGGAACATCCCGTTGCGGCAGCGGGCACAGACTGGAATGGAATACCGCCAATTATAGCCGGAACCGGTTCCGGGCCGCGCCCGGCGCAGGGGCGCCGGCTGGCCGTGGCCTGAATACTCCGTCACAGTCCTGCAGCGGGAAGCGTTTCCAGCCGGAAACGGTTCAGATCGGTTGCGCAATATGGGCTCACCACCACCCAAACAGAGGTCTGACATGCGCATCAATCGAGTAATGGCCAGCGCCGTGGCCTCTGTGCTGGCGCTCGGTGCCGTGGCTCCCGCCTTTGCCGACAACGACCACCGCCGCGGCCACGACCGCCGCGAGTGGCGCGAGGACCGCCGCGAGTGGCGACAGGACCGCCGTGACTGGGAACGCGACCGCCGCGACTGGCACCGCGACCATGACCGCTACTACCGCCCGGCACCGCCGCCGCGCGTGGTCTATCGACCGGCCTATGGCCCGGGCTACGGCTGGAAGGTCGGCCACCGCTACCGCGACTACTACCGTGGCCCGATCTACGTGGTGAACGACTACCCGCGCTACCACCTGCGCCGCCCTCCGCATGGGCACCACTGGATCCGCGACGACCGCGGCAACATGCTGCTGGTGGCTGTGGCAACCGGCATCATCGCCGACTACATCATCAACAGCCGCTGAGCCGGCGGCCACGTCCACGCATGGCGTGGATCCACTGGCATGCACGGGGCCGGATTCCTTCGGGAGTGCCGGCCCCGTCCTTTTCGGCCCCGGCGGGCCGGTGCGGGGCTACAATCAGGGGCTGAGCCGTACCCCTTTCCCTGCCTGCTGGAGTACCCGATGTTCCCGCGTGACGTCCGCATCGAATCCTACGATCCCGAACTGGCCAAGGCCATTGCCGCTGAAACCCAGCGCCAGGAAGACCACGTCGAGCTGATCGCCAGCGAGAACTACACCAGCCCGGCGGTGATGGAAGCCCAGGGCAGCCAGCTGACCAACAAGTACGCCGAAGGCTACCCGGGCAAGCGCTACTACGGCGGCTGCGAATACGTGGACATTGCCGAGCAGCTGGCGATCGACCGCCTCAAGCAGCTGTTTGGTGCCGACTACGCCAACGTGCAGCCGCACAGCGGCTCGCAGGCCAACCAGGCCGTGTACTTCGCCCTGCTGCAGCCGGGTGACACCATCCTCGGCATGAGCCTGGCCCACGGCGGCCACCTCACCCACGGTGCCAAGGTGAATGCCTCGGGCAAGCTGTTCAACGCCGTGCAGTACGGCGTGAACGACCAGGGCCTGATCGATTACGACGAAGTCGAGCGCCTGGCCCTGGAGCACAAGCCGAAGATGGTCGTTGCCGGCTTCTCGGCCTATTCGCAGGTGATCGACTGGGCGCGCTTCCGCGCCATCGCCGACAAGGTCGGTGCCTACCTGTTCGTCGACATGGCCCACGTGGCCGGCCTTGTCGCCGCTGGCGTCTACCCGAGCCCGCTCGAGCACGCCCACGTGGTGACCTCCACCACCCACAAGACCCTGCGCGGCCCGCGTGGCGGCATCATCATCGCCAAGGGCGCCGACGAAGACCTGGTCAAGAAGCTGCAGTCGATCGTGTTCCCGGGCATCCAGGGCGGTCCGCTCATGCACGTCATCGCCGGCAAGGCCGTGGCCTTCAAGGAGGCGCTGGAACCGGCCTTCAGGACCTACCAGCAGCAGGTGGTGAAGAACGCCCAGGCGATGGCCAACACGCTGATCGCGCGCGGCTACAAGATCGTCTCCGGCGGCACCCAGAACCACCTCATGCTGGTGGACATGATCGGCAAGGACGTGTCCGGCAAGGACGCGGAAGCCGCGCTGGGCAAGGCTCACATCACCGTCAACAAGAACTCGGTGCCGAACGACCCGCGTTCGCCGTTCGTGACCTCGGGCCTGCGCCTGGGCACCCCGGCGGTGACCACCCGTGGTTACGTCGAGCAGGACTGCGTGGACCTGGCCAACTGGATTGCCGACGTGCTCGACGCACCGAACGATGACGCCGTCATCGCCCGCGTGCGCGACGCCGTCAGCGCGCAGTGCCGCAAGTACCCGGTCTACGGCTGATCGGGTTGGGGTCGGACCCCTTCCCGCAGGGAAGGGCTCTGACCCCGGCATTGCAGCGATCGCGCATGGATGAGCGCCGCCTCAAATACCTGTACGCCACCCTGGCCGTGCTGTTCGGCCTGCCCAGCCTGGTGGCCGGCGGCTTTGCCGCATTGATGCTGCTGCTGACGGGGCTGGGCCAGTTCGGCCATGGCACGCTGGCCTCGGTGACGGTGATGCCGCTGTGGGGCCTGGCCGGCATTGCCGGCTGCCTGGCCTGGTTGTGGCTCAGCGCAGGTTTCCTGATGCAGGGGCGTGCCGGGCTGTACGCGCACCGTCTCTGGTGGTGGATGCTGCTGGCGGGCGGTCTAGCCGCTGTGCCCCCACTGGGGCTGGCGCTGTGGTGGAGCATCACCGTCCACGCCGAAGGCATCGCCCTGCTGCTGTTGGGCCCGTCGATGCTGGTGCCGGCTGCGATGCTGGTGTGGATCAAGCGCCGGGCATGACGCGGCCATGGAAGGACATCGAACGCATGGATGAGCGCCTGCACAAGCGCGGGATGGCCATTGCCGGCCTGCTGGTGGGCCTGCCCACCGTGGCGGCAGGCGGCACGGGTGCCGTGCTGGGGCTGATGGCCGTATGGGACGGCAAGTACCTGACGGGCGACGAGTACACGCTGTTGCTGCTGTGGTCGTCGGCCGGCATCATCGGCCTGCTGTCGTGGCTGTGGCTGAGCGGGCTGTTCCTGTGGCGCGGTGTTGCCGGCCTTCGCCAATCACCGGTCATGGCCTGGGTCGGCCTGGCGTTGGGTGGCTTGGCCGCTTCGGGCGTGGTCGTCGCCACGCTGTACTCCACGATCAGCAATGGCGAGATCTCGACATTGGGCTTTCTCGGGTTTGGCCCGCCGCTGCTGGTGATGTCCGGGCACTTGGCGTGGCTGCGCTGGGCACGCATGGCATCGCCGCCACCCGCACCCGGTTGAGCCGGGCATCCGAACTCGCCGGACACGCTGGGTAGCCAGAATGCAGGCGCTTCCGCGCAGGCAGCATTTGCTGCGGCGCCCTTTCTCAGGTACCTTTGCGACGCTGCCATGACCGTGGCAATTGCTCCCTGAGCCAGGCGTTCCATGCATTGCCCCTTCTGCCAACATGCCGATACCCGGGTCATCGACTCGCGCGTCTCTGAAGACGGCGCGACGATTCGCCGTCGGCGGGAATGCGAAGCCTGCGGCGAGCGCTTCAGCACCCTGGAAACGGTCGAGCTGAAGCTGCCGGCCATCGTCAAGAGCGATGGCACCCGTGAAGCGTTCGACCAGCGCAAGGTCCGCGCGGGGTTCGATCGCGCGCTGCAGAAGCGCGCGGTGCCCGAAGAAAAGATCGAAGCAGCGGTACGTGCGGTGGTGCACCAGCTGCGTATCAGCGGCGAGCGCGAAGTGCCCTCGATCAAGGTGGGCGAGTTCGTCATGAACGAACTGCGCAAGCTCGACCACGTGGGCTACGTGCGCTTCGCTTCGGTGTACCGCAGCTTCGAGGACGTGGCCGATTTCCGCGAGGAGATCGAGAAGCTCGAGCGCGAGCTGCCGGCCAGTACCGAACAGCTGCAGCTGCTGGGCGATGTGATTGCCCTGACCAAGAAAAAGAAAGGCTGACTGCCTCTGCCTTGGGGGTGCCAACCTTGGGGGGCACCGGTGGCCGCATTCACTGGTGGGTGCCAACCGTTGGTTGGCACTGACGGCATGGATCCACACCGGCGGCGTTACCATGGCCGCATGACCACCCCTTTCTCCGCCCTCGACCACCTGCACATGGCCAACGCGCTGCGCCTGGCCGAGCGCGCTGCCTATACCACCCGTCCCAATCCTATGGTCGGCTGCGTCATCGCCCATGGCGAACGCGTGGTCGGGCAGGGCTGGCACCAGCGCGCCGGTGGCCCGCATGCTGAAGTGTTCGCGCTGCGCGAGGCCGGCAGCGACGCCCGTGGCGCCACCGCCTACGTCACCCTGGAACCCTGCGCGCACTACGGGCGCACGCCACCGTGTGCGCTGGCACTGATCGAAGGGGGCGTGTCGCGTGTGGTCGCGGCGATGCGCGATCCGTTCCCCAAGGTCGATGGCGGTGGCTTCGATCTGCTGCGCAATGCCGGCATCGAAGTTGTCGAAGGGCTGATGGCGGCACAGGCGCGCGAGCTCAACAAGGGTTACCTGTCGCGCGTGGAGCGCAACCGCCCGTGGCTGCGGGTGAAGCTGGCCGTCAGCTTGGATGGCCGCACCGCGATGGCTGATGGCAGCTCCAAGTGGATTACCGGGCCGGCCGCGCGCGAAGACGTGCAGCACTGGCGCGCACGTGCGGGTGCAATCCTGACCGGCGCCGATACCGTGATTGCCGACGACCCGATGCTGACCGTGCGCCTGGCCGATACCGAGGTGATGCCGCCACTGCGCGTGGTGCTCGATTCGCGCCTGCGTTCGCTCGAATGCAGCCGCGTGCGCGAAGGCGGGGCCCCGACGCTGTACCTGCACGATGCGGCGGTGAGCGCGCCGGATGCGGCCGACGCCGAATTCGCCAGCGTGCCCAGCGCAGAGGGGCGGTTGGATCTGGGCGCGGTGCTGGCGTTGTTGGCCGAGCGCGGCATCAACGAAGTGCACACCGAAGCCGGCGCCACGCTGGCCGGTGCGCTGCTGCGCGGCGGCTGGGTCGATGAGCTTCTGCTTTATCAGGCCCCCACGCTGCTGGGCGACAACGGACGCCCGCTGCTGGCTGGCCTCGGCATTGATGCCATGGACCAGCAGCGTCGCCTGCGCGTGGTTGACCAGCGCCAGGTCGGCGAGGACAACAGGCTGCTGCTGCGCCCATGAAGGAATGACGCAGAGCAGGGGCTACGCCCATGGCGTCAGGCCGCTTCGTCGTCTTCTTCGCCGACCGGGCACTGGCCCTTCCACTGCTGCTTCCACAGCACATGCAGGTCGCGGCAGTACGCGCCGAGCGCCTCGCCCGGCAGTTGCCTCGCCTTGAACCGCAACCGGCGACGCGTAAAACCGTCGTCGTACTCATCCGGCAGTACCAGCACGGCACATTGATCGTGGTACATCAGGAAGTCGCGGCAGTGATCATCCTCGCTCATCCACGCATCCAGGTGCCTGTCGCTCAGCTGCGTTGACTCGAAGGCGACCGAGGGTTGGACGACGATGATCTTCGTGGCTTTGAACCTGGACGCCTCGGCCTGCCAGGACGCCATCAGCGCCAGCACCATGATCGCGGTCGACGTCATACGGTGTTTCATGCGGTTGCCCCCGGTGGAAGAGGGCAACAGCATTGACCATGCAGGTCGCTCAGGGCCATGCAACGGTTCTGAAAGTGCGCTCGCCGTTGCCGCAGGTAACGAGCAGCCTGGCGTGGACCCGGCTCTAGCTCGCGCTTATGCGCATTCGTCGGTCCACATCATCTCGGCGATCGGGCGCAGCGCCTTGCACTCCTGCGTCATCTCATCGGCTGACTTCACCTGCGCCTTGGCCTTCAGTTCCTCGGCCATCGCGTCCACGCCGCTGATCTGGTCGGGCGCGATCTTCGCCACGCAGGCGCGGTGCTGCTGCAGCAGCAGGTCGCAGCCGGGTACGCCGGTCACTTTTGGCGCGTTGGCCGCCTGCGCGTCCTGTATCCAGTCCTCGAACGGTGCCAGCGCACCGGCTACGGTGCCCACCAGGTCATCGAAGTTGCCGCTGTACCAGTAGCCGTTGTCCTTGGCCGGGTACAGGGTGAAGGTGCCGCTGACCGGCACGCGTGCGCCACTCTGCAGTGCCTGGGCATAGGCATCGGTGAACTGCTTGCGCGAGGCCGGGCTGGCATCGTCGGCCAGGCTGGCGGCGAACAGCGGGCGGACCTTGCCCAGGTCGGGCAGCTGGCAGCTGTAGGTGATCCGCGCCAGCTTCTGGTCTTCAACGTATTCGTTGTCTTCGATCACGCTCTTGGTCGCGCGGCACTTCGAATCACGCAGGGCCTTGGCATACAGCGCTTCGGTGGCGGCCGCGTCGGCCTTGGCGCCGGTGCTGGCAAGCACGACCTGCCACGGTTCGGCCAATGCCTTGGCCAGCGCACCCGGGTTGGGGGTCACCGCGTCCTGGCCCTCGAACGCCGGCTTCAGTGCGTCGTTGAGCGTGCGCGTGGCGGTGGCATCGTCCTCCAGCAGCACGCGCGCATACAGGTCGAAGGCCTGCTCGGGTGCCAGTTGGGCCGGTGCAGCGCTGGCAATCAGCGGGGCGCACAGCAGCACGCTGGCCAGAAGGGTACGGGTGGGGGTCTTCATGACGGTGTTTTACTGTTCCAGAGGCGCGCAAGCCTAGCGCATCTACCCACACTTTCGACGGCGCGATGCAGCCAGGTGACGGTGTGCAGCGGACAAAAAACGGGCCCCTTGCGGGGCCCGTTCGATCGCACGACGAGGAGCGATCGTTGGATCAGAAGCTGGCGCGGACGCCGGCCGAGTACTGGGTGACGTCGCGGTAGCCGGAGATCTCGCCCACCAGACCCCAGGTCTTGGTGAAGTTGATCTGGCCGCCGACGGTGCCGACCCAGGTGCCCTTGAAGTTGTTGCCGCCGTCCATGTAACCGGCCTTGACCCAACCTTCGGTCATGCGCGACGGCTTGCCACGGATGCCCATGGTGACGCGGCCCAGGTTGGTGTGGTCCTTGTTGCGCAGGCGACCGTAGAAATCGGAGTTGACGGTGATTTCGGCCTGCTGGCGGACCCAGGCGGCGTCAGCGGTAAAGTCGACGCGGTCGGTCCACGGCATGTGGTAGCCGATGCCCAGCTCCGGCTGGTTCAGCTTCAGCTTGTAGGAGCCGTAGTCGTAGTTGTACGACTTGCTGGCGTAGGTCCAACCACCGAACACATGGACCTGTTCGGCGATCGCCACGGAACCACGCAGGTAGCCGCCGTCGACCTTCGGGTCGTCCAGTGCGTTGTCGTCAACCTTGACCTGCGTCCAACCGCCTTCGACGTAGGTGTAGCTGAGGGCGTCGGCCGAGGCCGAGAACGGGGCAGCGGCCAGCAGGGCGGCCACGATCAGCATCTTGCGCATGGGAATTCCTGTGAATTTCAGTCCATTGGCGGGCCAGCCCTCTCGGCTACCCGTGGGCGACCTCATGTCGTCCGCTGCGAATTTTAATGAAAGTTTTACAAATTGCGAGCGACGGCCGTCACAGCTGTGGCATCCAGCCCCGTTCAGCCCGGGCTGGTACACTGGCCACGCCGGTTCGCCGGTACACAAACGTCTTCAGGGCGGGGTGCAACTCCCCACCGGCGGTAGGTGCGCAAGCACGAGCCCGCGAGCGCTCCGGCCCACGGCCGGGGGTCAGCAGATCCGGTCCAATGCCGGAGCCGACGGTCATAGTCCGGATGAAAGAAGACGGTGCCACAGGGCCTTCGCGGCCCTGCGCCCGCCTGTTTGCCTTGCGGCGTTTTTCGCTCACTTTTCGCGGAGAACGTTTCTTGTTTACTGGAATCATCGAAGGCGTCGGCCGTCTGGCCGCACGCGAATCCATCGGCGGCGATGTCCGCTTCACCTTCAATGTCGGAAACCTGCCGTTCGACAACGTGCAGATGGGCGAGAGCATTGCCATCAACGGCGTCTGCCTCACCGTCATCGCATTCGACGCCAGCAGCTTCCAGGCCGATGCCTCCACCGAAACCCTGGGCCTGACCACGCTGGGCCAGCTGGGCGAAGGGGCGGTCATCAACCTGGAGCGCGCCATGCGGCCGACCGACCGCCTCGGCGGCCATCTGGTCAGCGGCCACGTCGACGGCCTTGGCCAGGTCCTGTCCATCCACGAAGACGCGCGTGCCCAGCGTTGGCGATTCGCCGCGCCGGCCTCGCTGCGCCGCTACATCGCCAGGAAGGGCTCGATCTGCGTGGACGGCGTCAGCCTCACCGTCAACGAAGTGGACGATGAGGGTTTTGAAGTCGCCCTGATCCCCCACACGGTAGCCAACACCGCCTTCTCCGCCACCGGCGTGGGCAACGCTGTCAATCTGGAAATCGATCTGGTCGCCCGTTACGTGGAGCGGCTGATCGGCGTGCCGACCAACGGTCAGCACCCCCAGGGAGACGTCGCATGAATTTCGCCCCGATCCCGGAAATCCTGGAAGACATCCGCCAGGGCCGCATGGTGGTCATCGTCGATGACGAAGACCGCGAGAACGAAGGCGACCTGATCATGGCCGCCGAGCTGGTCAAGCCGTCGGACATCAACTTCATGGTCACCCACGGCCGTGGCCTGGTGTGCCTGCCGCTGACCCGCACCCGCGCCGCCGACCTCGGCCTGGCGCCGATGGTGCAGGCGAATACCGCCCAGTTCCAGACCAACTTCACGGTCAGCATCGAGGCTGCCGAGGGCGTCACCACCGGCATTTCGGCGCATGACCGCGCGCATACCATCCGCACCGCGGTGAAGCCCAATGCCAAGCCGTCGGACCTGCACCAGCCGGGCCACATCTTCCCGCTGATCGCCCAGCCGGGCGGCGTGCTGACCCGCGCCGGCCATACCGAAGCCGGCGTGGACCTGGCCATGCTGGCCGGGCTGGAACCGGCCGGCGTGCTGGTGGAGATCCTGAACCCGGATGGCAGCATGGCGCGCCGCCCGGAACTGGAAGTGTTCGCCCGCAAGCACGGCCTGAAGATGGGCTCCATCGCCGATCTGATCGCCTACCGCCTGGCCACCGAAAAGACCGTGGAACGCGTGGATGAGCGCGAGATCGAGACCGAGTTCGGCCCGTTCAAGCTGGTGACCTACCGTGACCGCATCGCCCACGACCTGCATTTCGCTCTGGTCCGCGGCACCCCGGACGCGGACACCCCGACCCTGGTACGTGTGCAGGTGGAAAACCCGCTGGCCGACCTGCTGCACTGGCGCCGTGACGACTTCGGCGTGGCGGCCACCGATGCCTTGCGTGCGATCGATGCCGAAGGCGCCGGCGTGATGGTGGTGCTGTCGGCCCCGCGCGATGGCGAAGCCCTGCTGGCCCGCCTGCGCCAGCAGCCGGCGCCGGTGGTGCCGGGCAAGGACAAGGATGTGGGCCAGTGGCGCCGCAACGGTGCCGGCGCGCAGATCCTGTCCGACCTGGGCCTGGGCAAGCTGCGCGTGCTGGGCACTCCCCGCCGCCAGGTCGGCCTGGCCGGGTACGGCCTGGAAGTGGTGGAGACGGTCACTCTGTAATGGGTAGGGGGCCGGGGGGCCCCCCCCCCCCCCCGCCCGCGGGGCGCCCCCCCCCCCCCCCCCCCCCCCCGGGGGGGGCCCCCCCCCCCCCACGGGGGGGGGGGGCCCCCCGGTGGGCGCCCACAGCCCTGGCCCCGCCAGCCACGGCCGGGGCCCATCCACGCTAGAATTACCCCCTTATCGAGTCCCCCAAGCCGCATATGAGCCACTACGAAGGCGATCTTCGCACTCCCGAGTCGGCGCGCTTCGCCATCCTGGCCAGCCGCTGGAATGCCCGCATCACCGACACGCTGGTCGCTGGCGCCCGCCAGAGCCTGGCCGGCAACGGCATCACCGAAGCCAACATCGACGTGATCCGCGTGCCGGGTGCGTGGGAACTGCCGCTGGTGGCCGCACGCCTGGCCGCCGCCCATGAACACGCCGCCATCCTCACCCTGGGCTGCGTGATCCGTGGCGACACCCGCCACTACGAACACGTGGCCGACCGCTGCGCCGAAGGCCTGATGCGCGTGCAGCTGGACTTCGGCGTGCCGGTGCTGAACGGCGTGCTGGCGGTGGAACGCGTTGAAGACGCCGAGGCCCGCGCAGGCGGCAGCCACGGTAACAAGGGCGAGGAAGTCGCACTCGCCGCATTGGAAATGGTCAATCTTCTGGAGCAGCTGCCATGAACAAGAACACCCAGGGCAAGCCCTCCGGTAAACCCGTCCGCCGCGATGGCGTCGATCCGGTGCTGCGCTCGCGCGCCCGCCGTCGTGCCGTGCAGGCCATCTACGCCTGGCAGATCTCCGGCGGCAACGCCCAGTCGCTGATCGCCCAGTTCGCCCACGAGCAGGCCCGCGAAATCGCCGACCTGGCGTACTTCGAGGCGCTGGTGCACGGCGTGCTCGACAACCGTCGCGACATCGACGAAGCGCTCGGCCCGTACCTGGACCGTGCCATCGAAGAAGTGGACGCGATCGAACGCGCGGTGCTGCGCCTGGCCGCCTACGAGCTGCGTTACCGCCTGGACGTGCCATACCGCGTGGTGATCAACGAAGCCATCGAATCGGCCAAGCGTTTCGGTTCCGAACATGGCCACACCTACGTCAACGGCGTGCTGGATCGTGCCGCCGTGGAATGGCGCAAGGTCGAATCGGGTCACTGACCCGATTCCTGTAGAGCCGAGCCATGCTCGGCTCACCGTGCAGCGCACGGTTGCGTCCGGCAGTGCGGCGCGTGATCGAACTGCAGCCGAGCATGGCTCGGCTCTACATGAAAGTAGAACGCCCCATGTCCCTGGCCGAATTCGCCCTCATCGAACGCATCCGCGCCCGTACCCTCGAGCGCGACGACATCCTGCTCGGCATCGGTGACGACGCCGCGCTGCTGCAGCCGCGCGCCAACGAGCAACTGGTGGTCACCGCAGACACGCTCAACAGCGGCGTGCACTTCCCGGTGGAAACCCCGGCCTTCGACATCGGCTGGAAGACCCTGGCGGTCAACCTGTCGGACCTGGCCGCGATGGGCGCGCGCCCGGCGTGGTGCACGCTGGCACTGTCACTGCCGGAAGCGTCTGAAGACTGGATCGAGGCCTTCGCCGATGGCTTCTTCGCCCTGGCCGACCAGCACGACATCGCGCTGATCGGTGGCGACACCACGCGCGGTCCGCTGTCGCTGTCGGTGACCGCGATGGGCCAGGTCGGGCGTGGCCAGGCCCTGCGGCGCGACCGCGCACAGGCAGGCGATGACATCTGGGTCAGTGGCACGCTGGGCGATGCCGCCGGCGCGCTGCGCCTGTGGCAACAAGGTGCGTTGAGCATCGCCACCGCGACGCTGCTGGCCGACTACGAAAGCCTGCGCCTGCGCCTGCTGCGGCCGACGCCGCGCGTGACCCTGGGCCTGCGCCTGCGGGCCTTCGCGCACGCGGCGGTGGATGTGTCCGACGGCCTGCTGGCCGACCTCGGTCATATCGCCACGCGCAGCAACGTGGCCGCGCATGTGGATGCCGATTCGCTGCCGATCTCGCACGCGCTGCGTGAGCTGCTCGGCCGCGACGGTGCACGCGATTGCGCATTGCGCGGTGGCGACGACTACGAACTGTGCTTCACCGCCGCCGCCGACCAGCGCGATGCACTGCACTACCTGGCCGAATCGCTGGACGTACCGCTCACCCGCATCGGCCGCGTTGCCGAAGGACAGGGCGTACATGTAGATGGCGAAGCCGCCGACGGCGGATACCAGCACTTCGCGTAGCCGAAGCGTTACTGCGCTGGTGGGTGCCAACCTTCGGGGTGGGGTCAGATCGATGTTGCTCTGGTAGGTGCCAACCTTGGTTGGCACGCATGTGTCAGCCGCTCGCGGCAACACCGTGTCGACCAAGGTCGACGCCTACCGAGGTAGGGTGTATCGGCATCGCTCAGCGCTACGCCGCGTGCAACTGCACATCCACATACTCGGCCAGCCCACGGCAGGCCAGCAGCAGCCCTTCGCGCACGTCATCCCCTATCTGCTGATCATCATCGCCATCCACGCGCACGCGTTCGGTGGCATGCAGCAGCTCCAGCAGCAACGTCAGGCCGGCATTGGCCCGGTCCGCACGTGCCATCGCCATGCATTGTCCCGATGTACGGCCCTTGCCAGGCCACGGCTGGCCGTCAGCGGCCTCCACATGACGGATGCGCTGCAGGCACGCCAGCAAGGTGTTGTGGGTTGGCACAGTGCTGCCGTGCGTGGCACTGAGCGTGGTTTCCAGTGCGCGGGCGATGGTCTCGGGCAGCTGGTTGGCAGCTTCACCGAGGGTGGCGAACAGGTAAGGGTAGTGCGCAGCAGTCATGGCGGCATCCTTGTGCAGGAAACAAGGGGCCACCCCGCTTAACAGCGAGGGTGACGGACGGTGCGTGGTTCCAATACCGGAGGTCGATGTAGAAGCGCCGGCGGGCACAAGGCCCCCACGCACCGCCCGCCATGTAAGCGCGGACAGAATGCCTGCCGACGCCACCCAACAAGGAAGAGCGACGCCGGCAGGCAAGCGTAACCAACACATCAACCTAACGGGATTGGAAGCCCATGCCACCCGTTGTCGGTGGCGCTACATGATTTGCATGGAGCGCCCATGCTGCCAATGAGAATTGTTGGAAAACGCGAAAACGTTGCAGATGAGCGGCGCGCACAGGCGCGCGCCAGTTGCGACATTTTCTGTAGAGCCGAGCCCACGCTCGGCTTCATTCAACGAACGACGGCGGCCTTGGCATCACGCGGCGTGCCGTAATCGTCCAGCCACTGGAACGTCACCGACGTGGGCATCGCCGCACCACTCGGAAGCGGCAGACGTACCTGCGCGCCCGGTGCGATCATCTCTGCTTCCACCTTGCGGCCGTCGGGCAGGGTCAGCGTGCTTACAGTCACGTGATACGCGCTGGGGTTGCTCACCATCAGGGCACCGGCCTGCGCACGCCATTGCAGTTGCCCGGCCGCATCACGCGGCTTGCCGGGCAGGCCGGCCGGGCGGTGGAACAGCTTCACCCGCGTGCGCACGGCGAACTGCAGCAGGTTCTTGCCGGCGGCATCGGCGGGTTTGGGCGGAATATCCAGCAGGTTGAAGTAGAAGACCGATTCACGATCCGTCGGCAACGGTGTCTCCGACGGGCGCGGCGCGTAAGTAATGCGGTACGCCTGCCCCTGATGGGCCTGCAGCAGGCGCGGGTCGGCCGGCGTCAGACGAAAGGGCGTGCGCACGTTCTCGGGGCGCGCATGGCTGTCGCCATCGTCAATCCAGACCTGCACCATGGCGGCCTTGTCGCCACCGTTGGTGGCTTTGACGGTTACATCGCGGCCCTGGGCCGCGTCATGCACGATACGCGTGCCCTGCAGCGTCACCGCTGCTGATGCCGGCAGCGCCAGGACGCCAGCCAGCAGCGCGGTCATCCACGACATGGCACGGATCTTCATCAGGTCATCCTCCAATAAGGCGCGCCGCCACGGGGGTGGCGCGCAGGGATATGCGTTACTTGTAAAGCACGACGAAATCGCCCGAGGCGTTGGCCGTGCCGGCCGTGGCGTTTTTGCCCGGCGAGGAATACCAGGCGCTGTAGTCCAGCTGGCCTTTGCCGGCAGCCGGAATATTCACCCACTGCAGCGGATCCTCGCCCAGCTTCTGGTGGTTGCCCGCAGCGTCATACAGCGCCACGCCCACGTTGGTGGCCGTGGACGCCGCAGTCAGCGCCAGATTGCCGGTGCTGCCGTCGGGCGTGCCGCCGAAGCGCACGCCGACATCCTGAGCGGCGCCAGAGCCGGAGCAGTCGAGCAGGATGCTGAAGTTCTTCATGCCGGCACGCTCGGCTTCATTCACCCACGCGACGTCCACCTTGCCCATCGGCACGGTGATGGTGCCGCCGGTGGCATCCACCGAGCACGTGCTGGTCATCAGCTCGCCGGTGATTTCCAGCTTCTCGGCGAATGCGGCGGGAGACAGGGCCAGCGCGAGCGCACCAGCAGCAATCAGGTTCAGTCGGTTCGGCATTGAGATGTCCTTGGTTGGGAGTCAGGGGGGCCGCAGTGAATGCGCCAGCGGATGCGCACAGTGTTCCCGGACGGCCGCAGGGCGGACATCCAATTAGTTGCAAGCGTGCTGCGGGTCCCTTGCGATAGCCGCGTCACTCAGGCCGGTGTTGTCGCTTTGCAACAAATTCAATGGGAAGGCAGGGGGGCGCTGTCTACGCTGCGGCCCTCATCGACCACGAGCGATGTCGCCCGCGACCTCATCGAATGAAGCCAGCCATGAACAACTGTCCCTTTCCTCGTTGGACATCACGCCGTCCTGCCGTTCGTGTGCTGGGCCTGGCGATTTCCGTCGCGGTGGCATTGACCATTGCCGGTCATGCCCGTGCGCATGGTGACGAGTCCCTGCAGTTCAGTGAAGGCTTCCTGATTGGTGGCCGGGCCATCGACATGCAGCGCTATGCGCTGGGCAATCCCACGGAGCCTGGCGTGTATTCCTTGGACGTGGTGGTCAATGGCCGGTTCCACGACAAGCGCGACATCACCTTCGTGGCGGCACCGGCGCCTCTTGGTGCGACCCCGTGCCTGCCCGCCGGGCTGGTACGCCAGTTGCCGTTGAAGGAAATGTTCCTGGCCGAGCTGGACCAGGAGGATGAAAGCTGCGTCGCGCTTCCCAGCCTGATCGTCGGTGCCACCGTCGAGTTCGACGAAGGCAACCTGCAGCTTCTGGTGAACGTGCCGCAGGCAGCACAGGCGCGCAACGCGCGCGGATACGTGGCACCTGCACAGCGCGACCACGGCGTCACGGCCGCCTTCTTCGATTACAACATCAACCACAGCCGCAACCAGGGCAAGCAGTCGACGTATCTGGGGCTGAACTCGGGCGTGAATCTGGGCGCGTGGCGGCTGCGCCATCGTTCGTCCTTCAGCCAGGGCAGTCATGGCTCGCGTCACGATGTGATCAGCAGCACGCTGCAGCGCGATCTTCCGGCGTGGAATGCCCAGCTGCTTCTGGGGCAGGGTACGACCGCTGGCGAACTGTTCGAGTCGCTGTCATTTACCGGTGTGCGGGTGGCCAGCGATGAGCGCATGCTGCCGGACTCGCTGCGCGGCTTCGCGCCGGTGGTGCACGGCGTCGCTGAAACCAACGCGGTGGTGAGCATCCGCCAGAACGGCCACGTCATCCACGAAGTAAGCGTGGCGCCGGGGCCGTTCTCCATCGAAGATCTGTACCCGACCAACTTCGGTGGCGACCTGGACGTCACTGTCACCGAAGCCGATGGCCGCCAGCAGCAGTTCACTGTGAACTTCTCTGCAGTGCCGCAGGCGCTGCGCCCCGGCGCCAGCCGTTTCAGCGCCACCGCGGGCGAGCTTCGCGACGCACGCGGTGTGCGTGAAGCACTGCGCTTTGCCGAAGGCACCTACGCACGAGGCATCAGTAACCATTTCACCGCGCTGGGCGGGGTGCAGATGGCCGAAGACTTCCGGTCCGCACTGTTCGGCGGTGCAGTCAATACGCCGCTCGGTGCGTTCGGCGCCGACATCACGCATTCGCGTGCGCGCCTGGCCAACGGCGAACAGGTGACCGGCAACAGCTTCCGGCTGAACTACCAGCGCTATATCACCGCAACGGGGACCAATTTCGGTCTGGCAGCGCTGCGCTACAGCACGCGCGGCTATCTCTCCCTGAATGATTTCGCCCAGGCGTACAACGACGACTGGGGCGTCAGTGGCCGCGCGCGCCAGCGCTTCCAGGTGAACTTCTCGCAGCGCATCGGCGAGCGCAGCACGCTCTCGCTCAATGGCGGACAGGTGCGCTATTGGGACAGCGCGCAGCAGCACAACGATCTGCAGTTGCGCTTCCAGACCAGCATTGGCCGCGCCAATCTGAGCCTGTCTGCCATGCGCCTGCAGATCGGCGATGGCCACCAGGACACCCGCTATGCGGCGACCTTCAGCATTCCGTTGGGCTCGGCCCCGCGTGCACCGCGCTTGAGCACACAGGTGGCCCATTCGGCACGCGGTGATCAGGGCCAGCTGGGCCTGAATGGAACGCTGGGTGCCGATCAGCAGCTGAGTTACAGCCTGTCTGCCAGCGAATTCAGTGACGGGGCCGGCGGCGCCAATGCCTACGCGTCCTATCGCGGTGGGCATGGCACGGTCACCGCCGGCTACAGCCGGTCGGGCGACTACAGCGCCATTAATGCCAGCGCTGCCGGCAGTGTGGTGGTGCACCGCGATGGCATCAACGTCGGTGCGTCGGTGGGCGACGGCTTCGCGCTGGTGCAGGCCGATGGCGCGCAGGGCGCCCGCATCGGCTACGGCAGCGACGTGCGCATCGGTCGCAACGGCTATGCGCTGCTCCCGCACGTGAGCCCCTACCGCTGGAACCAGATCGAACTGGACCCGTCGGGCCTGCCGATGGATGTGGAACTGCTGCAGACCTCGCAGCGGATTGCACCGACGGCGGGCAGCATCGTGCGGGTTGCGTTCAATGCCAAGCGCGAACGCACATTGTTCATTGACGCCACCGATGCCTTGGGCCAGCCGCTGCCGTTTGCGGCACGTATCGAAGATGAGACCGGCCGCAGCCATGGCGCAGTGGGCCAGGGCGGTGTGATCCAGCTGCGTGGCGCGCCCGAACAGGGCCAGCTGATCGTCGACCCGTACGGCCGGCATCGCTGCCGCCTGGAGTACACGACCCCGGATGCGCCCGATGCCTATGGGCTGTCGTGGAGCCAAGCGGTGTGCATGCCGTTGCCACTGCCCAGCCCTTGATTGCAGGCCGCACTGAGTACGACCGATGCCACGCAGCTCTGATTCCTCCCACCAGAACACCACTCCAAGGAACACTCGCATGAACAGGTTCTACCGTGCCGCGCTGTGCGCTGCGCTTCTGGCGGCCACGCCACTGGCTCTGGCCGACAGTGCCACCCTCACCATCAGTGGCAAGGTGCTGCCCGGCACCTGCACCCTCAACGCCGCACCAATAGCGCTGGACCCGGTCAAGGCCAGTGATCTGACCCCGGGCGCGGACAGTCAGATCAAGGCAGGCGCGTTGGAGTTCACCGGTTGCGTGGGTGTCAACAAGGCGCTGCTGTCGTTCTCCGGCACCGCTGCCGATGGCGACGCCGAGCGCTGGAAGAACACGGCGGCCAGCGACCCGGCCAGCGGTGTGTCCATTTCGCTGCTGGCCGGTGCAAGCGGTAGCATTTATCTGAAGGATGGTGACACCGGCATCGATGTGCCGGTGACCGGTGCGGCGGCACGCTACGACCTGCGCGCGGCCTACTTCCAGCCCAGTGGTTCGGCGCCAAGCGCGGGTGAGGTCTCCACGGAGATCGTGGTGACGGCCGACTATGAGTAGGCGCCGTAAGGATGAAGTGCGCCTCGAGGGATGCAAGGGACCAACGGCGGTACCTTACCCCGGTCGACCCGACGAGCGCGTGGCCGGCCCGATGGGTACGTGGCTTGCCCGCAGCGACAAGCGTACAGGCCGCCGCCTGATATCCACCCTGGCGCTGCCCTTCACGGCAATGCTGGTGGTAAGCGGCGCCGCGCAGGCGTGCCAGGTAAAAGTGCAGGCGCCGATCGTCGTTGATCGGGACAGGCCGGGTTATACGGAGAATGTGCGGATGATCTGGGACGATGGTACCAACGTCTCGATCAGCGGCTGTCCCAGCAGTGCACCGCTGGAGTTGCAGGTGGATCTGCAAGGCGCCGATCTGCGCTGGGTTGGCGATATCGAATTTGATGCGTATCCCGTTCTTGGAAAGCTGCCTGTCTATGAAAGCGGCCCGGAGTCGGCGCTGATGGGATTTGGGCTCATGACTGGTGGCGCCGTGCACCCCTTTCGCCAGGGCTCCAATGCGGTACAGGTTCCCGGCGACGGCGGTGTGGTTCCCCTGTTGTTCGTGCTCAGTCGCGGCAGCAGGATGGCGGACTTCCAGACCCAGGTAGCCATGCAGTTGAGCGCGCCGGCACATCCGGCATTCGGGGATACTGTGCCCATCAGCATCAACATGCGTTTTCCACCTACGACGTGCCGCATGCAGGATGTATCGGAGGTGTTGCAGGACGTATCGCTCGAACAGCTGGACAATGCCGGGGATACGGCGATGGAGAAACAGGTTTCGCTGTTGATGGACTGTGGCATTGTGAAGCCACGCGCCGATATCGTACTGAACGACGCGGGAGACTTTGCCAATACGGGAAGCATACTGACGCCCAGTGCCGACTCGACCGCGGAAGGTGTACGTGTGCAGTTGCTGAGCGGGGCCAGCGAAGTTCGGTTTGGTACGCCATGGTTCTTCAACCCGGGCGGTGGTGGCGTGCACGCCTTTACCTACACTGCGCGCTATATCCGCACCAACGAAGCACTGAAGCCTGGCGTCATCAAGGGCGAGGCTGTGCTGAATGTCGACTACTGGTAGTGGCGCTCACGGCCCCGGCGGAGGGTGGGAGTCCTCCGCCGGAACCCGGTGGACGTTGCTTCTGCAGGCCCGCTTTCACGCGCGGCTGATTACCCTCCTATCGAATTGCGGCCGAGAATGGACTCGGCTCCAAAACGTTCGTTAGGCTGCCCGCAACTGGACATCTACATACTCGGCCAGCCCACGGCAGGCCAGCAGCAGCCCTTCGCGCGCGCCATCGCCCATCTGCTGGTCGATATCACCGTCCACGCGGACGCGTTCGGTGGCGTGCAGCAGTTCCAGCAGGAAACTCAGCCCCGCATTGGCGCGGTCGATGCGCGCCAGGGCCAGGCGCTGCCCGGGTGTACGGTTGCTGCCGGGCCACGGTTGGCCATCGGCCGCATCGCCCTGGCGAATGTGCTGCAGGCAGGCCTGCAGGGTGATGGTCCCTGCGCTGCTGCTGCTCTGTAGTGCAACGAAGGTGTCTTCCAGCGTGCGGGCCAGGTCATCGGGCAGGCGCGTGGCGGCCTCGCCCAGGGTGGCGAACAGGTGCGGGTAGGGGAAAGTGGTCATGGCGGCGTCCTTGTGCAAGCGGCAAGGGGCCACCCTGCTTAACAGCGAGGGTGGCGGACGGTGCGTGGTTGCAATACCGGTGACCGATGTAGAAACGCCGGCGGGCACGAGGCCCCCGCGCACCGCCCGCCATGTAGGCATAGACGGAATGCCTGCCGACGCCGCCCAGGCACAGGGGAAGGAGGCGACGCCGGCAGGCAAGCGTAAACAACATCGATCAAACGGGATTGCAAGCCCGTGCCACCCGTTGTCGGTGGCGCTACATGATTTGCATGAAGCGCCAATGCTGCCAATGAGAATTGTTGGAAAGTTCGAAAGCGCTGCAATCGTGCGGCGCACGCCACAGCGTGGCAATCGCGACATTCGTGTAGAGCCGAGCCGGCGCTCGGCTCATCACAATCTTATCGAGAAGCAGCCGAGCATGGCTCGGCTCTACAGAAAGTAGAACGCGCTTCTACCTCACCACTTGTACGACATGCTCAAATTGGCCGTCGCTTCGCGATACCCATGGTCACCCCGCATCACGCCGAAGCCACCCCACGCACTCAGCCCGGAACGGAAGTCCACGCGCGCACCGGCATTGAGCTCATAGCGGTTGCGCGGCACGCTGGCCTTCAGTGCTTCATCGTCGAACGCCATGCCGTTGCTGGCGCCGTCGCGGTACCAGTTGGCCACGACATACGGGCTGACCGACGCACCGGCGGCACTGCGGCCTTCGCCCTGCAGGCGCAGACCCACGCGGCCGGACAGGCCGCTGTCGCCCAGGCTGCGCACCACCGTGCCGTTGGCTTCCTCGTGGCGGTCGGTATTGGCGTCGGTGTAGACCAGCTGCAGTTCCGGCTGCAGGCTCAGCGCGGTGCTGCCGATCTGGCCGATGCCGATGCGGTAGCCGGCTTCCAGCGAGCTCTGCCAGATATCCGAGTCGTAGCGTTCCTCGGCCAGGCCTTCGCCGTGCACGCGGTTGCGGAACTGGCCGCGCTGCACGCTGGCATCCACATACAGTGCATCGGTGCTCCAGTTGCCGTACACGCCCAGCGCACCGCCGTTGACCTTGCCGCGTGCGCTGTAACCGGTCAGCTGCGAACGCGAAGTGGCATCGGACTTGGCCAGCGTGCCCATCACGCCCACGCGGCCTTGGCCGCTGTCGAACACACCGATGTCGGCGCCCAGCTGCAGGCGCGAGCGGTCCACGCGCAGGTCCAGCTGGTCTTCCACGGCAGACAGTTTGCTCTGCGTGCCGTCCACGCGGGCCCAGCCACGCACGCCATCAGCGGCGGAGGTGTTGCCGCCCTGGCGGTCGCGCCAGCCGTGGCGCAGCATCTGGTCCATCGCGAACTGGTTGGCCAGGTAGGCGCCGGCTTCCGGGCGCAGCACTGGCGTGGGGTCAACCGGATCGACCGGGTCCACCGGATCGACCGGCGTGCACTCCGGCAGTGTGGGATCCACTACGCACGGGTCCGGCGTGCCGGCCAGCTCCGAGCGCAGGTACCAGCCGCCGTTGGTCGCGTCCTTGAACAGGAAGTACTCGTACTGCCCGCCCACCGCACGGCCCTGCAGGTCGAACTGCGCATTGGACGCACCGCCCACGCGGATCAGTTCGATGCCCTTGTCGGTCTTCGCACCGGCACCGCCAGCGTTAAGCACGCGCACGTTGGCCTGGCCATTGGCATCGCCCTTGATGATCAGTCTGTCGGTGGCCGAGCTGTCGTCTCCCAGCTGGGTGTTGAACAGCAGGGTGCCGCCGGCGCCATCGAAGGTATCCACGGTAAGGGTGTTGAACGTGCTGCCATTACCCAGCGCGACGGTGCCGGTGTTGCCCAACGCCAGATGGCCGACAGTGCTGTCGCCGGTCATCAGCCAGGTGCTGTCGCTGTCGATGCTGGCCGAGGTAACGTTGATGAAGCGGCCGTCGATCTGTGCCTTGTTGCGCAGGAAGACGTCGAGGGAGCCACTGACGCTGGCGAGATCGAAATTGACATTGCCGGCCAGGCGCGCGTCATCCACGGTGAAGGAGACAGCGGCTTTCGTTGCGCTTGCGCCGAAGTTCTGGACATTCAGCAAGTTGCCGTCGCCACCGCTGAGCTGAGCACCATTGGCCACGGTAATATCGTAATTGGCTGCATCGCCGGTCGGTCGCACCCAGATGGCGGCGTTGCGTCCGGACTCCACTAGCGAGTCGTCAACGCGTACCGCAATGGGCTTCAGCACACCCGGATAAGCCGCCAGCAGGATGCCGGCATTCTCTGCAAAGATCCTCGAGCCATTGCGGATATCGGCCTGGCCCTGCATCAGCCGCACGCCATGGCCATTGTTGAGGTCATTTCCCGTTGGTGTTTCGCTAACAACGATTGTGGTGTTGTCGATGGTTGCACGCGTGTTGTCGGAAACATCACCAAATACGCTGAGCAGATCCACGCCGATGCTGTAGGCATCGGTGGGCAACAGGCCACTGCCGATCTTCGAGTAGATCGTGCTGTTGCTGATGGTGGCGGTGGAATCTTTCATCACCTGAATGCCGCCCAGGAACGTACCGCGATTGGCGGTGAGGCTGGAGCTGCCATCAAGAATCAACGCTACCGACGAGCCCGCCGTCGGGGCGCGCTTGACGTTGCCATTGTTGATTACTACGTCGGAATCCATTGCCTTGATCTGGTAGGCGTCTCCACTGTCAGTCAAGGTCAGCTTCGACCCGTTCTTCAGCGTCCAGGCTTCGGCAGGATCGGTGCCGGTCACCTCTGCCTGCTGGTTGTCCAGGTCGCCAGCAAAGGCAATGGCCATCGGTGCGCCGGCCAGGGCCAGCAGCAGGCCGCGCGCCAGCGGTCGCAGCGACGGAGTACGGTCGGGTGAATTGCGCATGGTGAGTCCTCGGGATCGAAAGCGGATGGGACTGCGCACTGCGATGACCTGGATCCCCCGTTCAGGTAGATGGCGTATACGCCAACGTTGTGTGAAGGCGGGGTGATCCGGGCTGTTTGCGTCAGTGCGTGTCTGGAACGGAGCCCAGTGTTCCAGCCACGACCAGGCGATCCCATGCAATTTGTTGCAAAGCTCGCTTGACCTCCGGCGTGCGGCCGGGGGCCGTTCAGGCAGGCTCCTCGCAGCTGCGACGAACCGCCGCACCTGTGGCGGAACGCAACGAATTCGATAGCCCCGGGGGTGTGGCGTCCCGAGCATATCCGGCACTCTTTCCGGAGACTTGCCATGCACTTTCCGCTTCCGCGCCGCAGTACCCTCGCCCTGGCGCTGGCCACCGTACTTTCCACAACAGCGCCGGTACTGGCGCAGCAGGTGGTTGCCGACGGCGATGAGCAGACGCCCGCAGCCGGTGATTACAGCACCACCGAGCCGGTGGACGCGGGCAGTACCGCGGGTTATGCCTTCCATGCGCTCAATGGCGGCAGCATTCTTCCCGCCGGTGAGATCAATCTGCGCACGGAAGGCAATGGTGCGGCTGCGGCGAGGGCGCAGGGCGCGGGGAGTCTGATCCGTATGGAAGGAGGCACCATCACTACGCTGGGCAGCAGTGCTGCAGGTGTATCGGTGGTGGACGGCGGCCGGGTCGAACTGAGCGGCACCCAGATCGAGACCCTCGGGCGGTCGTCAGTGGGCATCGTGGCGTCCCGGGCCAGCGTGTCCGCAACCGGGGTCGGCATCGTCACTCATGGCGCCGGCAGCCACGGCGTGCAGGTGAGCAATGGCGACCTTGCGCTGCGCGACAGCCATCTGCAGATCAACGGCGATGCCAATGGCATCCATATGCAGGGCAGTACCGTGACGGCTGAGAACCTGCGCATCGAACAGAACGGCGCGGGCCACGCGCTGTGGATTGCCATGGGTTCGGACGCGGTACTGCGCAACGTCCAGATCAGTGCCAGTGGCGCGGGCGCGAACGGTGCGCTGGTGGCGATGGGCAGCAAGGCGGTGTTCGAAGATCTGCAGATTGATCTGGGTCATGAGCGGTCCGGCATCGGGTTGGATGCGGGAGGCGACGTCGAAGTCCATGGCGGCGCCATCCACGCGCGCGGTGAGTACGCCAGCGCAGTCAGTTTCGCCACGGGAGGAGGAGGTACGCTGCTGCTGGACGGTGTTGATCTGTCCGGACATTTCGGTATCAACATGACCGAAGGTTCTGAGCTGACCCTGCGCAACAGCCAGCTGGTCAGCGAGAGCATCGGCATCGACATCAATGAACGTGATGGCAAGGCCAGCGTGGAAGGATCGGTCATCACCGCGCGCGATGGGGTCGCCGTGCGTCTGATGAATGAAGGCAAGCTCGACATCGAGCGTTCGCAGATCACCGCCGAGGGCGACCGTTGGCAGGCGGTTGCGTTGTACGCGGGTACCACGCAGATCGGTGCCAGCCAGTTGCGCACACTCGGCCTCAATGGGCATGGGCTGTATGTGCAAGGTGGGCCTGGGCAACGGCCATTGGCCGAGGTAAGCGGCAGCGACATTCTGACCGAAGGCGATGGCGCCATCGGTGCGATCGCGCGCCTGGGTGGCACCGTGCATCTGGCCGACAGTGTAGTGCGCACCACCGGCATCAACTCACACGGTGTGCTGTCTGGCGGCACCGGCGAAATGACGCTGAGCAACACCCACGTGCGCACCGAGGGCGAGGGCGCGTGGGCGGCGGTGATCAATGACAACGGGCGGATGCGTATCGATGGCGGTTCGCTGGTGAGCGCCCAGCATGGCGGTGTATGGCTGCGCAGCAGCCGCGATGCAGGCCTGACCCTGTCCAATGGCGCGCTGGTATCGGGCGGCAACGGCATCGCGCTGGCACTGGATGCCGCAGTGGCCGGACGCTTCGATGTGGTGCTGGAGAGCGGCTCGCAGATGGAGGGCGACATTGTCATCACGCCGGAGGATGAGGACGCGGGATTGCCGCCACAGTCCGACGTGCACGTGCGGCTGGCGGATGGATCGCTCTGGCAGGGTTCGTCGGGTCTGGTGCGGACGATGGCGATCGAGAGCGGCAGCCAGTGGACACTGGCCGGTGATGCCACGGTGGGCGAGCTGCAGCTGCTCAACAGTGGCGTGGCATTGTCCGACGGCAGTGGCCGATTCAACACGCTCACCGTGGACGGTGATCTGCACAGCGAGGGCGCGACGTTCCTGTTCCAGGGCGCGCTGGCCGGCGACGACAGCGCGATGGACCGCCTGCACGTGCGCGGCGACACCTCCGGCGACGCGCTGATTGCGGTGAAGAACATGGGGGGCGGGGGTGCGCCGACGGTCGATGGCATCCAACTGATCGAGATCGACGGTGCATCACGGGCGAGCTACGCACTGAGCGGCCGCGCGGTGGGCGGATCGTACGAGTATTTCCTGTTCAAGGGGGGCGTGACGGATCCCACCGATGGCAACTGGTATCTGCGTTCGCAATGGTTCGATGTCTGCCAGGACAACCCGGCTGCGCCGGGGTGCGCGGTCGATCCGGGCCCGGATCCGATCGACCCGACGGATCCGGTGGATCCAATCAATCCGATCCTGCCGCCGCCGGTACTGCGCCCGGAAGCCGGTGCCTATCTGGCAAACCAGTCAGCAGCCATCAACATGTTTTCCCATCGTATGAACGACCGCATCGGGGCCGTATCGCTGGATGAAGGCCGTGCCGCGTGGGCGCGTGTGGGCCGGCAGCAGGCGGACTTCAGTGCGGTCGGCGGTCAGCTGTCGATCGACGGCAACACCTCGGTGCTGCAGATCGGCAGTGACCTGGTTCGCCGAGGCAATGCAGCGTTCGGCGTGATGTTGGGCACGGGGCGTGCTGACAGCAGTGCAGTGTCCGATCTGACCGGCTACAGCGCCAAGGGGCGGGTGCGTGGCAGCGCGGTGGGTGTGTACGGCACCTGGTTGCAGGCGGCTGACGGCACGCAGGGCGCGTACATGGATGCGAACCTGCAGTACGGCCGCTTCGATAACCGGGTGCAGGGCATCGGCCTGGCGCCGGAGCACTACGATTCGCGCATGGCCAGTGTGTCGCTGGAGACCGGCTACACCTTCAACGTGTGGCAGGGCAGCGCCAGCGCGCTGTACGTGCAGCCGCAACTGCAGCTGAGCCATGTCGATTTCCGCGCCGATCGCCACGTGGAGAGCAACGGCACGGTGATCGACCACGCCGATGCCGGTGGCCTGAGCGGGCGCCTGGGCGTGCGTGTGTTTGGCCATGGCACTGCAGCCGACAATGCCGTGCAGCCGTACCTGGGCGTGAACTGGCTGCGTGGCAGCGGCGCCAGCACGTTGCAGTTCAACGGTGACACGCTGGGCGCGGACGTGCCACGCAACCGTTACGAGGTGCAGGCCGGTGCCGAGCTGAAGCTGGGCCAGCGCTGGGGTGCGTGGGGTGGCCTGACCGTGCAGCGCGGCGACCACGGTTACCGCAACGTGGGCGGCCAGCTGGGCCTGCGCAAGGCCTGGTAAGCGGGCGTGCAGCGGGGTCGGATCCCATTGCCTGGGCAATGGGCTCTGACCCCTGGCTGCTGCCGTAGAGCCGAGCCTACGCTCGGCTCATCGCAATCTGAACGAAGAGCAGCCGAGCATGGCTCGGCTCTACAACTGCCTCGAGCAGGGGCGGGTCCTGAACGATGTCCATGTCTGTCGCGATCGTCCATTGAATGACTGCGCAAACGGTGGCGATGCTGCCGGTCACCCGCATGTCCCCTCCCGAACGTTCCCACAATGCGGCCATTGACGGCCTGCGCGCATTGGCGGTGCTGGCCGTCATCCTGTTCCACACCAATGCGGCATGGTTGCCCGGTGGCTTCACCGGCGTGGACCTGTTCTTCGTGGTGTCCGGCTTCGTGATCAGTCAGTCGTTGGCCTCGCGCACCAACGCATCACTCGGCGCACTGCTGCTCGACTTCTACCGTCGACGCGTGCTGCGCCTGTTGCCGGCGCTGCTGGTAATGCTGATGGCCACCTTCGTGCTGTCGGCGCTGTTCATTCCCCGCGCGTGGCGCAACGAGCAGTTCGACCAGACCGGCTGGGCCGCGCTGGTCGGCTTCAGCAACATCGTGCTGGCTGGGCAGCAGGACGACTATTTCTCACCCGGCGCCGAACTCAACCCGTTCCTGCACACGTGGACGCTGGGTGTGGAGGAGCAGTTCTACCTGGTCTTCCCGCTGCTGTTCTTCGTCTGGCTGCGCGGGCGTGAGCGCTGGCCGTGGTCGCGTTGGCTGTTGCCGGTGCTCACCGCGCTGTCGCTGGCGTGGGCAGGTTGGCAGGCGCAATCGGCACCAGCGGCAGCGTTCTATCTGCTGCCTGCGCGGTTCTGGGAGCTGGCCGCAGGCGCGCTGCTGTACCAGTGGATGCGCACGCGCACGCGCACGCGCACGCCGGGCCAGAACGCTGACATGGTCGCAGCGGCCGGTCTGGCGCTGCTGGCCGCAGGTGCGCTGATCGCCCCGCAGCTGGCGATGCCGGTGCCGGGTGTGCTGGCGACCGTGGCCGGTACCCTGCTGTTGTTGGCGAGCGTGTCGACAGCGGGGTCATCGCGCATCGCCCGCGCGCTGGGCTGCGCACCGCTCGCTTACCTGGGGCGCTTGTCCTATTCGCTGTACCTGTGGCATTGGCCGTTGCTGGTGCTGCTGCGCTGGACCTACGGTCTGCAGGGAGCGGCACTGTGGCTGTACCCGGTGCTGCTGCTGGCGGTATCCGCTGCGTCCTACCACTTCATCGAACGTCCGCTGCGCCGTGCAGCGCCCCTGCTGCGGCTGGCACCGACCAAGGTGCTGGCGATGGCGTTGCCGGTGGTGGCGCTGTGTGGCGCGGGTGCCTGGGCCACCGTGGAGTACCACGAGCAGGTCTCGCTGAGCGTTACCCGTGACGGCTATGCATGGCAGGCGCGGCGCTACCCGGCATGGCGTCCGCTGGAGCCGGTGAGCGCGCCGGCGCTCGAAGGGCGGCGGCTGTTCGTGGTGGGGGATTCGCACGCGGCGGCGTATCGCACCATGACCAGCATGGTCGCGCGCCAGACCGGCATGGAGGTGCGCCAGCAGGATCGCGGCGGCTGCAGCTTCGTCAACCTGCTGCGGGCCAGCCCGTACGACTGCCAGGGCTTCATTGAGGACGCGTTGTCGACCATCGAGCGCGAGGCGCGCCCGGGTGACATCGTGGTGCTGGCGGCATTGCGCATGCCGGAGCTGCGTGGATTCGACTGGCAGCGGCAGGATGCACAGGAAATCTATCGTCAACTGCTTGCCGAGCGCACCCCGACCAATGCGCAGGCCGCGCGTGATGAGGCTGATCGTATTCTTGGACGTCTGCAGAAGCTGGGCGTGCATGTGGTTTTGGATGCACCACTGCCGTTGTTCAAGGCCGGTGCGTACCGCTGTTCGGACTGGTTCAACCGCCGCAACCCGGCTTGTGCCGGGGGCCTGAGCATGCCGCGCGCTGATTTGGAGAGGCTGCGAGCGCCGCAGATGGCGTTGCTGTCCGAACTGGCAGCGCGCTATCCATCGCTGACGGTGTGGGATCCACTGCCGCTGCTGTGTGGGCCGCAGACCTGTTCGGCCGTGGAAGAGGGCGGACCGTTGTTCTTCGACAACGATCATCTGAGTGGGCGCGGTAATCGCGTGCTGCTGCCCAGTTTCCGGCAGACCCTGATCGATATTGCGAACGACAAGCCTTTGTAGAGCCGAGCCCACGCTCGGCTGCTCTTCGTTCCGCAGGCGGGAAGTCCGCGCTGCGCGCGGTGAGCCGAGCATGGCTCGGCGCTACAGGAGTGCGCGCGGTCTACACCGGCGGCAGCACCTTGCCCGGGTTGAGAATCCCATCCGGGTCCAGCGCGGTCTTGATCGCGCGCATCGTCGCCAGCGTGGCCGGGCTGAATGCCTGCGCCATGAAATCGCGCTTGGCCAGGCCAATGCCGTGCTCGCCCGACAGCGTGCCGCCCAGTGCCAGGGTCAGCTCGAAGATCTTCGGCAGCGCGGCATGCGCGCGCGCGTTTTCGTCGGCATCCTCCGGATGGTAGAGGATGTTGACGTGCAGGTTGCCGTTGCCGGCATGGCCGAAGGTGACGATGGTGAGTCTGTAGTCACGCGCCAATGCCTGCACGCCAGCCACAAGCTCTGGAATGCGCGACACCGGCACCACCACGTCTTCATTGATCTTGCCGGGCGCGACGGTGCGCAGTGCCGGCGACAGTGCCTTGCGCGCGGCCCACAGCTGGTCGCGTGCACGGCCTTCCATCGCCACGTCCAGTTCGATCATGCCGTCGCCTTCAGCGGCGCTGGCCAGTGCCTGCAGCAGATAGGGCAGGGTGTCGTGGTCACCATCGGCTTCCACCAGCAGCATCGCACCGGCCTCCGGCACGTCCGCACCGTTGAGACGCAGCAGCTCAAGGCTGCGCGCGTCCATGAATTCCAGGCGCGTGGGTACCACCGGCTGCGACATCAGGCGTGACACTGCGGCGGCGGCCGCATCGGCGTCGCGGTACAGCACGCGCAGTCCGGCCTGGCTGACCGGCAGCGGGGTGAGCTTGAGGGTGGCTTCCACGATCAGCGCCAGCGTGCCTTCGCTGCCCACCAGCAGGTGGGTGAGGTCGTAGCCGGTGGAATCCTTGGTGTAGGCACCACCGCAGCGGATCACCTCGCCGGTGCCGGTCACCGCCACCAGACCCAGCACGTTGTCGCGGCTGGTGCCGTACTTCACCGCGCGTGGGCCACCGGCATTGCAGGCCAGGTTGCCACCCACGCTGCAGATCTCCGCGCTGGACGGGTCCGGCGCCCAGAACAGGCCATGCGGGGCCAGCGCCTGCTGCAGGGTTCCATTGAGCACGCCCGGCTGCACCACCGCGCAGCGATCACCGGCGCGGATCGCCACGATGCGGTCCATGCGGGTGAACGACAGCACGATGCTGCCCGGCAACGGCACGGCCGCGCCGGTGGTGCCGGTGCCTGCGCCGCGCGCGACCAGTGCCACGCCATGCGCACGGCAGGCACGCACCAGCGCCTGCACCTGTTCGATGCTGGCGGGCAGCGCGACGGCGGCAGGGCGCTGGTGGCGCCACGAGTTGTCCTGTGCGTTCGCCTCCAGCGCGTTGTCATCCATGCGCCAGCCATCGGCACCCAGCAGGGCGGACAGTTCGGCAACCAACGCGGCGGGCAGGACAGTACTCATGATGGATCTCGCGGGACAGCAGGGGCGGGTTGGATCAGTTTCCAGGCAACAACGGCGCCGGCCAGCGGCAGCCAGACCCAGCGCAGTTCAGAGAGCAGGGTGGCGATGCCGCGCGCGCTGAAGAACTGTGGCGCGAACGGTGACACGCGGATCGGTCGCCACGGTGCGAAGAAGCGGTGTTCGCTCCACGGCCAGGCGAGGGCAACGCCGAGGCCGCCGGAGGTCATCGCATCCAGCAGCGGATGGCTGGCTGCGCAGACGAAGACGAATGCAGCGGCTTGTACGGTAGATGCCAACCTTGGTTGGCACAGAAACGCCGACCAAGGTCGGCGACTACCGGAGCTGTGCTGCGCCGACCATGGTCGGTCGCTACCAAAGAACGCCAACACCGCGGCCAATGCAGCCAGCACGCCGGCAAACAGCAGTGAATGACTGGCGCCACGATGGCCGAACGCATCGGCGTAGGGAATGTGCAGCGCAAAGGCCAGTACATCGGCATCGGGCAGCATCGCCGCGACCACACCCGCAGCGAGCAACCACGCAGGAATGCGGCCACGATCCGCGGCGCACCACAGCGCCAACGGCACAGCGGCATGGGTGATGATCGAAGGCATCAGTCACGCACCGTGGTCGTGCCGGCCAGGCTGCGCGCTGGTAGGTGCCAACCTTGGTTGGACAGAAGCGCCGACCAAGGTCGGCCTCTGCCAGAGCGGACGGAAACCATCAGCAGTCATCCAGCCGGAACGCATCGCGCAGCCACTGCAACTGCGGCGGCTCGCCCGTAGCTTCCACCACATCAAAGCGGCAGGGCGCATCGGCAAGCGCGGGATGGTCCTGCAGGTACAACAACGCAGCATGCGCCAGGCGCCGACACTTGCGCACATCCACCGAGGCCGCGCCGCCACCGAAATCGGATCGCGCGCGATAGCGCACTTCCACGAACACCACGGTGCCGGCATCGTCCATCACCAGGTCCAGTTCACCGCCGCGATAACGCACGTTGCGCGCACGCGGCCGCAGTCCGGCCTGTTGCAGATGCTGCTCGGCGGCGGCTTCCACCGCCGAGCCACGTTGGCTGCGCTCAGCGACCACCGACGATCGGCATCGGCCGGCCGCCATTGAAGGTCGACCAGGCCGGCTGGCGCAGGATGTTGCCATTGCTGTCCAGGAACAGGGTGCCGGTGGCACCGTCCAGGCCGCCTTCGTTGGACAGCTTGTCCAGGTAGGCGGTGATCTTCCAGGCATCGGCGCCGAAGGCGAACAGGCGGCCGGCGGCACCGCGTGCGCTGGGCAGGGTGCTGGCGACCTGGCTGGCCGAGGGCAGGCCGGACACGCTGCGCACGTTCCAGGCTTCGTTCGGGTAGATGATGCCGTCCAGCGCCACGTCTTCTTCCACCTTGCCGCTGCCGACGGTCAGCTGCGAGGTGCCAACGCGGGTGGCGCCACCGGCACCGGCCAGCGCCAGCTGCGGCGCCAGCAGGCGGGCCTGCGGCGCGCGCACGGCGAGGAACACGGCATCGACCTGGCCGGCATTGCGCACCTGCGCACCGACATCGCCAACCGCGTCGCTGACGCCGACGGTGGCCACCACCTGGCCACCACGCTGGGCGAAGCGCTGGGCGAAGGCGGCGGCGGCACGGCGGCCGGTATCGTCGGCGCTGTTGATCACCAACGCCTTGCCGCGCTCGCGGCCGCGCAGATATTCGGCAGCGACGATGCCGTCGTCTTCCGGTGCCAGCGAGAAGCCGGCGCTGCCGGCCGGCGGCGCGTCCTTGCCACGGTTCAGGGCCAGCACCGGCACCTGCAGCTGCTGGCGGCCGTACACGGCGTCCACTTCGTCGCGGCCCAGCGGGCCGACCACGAAGTCGGCGCCGGAGGCGACGGCCTTGTCATAGGCGGCCAGCGCACCGGCCGGGGTACCGGCGGTGTCGATGAAGTTGATGTCCGGGCGGCGGCGGGTCTCGCCGTAGTACGCGGCCAGCAGGCCATCACGCACCGGCTGCGCGGCGGTGGCCAAGCGGCCGCTGAGCGGCAGCAGCACGGCCAGCTTGGCCGGCGGACGGTAGCCGTCGCTCATGGCCGGCGGGCGCTTGCTGGTATCGAACTGGGCGGCGCCATCGCGGTCGAACGGGCGCGGCAGCGGCAGGCCGCGCGCGATCAGTGCGCGGCCTGCGAAGTTGTACAGCGGGTCGTTGGCCGGCAGCGCGGCGGCACGGCTGCGCAGGGTGGCATCGTCAAGCGTACCGAGCAGACCGGCGATGGCGGCCTGGTTCTCGCTGCGTGCGCTGCCGGTCAGGCTGGCGTGGGCGCGGGCGCGCTCGGTGGCGGCACCGAAGGCATCGCCGGTGCCCTGCAGCGCGTTGGCGCGGGCTACGTGCCAGCGCGTGCGCAGCGCGGGGAAGACGTTGTCGCCCTGTTCCTTCAGCAGGGCCAGGGCCTGCGCCGGCTGCTTGTCGGCCAGTGCCAGCTCGGCGCCGGTCAGCTGGTACCGCTGCAGGCTGGCGCCGGACAGCTGGCGGGCGGTGAGCTGGCCAAGCAGGCTGCGCGCGCGGGCACTGTCGCCGGCCAGGTGCCAGGCCCAGGCGGCATCGGCCAGGGCGTTGCTGCGGGCGCCACCTTTCAGGGTTGCGGCCAGCGCTTCCAGCTGCAGGGCGGCGTCGCGCGGTTTGCCTTGTTCGATCAGCGCCAGCGCCTGGCTCTGGGCCGGCGATTCGGGCGCGCTGGTCAGGCTGGTGGTGGCACAGCCGGCCAGCAGCATCAGCGACAACGACAGGGCGGAGATCCGTGCGGCGGGCTTGTTCATGATCGGGTCCATGCGATGAGGGCAGCGGCCTTGGCCGGGTACACGCTACGATTCTACCCTTGCCCCGTGAGTACCGCTGAAATGAGTGTGCCAACCCTGTACGTCGTCGCCACCCCGATCGGCAACCTGGCCGATCTGAGCCCGCGCGCGCAGGAGGTGCTGCGTTCGGTGGCGGCCATCTGTGCCGAAGACACCCGCCGCAGCGGCCAGCTGCTGTCCCATTTCGGCATCCAGCAACCGCTGGTGGCCCTGCACGAACACAATGAAGAGGCCCTGGCGCAGCGCCTGGTTTCGCGATTGCAGGCCGGCGAGTCGCTGGCGCTGGTCAGCGATGCCGGTACCCCGCTGGTCAGTGACCCCGGTTTCCGCCTGGTGCGTGCCGCGCGCGCGGCGGGTATCAAGGTCAGCCCGGTGCCCGGTGCCTGCGCCGCCATCGCCGCGCTGAGCGTGGCCGGCCTGCCCAGCGACCGTTTCAGCTTCGAGGGTTTCCTGCCGGCCAAGGCCAGCGGCCGCCGCGACCGCCTGCAGGCGCTGGCCGGCGAAGTGCGCACGATGGTGTTCTACGAATCCTCGCACCGTATCGCCGAGTCGCTGGCCGACATGGCGGCGATCTTCGGCGGCGAGCGCCCGGCGGTGCTGGCCCGCGAGCTGACCAAGCTGTTCGAGACCGTGCTCGACGGTGACCTGGCCGGCCTGTTGGCGAAGGTGGAAGCTGACGAGAACCAGCGCAAGGGCGAGTTCGTGGTGATGGTGCAGGGCGCCGGCGACGATGAGGAAGCGCAGCTGGCGCATGGCCGCCGCGTCTACGCCAAGCTGGGCGAGCATCTGCCGCCGTCGACCGCCGCGAAGCTGGCCGCGGAACTGACCGGCGCACCGCGCAAGGCGTTGTACGGCAGTTGATGGATCGTGCGGACCAAGGTCCGCACCCACCAGAGCGGAATCCGCACCCACCAGGGCAGCGGCATCGGTAGATCCACGCCACGCGTGGACGGATGAACCAGACGCCGCGATCGGCACGGCAGGAAAGGCGTGCGTACGCTAGAATGCGCGCTGGCGGAGTCGGCCAGACAGTCGCGTCATCCCTTCGGGGGTGCCGAGGAAAGTCCGGGCTCCATAGGGCAAGGTGCCAGGTAACGCCTGGGCGGCGCAAGCCGACGGAAAGTGCAACAGAAAGATACCGCCTACGTCTTCTTCGGAAGGCCGGTAAGGGTGAAATGGTGCGGTAAGAGCGCACCGCGAGTCTGGCAACAGACCGGCACGGCAAACCCCACCTGGAGCAAGACCAAATAGGGATCCTTTGGCGCGGCCCGCGTTGGATCCGGGTAGGTTGCTTGAGCGTTGCGGTGACGTAACGCCTAGAGGAATGACTGTCCACGACAGAACCCGGCTTATCGGCCGGCTCCGCCTCTTTCTTACGGTAGGCCGAGCATGGCTCGGCTCTACAGTAGAGCCGAGCCATGCTCGGCTGCTCTTCGCCCAGATGCTTGGGATGTTGTTCAACCCGGCGTGCGGTACTGCCCGGCGGAAATGAACTGCTCGAACCGTTCGCACCACACCACTACGGTGGTGTAATCGTCCACGTTGACGCTTTCAGGCACGTCCACCAGGAAACGGTTGAAGGTCTTCACCTCGCCGATGCGCTGGGCCTGTGCCTTGATCTTCAGGAAATCGGCCTTGTTGTCGACGAAGTCGCGCACGAGGTAGACCTTGTAGTCCGGCCCCGGGCCCATCTTGCCGTCGAACGCGACCTGGCGCGGGCTGACGCTGACCTTGCCGTCGGCCCAGTGCACGGCGTCGCTGCCCTTGAGGTCGCGACGGAAGGTGGTGTGGTAACGGGCGTCGCCCATCGCCGCCTGTACCTGCGCGACCGGCGGGTCGTCGGGAGCGATCAGGATCGGCAGCAGGTAGATGCCAAGGCCGAAGCCCAGGCCGAGGGCGAGCAGGTGGGTGACGACAAGTACGACAACACGGCGCATCGATGACTCCCTGTGGATCGGTGAGGCGCGCGGCAGAACCGCGCCGGGTCATCGTGTGGCGTGCGTGCAGACATTTATAGACACAGAAAACAGGTACAGGGTCAGAAATCGACCTGGCTCTGGCCGAGGGCGACACCCTGAGGGCCGAAGCGACGCTCGTGGATCTGCCCGTGCCCTTCGGCATCGATCAGCAGCACCGTGCTGGCGCGGGTGCCATAGTCGTCGCCGCGGATGAAGGCCGGGCTCAGCCAGCGCTCGCGTTCCAGTCCGATGCCGGTGTCGGGCAGGTCGCTGTCGGCGGGGCGATGTTCGTCCGCCAGGGCGGCCCAGAGCGGGGTCAGGTCCTCATCGCCGGCCTCGAACCAGGCTTCAAGCGCGGCCATCAGTCGTCGGGTCTTCGGCCAGGGTGCGTCCAGCGCGCCGTTGGACATGCCATGCACGCCCGGGCCCAGGCGCTGGCGCTCGGCAGGGTGGTTGCCCAGGTACTCCAGGCTGTCGCCATCGGCCAGCAACAGATTGAATGGGGCGTAGGCACCCGCCACCGTTGCCAGCCGCTCGATATGCACGGCGGCCGGGTCGCGGCCGCGCAGGAAGTCGGCCACCAGCGCACCCCGTGAAGGACCGGTCTGTGCGGCCAGCGGGTCGCGGACATTGGTGACCACAGCCATGCGTCCACCCGCACCGACGCCGGCCCAGCCGCCGCCGGAGCGCAGGTCGCGCCCCCCGATGACGGAGGTCTCATCTTGCCAGGGGGCCAGCGCCGCTGTCGGGCGGGCGTGGAACTCATCACGGTTGCCGGTCATCACCAGCCGCCAGCGCGGGTGGTGCATCCAACCAAGAGCGAGCAGGCACATGGCCTCATTGTGCACGGTTTGCGCAGTCTGGCGCCGCTTCCTGCCCGTCCCGGATGAATGCGCGAGCGATGTTTCACGCTCTGTCCACACCCCTGAACTTCCGTTCAATCTCAAAAATTGAGACGGATCAGCAACTTGTGGATAAGCCTTGAACAATTCTCTAAAGGTTGTTGCAAGCCATTGATGCGGCTGGCGATTTCCCCGCTGAAAAGTTGTTGACAACCCTTCGGCCGCTGCTAAGGTGGGCATCAGAGGGAAATCCGGGTGTTTTGTGGGTTTTCGTGGTTCAATGTTTCACCGGGCGAAGGATAGGTGCACGCGTCGTGTTCCAGGGCGAGACGGCCATCACAGTTGACGATAAAGGGCGCATGGCGGTTCCCACCGCTTACCGCGACCTCGTCGCGCGCGCCAGCAACAACCGTCTCGTGCTGACCTACAACCCGTTCGAAGCCGGCTGCCTGTGGCTGTATGCAGAGTCGGAATGGGAGCGGGTGCGCGACGACGTCATGTCCAAGCCCAACACCCAACGCGTCGTGCGCCTGTTGCAGCAGAAGCTGGTCGGCTCGGCCGCCCATCTGGAACTGGACGGCAACGGTCGCATCAGCATCCCCGCCAGCCACCGCGGTGCGGTGGGCATTGAAAAGAAGGCGGTATTGCTCGGTATGGGCGACAAGTTCGAATTGTGGAGCGAGCAGGCGCATCGGGCCCTGATCCAGCAGACGTTGTCTGACGAGGATCTGGGTGATGGGTTGCTCGACCTGAAGTTGTGAGCCGGGGTGCCCGGATGCGCCCAGAAGCGCAGACCGGTCACCTTCCGGTGTCGCAGTCGCCGGCGGTGCACCTGCCGGTCCTGTACACCCAGGTCCTTGAAGGCCTGAGGGTGATCGAAAACGGACGTTATCTGGATGGCACGTTCGGTCGTGGCGGTCATGCACGTGGCGTGCTCACCCAGCTCGGTCCCGAGGGGCGCCTGCTGGTCATGGACAAGGATCCGGAAGCCATCGCCGTTGCCGAGCGCGATTTCGCGCCGGACCCGCGCGTGTCCATCTTCCGTGGCAGCTTCGCCCAGCTGCTGCAGTGGGATGCGACGGCCGAAGGCCTGGACGGCGTGCTGTTCGACCTCGGCGTGTCGTCGCCGCAGCTGGACGTGGCCGAACGTGGCTTCAGCTTCGGCAAGGACGGCCCGCTGGACATGCGCATGGATCCGGACAGTGGTGAAAGCGCCGCGCAGTGGATCAACCGCGTGGAAGAGCGCGAGATCGCCGATGTGCTGTGGACCTACGGCGAAGAGCGCCAGAGCCGCCGCATCGCCCGTGCCATCGTGGCCCGCCGTGAGAAGCAGCCCTTCTCCCGCACCGCCGAACTGGCCGAGCTGATCGCCTCGGTGATGCCGCGTGGAAAAGACAAGATCCACCCGGCCACGCGCAGCTTCCAGGCCATCCGCATCCACATCAACCGCGAGCTGGCCGATCTGGAGGCCGGGTTGGATGCCGCCGTCGAACGGCTCAAGCCCGGTGGCCGCCTGGCGGTGATCAGCTTCCATTCGCTGGAAGACCGCATCGTCAAGCAGTACATGAACCGCCTGGCCAAGGCGCCGCCGGCCAACCGCCGCCTGCCCGAGGCGGTCGCGTTCGTGCCGACGCTGGACCTGATCGGCGGTGCCATCAAGGCCACCGACGAAGAGCTGGCCGCCAACCCGCGTGCCCGCAGCGCCGTGCTGCGCGTGGCGCAGAAGCGGGAGGCCGACGCATGAGCCGGTTGCTGCTGATCATCCTGCTGGCTTCCACCGTGGCCTCGGCGATCGGCGTCGTGTTCGTGCGTCATCGTCACCGGCAGACGTTCATCGAACTGTCGCGCGCCGAGCGCAAGCGCGATGACATCAACCTGGAGTTCGGTCGCCTGCAGCTGGAACAGGCCACCCTGGCCGAAGCCAACCGTGTCGATCGCATCGCCCGCGAGAAGCTCGGCATGAAGTTCCCCGAGGCCGCCGACATCGTGGTGGTGCGGCCATGAGCAAGACCGGCCGCAACCGCCCGCGCAACGCCTTCAACCTGCGCCAGCGCCTGCGCTGGGTCGCGCTGGCGCTCGGCCTGTGCTCGGTGTCGCTGGTCGGTCGTGCCGCCTACGTGCAGATCATCAACAGCGACTTCTACCAGCGCCAGGGCGAGGCCCGTTACCTGCGCGAGCTGCCGATCAAGACCTCGCGCGGCATGATCACCGACCGCAACGGCGAGCCGCTGGCGGTGTCCACCCCGGTCGCCTCGATCTGGGTCAATCCGCAGGACCTGCTGCGTTCGCCCGAGCGCATTCCGGAGCTGGCCCAGGCGGTCGGCATGTCTGTGGATGAGCTGAGCAGCCGCCTGTCGCAGAAGTCGGACAAGGAATTCATGTACCTGCGTCGCCGGATCAATCCGGACGAGGCAGAAAAGGTGGTCGCGCTGAAGATTCCGGGCGTGGCCGCGCAGCGCGAGTTCCGCCGCTTCTACCCGCAGGGTGAGGCGATGGCGCACGTGCTGGGCTTCACCAACATCGACGACCGCGGCCAGGAAGGCCTGGAGCTGGCGTTCGACGAATGGCTGCGCGGCAAGGCCGGTGCCAAGCGGGTGATCCGCAACCGCAAGGGCGAGACCGTCGAAAGCGATCTGCTGCGCGCCGCCGAACCGGGCAAGGACCTGACGCTCAGCATCGACCGCCGCATCCAGTACCTGGCGTTCAAGGAACTGCGCAACGCGCTGGTGGCCAACAAGGCGGCCGGCGGTTCGATGGTGATCATGGACGTGAACACCGGCGAGATCCTGGCCATGGTCAACCTGCCCACCTACAACCCGAATTCGCTGACCGGCGCGCTGCCCGATGCGCGCCGCAACCGTGCGGTGACCGACCTGGTCGAGCCGGGTTCGACGATGAAGCCGTTGACGATTGCCACGGCGCTGCAGGCTGGTGCGGTGACCAAGGACACCATCATCGATACCAACCCGGGTTACATGCAGGTGGCCCGCTTCACCATCCGCGACGTGCCGCGCAACAACGGCGTGCTGAACGTAACCGGCGTGATCACCCGCAGTTCCAACATCGGCGCGGCCAAGGTCGCGGCAAAGATGCCGGACCAGGTGTTCTATGACGGCGTGCGCCGTTTCGGCTACGGCTCGGTGCCGCACAGCGGGTTCCCGGGTGAATCCGGTGGCGTGGTGCGGCGCCCGGCCAACTGGGACGGTGCCACCAAGACCACCATGTCCTACGGCTACGGCCTGAACGTGACACCGCTGCAGATCGCCACCGCCTACTCGGCGCTGGCCAATGGCGGCAAGTTGATCGCGCCGACCTTCGTCAAGGGCCAGCGCAACGAAGCGCATCAGATCATCGACGAGAGCGTCGCCAGGCAGGTGGTGGCGATGATGGAAACGGTGGTCACCCAGGGCGGCGCCAAGCAGGCAGCAGTGCTGGGTTACCGCGTAGCCGGCAAGACCGGTACCGCGCGCAAGACCGGCCCGGGTGGTTACGAGCGTGGCCATTACAACGCGCTGTTTGCCGGTGTGGTGCCGGCCACCAACCCGCGCTTCGCCACCGTCATCGTCATCAACGATCCGCAGGCCGGCAAGTTCTACGGCGGCCTGGTGTCGGCGCCGGTCTATCACAACGTGATGGAAGGCACACTGCGCCTGATGGACGTGCCGCTGGATGACCTGCAGTCGTGGCTGGCCGCACAGCAGTCGGGCAAGGTCGGCCACTCGGCCTCGATCCTGCCCGCGCCGCCGGCCGAGACCGCGCTGCCGGTGGATGCCGCCGCTGAATTCGATGCTGCGCTGCCGAGCGCGCACGCCCAGACGCCCCCCGTTACGGGAGGCACGCAATGAGTCCTTCGATGTTGCTTTCGCAGTTGCTTCCCGACGTGGCCCTGGCGGGCCATGATCCCGTTCTGACCGGGCTGGCGCTGGACAGCCGCGCCGTGCGTCCCGGCAATGCCTTCGTCGCCATCGCCGGTTTCGGCGCGCATGGCCTGAACTTTGTCGAGCAGGCCCGCGCGGCCGGTGCCAGCGCCATCCTGTTCGAGCCCCCGGCACCGGCCGAACTGCCGGCGCCAGCCGATGCGATCGCCGTGCCGGGCCTGCGCGCACGCATGGGTGCGATGGCCGACCAGTTCCATGGCGCGCCGTCGCGGGCGATGGCGATGGTGGGCGTGACCGGCACCAACGGCAAGACTTCCACCGTGCAGTTGCTGGCCCAGGCCTGGCACCTGCTCGGAACGCCCAGTGGCAGTATCGGCACGTTGGGCGCCGGACTTTATGGTGCGGTCGAGCCGACCGGTTTCACCACGCCGCTGGTGCTGCAGATGCATGCGCTGCTGGCACAGCTGCGCGACGCCGGTGCGCGCGCGGTGGCGATGGAGGTCAGCTCGCACGCGCTGGACCAGGGCCGCGTCGATGCCGTGCACTACGACGTGGCGGTGTTCACCAACCTCACCCGCGATCATCTGGATTACCACGGCGACATGGCCAGCTACGGCGCGGCCAAGGCGCGGCTGTTCCATCGTCCGGGCCTGAAGGCAGCGGTGATCAATCTGGACGACGCCTTCGGTCGCCAGCTGTTCGCCGTCCTGCCGGTGGGCGTGCAGCCGGTCGGCCTGAGTTCGCGTGGTGCCAGCGATGCCAGCGTGCGCGCCGAAGCGTTGCAGCTGGATGGTCGTGGCATTGCGTTTGAACTGGTCATCGACGGCCAGCGCGCGGCGGTGCAGTCGCCGCTGCTGGGCCGCTTCAACGTGGACAACCTGCTGGCGGTGGCCGGTACTCTGCATGCGCAGGGCCAGTCGCTGCCGCGCATCGCTGAAGTACTGTCGGCGCTGCAGCCGATCCGTGGCCGCATGAACCGCCTGGGCGGCGAAGACGGCCTGCCGACCGTGGTGGTCGACTACGCACACACCCCGGACGCGCTGGAACAGGCGCTGGACAGCCTGCATGGCCACCTGCACGGCGCGCTGTTCTGCGTGTTCGGCTGCGGCGGCGAGCGTGATACCGGCAAGCGCCCGCAGATGGCGGCCATTGCCGAGCGTCTGGCCAACCAGGTCATCGTCACCGACGACAACCCGCGTGGCGAAGACGGTGACGTGATCGTCGCCGACATCCTGGCCGGCTTCCAGAATGCCGATGCCGTGACCGTGCAGCGCAGTCGCGCGCGTGCGATCGGCCTGGCGGTGAAGCGTGCCGGTGCCGGCGACATCATCCTGATTGCTGGCAAGGGCCACGAGCCGTACCAGGAAGTGAACGGTGTGCGCCATGACTTCGACGACACCGAGGTGGCTGCCGCTGCACTGGCGGCCAAGGCCGGTGTACTAGAGGCGCAGGCCGGGGAGGGTGCCGCGTGAAGCGCACTCTGCTTTCGCTGATCGCCCACTGGGCCGGCGGTGAGATCCACGGCGACGACGTGGCCATCGACGCGGTCAGCAATGACACCCGCAGCCTCGGTCCGGGCAGCCTGTATGTGGCGCTGCGCGGCGAGCGCTTCGACGGCCATGACTTTGCCGCCGACGCACAGGTGCGCGGTGCCAGCGCGCTGCTGGTCGAGCGCCTGCTGCCGGTCGAGCTGCCGCAGGTGCTGGTGGCCGACAGCGAGCTTGCACTGGCGAAGATCGCCACCGGCATGCAGCGTGACCGGGACACCGAGGTGTTCGCGATCACCGGCAGCAACGGCAAGACCAGCGTGAAGAGCCTGCTGCTGTCGATCCTTCAGCAGGTGGCCCAGCACGCCCACAAGGTGGTCTACGCCAACCCGGGCAACCGCAACAACGAGATCGGCCTGCCGCTGGCGGTGATCGATGCGCCGGAAGATGCCGACTACGCCGTCTACGAGATGGGCGCCGGCAAGCCGGGTGATATCGCCTACCTGACCGAAATCGCCCGCCCGCGCTATGCCCTGGTCAACAACATCGCCCCGGCACACCTGGAACGCATGGGCAGCCTGCTTGGCGTGGCCGTGACCAAGGGCGCAATCTATGCCGCACTGCCGGCCGATGGCGTGGCGGTGATCAACGCCGACGATGCCTACGGCCGCTGGTTCGAACAGCATTTCGTCGGTACCCCGGCACGCTGCCGCGTGCTGCGCTACGGCCTGGAACATACTGCTGATGTGACCGCGCGCGACATCCGCGCAGGTGCGCAGGGCAGCCAGTTCACCCTGGTCTCGCCGGCCGGCGAGGCTCGCGTGGTGCTCGGCCTGCCGGGTCGCCACAACGTCAGCAATGCGCTGGCTGCCGCCAGCCTGGCGCTGTCCGCCGGTGTCGATCTGTCGCTGATCGCGGCTGGCCTGGCCGAGGCGCAGCCGGTACCGGGCCGCCAGATTGCCCATCTGCTGCGCAATGGCGCGGTGCTGGTGGACGACAGCTACAACGCCAATCCCGGTTCGCTGGCCGCGGCCATCGACGCCCTGGCCGCCGCGCCGGAAGAGGGCTGGCTGGTGCTGGGCGACATGCGTGAGCTGGGTCCGGACGCCGGAGCGCTGCACGCGCAGGCCGGGCTCCGCGCGCGGTCGGCCGGCCTCAAGCGCCTGTATGCGCTGGGCCCGCTCAGTGCCGCTGCCGCTACCGCTTTCGGCGAAGGCGGCCGTCATTTCGCCACCCATGACGCGCTGTCGAAGGCGCTGAAGGACGAGCTGCACGCCGGCGTGCGCTGCCTGGTCAAGGGTTCCCGTGGCAGCGCCATGGACACGATTGTCAAAGCGCTGCTGGCGCAAGGAGAGGAATCCCCGCATGTTGTATGAACTGGCTCGATGGTTGCAGCAGTTGGAGAGCCTGTTCGGGCTGTTCAACTACCAGACGTTCCGCGCCATCCTTGCCGCGCTGACGGCCCTGTTCCTGTCGCTGTGGCTCGGCCCGGCGATGATCCGCAAGCTTGCCCAGTTCAAGGGCGGCCAGCCGATCCGCAAGGACGGTCCGCAGACCCATTTCTCCAAGGCCGGTACGCCGACCATGGGTGGCTCGCTGATCCTGCTGACCGTCACCCTGTCGGTGCTGATGTGGGCCGACCTGCGCAACCGCTACGTGTGGCTGGTGCTGGCAGTGATGCTGTGCTTCGGTGCCATCGGCTGGTATGACGACTGGATCAAGATCGTCCGCCGCGACCCGAACGGGCTGAAGTCGCGCTGGAAGTACCTGCTGCAGTCGATCTTCGGCCTGGCCGCCGGCCTGTTCCTGTTCCATACAGCCGACGTGCCGGCAGCGCTGACCTTCTACATCCCGATGTTCAAGTCGGTGGCGCTGCCGCTGGCCGGCATCGGCTTCGTGGCCATCGCCTACTTCTGGATCGTCGGCTTCTCCAATGCGGTGAACCTGACCGACGGCCTGGATGGGCTGGCGATCATGCCGACCGTGCTGGTGGCCTGCGCGCTGGGCGTGTTCGCCTACGCCTCGGGCAACGTAGTGTTCGCCAACTACCTGCAGATCCCGCAGATCCCGGGGGCCGGCGAACTGGTCATCATCTGCGCGGCCATCGCCGGCGCGGGCCTGGGCTTCCTGTGGTTCAACACCTATCCGGCCATGGTGTTCATGGGCGACATCGGCGCGCTGGCGCTGGGCGCGGTGCTGGGCACCATCGCGGTGATCACCCGCCAGGAGCTGGTGCTGGTGATCATGGGCGGCGTGTTCGTCATCGAGACGCTGTCGGTGATGATCCAGGTGGCCTCGTTCAAGCTGACCGGCAAGCGCGTGTTCCGCATGGCGCCGATCCACCACCATTTCGAACTGAAGGGCTGGCCGGAGCCGCGCGTGATCGTGCGCTTCTGGATCATCTCCGTCGTGCTCGTGCTGATCGGCCTGGCCACGTTGAAGGTGCGCTGAGATGAACGACCTGTCCCGCCAGGCAACACGCCTTGAAGCCATCGAAGGCAGCTACGACAAGTGGCTGCTGGGCGCGATCATCGCGCTCACCGGCATTGGCGTGGTGATGGTGGCGTCCAGCTCGATCGCGCTGATGAGCAGCCCGTTCTACTACCTCAACCGCCACCTGATCTTCCTGGCGGTGGGTATCGTGCTGGCGGTGCTTGCCGCCCGTACCGAGCTGAAGTCCATCGAGCAGTACAACCAGATGCTGCTGCTGGGCTGCTTCGTGCTGCTGCTGGCGGTGTTCGCGCCGGGCCTGGGCAGCACGGTCAACGGTGCGCGCCGCTGGATCAACCTGGGCATCTCCAAGTTCCAGACGGTCGAGGCGGTGAAAGTGCTCTACATCGTCTGGCTGTCCAGCTACCTGGTGCGCTTCCGCGACGAGGTCAACGCGACCTGGCCGGCGATGCTCAAGCCGCTGGGCGTGGCCGGTGCGCTGGTGGTGCTGTTGCTGCTGCAGCCGGACTTCGGCTCGTCCACCCTGCTGCTGGCGATCACCGCCGGCATGCTGGTATTGGGCGGGGTGAACATGCCGCGCATGTCGATGCCGGTGATCATCGGCCTGGTCGGCATGAGCGCGCTGGCGATCATCGAGCCTTACCGCATGCGCCGCATCACCTCCTTCCTGGACCCGTGGGCCGACCAGCAGGGCGACGGCTACCAGCTGTCCAACGCGCTGATGGCGGTGGGCCGTGGCGAGTGGACCGGCGTCGGCCTGGGCAACTCGGTGCAGAAGCTGTACTACCTGCCCGAAGCGCATACCGACTTCATCTTTTCGGTCACCGCCGAGGAATTCGGCTTCCTGGGCACCTGCGTGATCGTGGCCCTGTACGCGCTGCTGGTCGGCCGGACCTTCTGGCTGGGCATGCGCTGCGTGGAAATGAAGCGCCACTTCTCTGGCTACATCGCCTTCGGCATCGGCCTGTGGATCAGCATGCAGACCTTCGTCTCGATCGGCGTGAACCTGGGCATCCTGCCGACCAAGGGACTGACTCTGCCGCTGATTTCCTCCGGCGGTTCGTCGGTGCTGATGACCTGCGTTGCGATGGGCCTGTTGCTGCGCGTGTCCTATGAACTCAAGCGTGCCGAGCGCCGCCAGGCCGTGCGCATCGGTGGTGCCGAAGACGCAGCTGCTGAGCCGGTGGGCGAGCCAGCCGTGCAGGTGGCCGCCAGCGCGCCGATCAGCGCCGGGGCGACGGCCGCAGCTCCAGCTCCAGCAAACGCCGCGCGCGGCACCAGCCGCCTTCAGTCGCGTATCGAACCGACCTTCGGGAGGCTGTCATGAGCGCGGCCACCGATAGCGTGCGCCCGGTGATGATCCTGGCCGGTGGCACCGGCGGTCACATCTTTCCCGGCCTGGCTGTGGCCCGCGTGCTGCGCGAGCGCGGCGTGCCGGTGACCTGGATGGGCGCCGACGGCGCGATGGAAACGCGACTGGTACCGCAGCACGACATTCCAATCGACACGCTGGCCATCACCGGCCTGCGCGGCAAGGGCAAGCTGGCCCTGCTGGGCGCGCCTTGGCGGCTGATGCGCGCGCTGCGCGCTGCCGGCATGATCATCCGCAAGCGCCAGCCGCGCGCGGTGGTCGCCTTCGGTGGCTTTGCCTCCGGCCCCGGTGGCATGGCCACCCGCCTGCACGGCCTCCCGCTGCTGGTGCACGAACAGAATCGCGCGCCCGGCATGACCAACCGCATCCTGTCGCGCTATGCGCGCCGCCTCCTCACCGGCTTCCCGGGTACCTTCGCCGAGCGTGAGGAGTTCGTCGGCAATCCGGTGCGCGCAGAGATCGCCGCCACCGCACCGCCGGAACAGCGCTTCGCCGACCGCCACGGACCGCTGCGCGTGCTGGTGGTTGGCGGCAGCCAGGGCGCGCGTGCACTGAACACCGGCGTGCCGCAGGCGATCGCCGCACTCGGCCCCGGCATTCCGGTACAGGTGCGCCACCAGAGTGGCGAGAAAATGCACGCCGAAGCGGTGGAGGCGTATGCAAAGGCCGGCGTGCTGGCCGACATCACGCCGTTCATCGCCAACATGGCCGAGGCCTTCGCCTGGGCCGACCTGGTGGTGTGCCGCGCGGGCGCCTCGACGCTGGCCGAGCTGTGCGCGGTCGGTGTCGGCAGTGTGCTGGTGCCATTCCCCGCTGCCGTCGACGATCACCAGACCCGCAATGCGGAGTATCTGGTCGAGCGCGGTGCTGCGGTTTTGCTGAAGCAGGACGGAACGCTGGCCGACGGCATTGCCGCACTGCTGCGCGATCTGTCCGAAAATCCCGCCCGCCGCATGCAGATGGCGCAAGCCGCGCGTGCCCTGGCCAAGGTCGATGCCGCCGAGCGCATCGCCGATATCATTCTTGAGGAAGCTGTATGAAGAAGGCATGCCACCGCGCCTGCCCTGCGCGAGGCCGCCCATGATCCGTCGCCTGCACGACACCAACGACCTGGTGCGCGCGTTCCCGCGCGTGCATTTCGTCGGCATCGGCGGCACCGGCATGAGCGGTATCGCCGAAGTGATGCTGACGCTGGGCTATGAGGTGTCCGGCTCGGACAACGCCGACAACGTGGCAACCCGTCGGCTGGCCAGCCTGGGTGCGCGCATCATGCGCGGCCACTCGGCAGCCAACGTACTGGGCACCGACTGCGTGGTGGTCTCCAGTGCCATCCGCGAAGACAACCCGGAACTGATGGAAGCGCGCAGCCAGCGCATTCCGATCATGCCGCGTGCGGCGATGCTGGCCGAGCTGATGCGCTTCCGCCGCGGCATCGCCGTGGCCGGTACCCATGGCAAGACCACCACCACCAGCCTGACTGCTGCGGTGCTGAGCGAAGGTGGCCTGGACCCGACGTTCGTGATCGGTGGCCAGCTGCTGGCGGCCGGTGCCAACGCCAAGCTGGGCGGAGGCCAGTGGCTGGTGGCCGAGGCCGACGAAAGCGATGGCAGCTTCCTGCGCCTGAACCCGCTGATGTCGATCATCACCAACATTGATGCCGACCATCTGGAAAACTACGGCAACGACTTTGCCCGCGTGCAGGCGGCGTTCGCCGAATTCCTGCAGCGCCTGCCGTTCTACGGCCTGGCCGTGCTGTGCATCGATGACCCGGAAGTGGCCGCGCTGGCCGCCAAAACCCCGCGTCACGTGATGAGCTACGGCATGAGCCCGCAGGCCGACGTGCGCGCCGAGAACGTGGTGCAGGAAGGGCCGCGCATGCGCTTCACCCTGCGCCTGCCGCAGGGCACCAGCCAGGAAGTGGTGCTGGCGCTGCCGGGCAGGCACAACGTGCTCAACGCGCTGGCCGCCGCCGCAGTGGGCTGGCAGCTGGGCGTGGCGCCGGATGCCATCGCGCGTGCGTTGGAAAGCTTCGCCGGTGTCGGCCGTCGCTTCAACGATCTGGGCGAAGTGACCACCGCCAGTGGTGCCAAGGTCCGTATCATCGATGACTACGGCCATCACCCGAGCGAGCTGGAGGCCGTGTTCGCCGCGGCCCGCGGTGGCTGGGCTGACAAGCGCCTGGTGGTGGCCTTCCAGCCGCACCGCTACAGCCGCACCCGTGACCAGTTCGACAAGTTCGCTGCGGTGCTGTCCAGCGTCGACGCACTGGTACTGAGCGAGGTCTACCCGGCCGGTGAGGAACCGATTGCCGGTGCCGACTCGCATGCGCTGGCCCGCGCCATCCGCGCCCGCGGTCGCAGCGAGCCGGTGGTGGTGGGCAAGGCTGCCGAACTGGCCAGCGTGCTGCCGGACGTGCTGCAGGACGGTGACCTGCTGCTGATGATGGGGGCGGGCGATATTGGCGCCGTGGCCACCCACATCGCGGTGGAAGGCTTCAAGGGGGAGGGCGAGGCGTGAGCACGCTGACCTTCCCGCCGCTGCGCGTGACCGACCCGGCTGTGTTCGGTCGCGTCGCCGTGCTGCTCGGTGGCACTTCCAGCGAACGCGAGGTGTCGCTGGATTCCGGCCGCAACGTACTGGAAGCACTGCAGTCGCGCGGTGTCGATGCGTTCGCGGTGGACGGCATTCCGGCGCTGGCCAAGGCGCTGGCTGCCGGCGGCATCGACCGTGTGTTCAACATCCTGCACGGCCACAACGGTGGTGGTGAGGACGGCATCGTGCAGGGCCTGATGGACGCCTTCGGCGTGCCGTACACCGGCTCGGACGTGCTGGGTTCGGCGCTGAGCATGGACAAGATCCGCACCAAGCAGGTGTGGCTGTCGCTGGGCCTGCCGACGCCGCAGTACCGCAAGGTCGACGCGTCCACGGTGCATGCACTGGCGGCCGAGCTGGGCCTGCCGGTGGTGGTCAAGCCGGCCAACGAAGGCTCCAGCGTGGGCATCAGCCGGGTCACTGACGAGGCTGGCCTGGACGAGGCCGTGACCCTGGCCGCGCGCTACGACGGCCAGTTGCTGATGGAGCAGATGGTGGTGGGCGATGAGCTGACCGTGGCCATCCTCGGCGACGTTGCCCTGCCGTCGATCCGCATCGTGCCCAAGGGCCAGTGGTACGACTACAACGCCAAGTACATCGCCGAGGACACCCAGTACCTCTGCCCGGGCCTGGAGGGTGGCGACGAAGCGGAAATCCGCCGCATCGCGCTGGCCGCGTTCCGCGCGGCCGGCTGCCGTGGTTGGGGCCGCGTGGACGTGATGCGCGACCGCAGCAGCGGCCGCTTCTTCCTGCTGGAAGTGAATACCGCGCCGGGCATGACCAGCCATTCGCTGGTACCCAAGGCGGCCCGCCAGGCCGGCATCGGTTTCGAGGAACTGGTGTGGCGCGTGCTGGAACAGACCCTGGAGGCTTCGCACGCATGAACGCGGTGCTACGCATCTTCGTCTGGCTGTTGGCGCTGTCGGTGGTTGCACTGCCGGTGGTGGCCGTGGTCAATGGCTGGGTCGGCGCCGAGCGCTGGCCGCTGGCGAAGCTGCGCGTGCATGGCGAGTTCAAGCGGGTACCGGCCGAGCAGCTGCAGCAGGTGCTGCTGCCGTATGCGCGCGCCGGCTTCTTCGCGGTCAAGCTGCAGGACGCGCAGGACGCACTGGAAAAACTGCCGTGGGTGGAAAGCGCGCGGGTGCGCAAGCAGTGGCCGGACGTGCTGGAAGTGACCCTGGTCGAGCACAAGCCGTTCGCGCGCTGGGGCAACGACCGCCTGGTTTCCGAGCAGGGCAAGTTGTTCCCCACGCCGAAGAAGCTGGCCGACCTGGCGTTGCCCGAACTGGACGGCCCGGACAGCCAGACCGAAGAAGTGATGAAGCTGTACAGCGACTCGCGTGCATTGTTCGCACCGGCCGGCGTCGATGTGCGCCGGGTAACGATGGATGCACGCGGCAGCTGGTCGCTGGTGCTGAGCAATGGCACCGAAGTGGTGGTCGGCCGTGACGATGCGCGCTCGCGCCTGCAGCGCTTCGTCAAGGTACTGCCACAGCTCAACCGCCAGGACGCGCCGATCGAGCGCGCCGACCTCCGCTACACCAATGGTTTCACGCTGAGCTGGGGTACCCCGGCCATGCCGGCGAAAACGCCGGCGACCCCAGTCAGCAGGACGCAGGAAAGGACATGAATCGCAAGGGTGACAAATCGCTGATCGTTGGCCTGGACATCGGCACCTCCAAGGTGGTGGCGCTGGTGGGCGAGTATTCGCCGGGCAACCCGATCGAAGTGATCGGCATCGGCTCGCACGAATCGCGCGGGTTGAAGCGCGGCGTGGTGGTGGACATCGAATCGACCGTGCAGTCGATCCAGCGCGCGGTGGAAGAAGCCGAGCTGATGGCCGGCTGCGAGATCCGCTCGGTGTACGCCTCGATCTCCGGCAACCACGTGCAGTGCAAGAACTCGCCCGGCATCGTGCCGATCCGCGACGGGGAAGTGACCTGGGGCGACCTGGATCGCGTGCTCGATGCGGCCAAGGCGGTGGCGATTCCGGCCGACCAGAAGATCCTGCACGCGATCCCGCGCGAGTACGTGCTGGACGATTCGCAGGAAGGCATCCGCAACCCGGTCGGCATGACCGGCGTGCGCCTGGAGGTGCATGCGCACCTGGTGGTGTGCGCGCAGTCGGCCGCAGCCAACATCAGCAAGTGCGTGCAGCGCTGTGGCCTGCAGGTGGACGACCTGGTGCTGTCCTCGCTCGCCTCAAGCGTTGCGGTGCTGACCGCTGACGAACGCGAGCTGGGCGTGGTGCTGGTCGACATGGGCGCCGGGACCACCGACATCGCGGTGTTCGTGCAGGGCGCGATCTGCCACACGGCCTCGCTGCCGATCGCCGGCGACCACGTCACCAACGATATCGCGCACATGCTGCGCACGCCCACCCCGGAAGCCGAGCAGATCAAGGTGCGCTACGCCTGCGCCCTGGCCCAGCTGGCCACCGCCGAGGAAAGCATCCAGGTGCCGTCGGTGGGCGACCGTCCACCGCGCCGCATGCCGCGCCATTCGCTGGCGCAGGCGGTGCAGGGCCGCTACGAGGAGATCTTCGAGATGGTGCAGGCCGAACTGCGCCGCTCCGGCTTCGAGGAACTGGTGCGCGCCGGCATGGTGCTGACCGGTGGCGCCTCGAAGATGGAGGGCGTGGTCGAACTGGCCGAGGAAATGCTGCAGATGCCGGTGCGCGTGGGCATCCCGCAGCACGTCACCGGCCTGGGCGAAGTGGTGGGCAACCCGGTGCACGCCACCGGCGTGGGCCTGCTGCTGATGGGCAGCCAGATCGAGCACCCGCGGCGGCCATCGCTGCCGACCGGGCGCGCTGGAAGCATGTTCAAGAAACTCAAGACCTGGTTCCGCGGCGAGTTCTGACGCGGAACCCGCAACTCCGGGCCCGGCCCGGCGCAACACCCGCAGTACCCGCATCACAACGCAACAACGCAACAACGCAATACACAACCCACACAGCCGCAACGGCAACATGACACGCGAAGGCAGGAGGCCCGACCGTCCATGCCACCGACAAGCGGATACAACGAGGACACGGACATGGCGCATTTTGAACTGATCGAAAAGATGGCACCCAATGCGGTGATCAAGGTGGTTGGCGTGGGCGGCGGCGGCGGCAATGCCGTGGCGCACATGGTCAACTCGGCGGTGGACGGCGTGGAATTCATCACCGCCAACACCGACTCGCAGGCCATCAAGAATTGTGGTGCCAAGCTGCAGCTGCAGCTGGGTACCAACGTGACCAAGGGCCTGGGCGCAGGCGCGAACCCGGAAGTCGGCCGCCAGGCCGCGCTGGAAGACCGTGAGCGCATCATGGACGCGCTGCAGGGCGCGGACATGGTGTTCATCACCGCCGGCATGGGCGGCGGCACCGGCACCGGCGCTGCGCCGGTGGTGGCACAGCTGGCCAAGGAAATGGGCATCCTGACCGTGGCCGTGGTCACCAAGCCGTTCCCGTTCGAAGGCCGTCGCCGCATGCAGGTGGCGCTGAAGGGCATCGAGGAACTGAGCCAGCACTGCGACTCGCTGATCACCATTCCGAACGAGAAGCTGATCACCGTGCTGGGTCGCAACGCGACCATGATCCAGGCCTTCCGCGCCGCCAACGACGTGCTGCAGGGCGCCGTGCAGGGCATCGCCGACCTGATCGTGCGTCCGGGCCTGATCAACGTCGACTTCGCCGACGTGCGTACCGTCATGTCCGAAATGGGCCTGGCGATGATGGGCACCGGCACCGCCCGTGGCGATGACCGCGCCCAGGCCGCCGCCGAAGCCGCCATCCAGAACCCGCTGCTGGACGATGTGAACCTGGCCGGTGCCAACGGCATCCTGGTCAACATCACCGCCGGCGCCGACTTCACCATGGCCGAGTTCGACGAGATCGGCCGCACCATCGATGGCTTCGCTTCCGAAGACGCCACCGTGGTGGTCGGTACCGTGCTGGATCCGGACATGCAGGACGAAGTGCGCGTGACCGTGGTCGCTACCGGCCTGAACCGCGTTTCGGCCAGCAAGACCCAGCGTCCGGGCGAGCGTGCGCCGATCAAGCTGGTCCGCAATGCCACGACCGGCCAGCCGGAGTTCGGCGACTTCGACAACGGTGGCGACGCCGTGTCCAAGGCCGTCGGCGGCATGGGCCTGGGCCTGCGTCGCGCCAGCAGCGATACCGCGGCCGCTTCGGCCCCGTCGGCGCCGTCCTCCTCGGCCCCGGCTGCGGCGGAACTGCCGAACGACTACCTGGACATCCCGGCGTTCCTGCGCCGCCAGGCGGACTGAGCGGGGCGGCCCGGGGTTGTCCTCCCCGGGTAGCGCCACCATGTCCTGAAAAACGCGGGCGCCGGGCCAGGATGGGCCCGGCCGCCCTGCTTCACGCGCGTCCTGCCGGCGTTTCAGCCGGGGTAGGGGAGCGTGCGTGTTAATCTAATGTGTCACTTCCGGTCCATCCCCCATGATCCAGCAACGCACCCTCAAGAACACGATCCGCGCCACCGGCGTTGGCCTGCACAGCGGCGACAAGGTCTACATGACCCTGCGCCCGGCACCGGTCAACCATGGCATCGTGTTCCGCCGCGTGGACCTGGACCCGGTGGTGGAAGTGCCGGCCAAGGCCGAGCTGGTCACCGAAGTGACCCTGTGCACCGGCCTGACCTGCAACGACGCCAAGATCCAGACCGTCGAACACCTGATGTCGGCGCTGGCTGGCCTGGGCGTGGACAACATCATCGTCGAACTGTCCTCGGCCGAGCTGCCGATCATGGACGGTTCGGCCGGCCCGTTCGTGTTCCTGCTGCAGTCGGCAGGCATCGTGGAACAGGATGCGCCCAAGCGCTTCATCCGCGTGCTGAAGACCGTGGAAGTGACCGAGGGCGACAAGGTGGCCCGCTTCACCCCGTACGAGGGTTACAAGCTGGGCTTCACCATCCAGTTCGACCACCCGATGATCCCGGCCAAGCAGTCGCGCCAGGAAATCGAGTTCTCGACGCTGGCCTACACCAAGGAAATCTCCCGCGCGCGCACCTTCGGTTTCATGCGCGACCTGGAATACATGCGCGAGCGCAACCTGGGCCTGGGCGGTTCGATGGACAACGCCATCGTGCTGGACGAGTTCCGCGTGCTCAACGAAGACGGCCTGCGCTACGCCGACGAATTCGTGCGCCACAAGATCCTCGATGCGATCGGCGACCTCTACCTGGCCGGTGGCCAGGTGCTGGGCGCTTACGAGGGCTTCAAATCCGGCCACGCGCTCAACAACAAGCTGGTGCGGGCGCTGATGGCCGACGCCACTGCCTGGGAATGGGTCAGCTTCGACTCGCCTGCCACCCCGGGTCCGGTCGAATACGCCACTCCGGCCTATGCCTGATTCCGTAGGTCGTTGAATTTAAAGATAAAAACGCCGCCATCCAAGGCGGCGTTGTTGTTTCCGGCGCAGACGACGCATTCAGTGTGCTTGAAAAGGCATCAAGGCCGGTTCGAGGTCACGGTTTTGTGAACCTGTTGGATCCGAAGCCTGAATTTAACGCCGTTTTAACAACAATCTAACGACAGGCCCCTGGATGGCCGCTAGGATGCGACCCGGCCCCCGAAATGTTTCACGCCGTGGTGACACGCGCGACGGGGAGCGGAGCCGGATGCTCCGTTGCCATCATGACCGTTTCTTCGGTTTGGAAGGAACGTCCTGCAGGCAAGCCAAGGCGTCGCGTAGCCCTTTGTGCGTGGCGGCTGAAACTGCGTGGGGTCCATTCCGGTTGTCGAGCGCTGGGGAGCGCGTGGGAGTGGGAGACGCAGTCTTGATGGTCACCTTGGTGGCCTTCAGCCCGATGGAACGGGCCGCGTCGAGCAACTGGGCTTCGGCAAGCCGCAACTTGGCATGCCAGACCGGGGATTCGACGAGAAAAACGAGGTGTTCCCCGTCCACATTGGCCAGCCGGCAGCGGCTGCGCAGAGCTGGCGGCAACTGGGGGCGCAACTGTCGGTCCAGCGCGTCGAGCCACAGGGCACGCCGCAGCGGGTTCCCGCTTTTGTCCGCCATTACCGCATCCAGCGCCGGTTTCGGCGCCGACGCGGGGCGAACGCTGGATTTCGGCTCAGACATGAAAACTCACTGATGGCATTCAAAAAGATCGTAATCAAAACGCGTGAAGGACAGGCCAAATCGTCGCCGATCACGCGTTTGCGGTTCTATTTCGAGGACCGCCCCCGCGCCCTGCTGGGCAGCGTGCTCGGGGTAGGCTGCATTATCGGCCTTGCTGGCGGCATGGGCGTCAGCGCGCTGAATGATTCCCGGCTGCAGGCCAAGGTCGAGCGCCAGGATGCGGAGCTGGCCAAGGTCAAGCGCGATGCGCAGACCCAGGTCAACGCGCTGGCGGCCCGTCTCGGCGAGCTGCAGGCCCAGGCCACCCGCCTCAACGCGCTCGGCGAACGGCTGACCCAGATGGGCAAGCTGGAGGACGGCGAGTTCGACTTCAACGAGACCCCCGGTCTCGGTGACGGTGACGCAGGCGGTCCGACCAGCGACATCCCGGTCAAGGACGTCAACGCCGACTTACAGGTGCTGGAGCAGCGCTTCGCTGCTTCAGGCCGCCAGTTGTCGGTGATGGAGTCGCTGATGTTCGACCACCAGCTGCAGCAGAACGCCGTGCCTTCGCGCATGCCGATCCGCAACAGCTACGTGACCTCCGGCTTCGGCACCCGTGCCGACCCGTTCGGCCGAGGCGCCGCCACCCACAAGGGCATGGACTTCCACGCCAAGGTCGGTGACCCGGTGATGGCCGTGGCCGAAGGCGTGGTCAGCTTCGCCGGCGTGAAGGGGGGCTACGGCAACGTGGTCGACGTCGACCACGGAAATGGCTACGTCACCCGCTACGCGCACAATTCCCGCCTGGTGGTGAAGGCCGGCGACCTGGTCCGTGCCGGCCAGGAAGTGGCCAAGGCCGGTTCCACCGGTCGTTCGACCGGCGCCCACGTGCACTTCGAGGTGTGGGAGAACGGCAACGTGGTCAACCCGCGCAAATTCCTCGGCGACGGCGGCAACACGCCGGTCGGCCGCGTCAGCCGCGGCTGATCCCGGGTCGGATCCCTTCCGCGCCGCGGGAGGGCTCTGACCCGATGCGGTTGACCTGGTAGTGCCGGCCGCTGGCCGGCAACCTCATGATCTTCGGCAGCATCGCGGATCACCGGCCAGCGGCCGGCACTACCCCCTCGGGGTTGAAACCTCAGCCGCCCGTCCCAAGCTACAATGGGTGTTGCCATCGACAGGGCGCCAGGCGCCCTGTTTCGTTTGCGGCGGACGGATCCCCAGGGGGAGGCCGGGCGTCGTGTCCATCCAACCCGGTTCCTTCAATGATCAACAGCCTGCTTACCCGCGTATTTGGCAGTCGTAACGAACGACAGCTGCGCCAGCTCAACCGCATCGTCGCCAAGATCAATGCGCTGGAGCCGGAGATCGAGAAGCTTTCCGACGAGCAGCTTCAGGCCAAGACGCCGGAGTTCAAGCAGCGCATTGCCGGTGGTGAAGCCCTGGACAAGGTGCTGCCGGAAGCGTTCGCGGTGTGCCGCGAAGCCGGCCGCCGCGTGCTGGGCATGCGCCATTACGATGTGCAGCTGATCGGCGGCATGGTGCTTCACCTGGGCAAGATCGCAGAAATGCGTACCGGTGAAGGCAAGACCCTGGTGGCGACCCTGCCGGTGTACCTCAACGCGCTGGAAGGCAAGGGCGTGCACGTGGTCACCGTGAACGACTACCTGGCCCGCCGCGACGCCGCGCAGATGGGCAAGCTGTACAACTGGCTGGGCCTGAGCGTGGGCGTGGTGTATCCGGGCATGCCGCACAGCGACAAGCGCGAAGCCTACGCTGCGGATATCACCTACGGCACCAACAACGAATTCGGTTTCGACTACCTGCGCGACAACATGGCGCTGTCCAAGGCCGACCGCTACCAGCGCGGCCTGCACTACGCCATCGTCGACGAAGTCGACTCCATCCTGATCGACGAAGCGCGTACTCCGCTGATCATCTCCGGTCCGGCCGACGATTCCCCGGAGCTGTACATCCGTGTCAACCGCGTCGTGCCGCACCTGGTCAAGCAGGAGAGCGAGGACGGCGAAGGTGATTTCTGGGTCGATGAGAAGGGCAAGCAGGTGCACCTGTCCGAAGCGGGCATGGAGCACGCCGAGCAGCTGTTGGTGGAAGCCGGCATCCTCAACGGCGAAACCGAAGGCCTGTACGCGGCGCAGAACCTGACCGTGGTCCACCATCTCAACGCCGCCCTGCGCGCGCACGCGATCTACCAGCGTGACGTGGACTACATCGTGCGCGACGGCGAAGTGGTCATCGTCGATGAGTTCACCGGGCGTACCCTGGCTGGCCGCCGCTGGTCCGATGGCCTGCACCAGGCGGTGGAAGCGAAGGAAGGCGTGCCGGTCCAGCGCGAGAACCAGACGCTGGCGAGCATCACCTTCCAGAACCTGTTCCGCATGTACAAGAAGCTGTCCGGCATGACCGGCACGGCCGATACCGAAGCCTTTGAGTTCCAGAGCATCTACGGCCTGGAAGTGGTGGTGATCCCGACCAACCGCCCGACCATCCGCAAGGACAGCCCGGACCAGGTGTTCCTCAACCGCAAGGGCAAGTTCAATGCGGTGCTGGCCGACATCGAAGAGTGCGCCAAGCGCGGCCAGCCGGTGCTGGTCGGTACCACCTCGATTGAAACTTCGGAAATGCTGTCCGAGCACCTGAGCAAGGCCGGTGTGAAGCATGAAGTGCTCAATGCCAAGCAGCACGACCGCGAAGCGACCATCGTCGCCAACGCCGGCCGTCCGGGCGCGGTGACCATCGCCACCAACATGGCCGGCCGTGGTACCGACATCGTGCTGGGCGGTTCGCTGGAAGCAGAGCTCCACGCGCTGGGCGAGGACGCGACCGACGAGCAGAAGGCCGCGGTCAAGGCCGACTGGCAGAAGCGCCACGAGGCAGTGAAGGCGGCGGGCGGCCTGCACATCGTCGGCACCGAGCGCCATGAGTCGCGCCGTATCGACAACCAGCTGCGTGGCCGTTCCGGCCGCCAGGGTGACCCGGGTTCGTCCCGCTTCTACCTGTCGCTGGAAGACAACCTGATGCGCATCTTCGCCTCCGACTGGGTGCAGAAGGCCATGCGCATGATGGGCATGAAGGAAGACGACGTCATCGAAGACCGCCTGGTCAGCCGCCAGATCGAGAAGGCGCAGCGCAAGGTCGAGGCCCACAACTTCGACATCCGCAAGAACCTGCTGGACTTCGACGACGTCAACAACGACCAGCGCAAGGTGATCTACGCCCAGCGCGACGAGCTGCTGGACGCCGAATCGGTGAAGGACAACGTCGACGGCATCCGCGACGACGTGATCTTCGACGTGGTGGCCCGCTTCGTGCCGCCGAACTCGATCGACGAGCAGTGGGACCTGCGTGGCCTGGAAGCGACCCTCGAGTCGGACTTCGGCCTGCAGATGTCGCTGACCGACCTGGTCAAGGAACACGAGGAGCTGGACGCCGAGGCGATTGCCGCCAAGGTGCAGGAACGCGTCAACCAGCACTTCGCCGAGAAGGAAGCCGGCGTGGGCGAAGAGACCATGCGCGCGCTGGAGAAGCACGTGATGCTGACCGTGCTGGACCAGAGCTGGAAGGAGCACCTGGCGCGCATGGATTACCTGCGCCAGGGCATCTACCTGCGTGGTTACGCGCAGAAGCAGCCGAAGCAGGAATACAAGAAGGAAGCCTTCGAGCTGTTCTCGGACATGCTGGAAAACGTCAAGCGCGAAGTGGTGACCCTGCTGTCGCGCGTGCGCATCCGCAGCGACGAGGAAGTGCAGGCGCTGGAAGCGGCCGAACGCCAGCAGGCCGAAGCCCGCCTGAGCCAGTCGCAGTTCCAGCACCAGGACGTGGGCGGCTACAGCGCCGACGAGGAAGCCGCGCAGGTGCAGGCTGCCCAGCAGGGCGTGGCGCAGATGCAGCGCGACGAGCCGAAGATCGGCCGCAACGATCCGTGCCCGTGCGGCAGTGGCAAGAAGTACAAGCACTGCCACGGCCAGCTGAGCTGATGCCGAAGAGCCCCGCGAAAGCGGGGCTTTTCGTTTGTGGCAGGGGAGTTGCAGCGGATCCGCGATTGCGCCGGCCGCCCTGTTCTGGGCATGCTTCCCCCCATGCCTGCCCCCACCCGATCGATCCATGTCGTGGCCGCCGTCATCACCGACGCCCGTGGCCGCGTGCTGCTCAACCGCCGTACCGAGAACCGCGACATGGCCGGCCTGTGGGAGTTTCCCGGCGGCAAACGCGAATCCGGCGAGACCTCCGAACAGGCGCTGGTGCGCGAGCTGCGCGAGGAACTGGGCATCGAGGCCGATGTCGGCGAGTGGCTGATGGATGTGCCGCAGTGCTATCCGGACAAGCACCTGACCCTGGAGGTGCGCCACGTGCGCAGCTGGAAGGGGACACCGCGTGGGCGGGAGGGCCAGGCGATCACCTGGGTGGCGCCGGACAAGCTGGGCCGCTATTCAATGCCGCCGGCAGACCTGCCGGTGGTGGCCGCCCTGCGCCAGCCCGACAGCTACCTGATCACCCCGGCGCCGGCCGATGATGAGGGCGGCGTGCAGCATTGGCATGAACAGCTGCAGCGCGTGGTGGCTGCGGGCCAGCAGCGCATCCAACTGCGGTTGCCGACGGCCCATCCGCAGCGGCAGGCGATGGTCGAGCAGGTCGTGCGTGCGCATCGCCGCAGCGGCGTGCAATGGTTGCTCAACCGCGATATCGAACTGGCGCGTGCGTTGGGCGTGGGCGTGCACCTGGGCAGCGAACAGCTGCTGCAGCTGTCGCAGCGCCCGCTACCCCAAGGCCAGCTGGTGGCTGCATCCTGCCACGACCTGCAGCAACTGCAGGAGGCACAACAGTTGGGCTGCGACTTCGCTGTGCTGGGCCCGGTGCAGGCCACGCCCAGCCATTCAGATGCCGTGCCGATGGGTTGGGATGCCTTCGCCGAGCTGCGCGCGCAGGTGTCACTGCCCATCTATGCGCTGGGCGGCATGGGCCGCAGTCACATTGCCGAAGCGCGCCGCCATGGCGGGCAAGGCATTGCCGCCATTCGCGGGCTGTGGCCGGAGTGAGCCGGCATGCGGGGTCAGATCCCTGCACAGCAGGGCTCTGACCCCTCCCGATCACAACGTGATCCAGAAACACCCGTACTGCCGCCGTAATCCCACCACCGTCGAGGCACGCGCCACGCTGCCTGGCAGGGTCTGCTCCAGGCGCAGGCCGACCGGATGGCGAACAGCCGTCGGCTCAGGGGCGGATCCCTGCGCAGCAGGGCCCTGGCCCTCGTCAGTCACTGCGTCCTGGCCCTGTCCTGGATACACCGGCACGACGTCCACCAGCGGCCGCCGCACCAGCGATTCCAGTTGACCGAGGATTCGCTGCGCGCCCGCATCGGAGACCGCGCCCCACAGGTACAGCGAGGACAGCCGGTTCACATCATTGCTGACGATGCCGTTGCGCAATGCGTCCACCAGTTCACTCAGCCGCCGCGGGCAGCGTGCCCCCAGGGTATCGCGCTGCAGGATGTTGCCGCTGGGCGCAGGCGGTGGCACCCGCGACCGCGCACCCACACTGTCGCAGGGTCGGTCGGTATACACGCTTTGGCCCTGCGCATCGGTGCAGCGGTTCAGGCGCGTGGACTGTGCGTGGGCGACGCTCGACAGCACGCACAGCGGCAGCAGCAACAGCAGGAAGGAAAGCCGGATCATGCCCGCAGGGTAACGCCGATCATGCTCGCGCGGCGTGCTTTCAGCCCTGCAGCAGCCTCAGCACCGAGGTGGTCGGCTTGGCCAGGTTCAGCGTGTAGAAGTGCAGGCCGGGCGCGCCGCCTTCGATCAGGCGCTGGCACAGCCGGGCCACCACTTCCGTGCCGAATGCACGCACCGACTCCGCATCATCGCCATAGGCCTGCATCTTGCGACTGATCCAGCGCGGAATCTCCGCACCACACTGTTCGGAGAAGCGGCGCAGCTGGCTGAAATTGGCGATCGGCATGATGCCCGGCGTGATCGGCACCTGCACGCCCAGCCGCCGCACTTCATCGACGAAATGGAAGTACGCGTCCGGATTGAAGAAATACTGGGTGATGGCCGCATCGGCACCGGCATCGATCTTGGCCTTGAAGTGCTTCAGGTCAGCCAGTGAATCGGAGGCCTGCGGATGCGTCTCCGGATACGCGCCCACTTCGATGTGGAACGCATCGCCGTGCTCGGCGCGGATGAAGGCGATCAGTTCGGCGGCATAGCGCATGTCGCCGGGAAAGCCCATGCCCGAGGGCAGGTCGCCACGCAGCGCGACCAAGCGGCGGCAGCCGATGGCGCGGTACAGCTTGAGCAGCTCGCGGATCTCCTGGCGGGTGCCGCCCACGCATGACAGGTGCGGCGCCGCATCGAACCCATGGTGCTGGTTGAGGTGGCGCACGGTCTCGGAGGTGTAGCTCAGGGTCGAGCCACCGGCGCCGAAGGTACACGACACGTACTCGGGGGCGTAGTCCTTCAGCTTGGCCGCAGCACGGTCCAGCTGGCTGCGCTGTTCGTCGGTCTTGGGCGGATAGAACTCGAAGCTGATGGCGGTCATGGCGCGGATGGCGGCGGTCGGTGCGAAGCAGTATATCTCTTCATCAAGATGGATGCTTGAAGATTGCGTGAGGGCCAGCCGTCCCCAACCCGCGACCGTTCGCCCCGCCGTCCGGCCGCTGCTCCGAAATCGCAACCGGCATGCGTCGGTCGGGCCCACGCTGCTCCCATCCCGGCAGCACCCACCCGATGAAGGAGCAGACGATGAAGATCTTCCTGGCACTCTGGTACGCAATGAAGGCGCTGGCCCGGCTGGCGATGATCGGCATGGCGATGGCGGTGCTCGGCTCCGGTTCGGCCCATGCGGCGGCCGCCACCGGCACCGGCAAGGTGCAGGTCGAGGTGGTCGGCAAGGGCCGTCCGCTGCTGATGATCCCCGGCCTGAACAGCAGCGCCGAGGTCTGGCGCGAGACCTGCCTGGCGCTGAAGGACGTGCAGTGCCATCTGGTGCAGCTGCCGGGCTTTGCCGGCGCTGCGCCTGCCGACCCGCGCCCGGTCGAATTCCTGACGGCGATGCGCGGGCAGCTGCTGGCCTACCTGCACGACCAACAGCTGGGCCCGGTGGTGGTGATCGGCCACAGTCTTGGCGGCCTGCTGGGGCTGCAGGTGGCGCAGGCCGAGCCGAAGGCGGTCAGCGCACTGGTGGTGGTCGATGCATTGCCGTTCCTGCCGGCCGCGCGTGACCCGAACGCCACCGCAGACAGCGTGCGGCCGATGGCCGACCAGCTGCGCAAGGGCATGCTCGCCGCCGATGTCGCGCAGTGGCAGGTGCAGCTGAAAGCCGGCCTGCCGGGCATGACCCGCGATCCGCAGCGGCAGGCCGAACTGGGGCGCTGGGGCGAAGCCAGCGACCGCCAGACCACCGCTGACGCCATGCATGCGGTGATGACCACTGACCTGCGCGACAGCATCGCCTCGATCACCGCACCGACACTGGTGCTGGGCAGCTGGGCCGGCTACCAGCCGATGGGCGGCACCGAGGACAGCACGCGCGCGGTGTTCCAGGCGCAGTACGCGAAACTGCAGGGCGTGCAGATCGCGATGAGCGCGCAGGGTTTCCACTTCCTGATGTGGGATGATCCGCGCTGGCTGCAGGAGCAGGTGCAGCGTTTCCTCGCCGCGCACCCCTGACCCTTGTCCTCGCCGAGAGCCCGCATGGACGCCACCACCTCATCCCGCCGTTTCTGGACGCTCAATGCATTGGCATGGGCGGGTTATGCGATGTACGGGCTGTGGGCGGGGATGCGGATCGGCGGCGGCGTGGTGTTCAGCGGCATCGTGTTGATCACCGTCAGCGTGGCCGCCTGCCTGTGGCTGTGCAGCGGCATGCTGCGCGCGGTGGCGCTGCGCCAGCGCTGGTGGGAGGGGAGCCTGGGCAGCCTGGTGTTGAAACTGGCCGCCGGTGTGGTGGCCGGTGCCAGCGTCGCACAGGCGATGACGGCGGCGCTGCTGCTGCCGGCGCTGGCACTGGGCTGGGTGCAGCTGCCCGGTGGCCACGCGGATTACCGATGGTCTTCGCTGCTGGTGTACTGGATGAACACCGCGCTGTTCCTGCTGATGTGGACCGGCCTGTGGGCCGGCCTGCACGGTCTGCGCCGGGCGCGCCACAGTGAACTGGCCCGGCTGCGAGCCGAAGCCGAACGCAGCGCACTGGAGCGCGATGCACTGCGCGCACGGCTCAACCCGCACTTCATGTTCAATGCGCTGAACAACCTGCGCGCGCTGATCCTGGAAGATCCCGAGCGTGCGCGTGACATGGTCACCCGCCTGTCGCGCACACTGCGCCAGGCGCTGGCGCACAACCGCAGTGAGCAGGTCACGCTGGCCGAAGAACTGGCGGTGGTGGACGACTATCTGGCGATCGAGGGCATCCACTTCGAGCAGCGCCTGCAGGTAGCTCGACACATCGATGCCGACGCCCTGCAGGCACAGTTGCCGGCGATGGCGTTGCAGTTGCTGGTGGAAAATGCGATCAAGCACGGCATCGCCAGTCGTCCCGGCGGTGGCGGGATAGAGATCCGGGCCACGTTGGACGACGACGTGTTGCGCCTTCAGGTGGACAACCCGCTGGGCAATGCCAGCGAGCCCACCCACGGGCATGGTGTGGGTCTGGCCTACCTGCGTGCGCAGCTCGGTTCGAGCGGGCGTTTCACCCTGCAGCCGGTCGGCGATCGCATGCAGGCCCTGCTGGAGATTCCGCAATGAGTCGCGTACTGCGTGTACTGATCGTCGATGACGCACGGCTGGCACGGCAGGAGCTGCGCACGCTGTTGTCGGCGTTGCCCTGGGTGCAGTGCGTGGGTGAAGCCGACGATGTGCCTGCCGCGCGCGAGGCGATCGCCACGCTGGCGCCGGACCTGGTGCTGCTGGACGTGCAGATGCCTTCCGGCAGTGGTTTCGATGTGCTGGACGGCCTGGAGACGGTGCCTGCAGTGGTGTTCGTCACCGCCTACGACACCTACGCCGTGCGCGCGTTCCAGGCCAATGCGCTGGATTATCTGGTGAAGCCTGTCGAGGCGCCACGCTTGCTGGAGGCGCTGGAGCGGGCGCGCCAGCGCGAGGTGGTGGCGGGCGAAACGCGGGAGCCGCGCAGCACACTGGGCGCGCAGGATCAGGTGTTCGTGCGCGAGGGAGAACGCTGCTGGTTCGTGGCGGTCTCCGAGATCCGCCGGCTGGTGGTGGATGGCAACTACACCCGGCTGTGGTTCCGCGACCAGAACGCCTTGCTGACCCGCAGCCTGAGTGCGCTGGAAACACGCCTGCCGCAGGATCTGTTCTTCCGTGCCAACCGCAATACCCTGGTCAACCTGCGCCGCATCCGTGGCGTAACGCCCAGCATTGCCGATGGTTACGAGCTGACGCTGGATGATGGCAGTGAGGTGGAAGTGTCGCGGCGGCAGGCACGTGAACTGCGCGAGCGGATGGCGTTGTAGGGGCGGCTACAGATCGGCACTGACCGGGCTGGACCGCCGGAGGCGCTTCATGTCTCGGCTGGCTGCCCCCTCAAGCGGGCGATCACCCCGCCACCGCCGTGCTGGATGACCAGTTCGAGCCCGTAGTGGCTGCACAGTCGCCGCATGATATCCAGGCCCAGGCCGTTGCCCTCGCTGCCATCACGCTTGTCGAATGGCCGCGGCTCGGGCCAGTTGCCAAGGAAGGGCGAAGTACCTGCCGTGTTGTACACCAGCAGCTGACCGTCCTGCCATGCAATCAGGACCTGGCCCTGCGCGGTATGCGCGAACGCATTGCCGACCAGATTGGCCAGGACTACGTGCAGGGCCGCCTCGGGCGCGCGCAGCGTGGACTCGTCGGGTACGGTCAGCTGTATCTCGACCGGTCGTGCAGCCAGCAACGGAGACTGCTCGATGATCACCCGTTCCAGCAGCGGTACAAGTTTGACCGGCGGAGCACCGTGGCTGGCGGTTTCCTCGCGAGCCAGCGCGAGCAGCGCCGCAATGGCCTGCTGCAGCTGCAGTGCCGAAAGACGGATATGCTGCACATGCTGGCGGCCACGCTCGGACAGGCCCGACTCGCCGGCCAACTGGCCTGCCGCACTGGAGATGACGCTCAAGGGGGTGCGCAGTTCGTGGCTGGCATCGCGCGTGAACGCATGTTCGCGGGCAACGAAGGCAGCGACGCGTGCGGACAATCCATCCAGGGCGCGCGCGAGCACGCCAATCTCGTCATCGTCGAAACGTGCTGCCAGGTGCGCGCCGGGGCCTGGTTCCGGCTGCAGCGCTTCAACCTCCTCGACCAGCGCGTAGAGCGAGCGTGTGCTGCGATGGGCGAGCCAGATGCCGACGACAATCGCCGCGATCAGGACCAGCAGTGCTGTGCCGGCAAGCAGCATTACGACCCGATCGCGGATCGGCCGGACCACCAGTCGCCCACTGACCTCCGAAACAAGCCAAGCAGGGGGAGCGCCGGCCGGGGGATCGATCCGCTTGAGATGGTAGTGCCGACCATCGACACCCGCGAACTCCGAGCGCCACGGTTCCTTTGCGAACTCGCTGCGCAGATCGTCGGGGAAGGTAGAGGGTGAACGATGCAGCCGGATTGCGGCATCGGCAGGTGTCCGCCAGTCCCCTTCGTGCGCGTGCCAGGCGAGCTGAGCCCGTGCTTCACGGGCCAGTTGGTCGTTGAAGATGCTGTCTTCCACCACATACATGAATACCAGCGAGTAGGTGCCGAACACCATGGCGGTGAACAGCGCGAAGGCTGTGAATGTGATCAGCAGTCGACGGCGCAGGTGCTGGGCGGGCGGCAGTTTCATGGCGAAGCTTCCAGACGGAAGCCGACACCGTGGACGGTGCGCAGCATCTCGCCTTCGAACGGCCTGTCCAGTACCTGCCGCAACAGGTACAGATGCGAGCGCAGCGGATCGGAAGGGGGTGCTTCATCCCCCCACAGACGTTGAACGAGCTCGCTGCGGGTGACGGTTCGCGGCCAGGCCTCGGCCAGTACGAGCAGGATGCGCTGCGGAACCTGTGCCAGCTCCAGCAGCAATCCCGCGCGCCAAGCCTGGCCGCTGCGGCGGTCGATGCTCAACGGTCCAATCTGCAGGAGGTTCGGTTGACCCACGCGATGGCGGCGGGCGAGGGCGAGACAGCGGGCGAGAAGCTCGGCATCGTCGAAGGGCTTGACCAGATAGTCATCCGCGCCCGCAGCGAAGCCCTGCAGCTTGTCGTCGATCGCATCGCGTGCGGTCAGCATCAGGATGGGGACGTGCCGATCACTGCACTCGCGCAACCGACGGCAGACCGTCGTACCATCCGTGCCTGGCAATCCGATATCGAGCAGCAGCACATCCGGCGGTGACGCCAGCGCCAGCTGCAGCCCGACGTGTCCGTCAGCGGCGAAATCGACCAGATGGCCATGCGCCTGCAGCATGTCGATGATGGCCGAGGCCAACGGCAGGTTGTCTTCAATCAACAGCAGGCGCAGGCGCTCGGCGTCCATGGTCAGGGCTGCATGCGGGCCAGGAGAGCGTTAGCTTCGTCCAGACCGGGCTGCTTTTCCAGCACAGCCAGTACCTGCGAACGGGCCAGATCGGTCCGGCCCAGGCGCCAGTGCGCTTCTGCCATCGCGACCTGCAGCCTCGGCTCGTCCATATGCGGGCTGGCCAACTGCATGATGGACAGCGCGTCGGCGGTCGCAGTGGCGTCCTTTGCCGCTTTCAGCTGGTAGAAACCCAGCATGCCGATCAGCTCGACGTGATGGTCGGACGGGCGCTGCGCCAGTATCTGCGCCGCCTGCCCATCGCGCTGCTGCAGGTGCTGCTCCACCAGCGCCATGCTGCGCTCATCGCGCCATGCCTGGCGTGCCAGTGGGACACGCCCGCTGGCGCGCACGAAGGCGTCAGCCAGCGCAGCGGTCGAGAACGGGTTCTGACCGGTCAGCAGGCGTCCATCGACTACGACCTTGGGCATCATCAGTGGTGCCTCCTGCCAGCGCGCGCCCAACTCGCGCATGCGCGGTTCAAGCTGGAACGCGAATTCCTTTGCCCAACGTTTGCCGAACAATGCTTCTTCCTCTTCCGTGAATCCGGTCATGGCGCGGCCTTCCACCATGGCCCGGCCATCGGGAAGGCGAACACCTGCCAGTGCGGCCGGACCATGGCATACCGCCGCGACCAGTCCTCCCTGCTGCCAGATTCCGGCAATCGTGGCATGCAGGGCCTTGTCGGCCGGAAGATCGAACATGGCACCCTTACCGCCGATCACCAGGATGCCCTGGTAGTCGCCCGCGCGCAGTTGTGCAGTGGGCAGCGTCGCGGCAAGCTTGCCCATGGCCTGGGAATCGGCAAGGACGGCTGCGTTGAAGGCCTCGGTGGGGTTGTACTTGTCAGCCTCAACGGCGCCTCCACGCGGACTTGCCACGTCGATGTCGAAGCCGTTCTGCTTGAGGATGAGCCAGGCCTGGGCGAATTCGTCCATCTCGAAGCCCGGGCGGGTCTTCCCTTGGTCCCGGCCTTCGCTGCTGACAACGAGCAGCACCCGCGATGGTGCGGCAAACGCGGAAGATGGGGCCATGGCAGGGAGGAGAAGGACGGCCAGCAGGCCGGACAGCAGGGGGGAGCGGAAGCGGTTCATGCAGGACTCTCCGGGACATGTGCGTGCACTGTGGCCGGCAAATGTGAAGCAGACTTCAAGCGCGTCGACCGTTACCCTGAGGGCCTGTTCCCGTTCGTGCATGCCATGTCCATCGTCCTGACCGATTTCGCCCGTCCCCGCCTGTTCCCGCGCGTGCCGCGTGGCAACACCATCCAGGACTGCACCGCCGAGCAGTTCGAGGCACACCTCAATGCGCACGCGCCACTGAAGGTACTCGATGGCTACGCGCCGTTCTGCAAGCTGTTCGTCTACGACAACTGGACCAGCACGCGCTGCCTGACGGTGCCGATCACCGAGGCCAACCGCCACCAGCTGCGCAGTGGCTATGAGGCGCGCAATCGTGACGAGCTGCCGGTGCTGGTGCGCTGGTTCGAGGGTGTGGAGTCCCCGCGTGCGAACTACCTGGTGGTGATCCTGTACAGCGCCGAGCAGCTGGCCAGGGAAGGTTCGCCGATCGAGGCCGACTGGGGCATCGTCGGCTGCATCTACACCGCCGAACCGGAAGAGGTGCCAATGGCGCCGATCACGATGATGCGCAATGCGCTGGGCGTGGAGGAGGGCGGCTCCGGCGTGCCGCTGGACCGTGAGGCGTACCGGCGTTCTGTCGAGTTCTGGGAGAACAACGCGAACTGGCGGCCGTGAGCAATATTTGCCATCCACGCATCGCGTGAATGTGCGGACCGCAGTAGAGCCACGCCATGCGTGGCTGCTTGGCCTTCAGGCAGCTTTCCATTCCCACCACGGGTAATGGTACTCGCGGTCGATGGCCTGCCAATGCTGGCCGCATTGCGTGCAGGCAACGGTATGGCAATCGCCCCAACCATCCTCGGCCTCCTGCAACGAGATCAGCTGCATCTGCCCTTGTTCGATCAGGCGACGCGGATCGAAGAACGGGTAGCCGGGGTTGAGCGCACACAGGCATCCCTTACGCGCCTGCCAGTAGCGTAGCCGTTGCAGGCCCGCCTTGAGGTGTGCCTGGTTGCTGATCAGCATGCCGCCCAGGGCGATGCCCTCGCAGCTGCGTTCGATCAGGTCGACATGTGTGGCCAACGTGTCCAACGATAAGGCACTGAACAGCCGTGCGACGCTACGTGCGGCATCGGTGATGCGCGTTGCGTCGCGCGACAGCAGGTCCTGCAACAGCACATCGGCCTGTGCATCGTCGAGACGGGGTATCCGCGCTGCAGACCAGGGCCAGCGCATCAGCGAGACTTGCCGATGGCAGCGTAGTGGCCGGCGGTGAGGCGCAGCAGGTCAGCCGGAGCCAGTTCCACTTCCAGGCCGCGGCGACCGGCGCTGACATGCAGCGCGGGCAATGCCTGAGCGCTGGCATCCAGGAAGGTGCGCAGGCGCTTCTTCTGCCCGAGCGGGCTGATGCCACCGACCAGGTAACCGGTCGCGCGCTGCGCGGCGTCAGCAGCAGCCATCTCGCACTTCTTGCAGCCGGCCGCTTCGGCCAGTGCCTTCAGGTCCAGCTGGCCGGCCACCGGTACGATCGCCACCAGCAGTTCGTGTGTCTCGGTGCTGGCCAGCAGGGTCTTGAACACCTGGGCTGGATCGAGGCCGAGCTTGTCCACGGCTTCGCCGCCATAGGATTCGGCGTGGGCGTCGTGCACGTAGCTGCGCACGGTGTGGGCGATCTTCTCGCGCTTGAGCAGGTTGATGGCCGGGGTCATGGCTGCATCGTAGCGCGCGCTGGGCGCGTTGCCTTGACCGAAGCTACTGCCGGAGCATCCACGCATGGCGTGGATCTACCAGTGGGGACTGGACGCGGGGTGTACGACCACACGCCAACGCAGAACGGGCGCCCGAAGGCGCCCGTCCGTGTCGCATGCACCGGTAGTGCCGGCCGCTGTCCGGCACCCTGAAGGCATCAGTAGCGATAGTGGTCCGGCTTGAACGGGCCTTCCACCGGCACGCCGATGTAGTCGGCCTGTTCCTGGCTCAGGGTGGTCAGCTTCACGCCGATCTTTTCCAGGTGCAGGCGGGCCACTTCTTCGTCCAGCTTCTTCGGCAGCAGGTAGACCTTCTTCTCGTAGCTGTCCTTGTTCGCCCACAGGTCGATCTGTGCCAGGGTCTGGTTGGCGAAGCTGTTGGACATCACGAAGCTCGGGTGGCCGGTGGCGCAGCCCAGGTTCACCAGGCGGCCTTCGGCCAGCAGGAAGATCGCGTTGCCGTTCGGGAAGATGTACTTGTCCACCTGCGGCTTGATGTTGACATGCTTGATGCCCGGGTAGGACACCAGTGCGTCGACCTGGATCTCGTTGTCGAAGTGGCCGATGTTGCAGACGATGGCCTGGTCCTTCATCGCGCTCAGGTGCTCGATGCGGATGATGTCGCGGTTGCCGGTGGTGGTGACGTACAGGTCGGCACGGCCCAGGGTCGATTCGATGGTGTTGACTTCATAGCCTTCCATCGCCGCCTGCAGGGCGCAGATCGGGTCGATCTCGGTGACGATCACGCGCGCACCGTAGGCACGCAGCGAGGCCGCGCAGCCCTTGCCGACGTCGCCGTAGCCGCAGACCACGGCCACCTTGCCGGCCAGCATCACGTCCATCGCGCGCTTCAGGCCGTCGGCCAGCGACTCGCGGCAGCCGTACAGGTTGTCGAACTTGCTCTTGGTGACCGAGTCGTTGACGTTGATCGCCGGGATCAGCAGGGTGCCGGCCTGGGCCAGCTGGTACAGGCGGTGCACGCCGGTGGTGGTCTCCTCGGAGACACCCTTCCAGTCCTTGACCACGCGGCCCCAGTAACCGGGGCGCTCCTTGGCCACGCGCTTGAGCAGGTTCTTGATGACCTGTTCTTCGTGCGAGGCGGAGGCGGTGTTGACCCAGTCGCTGCCGTTTTCCAGCTCGTAGCCCTTGTGGATCAGCAGGGTCACGTCACCGCCGTCGTCCACCACCAGCTCCGGGCCGGTCAGGGTGCCATCGGCCAGGGTGAAGGTCAGCGCGTCCAGGGTGCAGTCCCAGTACTCTTCCAGGGTCTCGCCCTTCCAGGCAAACACCGGGGTGCCGGTGGCGGCAATGGCGGCGGCCGCGTGGTCCTGGGTCGAGAAGATGTTGCACGAGGCCCAGCGCACGTCGGCGCCGATGTCCTTCAGGGTCTCGATCAGCACGGCGGTCTGGATGGTCATGTGCAACGAGCCGGTCACGCGCACGCCCTTCAGCGGCAGCTCGGCCTGGTACTTGCGGCGGATCGACATCAGGCCCGGCATTTCGTGCTCGGCGATGTCCAGTTCCTTGCGGCCCCAGTCGGCCAGCGTGATATCGCGGATCTTGTAGTCACCTTCGGTGGAGAAGGTCTTGGCAACAGCGTTCATTCGTGTGCTCCGGTTGTGGACGAGCGGGTGCTCGCATCTAGCCGGGCGCCGTTGTTACAAAGCCACCTTACCGAGCCTGGCCGGGCCTCGTGGGATCCGGTCGCAGCGCCCCTCGGCAGGGGAGGACCCCCATTATATCGCGGCCCCGGCATGACATCGGCATGACCCAACCATCGGCAGATGGGGTCGCGTGCACGGCCTGTTAAGGTCGGTGTTTTCACGCATCACACAGGTGGAACGATGAGCATGCACGCGCGCCGTACGCGGCGCTGGACCGGCCTGGTCCTGTCGATGGGGCTGCTGGCGGTGGCCCCGCTGGCCTGGGCGGCCGCCTCGCAGCCAGCTCCGGCGCAGGCGCAGGGCGTCAATGGCTACGAACTGCCATCGGCCGCACTGCAGGCAGTGGTCGACGCCCCGCGCGCGCCGTCGCTGTTCCTGTCGCCGCGCCGCGACGTGGCCGCGATGATGCAGATGCCGTCGCTGCCTTCGATCCAGGTGGTGGCGCAGCCGGAACTGAAGCTGGCTGGCCTGCGCATCAACCCGCGCACGTTCTCCGACAGCCGCTTCAGCTTCGGCGAGAAGCTGTGGCTGATGAACGTGGCCGACGGCAAGGAGCGGCAGATCAGCGGCCTGCCGGCCAAGCTGTCGATCACCAGTGTGATGTGGTCGCCGGACCAGAAGTGGCTTGCCTTCAACCAGGTCGACGCTGCCAGTGGCGCCAATGAACTGTGGCTGGTGGACGTGGCCGGCGGCAGCGCCCGTCGCCTGGTTGCCGGTCTGAACACGGTGATCGGCAGCGGCTACCAGTGGCTGCCGGACAGCCGCGGCCTGGTGGTGTTCACCCGCCCGGCCAACCTCGGTGCGGCCCCGCCCGCCGATGGCATTCCGACCGGCCCGGCCGTGCAGCAGACCAGCCAGGGCGGCGGCGTGGTGTCGATCCGTACCTACCAGGACCTGCTGAAGAACGAGGCCGACGCACGCCAGTTCGACTACTACGCCACTACCCAGCCAATGGAAGTCGGCCTGGATGGCAGCACCCGCGCGATCGGCGCGGCCGGCATCTTCATGGGCTTCTCGGTGTCGCCGGATGGCCGCTTCGTGCTGCGCCAGCCGGTGCAGCGCCCGTACTCCTACGTGGTGCCGGTGAGCAGTTTCCCGCGCCGCATTGAAGTGATCGACCGTGCCAGCGGCAAGCTGGTGCACACCGTGGCCGTTCGCCCGCTGGTGGAAGGGCTGCCGACCGGCAACGATGCCGAAGTGACCGGCGTGCGCGACATCAGCTGGCGCGGTGATGCCGACGCCACCCTCGTCTGGGCCGAAGCGCAGGACGGCGGCGACCCGAACAGGGACGCCAAGGTGCGCGATGCGGTGCTGATGCAGGCCGCGCCGTTCGACAAACCGCCGGTCACCCTGGCCCAGCTTGGCAGCCGCCTGGCCGGCATCAGCTGGGGCCGCGGTGACCTGGCCCTGCTGACCGAATCGTGGTGGAAGACCCGCAGGACCAAGACCTGGCTGATCGCCCCGGACAACGCCGGTGCCGAGCCGCGCCTGCTGTGGGATCGTGACGCGCAGGACCGCTATGCCGATCCGGGCCGGCCGCTGCTGGCCAGTGACGAGCGGGGTCGTTCGCTGCTGCAGACCAGCCCCGATGGCAGCAGCCTGTACCTGGCCGGTGCCGGTGCTTCGCCGGAAGGCGACCGTCCGTTCGTGGACCGCTTCGACATCGCCACGGGCAAGGCAACGCGCCTGTTCCACTCGCAGGCGCCGAGCTATTCGCTGCCGGTGGCGTTGCTGGACGACCAGGCCAGCTCGCTGCTGCTGAGCCGCGAGAGCCCGGATGAGCCGGCCAACTTCTACGTGCAGTCGCTGGCCGATGCCGGTGCTGCACCGCGCGCGCTGACCCGTTTCGCGCACCCGCTGCCGCAGTTGAAGGGCGTGCAGAAGGAGCAGATCCGCTACAAGCGCAAGGATGGGGTCGACCTGACCGCGACCCTGCTGCTGCCGCCGGGCTACGACCCCAAGCGGGACGGCCCGCGGCCGCTGCTGATGTGGGCCTACCCGGGTGAGTTCAAGAGCGCGGCTGCGGCCAGCCAGGTGACCGATTCGCCGTACCGCTTCAACGCGGTCAGCTACTGGGGCCCGCAGGCGTTCCTGGCCAAGGGCTATGTGGTGCTGGCCAGCCCGTCGATGCCGATCATCGGTGAGGGCGACAAGGAGCCGAACGACACCTACATCGAACAGCTGGTGGCCAACGCGCAGGCAGCGGTGGATGAGGTGGTGCGCCGTGGCGTGACCGATCGCGATCACATCGCCATCGGCGGCCATTCCTACGGTGCGTTCATGACCGCCAACCTGCTGGCACACACCCGCCTGTTCAAGGCCGGCATCGCCCGCAGCGGCGCCTACAACCGCACGCTCACCCCGTTCGGCTTCCAGGCCGAGGAACGCAACTACTGGCAGGCACAGGAGGTCTACCAGAAGATGGCGCCTTTCAACTACGCCGACAGGATCAAGGATCCGATCCTCTTCATCCACGGCGTGGACGACAACAACTCCGGCACCTTCCCGATCCAGAGCGAGCGCATGTTCGCCGCGGTGAAGGGCCTGGGCGGCACCGCGCGGCTGGTGATGCTGCCCAACGAATCGCATGCCTACCGCGCACGCGAATCGATCATGACCATGCTGGCCGAGAGCGAGCGCTGGCTGGAGCAGACCATTGGCCCGGCCGAGCAGGGCAAGGCGAAGAAGAAGCGCTGATACGTGCATGAGGGTGGCCGCTGCAACAGCGGCCGCCTGTGCGGCTGCGCCGCCGCCCGAGCATGGGCTCGGGCGCTACACGGTGTCACGCGCCATGACGCTTGTAGAGCCGAGCCCATGCTCGGCTGCGTCCGCCATGGATACGTGCAGATGAAACCATTTTTGCATCGCAGCACGCTGCCCGTTCTGGTTTAGGCTTGGGGTCTGGATCCGTTGACCGAGGCCTGTGCGTCGCTGATGAACGAGTACCGCAGCAGCATCGAGTTTGCTTCTCCCGATCTTCCGCTTCGCGATGACGTGCGCCGGCTCGGCGCGCTGGTCGGCGACCTGCTGGTTGAACAGGTCTCCGCCGCGTTTCTCGACGATGTCGAGGACGTGCGCACCCGCGCCATCGCCCGCCGCGAGAACCAGGCGGCGTTGTCCGAGCTGGCCGAAGGGCTGGCCGGGCGCACGCCGCAGCAGGCCGAGACCATGGTGCGGGCGTTCAGCACCTATTTCCAGGTGGTCAACATCGCCGAGCGCGTGCATCGCATCCGCCGCCGCCGTGACTACCAGCGTGCCGGTACCGCAGGGGCGCAGCCCGATGGCCTGCAGGATGCGCTGCAGCACCTGAAGGCGCAGGGCGTGACGCTGGACGAGCTGGCGCAATGGCTGCCGCGCATCGACATCGAACCGGTGTTTACCGCGCACCCGACCGAAGCGGTGCGCCGCGCGCTGCTGGAGAAAGAGCAGCTGATGGTGGCCAGCCTGGTCGACAACCTTGATGGCCAGCGCACGCCGGGGGAAGCGGCCGCCGATGCCGCGCGCTTCCGCATGGCGCTGACCGCTTCGTGGCAGACCACCGATTCCTCGCCGGTGCGGCCCACCGTGGACGACGAGCGCGAGCACGTCGGCTTTTATCTGGTACAGGTGCTGTACCGGGTGATCCCGGTGCTGTACGAATCGCTGCAGCAGGCGCTGCGCGATACCTTCGGCGAAGAACTGCCGCTGCCGCGCCTGCTGCGCTTCGGCACCTGGGTGGGCGGCGACATGGACGGCAATCCGAACGTGGATGCCACCACCATCCGCAACACGCTGGATGCACAGCGGCGGGCAGTGCTGGGGCGCTACCAGAAGGAACTGCTGCAGCTGGCCAGCCTGCTCAGCCAGTCTACCGAGCGAGTGGGCGTGAGTGATGCGTTGCAGGCACGCGTGGCGCAGTACCAGCAGCTGCTGCCGCAGGTGCAGTCGCGCCCGCGCCATGCCGACATGCCGTACCGCCTGCTCAACGACCGCATGCGCGCACGCCTGCAGGCCACGCTGGATGATGGCAGCGGCGCCTACGCCGGCCCCGCCGAACTGATCGACGATCTGCAGCTGATCCTCGACAGCCTGCGCGCCAATCGCGGCGAACATGCCGGCGGCTTTGCCGTGCAGCGTCTGCTGTGGCGGGTGAAGACGTTCGGCTTCCATCTGGCGCGGCTGGATGTGCGCCAGGAATCGAGCGTGCATGCGCGTGCGCTGGCCACGGTGCTGGGCAGTGACGTAGCGTGGGACGATCTCGATGCCGTGGGGCGTGCGCGCCTGCTGGCGCCGCATGCGAGTGGTGACACGCCGTTGCCGAAGGGCGACGACGAAGGCAACCAGCGGCTGGATGCGGTGTTTGCCGCGCTGGCTGATGCACGCGCACGCCATGGCGGCGATGCACTGGGCAGTTACATCATTTCGATGGCGCACGACCGCAGCGACGTGCTGGCGGTACTGGCGCTGGCGCGGCGTGGTGGCCTGGTCGACGCCGATGACACGGTGCCGCTGGACATCGCGCCGCTGTTTGAAACCGTGGATGACCTCAAGCGCGGCACCGCCACGCTGCGCGACCTGCTGGACGACCCGGTGTACCGCACCCATCTGCGCGCGCGCGGCGACGTGCAGATGGTGATGCTCGGCTACTCGGACAGCAGCAAGGACGGTGGCATCGCCGCCTCGCGCTGGGGCCTGCAGCGCGCGCAGGTGGAACTGCTGGAGGTGGCGGCCGAGGCGGGCATCCGCCTGACCTTCTTCCATGGCCGTGGCGGCTCGATCAGCCGTGGCGGTGGGAAGACCACGCACGCGGTGGATGCTTCACCGCGCGGCAGCATCGATGGCCGCCTGCGGGTGACCGAGCAGGGCGAAGTGATCCATCGCAAATATGGCATCCGCGCGCTGGCCCTGCGCTCGCTGGAACAGGCCACCGGTGCGGTGCTGCGCGCCAGCCTGCGCCCGCGTGCCGCCGAGCCGCGCGAGGATGCGTGGCGGCCGGTGATGGACGCGGTGTCATCGGCCAGCAGCGAGGTGTATCGCGCCTTCGTTGGCCAGGCCGGCTTCATGGACTACTTCCGTACCGCAACACCCATCGACGTGATCGAGCGGATGACGCTGGGCTCGCGTCCTTCGCGCCGGCTCGGCCAGGATGCGGCACTGGGCAACCTGCGTGCGATTCCCTGGGTGTTTGCCTGGAGCCAGGCGCGTGCCGTCATTCCCGGCTGGTACGGCGTGGGCAGCGGCCTGCAGGCGGCGGTGGACGCTGGCCATGAAGAGACCCTGCGCGAAATGGCGCGTGACTGGCCGTTCTTCCGCACCTTCCTGGACGACATCGCGATGGTGCTGTCCAAGGGCGATATCACCATCGCCGAGCAGTTCTCGCTGTTGTCTGGCGACCTGCACGGGCGCTTCTTCCCGCAGGTACAGCGCGAACTGGAACTTACCCGGCACTGGCTGCTGGCGCTGATGGACCAGAAGACGCTGCTGGACCATGATGCGCGGCTGGCGCTGTCGATCCGCCTGCGCAATCCCTACGTCGATCCGATCAGCGTGCTGCAGGTGGATCTGCTGCAGCGCTGGCGGGCCAGCGGGCGCGAGGATGACGAGCTGCTGCGCGCGCTGGTGGCGTGCGTGAACGGTGTTTCGCAGGGGGTGCAGAACACGGGTTGATGCGTATCCGCCGGGCATGGCCCGGCGCTACCTGCCTCGGTGGGTGCGGGGCGTGCCCCGCACACCCTCACTCCTCCGGCGACGGAGGATTCGATGCCAGCAGTTCCAGGTGGCGCTGTTCCATTTCCTGGCGCAGTTGGCGGCGGATCAGCGCTGCGGCCTGGCGGCGCTTCTCGTCCGAGGTGACCGGCTGCAATGTTGGCACCGGCGTCGGCCGGCCTTCCTCATCCACGGCCACCATCGTGAAGAAACAGCTGTTGGCGTGGCGCACGCTGCGCTTGAGGATGTCTTCGGCCACCACCTTGATGCCGATCTCCATCGACGAGGTGCCGGTATGGTTCACCGAGGCCAGGAAGGTGACCAGCTCGCCCACCGCGATGGGCTGGCGGAACATCACCTGGTCCACCGACAGGGTGACCACATAGCTGCCGGCGTAGCGGCTGGCACAGGCATAGGCGACCTGGTCGAGCAGCCTCAGGATCGCGCCACCGTGGACCTTGCCGGAGAAATTGGCCATGTCCGGCGACATCAGCACGGTCATGGACAGCTGGTGGGTTTTCAGTTCGGTCGACATGGGCCGATTGTATCGGCGTGGCGTAGCTCTTGTAGAGCCGAGCCCATGCTCGGCTGCTCTTGTCGCAGGAAAAAGAAAGCCGAGCATGGGCTCGGCTCTACAGAAAGCAGAAGGGCCGCGTGAGCGGCCCTTCGTGTTTCTTACTTCAGCTTCGCATCGGCGCGCAGGGCGGCGGCGCGGTCGGTCTTCTCCCAGGAGAAGGCCGTGGCGTTGACGGTCTCGCCTTCGCCGTTGAGGTAGCTGAACTCCTTCGGCTTGCGGCCGAAGTGGCCGTAGGCCGCAGTCTGCTGGTACATCGGGTGGATCAGGTCCAGCATCTTGATGATGCCGTACGGGCGCAGGTCGAAGTGCTTGCGGATCAGCTTCTCGATCTTGTCATCGCTGATCTTGCCGGTGCCGAAGGTGGTGACCGAGATCGAGGTCGGCTCGGCCACGCCGATGGCGTAGGAGACCTGCACTTCGCAGCGGTCGGCCAGGCCGGCAGCAACCACGTTCTTGGCGACGTAGCGGGCCGCGTAGGCAGCCGAACGGTCGACCTTGGAGGGGTCCTTGCCGGAGAACGCGCCACCACCGTGACGGGCCCAGCCGCCGTAGGTGTCGACGATGATCTTGCGGCCGGTCAGGCCACAGTCGCCCACCGGGCCGCCGATCTCGAACTTGCCGGTCGGGTTGATGTGGAACTTGGTGCCCTTGTGCAGCCACTTGGCCGGCAGCACCGGCTTGATGATTTCTTCGCGGACGGCCTCGATGAGGTCCTTCTGCTTGATGCCCGGGGCGTGCTGGGTCGACAGGACCACGGCGTCGATGGCCGAGACCACGCCGTTTTCATAGCGCAGGGTGACCTGGCTCTTGGCGTCCGGGCGCAGCCACGACAGCGGCGAGTTCTTCTTCTTGCGGATCTTGGCCTGCTGCTCGACCAGGCGGTGCGACAGGTGGATCGCGGCCGGCATGTAGCTGTCGGTCTCGTTGGTGGCATAGCCGAACATCAGGCCCTGGTCGCCAGCGCCCATTTCTTCCGGCTTCTTGCGGTCCACGCCCTGGGCGATGTGCGGCGACTGCTTGCCGATCAGGTTCAGCACGCCGCAGGTGGCGCCGTCGAAGCCGACGTCGGAGCTGTCGTAGCCGATGTCCGTGATGACCTTGCGGGTCAGCGCTTCCAGGTCGATCCAGGCGCTGGTGGTGATTTCACCGGCCACGATGGCAACGCCGGTCTTGACCATGGTCTCGCAGGCCACGCGGGCACGCTGGTCCTGGGTCAGGATCGCGTCCAGCACCGCATCGGAGATCTGGTCGGCAACCTTGTCCGGATGGCCTTCAGAGACCGACTCGGAGGTGAAGAGATAGCTGGACATCAGGCGTAATATCCCTTGATTCGGATGGAAAGATGGGCGCGCATGATACACGGGGTGCGCCGCCTGTGCATTGTGAACCGGTACCGGTTGCCGGTGGTTAAGCCCGCGTAGGCCTGGCAGGGGCCGTCGTGACGGGATTGGGGCCCGGCCTCGAGGCCCAGTGTTCCACCAGCGTGACGACGGACGGGGCTGTCCAACCCCGGACCGCGCAGGCCGCGACCCTGCCGGACCGGCCGTCATCGTTCTGCCCCGAAACCGCCATCTGGCTGCCGCCTGCCGGGCGCAGGCTGTCGGCCAATCCGGCCGCCGGGCATGAGTGGATCCGCCATGCAGGAACTCGAACAGCGTCTCCAGCAACGCTTCCCCGATTGGTTCCATGGCCGTCGTGGCCAGCTGGCACGGCCGCTGCTGCGCAGCGTCGGTCGCTGGTCGCGGTTGGACCAGATCGAGGCCTTCCTGAAGCGCAGTGCAGGGTTGCGCGGATTCGGCTTCGTCGCCGCCGCCCTGGAATTCGTCGATGGCCAGTACCAGGTGGATCCGGCCGCGCTGGCGAAGATCCCGGCCACCGGCCGCCTGCTGATTGTTGCCAATCATCCGTCCGGGGCGCTGGACGCGCTGGCGCTGCTGGACGCGGTCGGACGCATCCGCCGTGACGTGCGGATCGTGGCGAACGATCTGTTGGGGGCTATCGCGCCACTGCAGGATCTGCTGTTGCCGGTGCGCATCCTTGGCGGCAAGGCCCAGCGCGGCAGTCTGCACGCGGTGGAGGAGGCGCTGGCCGCCGAGCAGTGCGTGATCGTGTTCCCGGCCGGCGAGGTCTCGCGCCTCTCGCTGCGAGGCATCCGCGATGGTCGCTGGCAGCGCGGGTTCGTGCGCTTTGCCCGCGCCGCCGGGGCGCCGGTGCTGCCAGTGCGGGTGGAAGCGCGCAACTCGGCGCTGTTCTACGGCGCATCAACCCTGTTCAAGCCGGCCGGCACCGCCCTGCTGGCACGCGAGATGTTCACCCGTCGTGGCCGCCCGCTGCGGCTGAGCATCGGCGAGCCGATGCGGCTGGGCGATGGCGGTGACCCGGGCGCACAGCTGCTGGCGGTACGTCGCGCGCTATATGCGCTGGGCCGCAATGGCGCGGCCGGCAATGCCGCTGCCTGCGCAGGCCCTGAGCCGCTGGCCGCCCCGGTGCCCCCTTCGCAGGTCGCTGCAGGGATTGCCGCAGCGACCCAGCTGGGCCAGACCGCCGATGGCAAGCAGATTCTGCTGGCCACCTGTACTGCCGATTCGCCGCTGCTGCTGGAGCTGGGCCGCCTGCGCGAACTGACCTTCCGCCAGGTGGGCGAGGGCACCGGGCGCAGCCGTGACCTCGACAACTACGACCCGCAGTACGAGCACATCGTGATCTGGGACGCCGCCGCGCAGCGCATCGCCGGCGCGTACCGGATCATGCGCGGCGCCCACGCACTGGCCCGGCACGGCCTGTCCGGGCTCTACAGCGCGTCGCTGTTCCGCTATTCCGACGACGCCATCACCCACATCGCCGAGGGCCTGGAACTGGGCCGCAGCTTCGTGGTGCCCGACTACTGGGGCAGCCGCAGCCTGGACTATCTGTGGCAGGGCATCGGCGCCTACCTGCAGTGCCGGCCGGGCATCCGCTACCTGTTCGGCGCCGTGTCGATCAGCGCGGCGCTACCGCGTGAAGCGCGCGAGCAGCTGGTAGCGTACTACCAGCGCTATTACAGCGGTACCGCTGGCATGGCCGAATCGAACCGCCCGTTCCAGTACTTCGCCGCACCGCCCAGTTTCGGTGAGCTGGATGCAGGCGCCGCGTTCGAGGTGCTCAAGGCCAACCTGGCTGCGCTCGGTACCGGCGTGCCCACGCTGTACCGCCAGTACACCGATCTGTGTGAACCCGGTGGTGCCCGCTTCCTCGCCTTCGGTGTCGACCCGGACTTCAGCGATTCGATCGACGGCCTGATCGAAGTGGACCTGTGTGCGATCCGGCCGAACAAGCGCAAACGCTACCTGCGCGACGCGGGGACGCCGGCATGAGCGCGCTGGCGAACCTGTCGCCGCACCGGCGCGCAGTGTTCGTCTCCGATGTGCATCTGGGTTCACGTCATTGCCATGCCACCGAGCTGGCACGGTTCCTCTTGCAGCTGCGTTGCGAACGGTTGTACCTGGTCGGCGACATCATCGACCTGTGGTGGATGGCGCATCGCCGGGCCAATTGGCGGCAGTCACACAGCGAAGTCATCCAGGCCCTGCATGCATTGCGCCGTGCGGGTACCGAGATCATCTACATCCCCGGCAACCACGATGCCTCGCTGCGCCAGGTCTGTGGGCTGATGCTGCCGGCGATGCAGGTCCGCCGTCGCGCCATCCACGTGACCGCCGATGGCCGCCGGCTGCTGGTCGCGCATGGGGACGAGTACGACGGCGTGACCCACTTCGGTGGCCTGCAGGAGAAATTCGGCGATTGGCTGTACTACCGCATCCTGACCGGCAACCAGGCGCTGAACGCGGTGCGGCGGCTGCTGGGCATGCGCTACTGGTCATTGTCTGAATTCCTGAAGAAGCGCAGCGGCGCCGCCGAACGCTACATCGAGCGCTTCGTGCAGGCCGGGCTGGACGATGTCCGCCGTCGCGGGCTGGATGGCATCGTCTGTGGCCACATCCACCGAGCTGCGTTGATTGAACGCGATGGCCTGGTCTACGCGAACGACGGCGACTGGGTGGAAAGCCTGACCGCGCTGGCCGAAGACCATGATGGCGCGCTGCGCCTGCTGGACCACAACGGCCAGACGCTGGCGGAGCTGCCGGGCGCACGCATGTCGCAGGCGGCGTAACCCGCCCGCGTCTGTACCCTTGTAGAGCCGAGCCCATGCTCGGCTGCCGTTACACGCAATGAAGAGCAGCCGAGCATGGGCTCGGCTCTACATGCACCGCCCGCAAGCCGCTAGCATCGGCCCATGGACTCCCTGACCCAGATCGTGCTCGGTGGCGCCGTCGCTGCTGCCATCGCCCCGCCTGGCCACCGCCGCGCGGCCCTGCTGGCCGGTGCCGCGCTTGGCACCCTGCCGGACCTCGACGCCCTGTGGCTCGGTTTCACCGCAGCCGATCCGGTGGCGAACATGATCGAGCACCGCAGTTTCAGTCATTCGCTGCTGGTGCTGCCCTGGGTGGCCGCATTGATCTGGTGGCTGTTCAAGCGCTTCGGCAATGGCCGCGTCGCGCAGTCACCGCTGCGCTGGTTCTGGGCGATCCAGCTGGCGCTGGTCACCCATCCGCTGTTGGATGCGTTCACCGTCTACGGTACCCAGCTGTGGTGGCCGTTGCGGCCGCACCCGACCATGGGTTCCAGTGTCTTCATCATCGACCCGGGTTACACGGTGTGGCTGCTGCTGGGCTGCGTGCTGGCCTGGTTTGGCCGCGCCCGGCCGTGGGTGGGCAAGGTGCTGGGCGTGGCGCTGCTGATCAGCAGTGGCTACTTGGGCTGGGGCCTGATCGCCAAGGCACAGGTCGACCGTGCCGCGCAGCAGAGCCTGGACGCGATGGGCCTGGGCGATGCGCCGCGCTTCTCGGTGCCGATGCCGTTCAACACCCTGCTGTGGCGGGTGGTGGCGATGACGCCCAACGGCTACGTGGTGGGTGATCGCTCGCTGGTGGCCGACCACGGACCGATGCGGTTCGAGGGCCACGCGTCCAACGTGCAGGCCTTGCGCGAAGCGGGGGGCATCCCGGCGGTGCAGCAGCTGCAGTGGTTCAACCGCGGCTTCATGCGTGCGCGGGTGGTGGACGGCCGGCTGGTGCTGAGTGACCTGCGCATGGGCCTGGAGCCGGACTACACCTTCAACTTCGTCGTGGCCGAGCAGGCCGACGGGCAGTGGCGGGCGATCGTTCCCGAGCAGGTGCGCGTGGACTACAGCAGTCCCGCCGCGCGCGCTGATGCCGGGCGCCGGCTGGCGGCGATGTGGCAGCGGATCTGGCATGCGCCCGTAGTCGGCGCTGTCGAGTAGATCCACGCCATGCGTGGATGCGGGAGCATTGGTGCCGCGTCGGCTCAATACACCGTGGCGCGGCCCTGCACGAACGAATAGAAGAACACCGCATTCGGGTCGTTCTGCACCAGGCGGAACTCGCGGCGCATGCCTTCCACGGTTTCCTCGTCTACCGAGCCGGCCTGCAGCAGCTGGTCGGCCGCCGACAGCAGCAGCTGCTCCCAGAACGCGATCATCGTCTTGCGGCGCGCCGGTTCACGGTTGTCCAGGTGGATGGTCTTGATCTCGGTGTGCACGTCGCGGAAGCCGCCGGCCAGCAGCAGGTTGCCCAGCTTGGCGCCGACGAACGGGTCGCCACCATGGTCGTACTGGAAATCGTTGAACGCCATCCAGTAGCGCCAGATGTGCGGCGAATACGGATCGAGCAGGAAAGAGGCGTTCATCACCTCGGTGATGTACACCGGCGAACCCGGTGCCAGCACGCGGCGCACTTCGCTGAGTACGCGCGCCGGTGACGGCACGTGTTCCAGCACCCAGCACAGGAACGCGGAGTCGAAGCTGCGGGCCTCGAACGGCAGCTCGCCGGCATCGGCCTGCTGCAGGGTGTAGCGGTCGCTGCACCATGGCGTACGCGCCAGGTTTTCGCGTGCGGTAGCCAGCTGCGCTTCGCTCAGGTCCACGCCGGTCACGTGCAGCTCGGGAAAGCGGCGCAGCAGGATCTCGGTCTGTGCACCAACGCCACTGCCGACTTCCAGCAGGCGCCGCGCGCCGCTGTAGTCGATCTGGCCGAAGATGCTCGATTCCAGCAGCCGGGCCTGGGTCATGAGGCGCTGCTGCTCGGTGCCGGAAAACCCGTGGAGGTAGGTGGGAGAGGAGATCGGCGGGGTCATGGAGGCGGGCTCTCGGAGTTCAATTCGGTTGAGCAGGCTCGACGTTGCGACGCGGCAGGGCGGTCAGGCGGCCGAAGGCAGCGCCGGTTCCCCGGCGATCAGGCGGTCGAAGTACTCGGTGGTCAGCGCGATCTGGCTCTGTGGGTCTTCGGCACGGTTGACCACGGCGCGGAAGGCGGCGTTCTCCGGCCGGTCCTTGGCATACCAGCCCAAGTGCTTGCGCGCGATGCGCACGCCCTGCGGCTCGCCATAGAACGCATGCAGCGCATGCAGGTGGCCGAGCAGGATGTCGCGCACTTCCGCCAACGACGGCGGTGGCAGTTCCTCGCCGGTGGCCAGATAGTGCGCCACTTCGCGGAAGATCCACGGCCGGCCCTGTGCGGAGCGGCCGATCATCACCGCGTCCACGCCGGTTTCCTTCAGCACGTAGGCCGCCTTCTGCGGCGAATCGATATCGCCGTTGGCGATCACCGGAATGCGCAGTGCGGCCTTGATCTCGCCGATGGTGGCGTACTCGGCCTGGCCGGTGTAGTGCTGGTCGCGGGTGCGGCCGTGCACGGCCAGTGCAGCGATACCGCTGTCCTCGGCGATGCGCGCGATCAGCGGGCCATTGCGGTGGTCACAGTCCCAACCGGTGCGGATCTTCAGCGTGACCGGCACGTCCACCGCGTTGACCACGGCTTCGAGGATCCGCGCCACCAACTGCTCGTCGCGCATCAGCGCCGAGCCGGCCCAGGCGTTGCACACCTTCTTGGCCGGGCAGCCCATGTTGATGTCGATGATCTGCGCGCCGTGGTCGACGTTGTAGCGCGCGGCCTCGGCCAGCTGCTGCGGCTCGGTCCCGGCGATCTGCACGCTGATCGGTGCCGGTTCGCCGTCATGGTCCATGCGGTGGATCGACTTGCGCGTGGTCCAGAAGCGCGGGTCGCTGATGGTCATTTCCGAGGCGGCCAGGCCCGCGCCCAGCCGTTTGCACAGCAGGCGGAAGGGTTTGTCGGTGACGCCGGCCATGGGCGCCAGCACGACGTTCGGAGCAATGGTGTACGGGCCGATCTGCATGCGCCCATTGTAGGGCGCCGACAGCGACGCGGCCGTATCGGCTGCGCCCCGGTTCAGGCCGATCGGCACCGACCTCATGCCGTACCGGCATCAGCAGATGCTTGACGGTTGCTTCCGCCGCCCCCAAGGGCGGGCGAAGGTGGGCGGCTACCCCAGGCGCTGCCAGGCCTGGCGGGTACCCAGTGCGAAGGCCAGCCCCAGGCTGAGGCAGACCAGTGAACTGACCATCCAGAAGCGCCGGCCGTTGTGGCCGGGCCGCAGCAGCGCCAGCCCGAAGCCCATCGCGGCGCGCAGCAGCAACAGCAGGGCGATGCCCGACAGGACCAGACGACTGGCCGGCAGTGGCGAATGCCAGCCCGCAGCGGCCAGTGCGTACAGCGTCCAGGCCACCAGCACGGCCGTGATGCCGGCGGTCATCAGCGGTGGCCACCAATGCCCGGCCTGTGCCAGCCGGACCACGCGCTGGCCGGCACCGAAGTACCTGTACCACGCGGCGCCGAAGGCGATGCAGCCGATATGCAGCAGCGCCGCAGCGGCACTGCCTGCGGCCGCGACCAGCAACCAGGGGAATCCGTCCATGTCCTGCCCGTGCAAGGAAGCTGCGCGGATCGTGAGCGAGGGGCAGGATGTGGGCAATGCGACAGGCGGTCGCAGGGGCTGGGCAATGGGCGAAAGAAAGGCCCAGGTGCCTGTGCACCCGGGCCTTGTCATCCACGCGTGGCGTGGAATTACTTGGCTTCGGCGTCGGCCGGGGTGAAGCGCGGCATCGCCGCTGCAGCGCCTTCCTTCTCGGTCGAGCGACCGGCGAACTGGTTGGCAAAGCGCACGTGGCGGGCGAACGGTGCATCGGCCACCTGTGCCAGCGACGCAGCCAGCGCACCGTTGAAGGCATCACCGGCACCGGTGGTGTCGATGGCCTGCACCTGTTCGGCACCGACGCGGTAGTACGGCTGGGTATCGCCGCGCAGGTTCTCGTCGGCGTGAGAGACGAACACGCCCACCGAACCCAGGGTCACCACCACCGTGCCGTTGCCGACCAGCTTGCGGCACAGCGCATGCAGGCTGGCGCCATCCAGCGCCGCGACGTCGTTGGCATCCACGCGCTCGCCGACATGGCGGCCGAGCAGGGCGGCGAACTCGGTCTCGTTCGGGGTGATCACATCGGCCAGCTTGAGCAGGCCGATGGTCGAGGGCGCATCGGCCGGCGCGGTGTTGAGCACGGTGGTGACACCGGCCTCGCGGGCCGTGGCCAGCGCCGCTTCGATGGTCTGCACCGGCGATTCCAGCTGCACCAGCACCACCTTGGCACCGGCCAGCAGGGCCTGCTGCTGTTGCAGGAAATCGGTACCCAGCGCGGCATTGGCGCCGGGGCCGATCACGATGGTGTTGCGGCCACGGGCATCGACGTAGATGCCGGCGGTGCCGGTCGGCTCGCTGCTGGCCTCGGCGATCAGCGCGAAGCCATCGTGCGCAGCCAGTTCGCGCGCAGTGGCGCCACCGGCGTCATCGCCCAACGCACACACGAAGTGGGTGTCCGCACCAGCGCGGCAGGCCGCCACGGCCTGGTTGAAGCCCTTGCCACCGGGGCCGGTGCTGTAGCGGCCGGCAATGGTCGCACCCGGTGCCGGCAGCGTTTCGCACCGCCACACGTGATCGACATTGAAGGAACCGACGACAACGACACTGCTGCTCATAGGAAATCTTTTCTCAACCAGGGGTTCAACTGAAGTGCGTCAGCACGCCGGCGATGGTCGCCGTCATGAAGGTGGCAATGGTACCGCCCAGCACCGCGCGCAGGCCGAACTTGGCCAGGTCGTGGCGGCGCTCCGGCGCCAGGCCACCGATACCGCCGATCTGGATCGCGATCGAGCTGAAGTTGGCGAAGCCGCACAGCGCGTAAGTGGCAATCAGGCGGCCTTCGGCGGACAGGCTCACGCCCGGGATCTGGCCGTTCACGATCTGCGACAGTTCGGTGTAGGCGACGAACTCGTTGATCACGACCTTCTGGCCGATCAGCGAGCCGACGGTGGTGGCGTCGGCCCACGGCGTGCCGATCACCCAGGCGATCGGGGCCAGCAGATAGCCGAAGATGGTCGACAGGTTGGTCGGCTTGCCGATGGCAGCGGCCAGGCCGGTCACTTCGCCCACCCAGGTCAGCGGCGCGTTCAGCAGCGCGATAAGGGCGATGAAGGCCAGCAGCATCGCGCCGATGTTCAGTGCCAGCTTCAGGCCGTCACCGGCGCCGGCAGCGGCGGCATCGATGATGTTGCTGGAGGTCTTTTCGACTTCCATCTTCACCGTGCCGCGGGTCAGCGGGGTGCCGGTTTCCGGAATCAGCAGCTTGGCCACGACCAGGGTGGCCGGGGCCGCCATGATGCTGGCCGCCAGCAGGTGCTTGGCGTAGAAAGCCTGCTGCGCCGGATCGCCGCCGCCCAGCATGCCCACGTAGGCCGCCAGCACGCCGCCGGCGATATGCGCCATGCCGCCGATCATCATGGTCAGCAGTTCGGACTGGGTCATCCTGGCGATGTACGGGCGAACGGTCAGCGGCGCCTCGGTCTGGCCGATGAAGACGCTGGCGCAGACGCTGGTGGTTTCCGCGCCGGACACGCGCATCACCTTGGTGATCGACCAGGCCATCACGCGCACGATCGCCTGCATGACGTTGAGGTGGTACATCACCCCCATCAGCGCCGAGAAGAAGATGATGGTCGGCAGCACCTGGAAGGCGAAGATGAAGCCGTAGTTCTTGGTGTCCATCAACGAGCCGAAGATGAAGCCCGAGCCCTCGTTGACGAAGCTGAGGATCTTGACGAAGCCCTTGCCCAGCGCATCGAACACGTCGCGCCCGCCCGGCACCAGGATCACCAGCGCCGCAAAGGCGATCTGCAGGGTGATACCGGTGGCAACCAGCTTCCAGTCAACTGCACGCTTGTTGTTGGAAAACAACCAGGTGATGCCGATCAGCACCGCCAACCCGAACAGGCCGAAGCCGATCCTGCCCAAACCTTCGACCATGTGAGTGACTCCCCTGGGGCGTCGCGAAAAACGGGAAGCCTAGTGCAGGGCAGGGGCCGGGGCAAGAAAAAGCAGCGTGCGCGCACCCAACGGTACCGATCGGGCCAGCAACGGCAAGGGCTTGCGGCCGGCGGCGGCAGGTAGAATGGAGTTCGATCCCGGCCCGGATGCGGGCCCGCAGCAGGAGATTCGCATGCAATACCGTCGCTTGGGCTCCACCGGCCTGCCGATTTCCGCCCTGTCCTTCGGCGCCTGGGTGACCTTCGGTGACCAGATCCCGCGCGACGAGGCCCGCAACCTGGTGGCGGCCGCCTGGGATCATGGCGTCAACTTCTTCGACAATGCCGAGGGCTATGCCAACGGCCGCGCCGAACAGGTGATGGGCGATGTGATCGCCGACCTGCGCCTGCCGCGCGACGGTTTCTGCGTCTCCAGCAAGGTGTTCTTCGGCAGCGCCAAGGACCCGCGGCCGACCCAGCGCGGCCTGTCGCGCAAGCATGTGACCGATGCCTGCCACGCCGCGCTCAAGCGCCTGCGGGTGGATTACCTGGACCTCTATTACTGCCACCGCCCGGATCCGGACGCACCGGTCGCCGAGACCGTGCATGCCATGGACACCCTGGTGCGGCAGGGCAAGATCCTCTACTGGGGGACCTCGGAGTGGTCGGCCGTGCAGATCCAGCAGGCGCTGGACATCGCGCAGGCGCGCAACCTGCAGGGCCCGTCGATGGAGCAGCCGCAGTACAACCTGCTGCACCGCGAGCGCGTGGAGGTCGAGTACGCGCCGCTGTATGCCGGCGCCGGACTGGGCACCACCATCTTCTCGCCGCTGGCCTCGGGCCTGCTCACCGGCAAGTACGACCAGGGCATTCCGGCCGATGCGCGGCTGGGCCGGGAAGGCATGCAGTGGTTGCAGGACCTGGTGCTGGGTGCCGACGCCGAAGCCCGCCTGGCCCAGGTGCGCCGCTTCAGCGAGGTGGCGCGTGCGCTGGGGCAGGCGCCGGCCACGCTGGCCATCGCCTGGTGCCTGCGCAACCCGAACGTCTCCAGCGTGATCCTCGGTGCCAGCCGGGTCAGCCAGCTGCTGCAGAACCTGCAGGCACTGGAAGCGCTGGAGCAGGTCGACGCCGCCGGCTGGGCCGACGTCGAAGCCGCCTTCGCCTGAACTCCGGGGCCGACCGGGCCTGGGCCTCGGTAGAGTCGGCTGTTGGTCGACTGCTGTTGCTCGAAGCAGTCGACCAACACTCGACTCTACACACATGCGTCGCCATTTGATTGATGCGATCTATCGAATCTGAAAATTCGATCATTAATCCAATCAATCAAGTTGAGAATGGTTGTTGATTGTCAACTGAGAATCATTATCATTTAACTCGTCCCTCGCACGAGTCCAGATGCTCATGAATGCTCAACCTGTACTGCTGCGCCCCGAAACGCTGACCCTCCGCGATCGTCCGGTCCGTGTCGTTCCGCCGGAAGAGGTCATCGACAGCGAAGCCCTGCTCAAGGGCCGTCGTGAAATCCTGATCCAGCACGGCGACCGCTTCTATCGCCTGCGGCACACCAGCAACGACAAGCTGATCCTGACCAAGTAATCGCGGTCTGGTCGCCCGCCTCCCTCCCTCCTGCCGGCAGCGCCGACAGGGTGGGCGCCCCGTCCGCTCCCGCTCTCTCCCCCTCGGTCTACCGCGTGCACCTTCCGGGTGCGCCGGTAACCGGGGGTTCCCCTGCCTGACCGAACGAACCCGATGACCCGCCATACCGCCCTTTGCCTTGCTGTCTGGATGGCGCTGCCGCTGTCCGCCCACGCTGCTGCCACTGCTGCCCCCGATGCGCGCGAATTCGATCGGGTGCAGGTCACCGCCACCCGCACCGAGCGGGCGCTGAGTGACGTGGCGGCCACCGTGGATGTCATCGACCGTGAGCAGATGGACCGGCACCTGGTGCAGGACATCAAGGATCTGGTGCGCTACGAGCCGGGCCTGTCGGTCACCCGCAGCGCGACCCGCTTCGGCCTGGATGGTTTCCGCATCCGTGGCCTGGACGGCAACCGCGTGCGCATCCAGACCGACGGCATCGTCATGCCGACCCGGTTCGACATCGGTTCGTTCGCCAGTTCCAACCGCAACTTCACCGACCTCGATACGCTCAAGCGCGTCGAGATCGTGCGTGGACCGGCCAGCCCGCTGTACGGCTCCGATGCACTCGGTGGCGTGGTCGCGTTCGTGACCAAAGACCCGGCCGACTATCTCAAGGACGGCAAGAACAGCTACTTCGGCCTGAAGTTCGGCTACGACGGTGAGTGGAAGGGCCTGCTCGGCGGTGCCACGGCCGCCTTCGGTGGCGACCACTGGAGCGGCCTGGTCAACGTCAATCACCACCAGGGGCAGGAAACGGACAACAAGGGCACGGTTCGCAGCGACAACGACACCCGCACCGCGTCCAATCCGCAGGATCGCGACGGCCGCAGCCTGCTCAGCAAACTGGTCTATGCACCCAGCGAGGACCAGCGCTTCCGCCTGACCGTGGAAGGCAACGAAGACACCACCGATACCAATGTGCTGTCGGCGATCGCCAGCGTTGCACCGCGCCCCGGCGCGATGGCTGCGGCCACTGGCATGAAGTCCCACGACACCCAGAAGCGCAACCGCGTCTCCTTCGCCCACGAGATGGATGCGCTGGACCAGCCGTTCGCCGACAGCCTGCATTGGCAGGTGTACGCGCAGAACAGCGAAACCCGGCAGCAGACCGACGAGACCCGCACCGACGGCACCCGTCGCCACCGCGTGTTCTCCTTCGACCAGCATGCCTATGGCCTGCAGGCGCAGTTCAACAAGGCGTTCGCCACCGGCAGCGTCGAGCACGCATTGACCTACGGTTTCGAAGGCACCCGTACCGAGATCCGCCAGAAGCGCGACGGCTATCAGGTCAGTAAGGCTGGCGTGGTCAGCAACACGGTGCTGCCGGACACCTTCCCGGTGCGTGACTTCCCGATCAGCAAGACTACCGAGCTGGGCCTGTATGCACAGGATGAGATGCGCTTTGCCGATGGCAGGCTGTCGCTGGTGCCGGGCGTGCGCGTGGACCGCTACGAGCTGAAGCCGGAAGTGGACAGCATCTTCGCCGAAGACAACCCGACCACGGCCGTGGCGCAGCTGAAGAAGACCAGCGTGTCGCCGAAGCTGGGCATGGTCTGGCGCTTTACCGACGAATGGTCGCTGTTCGCCGGTTATGCGCGTGGCTTCCGTTCGCCGCCGTACAACGACGTCAACATCGGCCTGACCAACATCGCCTTCCGCTATACCGCCATCGCCAATCCGGACCTGAAGCCGGAAACCAGCGACGGTTACGAACTGGGCCTGCGCTTCATCGCGCCGGCGGCGTACGTCAGCGTCAGCGGCTACTACAACGACTACAAGGATTTCATCCAGTCCAACGTCGATACCGGTCGCAACGCGCAGGGTTTGACCGTGTTCCAGTCGCAGAACATCGCCGACGCGCGCATCTATGGCGCGGAAATGAAGGCCGGCATCGAGTTTGGCGAACTCAGCCCGGCGCTGAAGGGCTGGGCGCTGCGCAGTGCGTTGGCATGGTCGCGTGGTGACAACCGGACCGATGACGAACCGCTGGCCTCGGTCGATCCGTTGCGTGGCACGCTGGGCCTGATGTACGACACCGATACCTGGGGCGTCGAACTGGCCGGTACCTTCGTGCAGCGCAAGAAGCGCCTGCCGCCGCCTGCGGCGCAGACCAATCCGAACGCACCGGCGCCGTTCGTCTACCAGCCGGCCGGCTACGGCGTGCTGGACCTGATGGCGCACTGGAACTTCGCGCCGGGTGCCACCTTCAATGTCGGCGTGTTCAACCTGGCCGACAAGCGCTACATCGAATGGTCGTCGATCACCCCGAGCCTGATCACCGATCGCGCACTGAGCGATCGTTTCAGCAGCCCGGGCCGCACCTTCTCCGCCAGCCTTGCCGTTTCCTGGTGATCTCATGAGCCGAGCCTTGTCCGCACGCAGGAATGACTCCATCGCCGCGCCGAACAGCGCGGCCTGGCCGACCCCGGCACAGCTGGCCACGCTCGGCACCGTGTTGTGCCTGTACCACGCCGACGGCAACGAGCTGGGCGGCTGGCGCCAGGCCGTACGCGTGCACGCCTGCCAGGGCGTGGACAGCGAGGGCCTGCGCGAAAGCCTGTGCTTCCTTGATGGCCGCGGCCGCTGCGTGTGGCGCCTGTACCTGCTGCCGGACAGCGACTTCCTGGCCTGGGACCGGCTGGTAGCCGCGCTGCCGCCGGGGCCGGAACACGACAGCGATGGCAGCGTCGGCGAACGCCTGTGGCGGCGCCTGGCCGGCCATCTCGGTGGCCAGCGCTGGCGCCTGTGCGCGCTGCGCCTGCATGCCGCCGACGACGGGCGCACGCTGGCTGCCAGCCTGTCGACCCTGTCTTCGCTGGGCGCGGCCACCGCGCGCCGCATCGCCCGCCTGGAAAACGCTGAAGGCGAACTGGCGATTGACGACTGCTGCTGTGCCGATGCCGCGCGGCGTCCGGCGCTGCGGGTTCCCGGCGACCTGCCGCTGATCCGCCTGTGACCCTCTCCTGATGGAACGCCCGTTGGCCACGGATGGCCGCTCAATGAATCTGCAACCCCGAAGGAAGACCCGATGAAGCTCCAGACAGCCAGCGCCCTGCTTGTGCTTGCCGCCAGCGGCGTGGCCAGCGCGCAGCCCTCCGATATCGCCCGCGACCACGACAGCATCCTTGCCATGCAGGGTGAGTACACCGTGGACTTCGCGTTCGACGAGACCGTGCTGCTGAAGCCGGGCTACGAGCGTGCACCGGCGATGCGCAGTGGCGGCAGCGAAGTGGTCATCGTGGTCGAGGACACACCGAAGCGCATCGTGCTGCAGCACCTGCTGCTGGACGAGAAGAGCGGTCACATCACCAAGCACTGGCGCCAGGACTGGGTCTACGAAGCGCCGAACCGCTTCGAGTTCAGTGCCGACCAGACCTGGCGGGTGCGCAGCATTCCGGCGGCGACCAACCAGGGCGCCTGGACCCAGTGCGTGTACGAAGTGAGCGATGCGCCGCGCTACTGCGGCACCGGCACCTGGACCTACACCAACAACGTGCCGAGCTGGACCAGCGACCTGAGCTGGCGCCCGCTGCCGCGCCGTGAGTACACCAAGCGCAGCGACTACAACGCGCTGGCCGTGGTCAACCGCCACACGCTCACGCCCAATGGCTGGACCCACGAGCAGTTCAACACCAAGGTGCAGCGCAACGCCGACGGCAACCAGGTGGAGATCGCCCGCGAGTTCGGCTTCAACGACTACGTGAAGACCACCGAGGTCGACTTCACCCCGGCGCGCAATTACTGGAAGGCCACTGCAGGTTACTGGGCCAAGGTGCGCCAGCGCTGGGACGGGTTCCTGAGCCAGGCCCCGGGCGTGCACCTGAAGACCAGGATCGACGGCATGGCGATGATCATTCCGCTGTTCACCCAGGCCGAAGAAATCCAGTCCGGCAAGAAGGTGAAGGACAAGCAGATTGACGACGTGTTCGCCAAGTACGTGGAAAAGGCCCAGTAGAGCCACGCCATGCGTGGATGTGCTTGTTCCTTGAACACTGGCAACGCCGTCATGTGCACTTGGTAGGTGCCGAGCTTGCTCGGCACGCGCCCCGGTCCGGCGCCGCCTCAGGCCTCACGCAGCGCCAATGCCGGCGGCGTATGCAGGATCGCCCGCGTACCCCACCAGCCCGCCAGCAGGCTCAAGCCGATGCCGATTACGCCGCCGACCAGCAGCCCCGGCCACGGCGGCAGCAAGGGCAGTTCGAACACCTTCTGCGAGACCGCCACGCCGATGGCAGCCGCTGCGCCCACCGCCAGCATCGCCGCCAGCGTGCCCAGCGCGCCGAACTCCACCAGCACCGCACCGCGCAGCTGGCGCCGGGTCGCGCCCAGCGTGCGCAGCACCGCGCTGTCGTAACGGCGCTCGCCCGCCGTGGCCTGCAGTGCGGCCAGCAGCACCAGCACGCCGGCCAGCAGGCTGAACACCATCACCAGCTGCACCGCCTGCGCGACCCGCTCCATCACATCGCGCACCTGCGAGATCACCGCGTCCACGTCCAGCAGCGACAGGTTGGGCTGCGCGCGCACCAGCTCGCCCAGCCCAGCCGCGTTGCCGGCCGGCAGATGGAACGCCGACAGCAGGTTGTGCGGGGTGTCGCCCACCGCATTGGGATTCAGCAGCACGAAGAAGTTCGGCCGGAAGGTGTTCCAGTCGGCCTTGCGCACACTGGTGACGGTGAACTCGCGCTCCTGCTCGCCTACTGAAATGGTGATGCGGTCGCCCGGATACACGCCGTAGCGCTTGGCCCAGCCGATTTCAACCGACGCCTCCGCCGCCGTGCTGTCGGGCGTCCAGAAGGTGCCGTTCATCAGCGTGTTGGCCGGCGGGAAGCTGCTGCGCCAGCTGAAGTTCAACGGCCGGTTCTCGTCGTCGTCATCGCGCTGGGCTTCGCCTGACGCCGGCTGCCCGCTCTGGTCCGGCGAGCGATCCACGCGCAGCGGCGGCTTGCCGTTGATCGCGATCAGGCGACCGGTCGCCATCGGTTCGATGCTGGCGTCGTTGGCCCCCAGTCCGCGCAGCGCGGCCAGCACGCTGTCACGCTGTCCGGGCTGGATATTGATCAGGAAGTAGTTCGGCGTATCCGCGGGCAGGCGTTCGCGCCACTGCTGCAGCAGGCCGGGGCCGGTCACCGCCAGCAGCAACAGCGCGCACAGCGACAGCGACAGCCCGACCAGCTGCATCACCGCCAGCATCCGGCGCCGGGTCAGCGCCGCCAGGCCCAGCCGCCAGTGGCCGTGCAGACGGTGCTGCAGGCCGCGCAGCAGCTGCAGCAGCACGAAACCGACCACGCCGGCCGCCACCGCCAACGCGGCCAGGCCGCCCAGCACCCATAGCGCCAGCTTGAGATCACCGGTCACCTGCACCGCCAGCAGCAGGCTGGCCGCCAGCGCTGCTACGTAGGCCAGCAGCGAGGCCGGGGGCAGGGCGGCGAAGGAGCGGTTGAGCACGCGCATCGGCGGCACCCCGCGTAGGCGCAGCAGCGGCGGCAGGCCGAAGCCGAACAGCAGCAACAGGCCGATGCCGGCGCCGGTCAGCGCCGGCATTGCCTCGGGTAGCGGCAAGCGCTGCGGCACCAGGCTGCCCAGTACCTGCACCAGACCTTCCTGCGCAGCCATGCCCAGGCCGATGCCGAGTGCGCAGGCCGGCACTGCCAGCATCAGCAGCTGCAGTGCCAGACCGGACAGAATGTCGCGCTGGCGCGCGCCCAGGCAGCGCAGGATCGCCACCTGGTCGATGCGGCGCAGGGCAAAACGGTTGGCCGCCAGCGCGGTCGCCACGCCGGCAAGCAATACCGCCAGCAGCGCGCTCAGGCCGAGGAAGCGCCCGGCAAGATCAAAGGCCTGGCGCACGCCGCGCTGGGTGTCGTCCACGCTCAGCAGGCGAAGGCCTTTCACCTGTGGCAGCAGCCACTGGCGCAACGCGGCAACCTGGTCGGCGGAGCCGGCGAACATCAGCCGGTAGTTGATGCGGCTGCCGGGGCCAAGCAGGCCTGTGCCTTCCACATCGGCGCGGTTGACCAGCAGGGTGGGGGAGAGCGTCAGCAGGTCGCCACCGGTATCCGGTTCGGCCTCGATGATGCCGGCGATGCGCAGCGTGCCGGCGCCGAATTCGAGGTCATCGCCGGCTTTCAGCCCCAGTCCCTGCAACAGGCGCGGGTCGGCATAGGCCTGGCCCTTGGGCGGCATGCCGGCATCGGCGATCAGGGCGCCGCCGGGTGTGGCCCGCACCCGCAGCGTGCCACGCAGCGGATAGCCCGCCTGCACCGCCTTGATGCTGGCCATCTGGCTGGCATCACCGTTGAACAGCACGCTGCCGAAGCTGGCGATGCGGGTGTAGGCCAGTCCACGCCGCTGTGCCTCGTCGGCGAACGCCTGCGGCGGGTCATCGCGCCCGACGATGCCAAGGTCGCCGCCGAGCATTTCCGCAGCGCTGCCGGTCAGCGCCAGGTTGACCCGGTTGACCAGCGTGCCCACCGCGGTCATCACCGCCACGCCCAGCACCAGTGCGGCGAACACGGTCAGCAGGTCACCGGCCAGGGCCTCGCGACGCAGCGCGCGCCACGCGTGCCGCAGCAGGTTCATGCCTGCGCCCCATGCTCGACCGGCAGCAGCCGGCCCTCGTCGATGCGATGGATGTACTGGCAGCGCTGGGCCAGGCGCAGGTCGTGGGTGACCAGCACCAGGGTGGTGCCGCTGCCGGCGTTGAGTTCGAACAGCAGGTCGCTGATGTGCTGGCCGGTGGCGTGGTCCAGCGAGCCGGTCGGTTCGTCGGCGAACAGGATGCGTGGGCGGGTGACGAACGCACGCGCCAATGCCACGCGCTGCTGCTCGCCGCCCGACAACTGGCGCGGATAGTGGCGGGCGCGATGGGCCAGCCCGACCTGGGCCAGCACTTCATCGACCCGCGCCCGGTCTTCGCGCCCGGCCAGTTCCAGTGGCAACGCGACGTTTTCGGCGGCGGTCAGCGCCGGTAGCAGGTGGAAGCTCTGGAACACGAAGCCAACCTCACGCGCGCGCAGCTGGGCCCGCGCTTCTTCATCGAGGTCGCCCAGGTCCTGGCCCGACAGTGCAATGCGGCCGTGGCTGGGCAGGTCCAGCCCGGCCAGCAGGCCGAGCAGGGTGGTCTTGCCCGAACCGGAGGCGCCGACGATGGCCGCGCTGGTGCCTTCATGGACGGTCAGGGTGATGTTGTCCAGTATGTGGACTTCACCCTCCGGGCCCTGCACGGATTTGCCGACCTGGTCGACGGCGATGGCGACGGGCGCGCTGCGGGGGGACAGGCTGTCGATGAGGAGACTCCAATGCGCAAGACGGGATGGAGCCGGCGAGCCGGCGCGATGGTGGTGCTGCTGCTAGGGTTCCTGCTGTTGCCGGGGCTGGCCTGTGCCAAAGGTCCGGCCCGCACCGTGCTGGTGCTCGGCGACAGCCTCAGTGCCGCCCACAATATCCCTGCCGACGCCGGCTGGGTCAGCCTGCTGCAACAGCGGGTCAGGCAGCAGTCGAAAACCCCGGCGCGCATCGTCAACGCCAGCATGAGCGGCGAGACCACCGCCGGCGCGCTGACCCGCCTGCCGGGCCTGCTGGCGAAGGAAAAGCCGACGGTGGTGGTGATCGCGCTGGGCGGCAATGACGCATTGCGTGGGCTGACCCCGGCGCAGGTGCAGGGCAACCTGGAAAAGATGGTGCACGCCAGCCAGAAGGCCGGCGCGAAGGTATTGCTGCTGGGCATCGACGTACCGCCCAACTACGGGCCGGCCTATCGCCAGCGCCTGGCTGCGGCCTACAAGGCGCTGGCCACGCAGTACGAGGTGCCGCTCCTACCCTTCCTGCTGGAAGGCGTGGCCCTGCAGCCGGGCATGATGCAGGCCGACGGCCTGCACCCGACCGCAGAGGCGCAGCCGAAGCTGCTGGACAACGTCTGGCCGCTGCTCAGGCCGCTCCTCTGAACCGTTTGTGTACCTCTTGACGGAACTTCACATCGCGTCCACCGTCGATCCGGCATGTTTCACAAAGCTGAAGTTAGAGGGAATCACATGCGTCAGACGAAGGAGACCTCCGGCTTGGTGCTGGTGGTCGAAGACAACCGCAACATCTCCGAGATGATCGGCGAATACCTGGAAGGTCGCGGCTTCGAAGTCGACTATGCACAGGACGGCCTGGATGGCTACCGCCTTGCGGCGGAGAACAGCTATGACGTCGTGGTGCTCGACTTGATGCTGCCGCGCCTGGATGGCATCGAAGTGTGCCGTCGCCTGCGCAACGATGCGCGCAAGTCCACCCCGGTGCTGATGCTCACGGCACGCGACACGCTGGACGACAAGCTCACCGGCCTCGGGTTCGGCGCCGATGACTACCTGACCAAGCCGTTCGCGATCCAGGAGCTGGAAGCCCGCCTGCGCGCGCTGATCCGCCGCGAACGTCGCCAGGTGGGTTCGGAGGTGCTGAAGGTCGCCGACCTGGTGCTCGATCCGGTCAGCATGCGGGCCACCCGTGCCGGTACCGAGCTGCAGCTGTCGCCGATCGGCCTGCGCCTGCTGACCATCCTGATGCGCGAATCGCCGCGCGTGGTCACCCGCCAGGAGATCGAACGCGAGATCTGGGGCAATGGCCTGCCGGACTCGGACACGCTGCGCAGCCATCTGTACAACCTGCGCAAGATCATCGACAAGCCGTTCGACCGTCCGCTGCTGCACACTGTGCAGAGCGCCGGCTACCGCATTGCCGATATCGCACAGCCGATGGCCTGATCGGGGCCGGGCCGGTGCAGCATCAGGCCCGGCCGGGCAACGACCCCGCATCGGGCACGGATGACCGGCCGGCGCTGCCGCCGGTCAGCGTCCGTGCACGACTACGGCGCAGCGCGCTGCCTATAATCGCAGCGCTCTGACCGGGACCCCGCAATGCCGCACGGCCTGCCGCGCAAGATCCGTATCGCCTTCATCCTGCAGGCAGTCCTGGCCAGCCTGGGCATCCTGCTCGGTGCCTGGCTGGTGTCGCTGGTCATCAAGCACAGCCTGGTCGGCGCCGCCCTGCGCGAGGAAGCGGCCTATTACTGGACGCTGCACGAGGCGTCGCCGGTGCAGCCGCCGCCCAACACCCAGAACATCCGCGGCTACCTGCTGGAAAGCGGGCAGTCGGCGCTGTCATTGCCGGCCAACCTGCGCAACCTGGAGCCCGGCTTCCACGAACTGCCTCAGGATGACCAGCTGGTGCTGGTCGATGTGCGCCCCGCCGGTCGCCTGTACCTGGTGTTCCTGCGTTCGCGTGCGGAGATGCTGGCGTTCTGGTTCGGCATCGTGCCGGTGCTGCTGACCCTGTTGGCGGTGTATGGCGCCAGCTGGGTGACCTATCGGGCTTCCAAGCGCCTGGTGTCGCCGGTGAACTGGCTGGCACGGCGCGTCTCGCGCTGGGACCCGGGCCACCCCGAAGCGGCCGATCTGGAGCCGAACAAGCTGCCGGCGGACATGCAGGGCGAGACCCGCCAGCTGGCGGCCGCACTGCATTCGCTGGCCAACCGGGTCAGCGCGCATGTGGCGCGCGAGCGCAATTTCACCCGCGACGCCAGCCATGAACTGCGCACACCGCTGACCGTCATCCGCGTCGCCAGCGACATGGCCCTTGGCGATGAAACCCTGCAGCCGCGCCTGCGCCGCAGCCTGCAGCGCATCCAGCGGGCTGGCCGTGACATGGAGGCGGTGATCGATGCGTTCCTGATCCTGGCCCGCGAGGCCGATGTCGAACCGCAGATCGAGCTGTTCGACGTCAACGACATCGTCCGCTACGAGGTGGACAATGCCAACGAACTGCTGGGGTCTCGCCCGGTGTCGGTGCACCTGCACAGCGACGGCCCGGTGCAGTTGCATGCGCCGCCGCGGGTGCTGCAGGTGGTGATCAGCAACCTGGTGCGCAATGCCTGCAGCTACACCGACGAGGGGCGCATCGACGTGCATGTGCACAACGACCGGGTGGTAGTGCGCGATACCGGTATCGGCATGTCTGCCGACGCCCTGTCGCGGGCCTTCGAACCGTTCTACCGCGCCGAGCCGAGCCGCCCGCAGGGCACCGGCCTGGGCCTGTCGATCGTGCGCCGGCTGTGCGACCGCTTCGGCTGGAAGGTCAGGCTGGCCAGCGAGCCAGGCCAGGGCACGGAGGCCACGGTCATCTTCCGCTGATCCTCCGACCCCATGGCCCGTGATTCAGTAGATCCACGCCATGCGTGGATGGGGTTGCGGTAGCGCCGGGCCATGCCCGGCGTCCGCAGTCCCTCAGTTGCAGTTGACCTTCGGCGCCAGCGCCTTGGTCCAGATCGCATAGCCGGCCGGGGTCATGTGCAGCATGTCCTCGCGGAACAGCGTTGCATCCGGCTGGCCATCGGTGCCCAGCATCGGCGTGTAGATGTCGGTGAAGCCGGTGTTGGGCAGCGTGGCCAGGGCGGCCTTGATCAGCGTATTGGCCTCGTTGATCGCCGGCAGCAGATGCGCACGCGACGGGCTCGGCTTGATCGACAGGTACTCGACCCGGGTCTTCGGCAGGTCGCGATGCACGCGCTGCACGAAGGCAACCACATCGTCGCGCACCTGCACGGCGCTGCGGCCGCTGTTGAGGTCGTTGTCGCCCGCGTAGAAGAACACCTTGCACGGTGCATACGGCACCACGATGCGATCGGCATACCAGGTGCTATCACGCACTTCCGAACCCCCGAAGCCGCGGTTGAACACCGGCTGGCCGGGGAAGTCGGTGGCCAGGCTCTCCCACATGCGGATCGAGGAGCTGCCGATGAACTCGATACCGCCACGCGGCGGCGGGCTGGCCTGGTCGGCGCTGGCGAAGTGGGCCATGTCGCTGGCCCAGGCCACGTTGGAGACCTGTTCGGGTACCCGCGGTGACTTGGCCGGGCCCAGGGCCTGGGCAAGGGGGGCGGCGGTCAGCAGGCCCAGCATCAGCAGGCAGGTACGGCGATGGGACATCAGGCGCTCCGGCAGGGTAGGGACGACCATGATAGAAGCTGGGGCAGGTCGAAGCTTGCCCCTGGCAGTCCGTTCACCGGGCCGGTGCCGGGCGGCGGCGGGCGGCCTTGTGGCAAAATGGCGGCCATCTGCCTATTCCTGTGCGCCCATGATCCCCTGCCGTGCGTCTGAGCGGTCGCTGCGCCGCGTCCCTGTTGCTGGATGTTCGCCCCGTGGCTGATCAGTTCGGCCATCTGCCGCGCGGCCCGCGCCGCATCTTCCAGGCCGCCCGCTGGTCCTGGCAGGGCCTGCGCGCTGCCTGGCTGCACGAGTCGTCGTTCCGGCTGGAGGTCTACCTGCTGATCCTGCTGACGCCGCTCGCGATCTGGCTAGGCCAGACGCCGGTCGAACGCGCGCTGCTGATCGGCTCGATGCTGCTGGTGCTTGCGATGGAGCTGGCCAACTCGGCCATCGAAGCGGTGATCGAACGTTACGGCAGCGAGATCCATGAACTGGCCGGCCGCGCCAAGGACATGGGCTCGGCGGCGGTCTTCGTGCTGATGATGAACGTGCTGCTGTGCTGGGCGCTGGTCGTGGTTCCGCACGCGCTGGCCGGCAACTACGGCTGAAACCCCATTCCCCCACTGCCTTGAAGAGTTTCCATGTCCTTTGAGTTCCTCGCCGACCCCAATGCCTGGGTAACCCTGTTCACGCTCAGCGCGCTGGAAATCGTGCTCGGCATCGACAACCTGGTGTTCATTTCCATCGCGGTCAGCAAGCTGCCGGAAGAGCGTCGCCCGTTCGCCCGCAAGCTTGGCATCGCGGTGGCCTGCATCACCCGCATCGCGCTGCTGGTGTCGCTGGCCTACCTGGCGCACATGGCGGCCAACCTGTTCACCGTGGCCGGCATGGGCATCTCCATCCGCGACCTGGTGCTGATCGTTGGTGGCCTGTTCCTGATCATCAAGGGCTGCATGGAGATCAAGGAGCTGATCAGCGGCGGCGAGGATGAAGATCCCAGCACCACCAAGGCCTCGGCCGTGTTCGGCTACGTGATCGCGCAGATCGCGGTGATCGACATCGTGTTCTCGCTGGACTCGGTGATCACCGCCGTCGGCATCGCCGACCACATCCCGGTGATGGTCGCCGCGATCCTGCTGTCGGTGATGGTGATGCTGCTGGCCGCCAACCCGCTGGGCCGCTTCATCGATGCCAACCCGACCGTGAAGATGCTGGCCCTGGCCTTCATCCTGATGATCGGTGCGGTGCTGATCCTGGACGGCCTGGACGTGCACGTGCCCAAGCCCTACATCTACGCCGCGATGGGCTTCTCGGTGCTGGTGGAGTGGCTGAACCTGCTGATGCGCCGCCGCGCCCGCGAGCACAACGTGCCGGGTGCCGGCAACTGGTAAGCGCGCCACAGGCGTGTGAGTCCCTCAGAACCCCCGGCATGCCGGGGGTTCTGCGTTGTGGGGGAGGTTGGCTCTGCAACGGCACTGCGGTTTTTGCACTTTTGGCTGCGTTCCGGCCTCCACTTGTGAATCAGGATCAACAGTGTTTTCCCGGGGCGAGGCTTAATCCGGCGCAGCAAAGCGCGCAGGCTACGCACTCCCGATTCCCGCCCCCCAGGACTCCCCCATGAATTCCAGAGCCGCCTTGCTGGCGCTTGCCGTTGGCGCCTTCGCCATCGGAACCACCGAGTTTGCCCCGATGGGCCTGTTGCCGGTCATCGCCGACGGCGTCGGCGTTGGCATCCCCACTGCGGGCATGCTGATCACCGCCTATGCCGTGGGCGTGATGCTGGGCGCGCCGGTGATGACCCTGCTGATGGGGCGTTTCGGCAAGCGCACCGCGCTGATGCTGCTGATGTCGATCTTCGTCGCCGGCAATCTGTTGTCTGCGCTGGCGCCGAACTACGGGATGCTGCTGCTGTCGCGCCTGGTCACCAGCCTCAACCACGGTGCCTTCTTCGGCATCGGTGCGGTGGTCGCTGCGAGCCTGGTGCCGAAGGAAAAGCAGGCTGCGGCCGTGGCCACCATGTTCATGGGCCTGACCATCGCCAACATCGGTGGCGTGCCGCTGGCGACCTGGGTCGGCCAGCAGCTGGGCTGGCGCCTGTCCTTCGCCGGTACTGCGGCGCTGGGCCTGGTCGCGATCACTGCGTTGGGCTTCGCGCTGCCCGCGTCCGCACCGGGACCGCGCCCGGACGTGCGCCGCGAACTGAAGGCGATCCTGCAGCCGCAGGTGCTGCTGGCCATGGCCACTACCGTGCTTGGTGCGGGTGCGATGTTCACGCTGTACACCTACGTCGCACCAGTACTGACCGAGTTGACCGGCGCCTCCAATGCCTTCATCGCGATGGCGCTGGCCCTGATCGGCATCGGCTTCACCTTCGGCAACGGCATCGGTGGGCGCATGGCTGACTGGTCGCTCGATGGCGCCACCCGTATCCTGCTGGCTGCCCTGGCGGTGCTGATGTTCGTGCTGCCGCTGGCTTTCATGAGCCACGCCACCGCGGCGCTGGGTGTACTGCTGTTCGGCGCGGCGACCTTCGCCCTCGTGCCGCCGCTGCAGATCCGGGTGATGCAGGTGGCCAGCGAGGCGCCGGGCCTGGCGTCGTCGATCAACGTGGGTGCATTCAACCTGGGCAATGCGGTAGGAGCTGCGCTGGGTGGTGCGGTGATCAGCTCGGGACTGGGCTACGCCGCGATTCCGGTGGCCGGTGGCCTGCTGGCCGCGTCGGGCCTGCTGCTGGCATGGCTGGGGCGTAGCCGCACTGCGGTGGCTGAGGCCTGCTGAGTGATATGGGGTTCCGGCAGGGCTTGCAGCCCTGCACCCGCCGAATCAACGTCAACGTCAACGGCAAAAGCCTGCATTCCGTGGGTTGGCGGGGTGGGTCCGGTTGAGGGGGACGCTGCAAGTACGTCCATGTAAGCTCGGTCGCCGCATCCATGCGGCTCACGCCCCCTCAACCGGACCCACCCCGCCTTCGACAGATTCCCGCGATCTGTCGTAACGGCGTTCCGCTCTGGTAGGTGTCGACCTTGGTCAACACGAATGCCTGAAGAACCGGCGTTTGCTTTTGATTTTTTCCTTTGATCTTCCCGCGGTGCGCAGGAAACCGTATGAGGCCGGGCGGGTGGGCGTGGCGGGGGTATCCGCGCCATGGATGGCGCGGCTAAGCCTCCAGGGACGGATTCACGGCGTCCCCCGCCATGCCCACCCGCCCGGACTACCCAGGCGATCCATGAGCACAACCCACCGCGGAGGGGGCGGCGCCCGATGGCCGGTCTTTCACCCGAACCATGGCATGCTCGGCGCCAAGCCCACCCGGAACCTCCGCCATGCGCCTGTTCACCCGTGTCCTGCCCCTGATGCTGCTGGCCTCCCTGCTGTCCGGCTGCGGCTACAACGCCATCCAGCAGAAGGATGAGGCGGTCAAGGCCAGCTGGTCCGAAGTGCTCAACCAGTACAAGCGGCGCGCCGACCTGGTGCCCAACCTGGTGCAGACGGTGAAGGGCTTTGCCAGCCAGGAAGAGCGCGTGCTGACCGAAGTCACCAACGCCCGCTCGCGTGTCGGCCAGATCAACGTCAACGCCGATGACGAAGCCTCGCTCAAGCAGTTCCAGCAGGCCCAGGGCGAACTGGGTAGCGCGCTGTCGCGGCTGCTGGTGGTCACCGAGAACTACCCGGTGCTGAAGTCGGACCAGAACTTCCGCGACCTGCAGGCCCAGCTGGAAGGCACTGAAAACCGCATCACCGTCGCCCGTGGCCGCTACATCCAGCAGGTGCAGGACTACAACACCTACATCCGCTCGTTCCCGCAGGTGGTCACCGCCAAGATCTTCGGCTACAAGACCAAGCCGAACTTCACCGTGGACAACGAAGCGCAGATCTCCAACGCGCCGGCGGTCGATTTCGGCAGCGCGCCGCAGCAGCAGCCGGCACCGCAGCCGGGCCACTGACCCATGCGCCTGGCCACTGCGCTGCTGGCTCTGCTGCTGTGGCTGCCGCTGGCAGCGCAGGCTCAGCAGCTGGCGCCGGTTCCGGCGCTGGATTCGCCGGTGGTCGACACCACCGGCACGCTGGATGCCGCGCAGAAGCAGGCGCTGGTACAGCAGGCGCTTGACCTTCAGCAGCGCAAGGGCAGCCAGCTGCAGGTGCTGGTGGTACCCACCACCCAGCCGGAAGACATCGCCCAGTACACCACGCGGGTCTTCGACCAGTGGCAGATCGGCCGCAAGGGCGTGGATGACGGGGTGCTGCTGGTGGTGGCCAAGGACGACCGGCGCGTGCGGATCGAGCCGGGCTACGGCCTGGAAGGCGCGATTCCCGATGCCATCGCCAACCGGGTCATCCAGGAGTACTTGGTGCCACGCTTCCGCAGCGGCGACTACGCCGGGGGCATCACTGATGCCACCGCCGTGCTGGTCAAGCTGATCGATGGCGAAGCGTTGCCGGCACCGGTCAGCGGTCATCGCGGGCGCGAGCCCGGCGGTGGCGGCGACACCTGGTTCCTGGCGCTGTTCATCGGCGTGTTCGCCGGCAGCATCCTGCGCGGCGTGTTCGCGCGCGTGCCGCGCCCGCTGCGTGGCCTGCTCGGCGGCGCTGGCGCAGCCGTGGCGGCGTTCCTGTTTACCTCCACCCTGCTGGCCAGTGGCCTGGCCGGCCTGGTTGGCCTGATCGTGGCGATGCTGTCCGGCCACCCGGGGCGCTTTGCCGGCGGTGGTGGCTGGGGCGGCGGCAGCTGGGGCGGGGGAGGCGGCTTCGGCGGTGGTGGTGGATTCGGCGGCGGAGGCGGCTGGGGCGGCGGCGGTGGCCGTTCCGGTGGCGGTGGTGCTTCGGGAGGCTGGTGATGATCCAACGTCTGTTCCGCCATGTATGTTCGCCGTCGGTACGTCGCGCGTTCCCGCCAGCCACGCTGCAGGCGATCACCGAGGCCATCGCCGCCGGTGAGCAGCGCCACGGCGGTCAGGTGATGTTCTCTGTGGAGGCCGATCTGCCTCTGTCCGCGTTGTGGCACAAGGTCACCCCGAGGCAGGCCGCCGAGCATGCCTTCGCACGCCTGCGCACCTGGGACACCGCTCACAACAACGGGGTGCTGATCTACCTGCTGCTGGCCGACCATGCCATCGAGATCGTCGCCGACCGCGGCCTGCGCGGCCGGGTCAGCCCGGCGCAGTGGCAGCGGGTCTGCACCCATCTGCGCGAGGGCCTGCGTGGTTCCAATCCGGTGGAAGCGCTGCAGGATGCCATCGACGAGGTTTCCAGCCTGATCGAAGGGCACTTCCCGGCCTCGACGCGGTCGAACGATGACGCGTTGCCGAACTCGCCCCAGCTCCTTGGTTGAGCCGGGGCGGCACTGGCCCGAGAATAGGCGTTCAACCGCAAGGCACCTTCCATGATCTATTTCCACGACATCGACCCCATCGCCCTCTCGCTGGGGCCGATCAAGGTGCATTGGTACGGCATCATGTACCTGCTGGGCTTCACCGCTGCCTGGCTGCTGGGACGCACGCGCATCGCCGCCGGTCGCCTGCCGGGCGTCGACGCCAACGGCTTCTCCGACCTGCTGTTCTACGCCATGCTCGGCGTGGTGCTGGGCGGGCGCATCGGCTACATGCTGTTCTACGCGCTGGGCGATTTCCTGCACAACCCGCTGCTGCTGTTCAAAGTATGGGATGGCGGCATGAGCTTCCACGGCGGCCTGCTGGGCGTGCTGGGCGCCTGCTGGTGGTGGTCGCGCAAGCACCGCCTGCACTTCTTCGACACCATGGATTTCATGGCGCCGCTGGTGCCGCTGGGCCTGGGTTTTGGTCGCATCGGCAACTTCATCGGCGCCGAGCTGTGGGGCAAGTACACCGACGGTACCTGGGGCGTGGTGTTCCCGTCGGGCCTGCCGGCGCCGCTGAACCAGCTCGACCACGCCACCTTGCAGGCGCAGTTCGCCACCGGCGCGCTGAACCAGTTCGCGCGCCATCCCTCGCAGCTGTATGAAGCGCTGCTGGAAGGTCTGGTGATGTTCGTGGTGCTGTGGACTGTCTCGGCCAGGCCGCGCCACCGCTACCTGGTCGGCGGCCTGTTCGCACTGATGTACGGCCTGTTCCGCTTCGCGGTGGAGTTCGTACGCATGCCCGACAACGGCGTCTACGTGGCTTTCGACTGGCTGACCCGCGGCCAGATCCTCAGCCTGCCGCTCATCGCCTTCGGCCTGGTGCTGCTGGCGATGTCGCGCCGCGCACCCGTGCTGCAGCCGCAACCGGTGATGGCTGCGGAGGGCAAGGCATGAAGGCCTACCTGGATCTGCTTGCGCATGTGCTGGAACATGGCGCGGAGAAGAGTGATCGTACCGGCACAGGCACCCGCAGCGTGTTCGGCTGGCAGATGCGTTTCGACCTCAACAAAGGCTTCCCGCTGGTCACCACCAAGAAGCTGCACCTGCGCTCGATCATCCACGAGCTGCTGTGGTTCCTGAAGGGCGATACCAACATCGGCTACCTGAAGGACAACCAGGTACGCATCTGGGACGAGTGGGCCGACGAGAACGGCGATCTCGGCCCGGTCTACGGCAAGCAGTGGCGCAGCTGGGCCACCGCCGATGGCCGCGAGATCGACCAGATGCAGTGGCTGGTGGACGAGATCAAGCGCAACCCCGATTCGCGCCGGCTGGTGGTCAGCGCCTGGAACGTGGGCGAGCTTTCGCAGATGGCGCTGATGCCGTGCCACAACCTGTTCCAGTTCTACGTGGTGGACGGCAAGCTCAGCTGCCAGCTGTACCAGCGCAGCGGCGACATCTTCCTCGGCGTGCCGTTCAACATCGCCAGCTATGCGCTGCTGACCCACATGGTGGCGCAGGCCACCGGCCTGGGAGTGGGCGACTTCGTGCACACGCTGGGTGACGCGCACCTGTACTCGAACCACTTCGAGCAGGCCCGCGAGCAGCTGGCGCGCGAACCGCGCGCGCTGCCCAAGCTGTGGTTGAACCCGGAGGTGACCGACCTGTTCGGATTCCGGTTCGATGACATCCGCATTGACGGCTATGACCCGCACCCGGCGATCAAGGCGCCGGTGGCGGTGTGAGTGCCATGAAGCTGTCGATGATCGTGGCGCTGGACCGCAACCGTGGGATCGGCCAGGGCAATGCCATGCCCTGGCACCTGCCGGATGATTTCAAGCACTTCAAGGCGCTCACCCTGGGCAAGCCGATCCTGATGGGGCGCAAGACGGCCGAGTCGATCGGCCGCGTACTGCCGGGGCGCACCAACCTGGTGCTGACCCGCAGCGGCCAGGTGCCGTTCGCGGGCATGCGCGCGGTGGCGTCGCTGGACGAGGCCAAGGCGATTGCCGAAGGCGAGGGCGCCCGCGAGTTGTGCATCATCGGCGGCGGCGAGATCTTCCACCAGCTGCTCGACCAAGCCAGCGACCTGTACCTGACCTGGGTCGATGCCGAAGTGCCTGCCGATACCCATTTCCCCGAAGTCGACATGCAGGACTGGCGGGAAGTCAGCAGCGAGCCGCACCCGGCCGACGAACGCCACGTCTACGCGTTCCGCTTCGTGCATTACGTGCGCCGCTGATCGCGCAAATACCAACGAAAACACCGACGGGGATATCGACGGGGTAGAGTCGACTGTTAGTCGACTGCTCTCGGCGGCCCCCCGAAAAACCCGCGCTGCGCGCGATAGTCGACTGACAGTCGACTCTGCCTGGGCTGTCGCTACGGCATCCGGTAATGCCCGATGATGGCGTGCTGGAACCGCGGGTCCTCTTCGCGCGTGCTGCGCCCAGCGGCGAAGACGCGCAACGGCTGCGATGGACCGTGGGCGGTGCTTCCACCGCCGGTGGTGGCCGGGCCCGGAGTGGGCAGCGGCACCCGTCCATGGTGCCGGGAACGATCAGGTCACGCCTGCGGCGGGGCCCCGTTGTTGCCAGGGCCTGCGGAGCCGCCCCCACCGGCGCCACGGCGACGACGGCGGCGCGGGCCACGGTTGCCCGGGTTGGCGGCCGCGGCGCTGGCCCCGCCCGGATCCCTGCCCTGCGCCGATGCAGCCGGGCGCTCGCGTGCTGGTCGCGCTGGCATGCGTGCGTTGGGCACGGGTGCGGGGACATCGCGGCCCGGCACCTGCACCACGCGCAGTTCATCGGTATCGAGCTGGATCGCGGTCAGCTTGCCGCCCCAGACTGCGCCGGTGTCGATGGCATGCACGCCCTGGGTGATGGTCAGGCCCAGCGCCGACCAGTGGCCGCAGACGATCTTCAGGTCGCGCTCGACCCGGCCTGGCACTTCGAACCAAGGGTACAGTCCCTGTTCCTGCGTGCCCGGCGTGCCCTTGTCCTCGATGCCGATGCGCCCGCGCGGGGTGCAGTAGCGCATACGGGTGAGCACATTGATGATCGCCCGTGAACGGTCGTAGCCGGACAGGTTCGGCGCCCAGCTCGGCTTGTCGCCGTACATGTTGCGGAACAGCTTGCGGTAGCCGGCACCGTGCAGTTGCGCCTCGACCTCGGCGGCATGCTTTTCGGCCATCTGCGTGGTCCACTTCGGCGCCAAGCCGGCGTGCACCATCATCCAGCCCAGCTCGCGGTCCACGTGCACCAGCTTCTGCAGGCGCAGCCAGTCCAGCAGTTCGTCGCGGTCCTCGGCCTGCACGATGCGCAGCAGGTCCGGGTTGACCTTGCGCTGTTCCTCTTCGGTGCGTGCACCGACGGCCAGCAGCGAAAGGTCATGGTTGCCCAGCACCACCACGCTGTGCCCGCGCAGCGAATGCACCAGCCGCAGCGTTTCCAGCGACTGGCCACCGCGGTTGACCAGGTCGCCGCAGAACCACAGGGTGTCCTGCGCCGGGTCGAAGCGGATCTTCTCCAGCAGGCGCTGGGTGACGTCGTAGCAGCCCTGCAGGTCGCCGATCGCCCACACACTCATCGTTCGGCCTCCGTGTCAGTGCAGGGTACGCGGGATGGCCAGCACGAAAGGTGCGACCGGCGCGGCGAATTCGGTGCCGTCGTCGGCGACCATGTCGTAGTGGCCCTGCATGGTCCCGTGATCGGTCCCCAGCATGACACCGGACGTGTAATGGAAGTCTTCACCGGGACGCAGGCGCGGCTGCTCGCCGATCACCCCGTCGCCATCGACATGCTCGACGCGGCCATTGGCATCGGTGATGCGCCAGTGGCGTGCAACCAGGCGCGCGGCAACACGGCCCTGGTTGTGGATGCGGATCGTGTAGGCGAACGCATAGCGCCCGTCTTCCGGCGCGGATTGGTCGTCGAGGAAGCGCGGTGCGACTTCGACGGAAATGGCGTAAACGTCAGCGTCTTCCATACCGGCAGTGTAATCAGGAGGCATTGGCCAAAGCGATGAATTCAGCCACATCCAGCTGTTCGGCGCGGGCATCGGGGCGCACGTCGGCGGCGACGAACTGCTCGGCCGTCACGACGTTGTTGAGCGCATTGCGCAGGGTCTTGCGGCGCTGCCCGAAGGCGGCCCTGACCACCTCGGCGAAACGGGCGTGGTCGTTGATGTTGATCGAGGCCGGGTCACGCGGCACCAGCCGTACCACGGCCGAATCGACCTTCGGCGGCGGCCGGAACGCGCCCGGCGGCACCACGAACAGCGAGGTCACCTGGCAATAGGCCTGCAGCATCACGCTGAGGCGGCCGTACACCTTGCTGCCGGGGCCGGCGGCCATGCGGTCGACCACTTCCTTCTGCAGCATGAAGTGCATGTCGCGGATCACCGCGGCATGTTCCAGTGCATGGAACAGGATCGGCGAGGAGATGTTGTAGGGCAGGTTGCCGACCAGGCGGATCGGCTGGCCGGCAGCCAGCTCGGTGAAGTCCACGCGCAGCACGTCGCGGTGGACGATGGTCAGCTCGCCCAGCGGCTCGGCGGCGGCGGTCAGCGGCGCGATCAGGTCGCGGTCGAACTCGATCACCGTCAGTTTCGGATGCACGCGCAGCAGCGGCAGGGTGATCGCGCCCTGGCCGGGACCGATCTCGACCAGGCGATCGCCTTCTTTCGGGTTGACCGCCATCACGATCTTGTCGATGTAGTGGCGATCGGCCAGGAAATGCTGGCCAAGCTGCTTCTTGGCCGGTGCGGTGAACACCGGGCCGGAGGGGGAATGCGGGGAATTCATGCGCTCAGTGTACGTTGCCGCGCAAGCTGCGCACACAGCGTCGTTGCCGCCTGCAGGCTGGAAGGATCGGCAATGCCGCGGCCGGCCAGGTCCAGCGCGGTGCCATGGTCTACCGCCACGCGCGGGTAGGGCAGGCCCAGGGTCAGGTTCACCGCCTGCTCGAAACCGGAGTACTTCAGCACCGGCAGCCCCTGGTCGTGGTACATCGCCAGCACGGTGTCGAAACCGGCCAGCTTGGCCGGCAGGAACGCGGTATCGGCCGGCAGCGGCCCGACCAGGTCCATGCCCTCCGCGCGCAGGCGCTGCAGCAGCGGGATGACCAGGTCCAGTTCCTCGCGGCCCAGATGGCCGTCTTCGCCGGCGTGCGGGTTCAGGCCGAGCACGGCGATGCGTGGCGCGGGCAGGCCGAACTCGCGGCACAGCGCGGCGTGCACGGTGCGAAGGGTGTGTTCCAGGCTGGGCGCGGTGATCGCATCGGCCACCTCGCGCAGCGGCAGGTGGGTGGTGGCCAGGGCCACGCGCACGATGGGGTTGGCCAGCATCATCACCACCTTCACCCCGGCCTGGTCGGCCAGCAGTTCGGTGGTGCCACTGTAGGCGATGCCGCCTTCGTTGATGACCGCCTTGTGCACCGGGCCGGTGACCACGCCGTGCAGTTCGCCGGACAGGCAGGCCTGGCCGGCAGCGAGCAGGGCGCCGATGACGGCCCCGGCATTGGCCGGGTCGGCCTGGCCGAAGTGGCTGGGCATGGCATTGGCCACCGCGCGCACACGCAGGTCGCCCGGGGCGCGGGCTTCGGCGTCCTCGGGCAGCAGCTGCAGGGGCAGGTTCAGCGCGACGGCGGCCGCGCGCAGGGTATCCGGGTCGGCGAAGGCCAGCAGCCGGCAATCTTCACGCGGCTGCTGGACGAGGCGGACACACAGCTCCGGGCCGATCCCGGCGGGCTCGCCCGGTACCAGAGCGAGCTCGGGGCGCATCGGTCAGGACTGCGGCGGCGTGGCGGTATTTTCCGCGCGGTCCCCGCTGCGGAAGCTGACATAGGCTTCGCCACGCAGTTCCTGCAGGAAGCGGTTGTACTCGTCTTCCAGCTTGCGACGGCCAATGGTCTCGCGGATCTGGGCGCGCTGGTTGTCGTTGGTCACGTCGGTCTGGCGGGTGGCCACGCGCTGCACGATGTGCCAACCGGCATCGGTGCGGAACGGCTGGCTGACGCCGCCGTCCTGGATGCCGGCCACCTGCTGGCCAAACGCCGGACCGAACGCGTCGACCGGGAACCAGCCCAGATCGCCGCCCTGGCCCTTGCTGTTGTTGTCCTCGGAGGATTCCTTGGCCACGGTTTCGAAATCCGCGCCGCCGGCGATGCGGGCGCGCAGGGTATCGATCTTGGCCTTGGCGGCAGCGTCGGTCTGGTGATCGTCCACGCGCACCAGGATGTGGCGGCCGTGGTATTCGGTGACCGTGTGCGCGCCACCGCTGGCGGCGCTGGCATCACGCACTTCCACCAGCTTCAGCAACTGGAAGCCGCTGGGGCCGCGGATCGGGCCGACCACTTCGCCGGGCTTCATCTTTTCCATCAGCTGGGCAAAGGCCTGCGGGATTTCATCCAGGCTGCGCCAGCCCAGATCGCCGCCTTCCAGCGCGTTCGGGCTGTCCGAATAACGCACGGCGGCAGCGTTGAAGTCCAGCTCACCCTTGTCCAGCAGGGCCTTCACGCCCTCGGCCTTCTTCTGGCCGGTGGCGATCTGGTCGGCGTTGGAGCCGTCGGGCAGGGCGATCAGGATGTGTGCCAGGTGGTACTGGTTGCCCACCGTGGCCTGCTGCTTCAGCGCGGCGTCCACTTCACCCTCGCTGACGCTGATGCGACTCTGCGCGAAGCTCTGGCGCAGGCGCTGCACAGTGATTTCATCTCGCACCGAAGCACGGAAATCGTTGAAATCGATGCCGTCGTGGGCCAGGCGCTGGCGCAGTGCATCCAGGTCCGAGCCGTTCTGCTGGGCGATGGCATTCATCGCCTGGTTCAGCTCCTGGTCGCTGACGCGGATGCCGCTGCCCTGGGCGCGGGCGACCTGCAGCTTGACCAGCACCAGTCGCTCGAGCACCTGGCGGCTGAGCACGTCTTCCGGCGGCAGCTGGTTTTCACGGCCGGCGTACTGCGCCTTGATGTTGGCGATCGCACGCTGGAGCTCGCTCTGCAGGATCACGTCCTCGTCGACGACGGCGGCGATGCGGTCCAACGGCTGCGCCTCCTGCGCGAGCACCTGCAGGGGGGCGGACACGCTGGACACCGCCAGCAGGGAGGCGAGAAGAACGGGGAAGCGCTTGGTCATGGGATCTGATTCGGATCGTAGTCATCGCGGGTCACCCCGGTGTTGCTGGGCGGCACGAGATAGAGGTCGTCGCGGTTGTAGCCGAGGATAGCACGGCGCAGGGTGCGGTCCGTGTCCTGGCCGATGGAGCTCAGGCCCTTCAGTACGAACTCCACCTGGATGGAATTGTTCATCTCGCCCTCGCGATTGCGGACGTAGCGGCGGCCGACCACGCGCACGGCCAGGCAGCAGCTGTCCCACTGCACGCCGCCGATGATTTCCAGCGGCTCCTTGTCCTGCAGCGAGTAGTAATAGCGACCGACCAGGCTCCAGCGCGCATTCAGCGGGTACAGGAACGACAGGTCAGCCTGCTCCAGCAGGGTGCGGCCATGCTTGTTGGCCGTCGCCGGGGCGCCGGCGTTGATGCGGTAGCGGTAGCTCAGGTTGATCACGCCATCGTTGGGCATCAGGTAGCGGGCGCGGACGCTGGCCAGATCCTCGCGCTTGTACTTCGGGTCCCACTGGTAGGTGGCGCCCAGGGTCCAGCGGTCGTTGATCATGTAGTTGCCGTCGGCGATCCACGCCGACTTGCCCTTCTCCACCGGCGCGCCGCCCGGCGTGACGGTCACCCGCGACTCGTCGAAGTACTGGATCTGGCCGATCGAGGCCGAGAACCGCTCCTTGCCGGTGGTCTGGTCGATGAAACGGGTACTCAGTGCCAGGGTCAGCTGGTTGGCATCGTTCTGGCGGTCGGCGCCGGTGTAGCGCGAATCGCGGAACAGCTGGCCCCAGCTGAAGGTGAAGTCACGGGTGTCGAAGATCGGCAGTTCGTCCTGGTTGCGGTACGGCGTGCGCAGGTAGAACAGGCGCGGCTCCAGCGTCTGCAGGAAGGACTTGCCGCCGATGCTGGTCTCGCGGTCGAAGAACAGGCCGGCGTCGATGCTGCCGATCGGCAGGCTGCGGCTGGGCGAGGTGTTGCCGCGCAGCTGTTCCGGGGTGGCGGTGGTCGGGTCGATGCCCTGCGAGCGCAGAATCTGGCCACGGATGCCATTCACGCCGTCGACCAGGCCGCGATCGAGCTGGTAGGCCGTATACCGATACGCCAGGGTCGGCGTGATGTACCAGGCCGCGCCGCTGATGGGGAACGACACGTACGGCTTCACGTCCAAGCGCGAACCACCGCTCACACCGATTCCGGATCTCTGTTGGACGCCATTGCGCGTGTACTGCAGGTCCGGACCGGCATCGGCGCCGTACTTGAAGTTGATGTCGTCGTGGGTGAAGCGCACGGCCTCGGCGTAAATGCCGGTTTCCAGCCACGGCAGGATCGGCTTGTCCCAGTTGAAATACAGGCGCGGCTGGCGGTTGTAGGGCAGCGCGCTCTCGTTGAGGGTGTAGTCGGTCAGTTGCCAGCGGTCGGCCATGATCCCGGCCGTCCAGTTCTGGCCGGTGCCGTACAGGCCAATGGTGCTCTGCAGGTTGGAGGCGGTCACGCCCACCAGGCGGTTGGCGAAGTCCTCGACATAGCGCTCGTCGCTCACCCAGGCCAGGTTGGCGCGGGCCTGCCAGTGGCTGTTCACGTTGTGGTAGCCGTCGAACATCACCCGGCCGCGGTCGCGGTCACGCAGCCTGTCGCTGGGCATGTAGCTGGTCAGCACCTCGCCACGGCCGCCGTTGTAGAGGTAGCGGAACTCGTTGTCGAGCAGCAGGCCGCGCCGGCTCATGTAGCGCGGGGTCAACGTGTCGTCGTAGTTCGGCGCCAGGTTGAAGTAGATCGGCTGCGCGTAGTCGAAACCGTTGCGGCCGGACATGCCCAGCTGCGGGAACAGCAGGCCGGTCTTGCGGCGGTCATCGATCGGGAACTTGAAGTACGGCGCCCACAGCACCGGCACCTTGCCGATCCGCAGCACGGCGTTGCGGGCGGTGCCGAAGCCCTCGTCGTTGTCCACTTCGATCTGCGGCGCCGACAGCTTCCACACCGGCTGTGACGGGTCGCAGGTGGTGTAGGTGGAGCGGTGCATCTGGCCGACCGCGCCCTGCAGGTCGACCGACTCGGCATCGCCGTTGCCGCGGCGCGACACCAGCTGGTACTTGATGTCGGTGATCTTGTGGGTGTCGCTTTCCTGGTTGCCTTCGGCGCGCTTGGCGACCATCCGGATCGACCCGTCCTGGTAGCGGACATTGCCGTCGGCGATGTAGTTGCCGGTCTCGGTGTCGAAACTGAGCTTGTCGGTACCGACGAACTGGTCGCCCCGGCGCAGCGCCACGTTGCCCTCGTACTGCGGCACGGTGGTGGTACCCAGCAGCTGGTCGCCTTCGATGTCGGTCGGCTGGTTCTCGCGGGCGGCCGCAGCGGCAGCCTTGTCCTGGCCCGGGACCGGCGTGGGGGCGTCGGTGAACGCGGGAATGACGTCGGTGGCCGGGCACAGGCCCCAGTTGAGCGGCTTATCATCAGCCATTGCCGGAAGGCTGATGGCGATGCTCAGAGGCAGGGGAAGCAGGCGGAGGGCTCGGCGCACGCGGTTCGGATTCGGGCGAAAACGGACGGTAGCTTGCCCCATCCCTTGCATAGGGGCAATGAAGGACGCCGGAGCCTGCCGGTTCGGGTTCATCCGGCGGAGGTGCCGGCGGATGGCGTAAGCAGGGCCTGGACATGGGCCACGCTGCACTCGGCCAGGGCCTGCAGGTCATAGCCGCCCTCCAGCATCGACACCACCCGGCCAGCCGCGTGGCGGCGTGCCAGCGCGTGCAGCTCACCGGTGATCCAGGCGAAATCGTCGGTCTCCAGCATCAGATCCGCCTGTGGATCACGCAGGTGGGCATCGAAGCCGGCCGAGATCAGCAGCAGCTGCGGGCGGAAGTCGTCGATGGCCGGCAGCATTTCGTCGGCCCAGACGTTGCGGAAGCGGAAGCCGCCGCTTCCCGGCGGCAGCAGGATGTTCATCAGGTTGCCGGCACCGCGGTCGCGGCGCAGGCCGGAATTGGGGAACAGCCCGGCCTGGTGGGTGCTGTAGTACGAAACCCGGGCGTCATGCTGGAAGATGTCCTGGGTGCCATTGCCGTGGTGCACGTCGAAATCGACCACCGCGATCCGTTCCAGGCCATGGCGGTCGCGGGCATGGGCGGCGGCGATGGCGATGTTGTTCAGCAGGCAGAAGCCCATGGCGGTGCTGCTGGTGGCGTGGTGGCCCGGTGGGCGTACCGCGCAGAAGGCCAGCGGGTCCTCGCCCAGCATCACCGCATCGACTGCGGCGACGCCGGCACCGGCGGCGTGCACGGCGGCGCTGGCCGAGCCCGGCGAGGTCCAGGTGTCCATGTCCAGCTGGCGCAGCGGTGCGGTCTGCGGCTGCAGCACGAAGTCGAGCAGGGCGCTGTCGTGGACCCGGGTCAGTTCGCCGAACTTCGCCGGCGGCGCCTCGCGCCAGTCCAGCTGGCCGGGGAAGGCGGTGTGCAGCGCGTCCAGCACCTGCTGCAGCCGTTGCGGGCATTCGGGATGGCCGGGACCGGGGTCATGCAGCAGGCAGGACGGGTGGGAATAGACCAGCATCGTGCCGACTCAGCGCTGGCGCTGCTGTGGCTGCCACAGCGCTTCGCCATGGCCGTCGGCGCGGGCCAGCACCCGGGCCAGCACGAACAGCAGGTCCGACAGCCGGTTGAGGTATTGCAGCGCCTCGCTGCGGACGGCCTCGTGGCGGGCCAGGGTGACCGTCTCGCGCTCGGCGCGGCGGACGATGGCGCGGGCCAGATGGCAGCGCGCGGCAGCTTCGCCGCCGGCCGGCAGGATGAATTCCTTCAGCATCGGGAGGTTGGCGTTGTAATGGTCCAGCTGCTGCTCCAGGGCCGAGACGTCGGCGGCATGGATCGCGGCGTGGCCGGGAATGCACAGCTCGGCGCCCAGATCGAACAGCTGGTGCTGCAGATGCACCACCAGCGCGCGTACACCCTCGGGCAGGGGCGCGGCCAGCAGCAGGCCGAGCGCGGCGTTGGCCTCGTCGACGGTACCGAAGGACGCCACGCGGGCGTCATCCTTGGCCACGCGTTGGCCGTCGCCAAGGCCGGTACTGCCGTCGTCGCCGGTGCGGGTGTAAATGCGCGAGAGGCGATGACCCATGGCGCGCGGCTCAGTGGCGGATGTCGCGGCGGGCCTGCTGGAGCTTCAACACCTGCTCCACGGCCAGCTGCAGGGCAGCGGCCAGCGCCACATAGATCGCCGTAGTGCGCAGGTAGGGCCCGAACCACTGCGCGTAGTTCTGTGCCCAGCCGGCCAGCGTCGGCTCGGCCACGTTACGGCTGGTCCAGTAGAAGCCGCCCTGCGCCAGCAGGTGGCAGATCGCCACCGACGCGACCAGCAGCAGCGCACCCTTGGCCAGCACCGGCCAGCGCGCGCCCTGGTAGTTGCGGCCCAGCAGCATGCCGCCGGCCCACAGCGAGAAGTACGCCGGCAGCAGCAGCCAGTAACCCGGCGACACGCAGTAGTGCTGCCAGAAATCCAGGCCGCTGCTGCGGATCACGATCCAGTCCACCAGCACGGCGAACACCATCAGCAGCGGAAACGCCCAGCGTGTCCACGTGGCCAGATAGAAGCCACCGATGAAGAACACCGCCCAGGAGGCATCCGGAATGGCCGCGAAGTGGTTGACCCGGGTCGCCGCCAGCAACAGCACGAGGACGGACAGGACGAAGGCGCGGTTGGCGGTGGCGGACATGGCAGCGGGCCCGGAGCGGATTCAGGTTTCATTCTAGCCCGCCGCGCCGGTTGGCGCAGGCGCCGCTTGTTCGGCGTACAGTCGGGGCGAGCGCGTATCATGAACACATGAGTGAACGACATGACGTGCTGATTGTCGGTGGTGGCCTGGTGGGTGCCAGCCTGGCCATCGCCCTGGACCGGCTGGGCCGCGACGTGGGCCTGCTCGAGGCCAGCCCGGCCGGCGAGCTGCCTGCGGTGTTCGACCAGCGCAATCTCAGTTTCGCCGCTGCCACCGTCAATGCGCTGACCGCGCTGGGGGTGATGCAGAAGCTGGCGATGGCACCGGGCCCGATCCGGCGCATCCATGTCAGTCGTGCCGGCGATTTCGGCCGTGTGCAGCTCGAAGCGGCCGATTACGACCGGCCGTGGTTCGGCCAGGTGGTGGTCGCGCGCGATTTCGGCCAGGCGCTGGAAGCGCGGCTTCAGGAGCTGCCGCGCCTGCGCCGTTATCGGCCGATGCGGTTCCTGGGACTGGGCGAGGTGGTGGACGGCTACCGCCAGGTGCGGGTGGCTGACGAGGCGGGTGAACGCGTGCTGCTGGCACGTCTGGTGGTGGGGGCCGATGGCACCACCAGCGGCGTGCGTGGCGCGCTGGGCATCGAGGTCGACCGCCATGATTTCCAGCAGACCCTGTTCGTCGCCCGCGTGCGCAGCCAGCGTGCGCCGGATGGCACGGCCTGGGAGCGCTTCACCGATATCGGCCCGACCGCCCTGCTGCCGCGCGGTGACCGCCACTTCGGCACCGTGCATGGCGTGGCCCGCGATCAGGCCGATGCGGTGATGGCGCTGGACGATGCGGCCTGGCTGCAGCGCCTGCAGGACGCGATCGGCTGGCGTGCCGGCCGCCTGCTCGAATCCGGTCCACGCAGCGCTTATCCGCTCATCCAGGTGCTGGCGCGCGCATTGGCCGGTGAACGCACGGTGCTGCTGGGCAATGCCGCGCAGACCATCCATCCGCTGGGTGCGCAGGGCTTCAACCTGGGCCTGCGCGATGCGCTGACCCTGGCCGAACTGCTGGAGAATGCGCATGAGGATGCCGGCAGTGATGCATTGCTGCAGGCCTATGTTGCACGCCGCGAGGAAGACCGCCGGCAGACGGTGGCGTTCTCCGGCGGCCTGGCACGGCTGACCAGCAACCCGGCGCCACTGATGCGGCCGCTGCGCAGCCTCGGTCTGGTGGCCGCACAACGCGCCTCGGTGCAGTCGATGCTGGTCGGTGGTGCGATGGGCTTCCGTGGCGAAGTACCGCGGCTGTGCCGTGGAGAAACCGCATGAGCCGGCGCGCGCGCCTGGATGTGGCCATCGTCGGCGGTGGCGTGGTCGGTGCCGCGTGCGCGCTGGCGCTGGCCGATGCCGGCCTGTCGGTGGCGTTGGTGGAAGGTCGTGAGCCCGCGCCGTGGCAGGTTGCGCAACCGGACCTGCGCGTGTTCGCCTTTGCCGCCGACAACGTGCAGCTGTTGAACCGCCTCGGCGTGTGGCCGGCGATCGCCCAGGCCCGTGCCTGGCCCTACCGGCGTATGCAGGTGTGGGATGCGGCCGGTGGCGAAGATCTGCTGTTCGATGCCGATCGCTTCGGCCGTCGCGAACTGGGCTACATCGTCGAGAACGGCCTGCTGCAGGACCGCCTGTGGGCGGCGCTGCCGGCGGCGGGCGTGCAGCTGCACTGCCCGGCACGGGTGGAAGCACTGGAGCAGGACGAGGATGGCGTGCGCCTGCGCCTGGATGACGGTCGCCGCCTGGAAGCGGCGTTGGCGGTGGCCGCCGACGGTGCCGAATCGACCCTGCGCCAGCTGGCCGGGATCGAGGTTGAAAAGCATGACTACCACCAGCGTGGCGTGGTGGCCTACGTGGACAGCGATCTTTCCAACCAGGCCACGGCCTGGCAGCGTTTCCTGCCAAGCGGGCCGCTGGCGTTGCTGCCGGTGGCCGAGCGCCGCAGCTCGATCGTCTGGACCCTGCCCGAGGACGAGGCGGCGCGTGTTCTGGCGCTGGACGAGGACAGCTTCAACCGCGAACTGACCCGCGCCTTCGCGGCACGCCTGGGTGAGCTGCGGTTGGCCTCCCCGCGAGCGGCATTCCCGCTGCGCCGCCAGCTGGCCCGTCACTACGTGGCCGGTCGTGTACTGGCGTTGGGTGACGCGGCGCATGTGGTGCATCCGCTGGCCGGGCAGGGCGTGAACCTGGGGCTGCGTGATGTCGCCGCCCTGCAGCAGTGGCTGGCACCCTCGGCAGAGCGCCGCGGCCAACCGCGGCTGTCGCCGCAGCGCCTGCAGCGCTGGGCACGCGAACGGCGGAGCGACAACCACATCGCCGCCTACAGCTTCGATGCGATCAACCGCCTGTTCTCCAACGACGAAATGCACCTGACCCTGGCCCGCGGTCGTGCGCTGGGCTGTGTCGGCAAATGGCCGCCGCTGGTGCAGGCATTCTGGAAGCGCGCCGCCGGGGTGTAGCAGAATGCAAACCGCTCTGGTGGGTGCCCCACGTCAGTAGATCCACGCCATGTGTGGATGAAGATCGCGGGTGGATTCAATCCACCAGCCAGCCGGCCAGGTCTGCACGATCCAGCTTGCCGCGACGCTTCACGTCCAACGCATTGAACTCATCGGCCAGCGCCGGATTCGCCTGCGCTTCCTCGCGGCTGATGAAACCATCGCCGTTCACATCCAGCGCAGCGAAGTGGATGCGGTACTGGCCGACCACGCTGCTTGGTTCCAGCGAGCGCACGGTCACCTGTGCCTCGCCGGCCTGCTGCGGAATCTCGACGCTGCCGCTGACCCGGCCCGCATCCAGCGGTTGCTGGCGGATCGCGCCGCCGGTGGGGCCCAGCGGCTGGCTCTGCGCAGGGGTGTGCGGCAATTGCTGGGCCACCGCTGGTGCGGCGGCCAGCAGGGTGATCAACATGGCGAGCGAGTGGTATCGCATGGTTCCCTTCCTCGGTAGCGCCGGGCCCATGCCCGGCGGGCATGTTCCTCAGCGCAGCGGCGAGGCCAATACCGTGATCTCCTCACGGTCGTGATAGAGCTGCTTGGCGCGTACCACCAGCGGCTTGCCGGCCTGGTCCTGGAACAGGTCCAGGCACAGGCGGGTTTCGTCCCAGCGCTTTTTCATCGGCAGCTTCAGATTGAAGATGGCGTGCCTGCACCAGCCTTCGCGGAACCAGGTGGCCATGCGTTCGGCCACGCGGCGCGGCTGCTCGACCATGTCGCAGACCATCCAGTCCAGCGGCTGTTCGGGGTGCCAGTGGAAACCATCGGCGCGCAGGTGCTCGACCAGACCGGTGTCCAGCACGTGCTGGCGCAGCGGGCCGTTGTCGACGCTCAGCACGTGCATGTGCTGGCGGGTCAGTACCCAGGTCCAGCCGCCGGGGGCGGCGCCCAGGTCGGCCGCACGCATGCCGGGCTTGGCCAGTGCTTCGCGTTCTTCCGGCGTCAGCAGGGTCAGCAGTGCTTCGTCCAGCTTCAGTGCCGAACGCGAAGGCGCCTCGGGCAGCAGCTTCAGGCGCGGGATGCCCAGTGCCCACGGCGCGCTGTCGGCCGGGTCGGCCACGCAGACGAAGGCATGGGTGCCGTCGACGAACACCACGTGCAGGCGCGGCAGGCGGTTGTTTGGCTTATCAGTGAGCTTGCCGGCCTTGCGCAGCGCCGGGCGCAGTGCATTGCCGAAGGCACGGGCCAGCCCGGACAGTGGCTTGCCAGCGTCCGAATCGGGGTGCTCCACCCACAGGTCGCCGAAGCGCGGCGCATCGGCCAGCACCTCCAGCATCGGGGTGATGCGATCGCTCGGGTCCAGCTGCGGCAGCTCGGCCAGCACGACCAGCTTCTGCCGCGCGAAGATCAGTTCTCGCCAGCGCAGGCGTGGCGCCAGTGCTGCAGCGTCGTCGCACATGAAAAGCACATAGCCGTCATTGCGCTGGGTGCGCGCATAGCCAGCGAAACCGGCTTCACCGGCGCGGAACTGCAGCTCGCCGGCCAGCTCGGGTTCAAAGCCCTGCCGGCACAGGCACAGCAGGCCGATGCCGGTCTCAGTAACGGGCGCCATCGCTTTCCCCATAGGTTCGCAGCACGCTGCGCGCGGCGTCGCGGTCCAAGCCCTGCACCACTTCGATGCCACGCTTGTTGAGCTCGCCGACCCAGTCGGCCGGCAGCGGGCCTTCATCGAACGGGGTCAGTTCCTCGACGTCGGCCGCACTGGCACCGATCAGCAGGCGGTCGATGCCGGCCCACACGGTAGCGCCATAGCACTGGCAGCATGGCTGCGAACTGGTGGCCAGGGTGACCGGCGACAGCACCGCGTTCAGGCGCGGGGTCTGCAGGCGCTGCTGGGCCAGCATGTAGGCCATGTTCTCGGCGTGCGCCAGCGAAGTCGCGTGCGGCATCACCCGGTTCACGCCAGCGGCGATGACCTTGTCGTCCGGGCCGAACACCACCGCACCGAACGGGCCGCCACTGGCGTGCTCGACGTTCAGCCGCGACAGCTCGATCGCCAGCGCGACCTTGGCCTCGTCGCCCGGATATCGACGATCCAGGTCGATCTGGTCGTGGATCCAGGCGGGAAGGGTCAGGTGGACTTGCGCGTACAGCATCGCGGGGGTGCCTCGTGTGGGATGGAAAAAAGTGCGGTTGCTTGGGGAACCGGCGCGCAGTGTAGCCGCACCGGCCTGTATCGGGTGTGGGCGTGGGTCAGCCTGGCGAGCCGGTGCGGACCACCACGTACTGCTTGCGGAATTCCAGCCCTGCCTGCGGCCAGCTGGCCGCGTAGGCGCGCAGCAGGGGCAGGGCGGCGGCGAAGTCGTGGCCGTTGACCCGGCAATCGGCCTCGCACAGGCCATCGGCATCGCGCGAGGCGAACAGGCGGATGGCCAGGAAAGAACGCGTCTTCAGCAGCGCATCGAATGCATCGATGCTGCGCGTGAACAGGCAGCAGGGGCAGGAGCCATGATCGTCTTCGCTGCGGGGGCCGGTGTCCATCTCATGCTCGCGGTAATGCGCCAGTGGACCGAGCACTACGGTGCGTTCGAGTTCCTGGCCGTCAGCGCCGGCCGGATAGGTCAGGCCCATCATCGGCAGGCCCTGCGCGTCTTGGGCGCCGATCGCGGTCTGCAGGGTCACCAGGTCCACCCGGGCCCAGGCCTGGAAGCCGGACAACAGCGATGCCTGCTCATCGGCACCATTTGCGTGCTGGTACTCGAACAGGCCATCGGCGAACAACTGCGGATGCTGGCTTTCAATGACGGTGGAGGTCTGCCAACCACCGTTGTCGCGCGCGTGTGCGGCCATTGCATGCGGGGTCAGGCGCAGGCCGCTGTCCAGCAGCAGCGCGTTGCCGTCGACGCGGCTGGCGGTGCCGGCGTCCTGAAGGACCTGCTGCAGCAGCGGGAGGAGGGCAGCGGAGGTCGTGGTCATGTCAGGCCTGTCGGTGGATGGGGTGGAACATCCAGGCAGGGCCTGGAAAATCTAATGGTCGAGCGCGTCGAGCTCGGCGCGATATCGCTGCGCGTCGGGCTGCTGCTGCGGATCGTTGCCGTGGTCGCGCAGCCAGGTTTCCAGCTCGCGGCGATAGTCCGCGCGGAACTCGGCATTGCCCGGGCTGAAGTGCAGCTTGCGCGCCGCTACCTCCACGCGCTCGCGCGCACTGGCACGGGCCTGGGCGATGCCATGCGGGGATTCGTTGGTGAGGATGACGAAGTTGCGTGGGAAGCCCGGCGTGTACTTGACCACGAACGGCTGGTCGCGCGCCGGGATGCGGATGGCGTTTTCCAGCGGCCACAGCGAAGCGGTGTTGGTGTAGAACACCACGTCCACGTCGCGGCCCTCGGCGGTATGCAGCACCCCTTCGTAGCGCCAGATGTACTGTTCGTTGAGCGTGGAACTGGTTCGCTCGGCCTTGACGATCACCGCTTCACCACGCTCGCCCACCACGTTGAGGAAGGTGGCGTTGAGGAAGTGGCCGAGGAACATGTTGAGCATCGCCAGCGGGAACACCACGATGGCGTAGCCCGGAAAGCGCCGCCACCACGAGACCAGTCCGGCCAGCACCATCGCTGCAAAGAACGTCAGCAGCGGATGCTGCGAGATGAACCAGAACAGGACGGAGAGGGCGGTGATCATTGTCGATGGCGTGCGGGCGCCATGCTGGCGCCCGCGCAGGTCCTCAGGCCGACCAGGTATCGCGCAGGGTCACGCTGCGGTTGAACACCGGCTTGGCTTCGGTGTGGTCGCGGCGGTCGGCGACGAAGTAGCCGGTACGTTCGAACTGGAACGACTGCTCCGGTGCGGCGCTGGCCGCGGCCGGCTCGACATAGCCGGTGACGGTGCGGCGCGATTCCGGATTGAGGTAATCGCGGTAGGTCTTGCCTTCCGAGTCATCATCCGGGTTCGGCACCGAGAACAGGCGGTCGTACAGGCGGATCTCGGCCGGCACGCCATGCACGGCGCTGACCCAGTGGATGGTACCCTTGACCTTGCGGTTGGCGCCTTCCATGCCCGGACGCGATTCCGGATCCAGCCAGCCGCGCAGCTCGGTGATGGTGCCATCGGCATCCTTGATCACTTCGTCGCAGCGGATGATGCCGGCGCCGCGCAGGCGCACTTCGCCACCCGGCACCAGGCGCTTCCAGCCCTTCGGCGGCACTTCGGCGAAGTCCTCGCGGTCGATCCACACTTCGCGGGCGAACGGCACTTCGCGGCTGCCGAAGCTCTCGTCCTTCGGGTGGTTGCTGAAGGTCAGCAGCTCTTCGTGGCCTTCCGGCAGGTTGGTCAGCACCAGCTTGACCGGATCGACCACCGCCATGCGGCGCGGTGCTGCGCTGTCCAGGTCTTCGCGCAACGCGCCTTCCAGCACGCTGAAGTCGATCAGCGAATTCTGCTTGCTGATGCCCACGCGCTCGGCAAACAGGCGCATCGCAGACGGGGTATAACCACGGCGGCGCAGGCCCTGCAAGGTCGGCATGCGCGGGTCGTCCCAGCCGTCCACCAGCTGTTCGGTGACCAGCGCCATCAGCTTGCGCTTGCTCATCACCGTGTAGTTGATGTTCAGGCGCGAGAACTCGATCTGGCGCGGCTTGGCAGCTTCGCGCGGCAGGCCGGCATCGACCAGCGGCTGGGTCAGCGCATCGTCATGGGCGAAATCGACGTTGTCCACGCACCAGTCGTACAGCGGGCGGTGGTCTTCGAACTCCAGCGTGCACAGCGAGTGGGTGATGCCCTCGATCGAATCACCCAGCGCGTGGGCGAAGTCGTACATCGGGTAGATCGGCCACGCGCTGCCGGTGTTCTGGTGCTCGACGTGCTTGATGCGGTACAGCGCCGGATCGCGCAGGTTGATGTTGCCGCTGGCCATGTCGATCTTCGCGCGCAGGGTGCGTGCGCCATCCGGGAATTCACCGGCGCGCATGCGGCGGAACAGGTCGAGGTTCTCCTCGACGCTGCGGTCGCGCCACGGCGACGGGCGGCCCGGCTCGGTGAGAGTGCCGCGGTAGGCGCGCACTTCCTCGGCCGACAGGTCGCAGACATAGGCCTTGCCCTGTTCGATCAGCTTCTCGGCGGCCAGGTAATAGGCCTGGAAGTAGTCCGAAGCATGGCGCAGCTCGTTCCACTCGAAGCCCAGCCAGCGCACGTCGTCCTGGATCGCGGCCACGTACTCCGGATCTTCCTTGGCCGGGTTGGTGTCGTCGAAGCGCAGGTTGCAGACGCCGCTGAATTCGCCGGCGATGCCGAAGTTCAGGCAGATCGACTTGGCATGGCCGATGTGCAGGTAGCCGTTCGGTTCCGGCGGGAAGCGGGTCTTGATCGCCTGGTGCTTTCCGCTGGCCAGGTCCTCGCGCACGATCTGGCGGATGAAATCGCGCTTTTCGTGGCTGTCGGCGGGGGTCTCGGGGCGGGCGGGGGTGTGCTCGGACATGAGTCTGGGGCGAAAAAGGGCAGAAAGACCAACAGTCTAGCGCGTACCGGGCGGGGTTGCCCGGTGGGGTGTGGGGATGCCGGCCAGCGGCCGGCACTACCCTTGCCTGCAATGCCGGCCCACCTTCTGGTAGTGCCGGCCGCTGGCCGGCAACTCTCGGATCCCGCCCCCGGCACCATTCAGCCCCCGGGCGTATGCTGGACCCTTGCCCCGAGGAGCCGCCGCATGCACATCGTGTACAAGGCCGACAACCTGTTCGACGCCCACCTGGTCAAGCACGCGCTGGAAGACGCCGGCATTCCCGCTTTTGTATTTGGCGAGTCATTGCTGGGCGGCATGGGCGAGCTGCCGCTGTTTGGTGTGCTGCGGGTCGGTATACCCGATGCGGCACGCCCGCAGGCCGAGGACATCGTGGCCGCGCTGGACTTGGGCCACGCGCCGGACGCCCCCATTTCAGATGCAGACGACATAGCCGGCCTTCCGGCGTAGGAGCGCATCATGTTGGGAATTGGCCAGGGCATCCTCGGCATCGGGGCCTTCAAGCAGCGCCTGCCGCGCCCGGAAGAGGCGCTGCCGGGACGCGAGCAGCCGTTGCCGCTGCACAGCAACCAGCACTTCGTGAACAGCCATCCGCTGAAGGACCGCTTCGCCGGCCTGCAGCAGATCCGCTTCGCGCTGGGCTGTTTCTGGGGCGCCGAGCGCAAGTTCTGGACCGAACCGGGCGTGTACAGCACCTCGGTGGGCTATGCCGGCGGCATCACCCCGAACCCGACCTATGAAGAGGTCTGCTCGGGCCTGACCGGCCACACCGAAGTGGTGCAGGTGGTGTTCGACCCGGCGGTGGTGAGCCTGGAACGGCTGCTGCAGCTGTTCTGGGAAAGCCATGACCCGACGCAGGGCATGCGCCAGGGAAACGACACCGGCACCCAGTACCGTTCGGCGATCCATGCCACCGACGAGGGCCAGTACAAGGCCGCGCTGGCCAGTCGCGAGGCCTACCAGGCGCAGCTGGATGCGGCCGGCTACGGCCCGATCACCACCGAGATCGTGTACCCGGCACCGGCGTACTACTACGCCGAGGACTACCACCAGCAGTACCTGGCGAAGAATCCGAACGGCTATTGCGGCATCGGCGGCACCGGCGTGAGCTGCCCGATCGGATTGGATGTGGAGGCGCCGCGCTGACGCGCGGTGGTCCGCCTGCGGCGGGCAACGTCAACGGCTGAAAGCCAAAGCCAAAGCCAAAGCGGCTCTGGGTTGCTGCTTGTTGGGTGGGGCGGTGTGGGTTGGCAGGACACGCCGTGAACCCGTCCCTGGGGGCTCGATGGCGCCTTGCTCGTGTGCGCTGTCCTGCGCACACGGCAAGACCGGGGTTGGGCGTCCTGCCCAACCCGCCCGAGGCATGCCTCGGGCCCGTGGCGCCAACGGTCCTGCCAACCCACACCGCCCCACCCCCGACAGTTTCCCGGTGACGGTAAGAAAGAGCATTGGGTTACTGACGAACTGATGGAAAACAAAAAGGACGCGGCGTTCGCCGCGTCCTTTTTGTTTGGTTCTGCATTGCCCTTGTAGAGCCGAGCCATGCTCGGCTCCGAGCAAGCGAAGCGCGCGACCCGCTGTTGCTCTTCTTTCTTTCTTCCGTGGCGGGCGGCCGCAGGAAACTGTCGAAGGCAGGGTGGGTAGGCCGTGCAGGGGCGTGAGCCGCATGGATGCGGCGACCGAGCTTACAGGGACGTACTTGCAGCGTCCCCTGCACGGCCTACCCACCCTGCCAACCACATGACCCGCTCTTCGCGACCAAGCCCCCCGCCACGAGGGGCTCAGCCGTTGGCCGGAATCCTCACAGTGCCGCGCGGATCCGCTCGCGCAGTGCTTCCAGATCCTTGGCAAACGCCTCGATGCCGGTCGCCAGCTTCTCGGTGGCCATCGGATCGGCCGCCAGATCCGCCGCGAACTTCGCCGCATCGATCGGCGTCACCGCCGTGCCATCGGCTGCACCGGCTACCAGCTTGCGCGGCAGCTCGCCGTGGTCGGCGTCCAGCTTCTCCAGCAGGTCCGGCGAGATCGTCAGGCGGTCGCAGCCGGCCAGTGCTTCGATCTGCGCGGTCGAACGGAACGAGGCGCCCATCACCACCGTCGGCGAACCGCGACGCTTGAATTCGGCGTACACGCCGCGCACGAACTTCACGCCCGGGTCTTCGTCGATGGTGGCCGGGGTCTGGCCGTTGGCCACGTACCAGTCGAGGATGCGGCCGACGAACGGCGAGATCAGGAACGCGCCGGCTTCGCTGCAGGCCAGCGCCTGGGTCGGGTTGAAGATCAGCGTCAGGTTGCAGTCGATGCCTTCGGCCTGCAGGACGCGCGCGGCTTCCACGCCTTCCCAGGTCGCGGCGATCTTGATCAGGATCTTCTCGCGCGGCACGCCGGCGTCGGCGTACATCTGGATGAACTGGCGGGCCTTGGCCACGGTGGCCGCGGTGTCGTGAGCCAGGTCGGCATCCACCTCGGTGGATACCCGGCCCGGCACCAGCGTGCTCAGCAGCGCGCCGACGCCGATGGTCAGGCGGTCGGCCACCGCGTGCACCACGGCTTCGCGGTCGCCACCCTGCTGGCGGCCCCAGGCCAGTTCGCGTTCGATCAGCTCGGCGTAGACCGGCAGGTCCAGCGCCTTCTTCACCAGGGTCGGGTTGGTGGTGCAGTCCACCGGCTGCAGGCGCTTGATCGCCTCGTAGTCACCGGTATCGGCGACGACCACGGACAGTTCACGCAGCTGGGACAGTTTGGACGGGGTACTCATTGCGGCTCCTGGTGCAAGGGAATCGAATCGCGCGCGGTGCGCAGCGGTAATCAGGGGCGGTCGTTATGGACCGCGGTCACGCGCAGGCGCAGCTTCCGGCCACCGGGCGCGTTCCAGTCGATGCTCTGGCCGATCGAAAGGCCGAGCAGGGCACTGCCGACCGGGGCCAGCACGGAGACCTTGCCTTCATCGACGTTGGCTTCGCGGGGGAAGACCAGGGTCAGGACGTGCTTTTCGCCCGACACTTCATCTTCGCATTCCACGCGCGAATGCATCATGACGATGCCTTCGGGAATCTGGTCCGGTGCCATCACGGTGGCCCGGTTGAGTTCTTCAGCAAGCGCGAGCGCGGCAGGCGTCTGGCTCAGCGCGGGGGATTCGAGCATGGCGTCCAGGCGGTCCATGTCGAAAGTAGAAACGGTGATCGACGGCGGCAGGCCGCTGGCGGTACTCATGGTGAAGCTCCTTGGTTGAAAGCCATGCAAAAGGCGGCACCTGCTGGCGCCGCCTGTCTGTATTGTGGGGACAAATGCGGCCGGAATCGACTCCTGCCGATTCCAGGCCGGTACTGCGGGGGCTCAGCCGTTCAGCGCGGGGCCGGGCAGGGCCGGTGCATCGCTGCCGGCATCGAGCGCCTCCAGCGTGAACAGCGCCTGCGGCAGGCGCTTGAACTGGTCGGCCAGCTCCATCAGGAAGTCGTTCATGGCCGAGCTGCGACGCCAGATCATGGCGATGCGGCGGCTGGGACGGCCCTCGCCGGTGAAATCGAGCAGGCGGATGTTGTTCGAGCGCGGCACCGGCGGCTGCACCGACAGACTTGGCAGCAGGGTGATGCCGACGTCGGCGGCGACCATCTGCCGCAGGGTTTCCAGGCTGGTGGCGCGGAATTCGGACTTCTCATTGGCGCCGAACAGGCGGCACACTTCCAGCGCCTGGTCGCGCAGGCAATGCCCGTCTTCCAGCAGCAGCAGCTTCTGCGTCGCCAGTTCCTGCACGTCCAGATGTTCGCGACGGGCCAACGGGTGGCGCCCGGAGACGGCCAGCAGGAACGGCTCCTCGAACAGGAACTCGGCATGCAGCTGGTCGTCCACCACCGGCAGCGCCAGCAACGCAGCATCCAGCTTGCCTTCGCGCAGGCGGTCCAGCAGCACGTCGCTCTTTTCCTCGACCAGCAGCAGTTCCAGCTCCGGGAAGCGCTCGCGGATGCGCGGGATCACATGCGGCAGCAGGTACGGGCCGAGGGTCGGGAAGATGCCCAGGCGCACCGTGCCGGCTTCCGGATCGCGGCTGCGTCGCGCGGCTTCCTTCAGCTGTTCCACTTCGGACACGATCACCCGCGCCCGTGCCGCCGCTTCCTGACCGGCCGGGGTCAGCATCACCTTGCGCGGTGCGCGTTCCACCAGCGGCAGGCCCAGCTCTTCTTCCAGCTTGCGGATCTGCGTCGACAGCGTGGGCTGGCTGACGAAGCAGGCGGCGGCAGCCCGGCCGAAATGCTTGTGGTCGGCCAGGGCTACCAGGTACTTCAGATCACGTAGGTTCATCCTTACACCCCAGGGGTAACGGACCGGCTGACGGCGTGGTTACCCGACAGGCAGACAATGTTCCCGGTGATCTGGGAACGGTGGATCAGGCCGCTTCAGCAACGGCACCGCTGCTGTTGCTCACCGACGAGCGGATCAGGTGGTCGAACGCGCTCAGTGCGGCGGTGGAACCGGCGCCCATGGCGATGATGATCTGCTTGTAGGGCACCGTCGTGCAATCGCCAGCAGCGAACACACCCGGCAGGTTGGTCTGGCCGCGGTCATCGATGACGATCTCGCCACGCGGCGAAAGCGCCACCACATCCTTCAGCCACTCGGTGTTGGGCAGCAGGCCGATCTGCACGAAGATGCCTTCCAGCTCGACGCGGTGGGCATCGCCGCCGATGCGGTCCTTGTACACCAGGCCGGTGACCTTGCTGCCGTCGCCCAGCACTTCGGTGGTCTGTGCGCTGGTCAGCACCGTCACGTTGGCCAGGCTGCGCAGCTTCTTCTGCAGCACTTCGTCGGCACGCAGGCTGGAATCGAACTCCAGAAGGGTTACATGCGACACGATGCCGGCCAGATCGATGGCCGCTTCCACGCCGGAATTGCCGCCGCCGATCACCGCCACGCGCTTGCCCTTGAACAGTGGGCCATCGCAGTGCGGGCAGTAGGCCACGCCCTTGTTGCGGTACTGGTCTTCGCCCGGCACGTTCATCTGCCGCCAGCGTGCGCCGGTGGACAGGATCACCGAACGGGACTTGAGCACCGCACCGTTCTCCAGCTGCACCTGCACCAGGCCGTCTTCGCCGGCCGGCACCAGCGCGCTGGCACGCTGCAGGTTCATGATGTCCACGTCGTACTCGCGCACGTGCTGTTCCAGCGCCGTGGCCAGCTTCGGGCCCTCGGTCTCCTTCACCGAAATGAAGTTCTCGATGGCCATGGTGTCCAGCACCTGTCCACCAAAGCGCTCGGCGGCGATGCCGGTGCGGATGCCCTTGCGCGCGGCGTAGATCGCCGCTGCCGCACCGGCCGGGCCACCGCCCACCACCAGCACGTCGAACGCGTCCTTGGCGGCAATCTTCTCGGCATCGCGCTTGCCGGCATTGGTGTCCAGCTTGGCCACGATCTGCTCCAGGGTCATGCGGCCCTGGTCGAACACTTCACCGTTGAGGTACACGGTCGGCACCGACATGATCTCGCGCTTCTCGACTTCGTCCTGGAACAGCGCACCATCGATGGCCACGTGCTGGATGCGCGGGTTGAGCACTGCGGCCAGGTTCAGCGCCTGGACCACGTCCGGGCAGTTCTGGCAGGACAGCGAGAAGTAGGTTTCGAACCGGTAGTCGCCTTCCAGGTTCTGCACCTGCTCGATCAGCTCGGCGGTGGCCTTGGACGGATGACCGCCCACCTGGAGCAGCGCCAGCACCAGCGAGGTGAACTCGTGGCCCATCGGCAGGCCGGCGAAGGTCAGGTGGATGTCCTGGCCCGGGGTGCCCAGGTCGAAGGACGGCACGCGGCCCTGCCCATCGCGCAGCACCTGCAGCGAGATCTTGTCCGACAGGCTCTCCAGGGTCTGCAGCAGGTCCAGCATTTCCTGCGACTTGGCGCCATCGTCGGCGTGCGCGGTGATCTGGATCGGGCGGGTCACGCGTTCCAGATAGGTCTTCAGCTGCGACTGCAGGTTGGTGTCCAACATCGGGTCATCTCCTGGCTTCAGGCAAACAGGGGGCGTGGCACCGCTGTAGAAGGTAGCGGACCAGCTGGGGGTAGGGGTGAACCCAAGACAGCGACCGTGGAAGGGGCTGGCTGGCCAAGGCGGGCGAGCGTTGGCTGTCTTGGGTTCACCCCCACGCCGGCGGGGGGACCGGCACGGGGATGAAGGGCGCGCCGTGGCGTGGGGACACGGCAGGCCGGTAGGGCTTAGATCTTGCCGACCAGGTCCAGCGACGGGGTCAGGGTCTTCTCGCCTTCCTTCCACTTGGCCGGGCAGACCTGGTTCGGGTTGGCGGCGGTGAACTGGGCAGCCTTGAGCTTGCGCAGGGTCTCGGACACGTCACGGGCGATCTCGTTGGAGTGGATCTCCAGGGTCTTGATCACGCCTTCCGGGTTGATGATGAAGGTGCCGCGCAGGGCCAGGCCTTCTTCTTCAATGTGCACGCCGAAGGCGCGGGTCAGCTGGTGGGTCGGGTCGCCGACCAGCGGGAACTGGGCCTTGCCGACGGCCGGCGAGGTCTCGTGCCACACCTTGTGCGAGAAGTGGGTATCGGTGGTGACGATGTAAACCTCGGCGCCGGCCTTCTTGAACTCGGCGTAATGGTCAGCGGCGTCTTCGATCTCGGTCGGGCAGTTGAAGGTGAAGGCGGCCGGCATGAAGATCAGGACGGACCACTGGCCCTTCAGGCTGGCGTCGGAAACCTTGATGAACTCGCCGTTGTGGTAGGCGTTGGCTTCGAACGGCTGGATCTGGGTATTGATGAGGGACATCATTTTTCCTCTTGGTGAAGGGGAGTGGGTGAATCGACAGGAGCTAGGTTACCCATTCGCTCGCGATAAGAACAATCCATTGATTGCATCTATTCGATAGATGGAGTCTATCGAATGGCCCTTAGCAGACACTGAACCTCGCCATCGCCATCCTGCAATTGCCTGTGTGACAAGGGAAATCTCGGCAGACCGCTGCTTGGGGCCGATAGTCCCTCCTTATCCCGCCCGGCGGAACCTGAACGGATTCCGGTTTTTGTAGAGCCGAGCCTGTGCTCGGCTGCTCCAGAAGCAGCCGAGCACAGGCTCGGCTCTACAATTGCAGCATGTCCTTTCAAGCCCAACCCACCCTGCGTCAGGTCGTAGCCGACGCCAGTGCTCGCTTGGGCAGCAGCGACGCCCGCCACGAGGCGGAACTGCTGCTGCTGCATGTACTGGACCGCCCGCGCAGCTGGCTGTTCGCGCACGCCACCGATCCGCTGGCCGCCAATGACCAGGCCGCCTTCGAGGCGTTGCTGGCCCGCCGCGTGGCCGGTGAGCCGGTGGCCTACCTGACCGGCCGTCGCGGATTCTGGACGCTGGACCTGGAGGTCGACCCGGCCACGCTGATCCCGCGCCCGGAAACCGAGCTGCTGGTCGAGCTGGCGCTGGAGCGCCTGCCGCCAGACCAGTCGCTGCAGCTGGCTGACCTGGGCACCGGCAGTGGTGCGATTGCACTGGCACTGGCCAGCGAACGGCCGCAGGCGCAGGTGCTGGCCACCGACGCCAGCCCGGGCGCGCTGGCCGTGGCCGCGCGCAATGCCGCCCGCCATGATCTGCGCAACGTCCGCTTCGCCGAAGGCGGGCACGACTGGTATGCGCCGCTGCAGGGCGCGCGTTTTGATCTGATTGCCAGCAACCCGCCGTACATCGCCAGCGACGATCCGCATCTGGAGCAGGGTGACCTGCGCTTCGAGCCGGCCACCGCACTGGCCTCGGGTCCGGATGGCCTGGATGACATTCGCCGTATCGTCGACGGTGGCCAGGCCCACCTGCGGCCCGAGGGCTGGCTGTTGATCGAGCACGGTTGGGACCAGGGCGCGGCGATCCGTGCGCTGTTCGACGCGGCGGGATTTGTCGAGGTGCAGACCGCACAGGACCTGGAGCAGCGCGACCGCACCACCCTGGGCCGGCGTCCGGCCTAGAATGGAGGTTCTCCTGCCCCGGCAGGGCATCATCCTGGAGCTGCAAGCATGCGTACGCTGTACCCCGCCATCACCCCCTACGACGTCGGCACCCTGAAGGTCGACGACCGCCACACGCTGTACTTCGAACAGTGTGGCAACCCGGAAGGAAAGCCGGTGGTGATGCTGCACGGTGGCCCGGGCGGCGGCTGCAGCGACAAGATGCGCCAGTTCCACGACCCGTCCAAGTACCGCATCATCCTGTTCGACCAGCGCGGTGCCGGCCGTTCCACCCCGCACGCGGACCTGGTCGACAACACCACCTGGGATCTGGTGGACGATATCGAAAAGCTGCGCGAGCACCTGAAGGTCGATCGCTGGCAGGTGTTCGGTGGCAGCTGGGGCTCGACCCTGGCCCTGGCCTACGCCGAAACCCACCCGCAGCGCGTGACCGAACTGGTCCTGCGCGGCATCTTCATGCTGCGTCGCTGGGAACTGGAGTGGTTCTACCAGGAAGGCGCCAACCGCCTGTTCCCGGATGCGTGGGAGCATTACCTCAAGCCGATTCCGCCGGTGGAGCGCCATGACCTGATCTCGGCCTTCCACCGCCGCCTGACCAGCGACGACGAAACCACCCGCCTGGAAGCGGCCAAGGCCTGGGCGGTGTGGGAAGGCGCGACCAGCTTCCTGCATGTCGATGATGACTTCATCAACAGCCACGAAGACCCGCATTTCGCGCTGGCGTTTGCCCGCATCGAGAACCACTACTTCGTCAACGGTGGTTTCTTCGAGGTGGAAGACCAGCTGCTGCGCGACGCGCACCGCATCGCCGACATCCCGGGCGTGATCGTGCACGGCCGCTACGACGTGGTCTGCCCGCTGGCCAACGCCTGGGACCTGACCAAGGTGTGGCCGAAGGCGAAGCTGGAAATCACCCCGGCCTCGGGCCATTCGGCGTTCGAGGCCGAGAACGTGGATGCGCTGGTGCGCGCCACCGATAGCTTCGCCTGATCGGTAGTGCCGGCCGCTGGCCGGCATTGCTTCACCATCAGCGCCGGGCATCGCCCGGCGCTACCGGCCTCATCCACGCATGGCGTGGATTTACCAGTCCCCGGCCAGCAACGCGTCGGCCAGCACCTGCAGCTTCGGCGAGTGCTGGCGCGACGGCGGGTAGATCAGCGACAGCGCACGGCTGCGGCCCTCGAACGGCTGCAGCACGCGTTGCAACCGGCCGTCGGCCAGCGCGTCGGCCACGGCGAAATCCATCACCTGCACGATGCCGATACCGGCGATGGCCGCTTCCACCAGCGGATCGCCGCTGTCGAACACCATCCGCGTCGGTGGTGTGACCTCACGCAGTTGCCCGTCCTGCAGGAACTGCCAGTCCACCAGCCGGCCACTGCGCAGGTTGCGCACGGCCAGGCACGCGTGGCCCTGCAACGCCGCCACATCGTCCGGTGCGCCACAGCGGGCCAGGTAGCCGGGGCTGGCCACCGTCACCCAGCGCAGCGGCCGCAGTGGCCGCGCGACGATGCGCTGGTCGGCGATGACGCCGGTGCGCAGCGCGGCATCGAAACCTTCCTCGACCAGATCGACCAGGCGGTCGTTGAGCACGGCTTCCACCTGCAGTTGCGGGTGCTGCTGCAGCATCGGCCCCAGCAGCGGTACCAGCACCTTGCGCCCGAACATCGAGGGCGCACTGATCTTCAGGGTGCCCGAGGGCGTGCACGGACGGTCGGCCAACTGGCGTTCGGCGTCTTCGAGACCGCACAGCAGGGGCGCGACCTGATCGACGAACTGGCGACCATCCGGGGTCAGTGCCACGTTGCGGGTGTTTCGCTGCAGCAGCTTCACCCCCAGCGTGGCCTCCAGCCGACTGATCGCGCGCGACAGGCCTGACTGGCTCAGGCCCAGCTGCCCGGCGGCGACGGTGAAACTGCGTGCTTCGGCCACCTGCACCAGCATGCGCACGGCATTGAGGTCCATCGAAGTTCCATTCATGCTGAAAATCATGACAGATATGGCTGGAAAGGGGTTTATTGATAGCTCTGCATCAATGAGACTGCGCTCCCCCACAGCACCGGACCGTCGATGCCTCCCCTCAAGTACCCGCGCTGGGCGCTGGCCCTGCTGGCCACCGCCCAGCTGATCATCGCCCTGGATGCCACCATCATCTTCGTCGCCCTGCACGACATGGGGCGCGCGCTGCAGATCAACGCACAGCAGCTGCAATGGGTGGTCAGTGCCTACACCGTGGCCTTTGGCGGCAGCCTGCTGCTGGGGGGCCGTGCCGCCGACCTGATCGGCCGTCGCCGCTTCTACCGGCTGGGCATGCTGCTGTTCGCACTGGCGTCGCTGCTCGGCGCGCTGGCGCCGAACGCCACCCTGCTGATCATCGCGCGTGCGGCGCAGGGCATCGGCGCGGCACTGCTGTTCCCGGCCACGCTGGCGCTGATCAACACGTTGTATGCGGAAGGTCCGGTGCGCAACCGCGCACTTGCGATCTGGAGCATGGCCAGCGCGGTGGGCCTGGCGCTGGGCACGCTGCTCGGTGGCGTGCTGACCCAGGCGTTCGGCTGGCCGGCGGTGCTGGCAGTGATCGTGCCACTGGCCACCACCTGCGCGGTCGCTGCGGGCGCGTGGTTGCCGGCCGATGGCCCGCGTCTGCAGGGCCGTTCCTTCGATCTGGCCGGTTGCCTCACCGTCACTGCCGGCGGCAGTCTGCTGGTCACTACCCTCGTGCAAGGGCCGGAGTGGGGCTGGACTGCGCCGGCCACGCTGGGCTGCCTGCTGCTGTCGGTGCTGCTGCTGGTGGCGTTCGTGCAGATCGAACAGCGCAGCCGCGATCCGCTGATGCAGTTCGCGTTGCTGCGGCTGCCCGGACTGCGCGCGGCACTGGGCCTGACCTTCGCCTTCATGAGCAGCTATGGAGTGCAGTACTACTTCATGGCGCTGTACTTCCAGGACGGCTACGGCTGGAGCCCGCTGCAGGCCGGCCTGGCTTTCCTGCCGGCGACGGCGGTGTGCACGGTCGGCATCCAGCTGGCGGAGTGGGCGCTGAAGCGCTGGAGTGCACGCAAGGTGCTGGTGCTCGGCCAGCTGGCCGGTGCCGTTGGCATCGCCTGGGCCGCAGCAACACTCCCGCACGCCTCGAACTTCTGGCCGCTGCTGCCCGGCGTGGTAGTGCTGAGCATCGGCCAGGGCATGACCTGGACCTCGATGTGGATCGTGGCCGGGCAGGGCGTGCCGTCCGCACAGCAGGGTGTTGCATCTGGCATGGCGGCGACCGCGCAGCAGATCGGTGGTGCGCTGGGCCTGGCGGTGCTGGTGATGGTGGCCAATGCCCATGCGGGTGCAGCCGGTTCGCCGAGTGCACTGGCCGGGCTGGTGCGCGCCGAATACGGTGCCGCCTTGTTTTCACTGTTCGGCGTGGTGATCGCGCTGGGCCTACGCCCGGTGCCGGCCGAATCGGCCGCCACCGTCTGCCCGGCCAACGAGGCATGATTGAAGGCGCTGCCGTGGGTGGATGTGCCGCGCCTGGGCATTGCCGGCCGCTGGCCGGCAAACACATTGATCCAACTACCCTGAGGTTTCCGGCCAGCGGCCGGCACTACCGATCCGGAATGGATCCACGCGCATTCAACCCAGCGCCAGCAACTGCGGCTGCAACGCGCTGAAGATCCGCGCCAGCCGCTCTGCCCACGCCTGCTGCCCGGCGGCATCGGCGATCAGGTCCTGGCGGATCTCCAGTTCCACGTGCACCAGGCCGCGCCCTTCGCCATGCACCGGTACCGCGTAGTCGCTGGTACTGCTGACCGAATACGGTTCGTTGTCACCGACCACCAGGTCGCCTTCATCGCGCAGTGCCTGCAGCAGGGCATGCGCAAAGCGCGTGTCCTGGTGGTACAGCACGCCGGCGTGCCACGGTCGCTGCGCGCCGTTCATCACAGGGGTGAAGCTGTGCATCATCACCAGCAGGGTGGGGCGGCCGGCAGCGCGGCGCGCGTCCAGTTCCGCATCGATGCGGGCGTGGTACGGTGCGTGGATCGCATTGATGCGCTGCTGCCGCTGCGCCGCCGACAGCGCGGCATTGCCGGGCACCACGGTGTGGTCGCTCACCTCCGGAATCAGCGTGGGCGAGGCCAGTGGGCGGTTGCAGTCGATCAGCAGCCGCGAATAGGTCTGTTCGATCGCCCAGGCATCCAGCCGTTCGGCCAGTGCACGAGTGGTGCCGGCAATGCCGATGTCCCAGCCGATATGGCGGTCCAGTTCGGCCTGCGGCAAGCCCAGGCCTGCGAGGGCACGCGGCACCTGCTGGCCGGCGTGGTCGGCCAGCAGCAGGTACGGCGACGCGCCCTGCGGCTGGTGGACGGTGTAGATCGCCGGGTCGTCGGCGCCGAGCAGCGCCGGCAGCGCATGCAGGTCGGCGTCAGCCACGCGGGCGTCCGTCCAGGTGATGCTCGATCATCCACAGCCCGGCCCAGAGCTTGGCGTCCAGCTCGTAGCCTTCGCCCATCTTCTGCACCAGCCAGGCCGCTGCCTCACTGCGCGGAATCTCGTGGACGATGATGTCCTCGCTGTCGTCGCCACCCCCTTCGCCGATCCGGCGCAGGCCGGTGGCGCGCACGAAGGCGATCTTCTCGCTGCTGGCGCCGGAAGAGGTCGGGCCGATCAGCAGCACTTCGGCGTGATCGGCGGTCCAGCCGGTTTCTTCCTCGAGCTCGCGCACGGCCGAGACTTCAATCGATTCGCCGGCGTGGATGTCGCCGACCAGGCCGGCCGGCATCTCGATGGTGGGGGCCTGCAGCGGTACACGGAACTGTTCGACGAACAGCACCTTGTCCTCCGGGGTGACGGCGATGATGATCGCCGCCAGGCCGCCGGCGTGGGTGCGTTCGCTGTATTCCCAGGTACCGCGCACGACCATGCGCTGGTACTTGCCTTCATAGACGACACGCGGGGCTTCGGTATTGCGCTGGCTCATGCGGGCTCGCTGTGGGTGGGAAGAGGGTCGGCCACGCCAGCGGCATCGAACAGCCGGCGGCGGGTCATCGGGCCGAATCGAAGGGTCTGGCACAGGCCACCGAGCAGTTCCGGGTCGGCCGCCTGGCGCAGCAGGCCGGGTTGGCTGCCTTCCAGCGGCGCGTCCAGCGCGATGGTGGTCAGCTGGCGCCAGAGCCGGGCATGCTCGCGCTGCTCGCGCAGGCGCACCGCCATCTGGGCCGCGCCGCGCAGGCGCAGGAACGGCACTTCGTCCAGGCGTTCGTACAGTGCATCCATGCTGCCGAAATGGGCCAGCAGCACGGCGGCGGACTTGCTGCCCACGCCACTGATACCGGGAATGTTGTCCACCGCATCGCCGCACAGCGCCAGGTAGTCGGCAATCTGGTGCGCGTGCACGCCGTGCCTCGCCTTCACTCCGGCCACGTTCCAGCGCTGGTTGCGCGCATAGTCCCACTGCTCGTCATGGTCGGCCAGCAGCTGCGACAGGTCCTTGTCGGCGGAGATGATCACGCCGCGATGGCTGCTGCGGTGAACGTGCAGGGCGCTGCCGATCAGGTCGTCTGCCTCGTATTCGTGGTGCGCCAGCACCGCCAGGCCCAACGCCGCGCATAACGCCTTGCAGTGCACGAACTGCCGCTTGAGTGCTTCCGGTGCCGGATCACGGTTGGCCTTGTAGGCCGGGTACAGGCGGTGGCGGAAGCCGCTGTCGAGCGCTTCATCGAAGGCGATGGCGATGTGCTGCGGGCGCTCGCGCTCGAGCAGGTCCAGCAGGAAGCGGGCGAAACCGTGCACGGCATTGGTCGGCCAGCCCTGCGCGTCCTGGAACTGGTCCGGCAGCGAGTGCCAGGCGCGGAACACGTAGATGCTGGCATCGACCAGGTACAGCGAAGGCGGCGGTGCCGGCAGGCTCATGCCGGCGTCGTCCAGTCGCGCAGCAGCGCGGCCGGGTCCGGACGCTCGCGCTCGGGTACGGCGGCCTTCGGCGTACCGATATGGATGAAACCGGCGACGCTCTCGCCCTCGGCCAGGCCCAGGTAGGCGTGCACGGCGGGGTCGAAGGCCATCCAGGCGGTCAGCCACTGCGCGCCGAAGCCCAGCGCCTGTGCGGCCTGCAGCAGGGCGAAGCAGACGCAGCCGGCGGTCATCAGCTGCTCCTGTTCGGGGACCTTCGGGTCCGGTCGCGGGCTGGCCACCACCACGATCACCAGCGGGGCATGACTGAAACGCTGGCGGTCCTTCTCGAATACCGCCTCGCCGGCATGCGGGTCGCGCTGGCGGCTGCGCTCGGCCAGGAAGTTGCCCAGAGTGTGACGTGCATCGCCGGCGATCTTCAGGAAGCGGAACGGTACCCGCTTGCCGTGGTCGGGCACGCGTACGGCCGAGGCCAGCATGCGCTGCAGGGTTGCCGGGTCCGGGCCGGGCTCGCCCAATTGCCGCGAGGGCACCGAGCGGCGGGCATCCAGGGCAAGCAGGGCAGTGGGGTCGGGCATGGAGTCTGAACCGGTCATCACGGGCATTTGATTATAGTCGGGGTGGTCGAAGACGCCGTCTGGGTCGCGTCCAGCCCCTGAATACCAAACTGTGATGAACATCATGCCACTGGCGGGAAAGGGACGGCCGCCTGCTCTCGCCTCGTGGGCCTTGCACGGCTTACGATATCCATCTTGCCGGGCCGCCGGTCATGAGGTTTGAAGTGAGGACTGTTTCACTGTCCGTGACGGGCTGGCCGGCCTACCATCGACGTACCGGTACATGGGGTGTGCCGGCCGCCGCGATGTCCATGCTGACTGTCGTACCAGAGAAGGTGGGGAGCCTTCCCGAATGATGAGCGCGCCCACACCGATGGGATCGCCGGGTCGTGACCCGGTCCAGTTGCAGCGTGCCCGGGACATGGTCCTGCCCGCGCTGTGCCAGGTTTTCGGGGCCGCACTGGCGCGTTTCGACGACGCACTGTTCGACCGCGCCGGCAATGCCGGTTCGTCGCAGCTGCTGTTCCTGGATGCGATGCGTGAACTGCGCCGCCGCCGCGAGGACATCGCCGGTGCCTTCGCCGGCCATCTGCAGCGGGCTTGGGACGCGCTCGCCAGCGGCGAGCCGCTGTCGGCCGAGGCGACCCTGTCCGGTCCTGCCGAAGATGGCCTGAGCCTGCTGGCCGAACATGTACTGGAATCGCGGCTGGCGGTGCGCAATTTCGCCACCGTGCTGCTGCGCGACTTCAAGCCGGTGCTGGCGCGGCTGGACCGGCGCCTGGGCCGCCTGATCGGCGGCGCCGAGCTGGATGCCGACCACAACCCGGTCAGCCCCGAACACCTGGGCGTGGCCATCCACGAGGCCTTTGCCGGCTGCGAGCTGGCGCCGGAAGTGCACCTGGTGCTGATCAAGCTGTGCGAGCGCGACCTGCGCGCGCCGGTGGGCCGCATCTACGAGAAGCTGGACGAGCAGCTGGCCGCCGCTGGCGTGATGTCGCAGGTGGGGGCCCCGCGGCGTCCATTGTCGGCCGCGCCCGACCCGCGCATGGCGGCGGGGGCGGATGATCTGGTCGAGCCGCGCCACGCGGCGGGCTTGGAATCCGAGTTCAGCGATGATGAGCAGGCCGCGCCGGCTTGGGCGCAGCGCTTCGCCGCGCGCTGGTCCGAGCGCCGTGGCCACATGCAGCAGCATCTCGGGGGCGACGATGCCGGCAACGGCGAGGCGTATGCCGGCCAGCAGGGCATGCTGCTGGAGGCCCTGCATGAGCTGCTGCAGCAGACCCGTCACGTTCGCGAGGATGCCACCTCGGCCGCGCAGGTCGCGGTCGGCCAGCATCGCCCGTTGAGCCAGCGCGAGATGATGTCGGTGCTGTCACTGCTGCAGGCCACGCCCAGCGCCACCCTGCGCGCGGCCATCGGCGAGGACGGCGAATCCCTGGCGCAGCGGTTGAAGAGTGAAGTACTGTCCAGCGCGACCCGGCTGGGCGTCGATCCGGGCCAGACCCGGCTGGACCCGCAGGACGAGGATGCGATCGACCTGGTGGGCATGCTGTTCGACGTGATGCTGGACGAGCGCGAACTGGAAGGCCGCTCGCGCGAGCTGATCGGCCGCCTGGTGGTGCCCTTCGTCAAGGTGGCGATGCTCGACCGCCGGATGTTCGTGCAGAAGACCCATCCGGCGCGCAAGCTGCTCAACTCGCTGGCGGAGGCCTGCGAGGGCAACACCGGCGAGAGCCAGGCCGAGCGCATGCTGATGGCCAAAGTCGAGGAGATCATCGAACGGCTGGTGGCCGAGTTCAACGAGAACCTGGCGATCTTCCTGACCCTGGAAGAGGAATTCCGCGAGTTCCTCGTGCAGCACCGCCGCCGCGTGGAAATCGCCGAGCGGCGCGCCGCCGAAACGCAGCGTGGCCAGGAAAAGCTGGAAATGGCCCGCAGCCGGGCAGGTGCCGAACTGGACCGTCGCATCGGCGATGCCTCCCTGCCGCCGGCCATCGCCGAGTTCCTGCGCCAGCCGTGGCAGCACCACCTGACCCTGGCCCTGCTGCGCGAGGGCGAGGAGGGCGCGTCGGTGGCCGAGGCACTGAGCCTGGCCGACGGCCTGCTGGAGGAAGTGGCCGAGGCGCGCCGCCAGATCGTCGGCAAGCCATGGCTGCAGGCCTGGCAGCCGGCGCTGGCCAAGGTGTTCGGCAGCGTTGGCGTGCACGGTGATGCCGCCACCGGCGCCATTGATGCACTGCATGACACCTTGCAGGGCATTGCCGAATCGCGGCCGGAGCTGCAGCGCGCGCTGCCGGAGCTGCCGCAGGTCGCGTTGCCGGTACCGCCGGTGGCTGAATCGCCAGCGGTCGAGCTCGGCGGGCAGATCGACGCCGACGATTTCGACAACGCCGATGCCGACCGCTTCCGCCGCATGGAAATCGGCAACTGGCTGGATTTCGTCGACAAGGACGGCAAGGTCCAGGCCGGCAAGCTGTCCTGGGTCAGCCCGATTTCCTCGCGCCTGTTGTTCGTCAACCGTCGTGGCGTGCGCTTCTGCGTGGCCTCGCCGGAAGAACTGGCGGTGATGGTGCGGCTGGGCCGCCTGCGTGCCCACGTTGACGATGGCGCCTTCGACAGCGCGATGCAGGGTGTGATCGATCGGCTGGACCCGGGCAGCGCAACGCTGCACTGAGCCGTGGCCGCCTGCTAGGATCGGGAAAACTCACCGATCAGCGGGGACCTGCATGGCCGTGGCGTTGCTGGGGATCAAGGAGACCGCGCCGGGCGAAAGGCGCGTGGCGCTGACGCCGGAAACCGCGCGCAAGCTCGGGGCCATGGGCATTGCCGTCTGGTATGAGGCGGGCGCGGGTTTGGCCGCTGGTTTCACCGACGCCGCCTATGACGATGCCGGTGCACGCGTCTTCGACGCGGGCCGCTGGGCCGAGATCGACATTCTGCTGTGCGTGCAGGCCCCCCCTGCGGCGGTGCTGGAACAGCTCAAGCCCGGCGCCAGCGTGGTCGGCCTGCTGGCCCCGTCCAGCGATCCGGCGCTGGCCGCGCTGGCGACCGATGGTCGCCTGCAGCTGTTCCCGCTGCAGCAGCTGCCGCGCACCACCCGTGCGCAGGCGATGGATGTACTCAGTTCGCAGGCCGGCATGGCCGGCTACAAGGCGGCGCTGATCGCTGCAGAACGTGCACCGCGTTTCTTCCCGATGCTGACCACCGCCGCCGGCACTGTGCGCCCGGCCAAGGTGCTGGTGATCGGTGCCGGCGTGGCGGGCCTGCAGGCCATTGCCACCGCGCGCCGCCTCGGTGCACAGGTGGAAGGCTTCGACGTGCGCCCGGAAACCCGCGAGCAGATCCAGTCACTGGGTGCACGCTTCCTCGATCTTGGCGTGAGTGCGGCCGGCGAGGGCGGTTATGCGCGCGCACTGAGTGATGAGGAGCGCGCCGAGCAGCAGCGCCGGCTGGCCGACCACCTGCGCAGCGTGGATGTGGTGATCTGCACCGCAGCGGTGCCGGGGCGACCGGCGCCGACGATCGTGACTGCGGCAATGGTGGAGGGCATGGCTGCTGGCAGCGTGATCGTGGATCTGGCTGCCGAGAGCGGTGGCAACTGCGCTCTGACCCAGCCGGGGCAGTGCATCGAACACCAGGGCGTGACCATTGATGGCCCACTGGGCCTGGCCAGCCGCGGCGCGACCCAGGCCAGCGAGATGTATGCGCGCAACCTGCTCAACTTCGTCGCGCTGTTCGTGCGCGAAGGGCAGCTCGGTTTCGACTGGGAAGACGAGTTGCTGGCCAAGACGCGCTGGCAGGCGTGACCTGACCTGCATGCTGTAGAGCCGAGCCCATGCTCGGCTTGCGCAGACGCGATGAAGCAGCCGGGCGTGGGCTCGGCGCTACAGAGGATTGAATCTGGCCTTACCGGGGCTTCGCCGGCGGCGGGTTGTCGCGCACCCAGTCCTTGCGCTGTTCCGGCGTCATCTGTGACCAGCGCTCGCGCAGGGCATCGCGCTGCGCGGGGGGCAGCCCCCGCATCTGGCCGAACAGGGCGCGGGCCTGCTCGCGCTGTTCCGGGCTCATGTGCTCGAAGCGGCGCAGGCCGCGGCGGGCCTTGTCGCGCTCTTCCGGACTCATCGATTGCCAGCGCTGGCCGTGCGAGAGCATGCGCTGGCGCTGGCCGGCATCGGCGCTGTTCCAGCGGTCGCGTAGCGGCGCCAGCAGGGACTCCCGCTGCGCTTCACTCAACTGTTCCCAGGCCGGCAGCGGTGCGGCCGGCGCAGGGCCTGCGGCAGGGGCGGGCGCGGCGCTCTGCGCCACCGCCGGGACGGCCGGCAGCAGCAACAGGGTCATCAGCAGGGGCAGGGTGTGCAGTCGGGGCATGATTCACTCCATCGCCAGGTCGGTATCGCCCAGCCACAGGTACAGATCGGGATTTTCGTCGTAGAGCGCGCTGTTGTCTTCCACCGCGGCAAGCACAGGTGCCGGCGCAGGGCCCGTCAGCGTGCCATGGCCGGTGAACTGCAGGCCTATCCCCAGCGCCACCACCAGCGAGCATGCACTGGCCAGCCACCAGCGCCAGCGCCCCCGGTGGGCGGCCGTGGCGCCGTGGCGAGCGTGGCGCAGCCGGGCCAACGTTGCAGGCGACAGCGCCTGCAGCGACTGCGCATGCAGGCTGCGCAGGGTGTCGTCGGAAGGCAGGGAGCGTTTCACGGGTGGATCTCCAGATAATCCTGCAGCGCCTGCCGGGCGCGTGCCAGATGGGTTTTTACCGCGCCTTCGCTGCAGCCCATGGCGCGGGCAGTGGTGGCCCCGTCCAGGTCCTGCAGCACGCGCAGGGTGAAGGCCTCGCGCTGGCGGGCGGGCAGGCGGCGCAACGCGTCCACCAGCTGCTGGTACTGCTGGCGCTGTTCATGCGCCTGTGCCGGGTCGGGGCCGGGATCGGCCCAGTCGATCCCGCCGCCTTCCGCGTCCTGGTTGTCGCGCCAGAACGGCAGGCGGAAGCGGCGCCGGCGCTGCACGTCGATCACGCGCCGGCGCAGGATGCTCCAGAACAGCGGCGCCCATTCGGCCGCCGGCTTGTCGGCGTAGTCCAGCATGCGCATCAGCGCGTCCTGCACCGCATCCATGGCGTCTTCGCGCTGGCGCAGGCCGGCCTCGGCGAAGCGGAACGCACGCGGGCCGACGCTGGCCAGGAACGCCTCCAGCGATGCCGGCGGGGCATCGGTCTCGGCGCTCGGGGGGACGGGGCTGCTCACCAGCACAGGGTACGGTTCCTCGCTCGGGGTCACCATCGACAACGCGTGAGCGCCGCTTCGGTTGACGCCGGGTGCACGCGGGGTTCAGCCCATGGTTATGATGGGACGACGAAGACAGAGCAGGAGCGTTGCCAGTGAGTGACGGGTTCGTGGCGCTGTACATCTTCATGCTGGCGGCCATCGCCGGCCACGTGATCATTTCGCGGGTGCCGGTGATCCTGCATACCCCGCTGATGTCGGGCTCCAACTTCATCCACGGCATCGTGCTGATCGGCGCGATGGTGGTGCTGGGGCATGCGCAGACGCCGCTGGAGAAAGCCCTGGGCTTCCTCGCCGTGGTGCTCGGTGCCGGCAACGCCGCCGGTGGCTACGTGGTCACCGCGCGCATGCTGGAAATGTTCAAGCCGAGCGCGCCCAAGGGGGGCCAGGACGAACCGAAGGAGCCGCAGGCTTGAACATCAGCACCGTCGAACTGCTCGATTGGCTGGTCAAGGCCAGTTACCTCGCTGCCGCCACGCTGTTCCTTCTGGGCCTTCAGCGCATGGCCTCGCCGCTGACCGCGCGCAGCGGCATCCGCTGGGCAGGGCTGGGCATGCTGCTGGCCACGGTGGCGACCTTCTTGCTCCCCGAACTGCACAACGTGCCGCTGATCCTGGTGGCGCTGCTGCTCGGCGCCGGCCTTGCCTGGTGGTCGGCCGGCAAGGTCGCCATCACCGACATGCCGCAGATGGTGGCGCTGTACAACGGCATGGGCGGTGGCTCGGCGGCGGCGATCGGTGCGGTGGAACTGCTGCGCTACGCCTTCCTGGCCCATCGCGATACCCGCCACTGGAGCGCGCAGGCGCTGGCCGACCTGGCCGCGCGCCAGCCGTCGGGCACGGTGCTGCTGCTGGCGGTGGTCGGCGCGGCGATCGGTGCCGTGTCGCTGTCCGGTTCGGTGATTGCCTGGGCCAAGCTGGATGGGCGCCTGGACAAGCGCGTGACCTGGCCCGGCCAGCAGGTGATGAACCTGCTGGTGGCGCTGGCCGTGGTGGTGCTGGCGATCATCGCCGCCAGCACGCTCAGCACCTGGGCGATCGTCGCCTTCTTCGTACTGGCGCTGGCGCTGGGCGTGCTGATGACGCTGCCTATCGGTGGCGCCGACATGCCGGTGGTGATCTCGCTGTACAACGCGTTCACCGGCCTGGCGGTGTCGTTCGAAGGCTACGTGCTGGGCAACGAGGCATTGATCATCGCGGGCATGATGGTCGGCGCCGCCGGCATCCTGCTGACCCGGCTGATGGCCAAGGCGATGAACCGGCCGATCCGCAATGTGTTGTTCTCCAACTTCGGTGGTGGCGCCGGCGGGGAAGCGCAGGCGATCAGCGGTGCGCAGAAGCCGATTGAAGCGTCGGATGTCGCGGCGATGATGGCCTACGCAGAACGCGTGGTGATCGTGCCTGGTTACGGCATGGCCGTGGCGCAGGCCCAGCACAAGATCTGGGAGCTGGCGCAGCGGCTGGGCCAGCGCGGGGTGAAGGTGAAGTTCGCCATCCATCCGGTGGCCGGGCGCATGCCCGGGCACATGAACGTGCTGCTGGCCGAAGCGGGTGTGCCCTACGACCTGATCGCCGACATGGACGACATCAACCCGGAGTTCGCCAACACCGACGTGGTGCTGGTGATTGGTGCCAACGACGTGGTCAATCCGGTGGCACGCACCGACCCGGCCAGCCCGATCTACGGCATGCCGGTGCTGGACGTGGTCAATGCGCGCAACGTGGTGGTGATCAAGCGCGGCAAGGGCACCGGTTTTGCGGGCATCGAGAATGCGCTGTTCTACGCCGACAACGCCCGCATGCTGTACGGCGATGGTGCCGAAGCGGCAGCCTCGCTGGTCAGCGAGTTGAAGGCGCTCGACGGCGGGCATTGAGGCCCGGCTGCATCCGTGGGTGCGGACCTTGGTCCGCACGATTCTGCCGGCCAGCGGCCGGCACTACCATCCCATCCACGCATGGCGTGGATCTACCTGCATATCCCCGGCGGACGTGGCAACCGGCGTGCTCAGCGCGCCAGCCAGGCGCCCACGGCCACGCCCAGCGCCAGCCACAGCCATTCCACCGCGCCATTGGCGAGGGCGATCAGGGTCCAGGCCAGGTGCGGGCCCATCCGCAGGGTCGCGTCCCACAGGTCCAGCCCGATCGAGCCGCCCATCCAGGCGCTGGCGATGGTCCAGTTGGCGACGGCGGTCACCAGCAGGGTGCCCAGCACGACCAGTGCAATGCGCAGCCGGCCCGGGCCCAGCGTACCCATGCGCAGCATGAACACCAGTTCCAGGGCGGTCACGACCGCCATCCAGCCGACCTGCCGGCCGGTCATCAGCGCCAGCACCATCCAGGCGAGGGGAGCAACAAGCAGGCCCAGCAACAGCATGATGGGCCAGAGCCAGGTCACGGTCCTGGCACGCGCGGCATTGGAGGACATCGAAGCTCCCTGAAGATCACCCACAGGATACTGTGGTTTGCCGCAGTGCACCGGCGGCGGCAGGGCGGCTGGGCTAGAATGCCGTCTTGCGTGGCCCCGGCCACGGCCCCATATCGGTCCCCATGTATTCCCGTAGCAGCGAACCTGTCCACTTCGAACGCGATTGCGAGGCCGTGATGGTCCCGCAGGGCGACACCGTGACCCTGCCCGCCGGCAGCTATGGGTACATCACCCAGGCGCTGGGCGGCAGTTATTCGGTGTTCGTCGAGGGCAACCTGTTCCGCATCGCCGGCAAGGACGGCGACGCCATCGGCAAGGAAGCGCCGGCACCGCTGGAACTGCCGGCCGACGCCACCGATGAACAGGTGGAACAGCTGGTATGGCAGCAGCTGCGCACCTGCTTCGACCCCGAAATTCCGGTGAACATCGTCGAACTGGGCCTGGTCTACGAGGTCGAGATCAAGCACCTGGACGAAGGCAAGCGCGAGATCGATGTGAAGATGACCCTGACCGCACCGGGTTGCGGCATGGGCGAGATCCTGGTCGACGACGTGCGCAGCAAACTCGAAATGATCCCGACGGTGGCCGAGGCCGACGTCGACCTGGTGTTCGACCCGCCGTGGAACCAGCACATGATGTCCGAGGCGGCCCGGCTCGAGACCGGCATGCTTTGACCCACGGCCCGCAGTGACGCGGGCCCGGCAATACCCGCAACCAGAACAGGAAATCTCCGGTGTCCCAGTCCATTCCCAGCTTCGCCGTCACCCGTTCGGACCACCCGCGCAGCGCTGAAGAGCGCGCCAAGATCCTGGAGAAGCCGGGCTTCGGCCTGCACTTCACCGACCACATGGTGGAAGTACGCTGGGACAAGGACACCGGCTGGCACAACGCCAGCGTGCGTGCCTACGGTCCGCTGCAGCTGGACCCGGCCGCGGCCGTGCTGCACTACGGCCAGGAGATCTTCGAAGGCATCAAGGCCTACCGCCATGCTGACGGCTCGATCTGGACCTTCCGCCCGGATGCCAACGGCCGTCGCCTGCAGCGTTCGGCGCAGCGCCTGGCGCTGCCGGAACTGCCGGTGGAGATCTTTGTCGAATCGCTGAAGCAGCTGATCGCCGTCGACAGCGACTGGGTGCCGTCGGCCGACGAGTCGAGCCTGTACTTCCGCCCGTTCATGATCGGCGATGAAGCCTTCCTCGGCGTGCGCGGTGCGCACAAGGCCGGCTACTACGTCATCGCCAGCCCGGCCGGCCCGTACTTCGCCAAGGGTGTTGCCCCGGTGTCGATCTGGCTGTCCACCGAATACGCGCGTGCGGCCAAGGGCGGCACCGGTGCTGCCAAGTGCGGTGGCAACTACGCCGCCTCGCTGCTGCCTCAGCAGAAGGCGCAGGCGCAGGGTTGCTCGCAGGTGCTGTTCCTCGACCCGGTCGAGGGCAAGTACCTGGAAGAACTGGGCGGCATGAACGTGTTCCTGGTCTACAAGGACGGCACGCTGGTCACTCCGGAACTGTCCGGCAGCATCCTCGAGGGCATCACCCGCGAGAGCATCCTGCAGCTGGCCCGCGACCGCGGCATGAAGGTCGAAGAACGCAAGGTCAGCATCGACGAGTGGAAGGACGGCGTCGCCTCCGGTGCGATCAGCGAAGTGTTTGCCTGTGGCACCGCCGCGGTGGTCACCCCGATCGGCCAGCTGAAGGGCGAGGGCTTCTCGGTGGGCGACATCAACGCCCCGGCCGGCGAGGTGACCATGTCGCTGCGCAAGGAACTGACCGACATCCAGTACGGCCGCCTGCCGGACCGCCACAACTGGCTGGTCAAGCTGGGCTGATCGCCCACATCGAATCGTAGAGCCGGGCCCGCGCCCGGCTGCGCTTCTGGAAAGCCCGTCCCCGCGACGGGCTTTCTGCATTTCAGGCCAAGGGGGTCAGATCCCTTTCCGCGTGAAAAAGGATTTGACTCCGGATCGGCGGACGCCGATGTCGGCAAAGTCATTCCGGGACATGTGATGGCCCAGTCAGGTCTGTGCAGGACGCGAGAAAGTTCCTTCACCTTCACAAACCCTTGACCCGAAAAGTCTCAGAACGAACATTTCATCTAGCTGAAAAGACGCTGAAAATCTTGTGGTGTCCGGTTTCGGCCATTAGCGTCATCTGCACGGCGGATCGTTAGGGGGATCCGCTGGCTCGCCGGACTTCGAACCTCGCCAATGCAAGCCAGCCCAGGGTTCGGGCCGGTGCTTCTGCCGATTCCGGCATTCACACCACAAGAAAGGGAAATACGATGTCCCAGGTAACGCAACCGCGTGTGCGTCGAGTGTGGGTGGTCCTTGGTGCGTCCGTTCTGTCATCGCTGCTGCTGGCCACGCCTGCGCTGGCCGGCGATGTCCAGCTCAGCGGCCTGCAGTCCGCGCCGACCCACCAGCGTTTCATCGTGAAGTACCGCGACGGCAGTGCGCCGGTGGCCAACACCACCGCACTGGCCTCTTCACTGAAGAATGCCGCCGCCGGCCTGGCCAGCAGCCAGGGCCGCGCACTGGGCCTGCAGCAGGTCCGCAAGCTGGCCGTCGGCCCGACCCTGGTCAGGACCGATCGCCCGCTCGACCAGGCTGAATCCGAGCTGCTGATGCGCAAGCTGGCCGCCGATCCGAACGTGGAGTACGTCGAAGTCGACCAGATCATGCGCGCGACGCTGACCCCGAACGACACCCGCTTCAGCGAACAGTGGGGCTTCGGTACCTCCAATGCGTCGATCAACGTGCAGCCGGCCTGGGACAAGTCGACCGGCACCGGCGTGGTCGTGGCGGTGATCGACACCGGCATCACCAACCACCCCGATCTCAACGCCAACATCCTGCCCGGCTACGACTTCATCAGCGACGCCGCGATGGCGCGCGATGGTGGCGGTCGCGACAACAACCCGAACGATGAAGGCGACTGGTACGGCGCCAACGAGTGCGGCTCGGGCATCCCGGCCTCCAACTCCAGCTGGCACGGTACCCACGTCGCCGGCACCGTGGCGGCAGTGACCAACAACAGCACCGGCGTGGCCGGTACCGCGTTCAACGCCAAGGTTGTGCCGGTGCGCGTGCTCGGCAAGTGCGGCGGTTACACCTCCGACATCGCCGACGCGATCGTATGGGCCTCCGGCGGCACCGTCAGTGGCGTGCCGGCCAATGCCAACCCGGCTGAAGTCATCAACCTCTCGCTGGGTGGTGGCGGCAGTTGCTCCACCACCTACCAGAATGCGATCAATGGCGCTGTCGGCCGTGGCACCACCGTGGTGGTCGCCGCCGGCAACAGCAACACCAACGTGTCCTCGTCGGTGCCGGCCAACTGCCCGAACGTGATTGCCGTGGCGGCCACAACCTCGGCCGGTGCGCGTGCCAGCTTCTCCAACTACGGCACCGGCATCGACATCTCGGCACCGGGCCAGAGCATCCTGTCCACGCTCAACACCGGCACCACCACGCCGGGCAGCGCCAGCTACGCGTCGTACAACGGCACCTCGATGGCGGCGCCGCATGTGGCCGGCGTGGTTGCGCTGATGCAATCGGTCGCGCCAAGCCCGCTTAGCCCGGCGCAGGTCGAGAGCATCATCAAGAGCACCGCACGCCCGCTGCCGGGGTCATGCTCGGGTGGCTGCGGTGCCGGCATCATCGACGCCAACGCCGCAGTGTCCGCGGCCATCAACGGGGGCGGCACTCCGAATCCGGGCGGCAACGTCCTGCAGAACAATGTGCCGGTCACCGGCCTGTCGGCCAGCAGTGGTTCATCGCTCAGCTACACCGTCAATGTCCCGGCCGGCAGCAGCCAGCTGCGCGTGGCGATCAGCGGCGGCACCGGTGACGCCGACCTCTACATCCGCCAGGGCAGCGCGCCGACCGACACGGTGTACACCTGCCGTCCGTACCTGAGCGGCAACAGCGAGACCTGCACGGTGAACAGTCCGGCCGCCGGTACCTGGTATGTGCGGGTGAAGGCGTACAGCACTTTCTCGGGCGTGACCCTCAACGCCCAGTACTGAGCCCAAGTCCCTCTCCATGGGCACGCCCCGGCCCAGGCCGGGGCGTTCTTGCATGGGGCCGGCGGTGGTACGTGCCGCCGCGCCATGGTGGGTGCCGACCTTGGTCGGCACGCTGTTCCTCAGACCGATTCGAAGCGGTTCGCGGCCACGTTCTTGCGCACGTGCTGCGGGTCGAAGATCCGCCCGTTCATCGCGATGTACACGCCGCTCGGCAGCGACTGCACCGCACCGATCGCACAGCCGATGTTGAACTCCGCATCCGAGCCGCGGAAGCGTGCCGGGCTCAGTGCACCGGTCATCACGATGGTCTTGTCCGGGATCGTCGCCAGCACCTTGCCGGTCTGCACCATCGAGTCGGTGCCGTGGGTCACCAGCACGTGCCGGGTCGGCTGCGCGGCGATGGTGGCGCGGATCAGCTCGCGGTCCTCATCGTTGATGTGCAGCGAATCCTTGCGCAGGATCGGAATCACGTTGAAGCGGAACGTCACGCCCAGCTCGCGCAGGATCATGCCGATCTGCGGATCGCCGATCTGGTAGTCCGACTTGTCGTCGAAGTAGATCTTGTCGATCGTGCCACCGGTGGTGACGACCAGGAGCTCTTCCATCATGTGCATGCGCGAAACCAGGACAGTTGCAGCGGCGCGGGGCCGGGAGCACAGATGATACGGCCCGGCGGGCGCAGCGTCAGCGTCGCTTGCCGAAGCGGGCGCGCAGCCCTGGCAGGCTGGCGCTGAAGATCACCAGCAGGGCCAGTGTGATTTCGATCAGCGCCAGCCAGCGCGTCTGCGGGTGGCTCCAGGCGCTCATCACGCCGTGGCTGAACCAGCCCAGGGCCAGCACCGAGGCCCAGAAACCCGTCCTGCGCCAGCCCAGGCGCAGCGCAATGGCCAGCGCGAGCGGTGGCGCGGTAAACACCAGCTGGGTGGCCAGCCAGTGCTTGTCATTGATGAACCAGCCGGCGAACAGCGCAGCCAGCCCCATCAGGGCCAGCAGCAGGACCGTGCGCTGCCCGGTGCTCATCGGGCCAACCGCTGCGCGATGTCGGCCACCCGGCGGCCAAGCGCGCGCGCAAGCACGGCTTCATCGTCGGTCGGCTGCGGGTCGTCGGCGGCACCGGCCACGTGGCTGGCGCCATACGGCGTGCCGCCACTGGTGGTGTGGCTCAGCGCCGGCTCGGTGAACGGGATGCCGACGATCACGCAGCCATGGTGCAGCAGTGGTACCTGCATCGACAGCAGGGTCGATTCCTGGCCGCCATGCATCGAAGCAGTCGAGGTGAACACCCCGGCCGGCTTGCCCGACAGGGTGCCGTTGACCCATTCGGCGCCGAGCCCGTCGAGGAAATGCTTCACCGGCGCGGCCATGTTGCCGAAGCGGGTCGGGCTGCCGAGCAGCAGGCCCTGGCATTCGGCCAGGTCCTGCACGCTCACGTAGGGGGCGCCATCGTCGGGCACCGGCGGCTGCGCGGTCTGGGTCACTGCGGCCACCGGCGGCACCGTGCGCAGGCGCGCGCTCATGCCAGGCACTTCGCCGACGCCCCGCGCGATCTGGCGCGCCAGCCGTGCCACCGAACCGCCCCGGCTGTAGTACAGCACCAGAATCTCGCCCATCGTGCCCGCTTCTCCTCGTCGTGTGGCCACCAGTATGGCTATCCTGCCAGCATTCCGCATCGGGTACCCTTTCGCCGATGGAACCTTTGGATACGCTCAACCTGTGGATGGAGCGCGCGCGGGATCGCGCACGGGCCATCAGTTTCGGCCGCTTCCTGTGGCATCGCTTCCTCGACGACCGCCTGTTCCAGGCAGCGGCGGCGCTGGCCTATACCACGGTGTTCGCGCTGGTGCCGCTGGCCATCGTGGTGTTCGGCGTGCTCTCGGCCTTCCCCGTTTTCGACCGCTGGAGCGACCAGCTCAGCGACTACGTCTTCTCCAACTTCGTGCCCAACGCCGCGCGCGCGGCCGAGGGCTACCTGCGGCAGTTCTCGGCCAGCGCCGGCCAGCTCACCGCCGCCGGCTTCATCGCGCTGGTGGTATCGCTGCTGATCACCCTCAACAGCGTGGAAGAGACCTTCAACCAGATCTGGCGGGTTGGCTCCACCCGGCCCAAGCTGACCCGCTTCCTGGTCTACTGGACCGTGCTGACCCTGGGCGCGATGCTCGCCGCTGCGTCGCTGGCGGTGTCGGCGCGGGTGTTCGCGTTGCCGTTGTTCGGTACCCAGGAGGGCCGTTGGCTGGCCGAACTGGCCCTGCGGCTGGCGCCGATCCTGATCGAGTTCGTCTGCATCACGCTGATGTTCCGGGTGGTGCCGCACCACACCGTGAAGTGGCGGCACGCGATACCCGGCGCGATTCTGGCGGCGGTGATCCTGGAGCTGGTGAAGTGGGGCATCGGGGCCTATCTGGGCAGCTTCCAGTCCTACCAGAAGCTGTATGGCACGGTGGCCTTCGTGCCGATCCTGCTGCTGTGGATCTACCTGTGCTGGGTGGCGGTGCTGCTGGGCGCATCATTGTCTTCGTCGATGGCGGCCTTCCGCTACCAGCCGGTGGAACTGCGCCTGCCGCAGGGGTATGAGTTCTATGGACTGCTTCGCCTGCTCGGCCGCTTCCAGCATGCACGGGCGAAGGGCAAGGGCATGGCCGATGACGAGATCCTGCGGCTGGAGCCGATGCTGACCGATTCACTGCTGCAGGACCTGATCTGCAATCTGCAGGACATCGACCTGCTGCGCCGCGATGAGCGCGGCGAGTGGCTGCTGTCGCGCGATCTGGACCAGGTCAGCCTGGCCGATCTTTACGAATGCACCCAGCTGCGCATCCCGGTGGCCGAGCAGCACCTGCCGTATCGTGATGACAGCCTGGGACGTGCCGCATTGGCGGCGCTGGACGATCTGCGACTGCCCTTGCGTGAACGCCTGAAGCGCAAGGTCAGCGATATCTACACCGATTCCGGAGACATGCCATGACCCGCAAGACCCCGTTGCTGCTGCCGCTGGCACTGTTGCTGGCGCTGTCGGCCTGCAAGCCGGCCCAGGAGCCCACCCCCGCCAGCAGCCAGCCACCGGCACAGGCACCGACCCCGGCCACCCCCGCAGCGGTGGAGGAGACCCCGGCCGAACGTACCACCGCCGAGTTCCCGACGCTGAAGATGAAGGCGGTGGACGGCAGCGACTACGACCTGGCCGCGCATCGCGGCAAGTGGGTGGTGGTGAACTTCTGGGCGACCTGGTGTGCCCCGTGCCGCAAGGAGATGCCCGAGCTGTCGGCGCTGCATGCGATGCGCAGCAACATCGAAGTGGTCGGCCTGGCCTATGAGGACATCGAGGTGCCGGAGATGCAGTCGTTCCTGACCAAGCATCCGGTGACCTATCCGATCGTGATCGTGGACCCGTTCGATCCGCCGGCGGACTTCGCCACGCCACGCGGCTTGCCGTTGACGCACCTGCTGGATCCGCAGGGCAAGCTGGCGCACACGTTCCTTGGCCCGGTGACCGCCGCCGACATCGAAAAGCAGATCGCGGCTGCCAGGTAATGGGGTTGGGCGGCAGGGCCTGCGGCCCTGCACCCGCGGTAGTGCCGGCCGCTGGCCGGCAGCAACAGCAACAGCCGAAGCAACAGCAACAGCCCAAGCGGGGTTTCCTGTGGGTAGGCGGGGTGGGTCCGGTGGCGGGGGGCGCTGCAAGTACGTCCATGTAAGCTCGGTCGCCGCATCCATGCGGCTCACGCCCCCGCCACCGGACCCACCCCGCCTTCGACAGTTCTCCGCGAACTGTCGGAATGCATGGCCTGCTCTTGGTGGGTGTCGACCTTGGTCGACACGTAGATCCACGCCATGCGTGGATGCTCTTCGTTCAATTGTCGAAATAATCGATTTCAATGGAGATTCATCCACGCATGGCGTGGATCTACCAGATCGCCGGAATCTGTCAGAGGTGGGGCGGTGTCGGAGTGCGGGGTGTCAGCCGCATGGATGCGGCTGCCAAGCCTACAAGGACGTACTTGCGGCGTCCCCGCACTCCGACACCGCCCCGCCATTCCACGGAAATCCCGCTCTGGCTGTTGCTGTTGCCGTTGCTTGAGCAGGTGCAGGGCCGCAGGCCCTGCCGACCCACCCTATTCCTCGACCGGGAAGTTCTCGATCGGCTTCAGGACATCGTAGTGCTCGCGATGCAGCTTGCCCTTCAGCTTCGGCAGCTCGGGCAACGGTGCATCCACCCGCGTATCGGGCAACCGGTCCAGCAGGTTGCGTACCAGCGTCAGCCGGCCCAGCCGCTGGTCGTTGAAATCCACCAGCGTCCACGGCGCCGCCTCGCGATGCGTCGCGCGCAGCATCGCCTCGCGGGCTTCGGTATAGGCGCTGTACTTGCTGCGCGATTTCAGGTCCACCGGGGAGAGCTTCCAGCCCTTCAGCGGATCGAGGTGGCGCTCGGCGAAGCGCTTCTCCTGCTGCTCCTGGTCCACGCACAGCCAGTACTTGAACAGCAGGATGCCGTCATCCACCAGCAGCTGTTCGAACACCGGCGCCTGGCGCAGGAACTGCTGGTACTCGGTCTCGCTGCAGTAGCCCATCACCCGTTCGACGCCTGCGCGGTTGTACCAGCTGCGGTCCATCAGCACGATCTCGCCGGCGGCGGGCAAGTGCGAGGCGTAGCGCTGGAAGTACCACTGCGTGGCTTCGCGGTCGGTGGGCTTGGGCAGTGCCACCACGCGGCACTGGCGCGGGTTGAGGTGCTGGCTGATGGCCTGGATCGCGCCGCCCTTGCCCGCCGTGTCGCGCCCTTCAAACAGCACCAGCAGGCGTTGCCCGCTGTGCTGCACCCAGCGCGCCATGGCGGTCAGTTCCAGCTGCAAAGGCAGCAGCAGTTCGTCGTAGTCCTTGCGCTTGAGCTTGGCCATCGTCACACCCGCGGGGAGGAAGCACGAGCGTAGCGCAGGGGCTGCCCAGGCGATGTCGACGCTACCTGGTCGCGCTTACCCTGCTGCGCCCGTCCAGCCGTTCTCACGTGCCAGTTGCTGCACCAACGCTGACAGATCGCGGGCAAACCCGCCCATGTCGAACAGCCCGCTGCGCTCGCGCGCCTGTGCCAGTTCAGCGCGCAACGCGGCCAGCGCCGCCGGGTCATTGCCCAGCGCGCTGGCGGTGGTGATGAACGCCGCATCGTCGGGGACATTCATCCGCGCCAGCCCCAGATGGTGGTTGAGGCTGCCGGCCACGCGCGCGGCGAACGTGTCGCCGGGGCAGGTCAGCACCGGGCAGCCGGCCCACAGCGCGTCGGACGCGGTGGTGTGGGCGTTGTACGGATGCGTGTCGAGGAACAGGTCGGCCAGCTGATAGCGGGCCAGATACTGCGGATGCGGCAGTTTGGCCATGAACACCAGCCGCGTTGGGTCCAGGCCAGCGGCCTGTGCGGCGCTGCGCAGGCGGGCGTCGGCGTGGCCGGGGCCGGACAGCAGCCACAGCACGCTGCCGGGCACCGCCTGCAGTACTGCGAAGACGCGGCCCATGCTGCGCGGGTTGAGCTTGTAGCTGTTGTTGAAGCAGCAGAACACGACGCCGTTTCCGGGCAACCCGCACTCGGCGCGGGACGGTGCCGGCTCCAGCATGCGGGTGTTGTCCGAGGGCTGGAAGGCACGCGGCAGGCGCAGCACCCGTTCGCTGTAGTGCGGCTCCAGTGAAACTGGCAAAACGAAGCTGTCGCCGATCACGGCATCCATCCACGGCGCCCCGGACGTGCCGGGGTAAGCCAGCCAGTTCAACTGCAGCGGGGCAGGGCGCATCGCCAGCACTTCCGGCGTGCCGCCGCCGCCCCAGCCGCGCAGGTCGAACAACAGGTCGATGCCCTGTGCGCGGATGCGTGCGGCAGTGTCTGCATGGCGCAGGCCAGCCACATCATGCAGCTGTGTGGCCGTCTGCAGGCGCTGGCGGATGCGGCTGCCGTCGTCGCGGTTCAACGCGAACAGATGCAGCTGCAACGCCGGGTCATGACGCAGCTGCTCGAACAGGGCCACGGTCAGCAGCCCGGTGGGATGGGCGCCAAAACCATTGGACAGGAAACCGACGCGCAGGGGGCCGTGCGCGCGCACCTTCACGGCAGGAAGGGGACGTACCCCCGAAGCAACCACTGCGGCGCGTGCACGCGCGCAGGCCAGCTGTTCGGCTGCGGTGGCATCCTCGCTGAGGAACGCGAACGGTTCGACCACACCTTGGCCGCTGGCCAGTGCGCCACGCACTTGTGTGGCCAGTGCGTCCACGTCCTGCCAGTCGCACAGGCGGCGCTGCCAGGCCAGGCGCTGGGCGGCGATATAGGGTTCGCCCGGCATCAGCGCATGCGCGCGGCGATAGGCCGTCGCCGCCCCTTCGGCATCATCGGCATCTTCCAGCGCATGGCCCAGCCACAACGCGATGCCCGGGTGCTGCGGGGCCAGTGCCGAAGCCTGGCCCAGCAGCTTCGCTGCATCGCCATGTGCGCCGGCCATCCAGGCCACGCGGCCCAGCCGCGCCAGCGCTTCGGGGTGGTTGGGGCGCAGTTGCAGTGCGCGTCGTGCGGCCTGCTCGCCGGCAGCGATGTCGCCGGCTTCCAGTTCCAGGTCGGCCAGCATCACCCAGGCCACGAAGTCGCCGGGCTGGCGCGCGATCGCCTGCTGCAGGTGCTGTCGCTGCTGCCAGGCCGTCATCGTGATCAGTCCGCCGACAACTGCGCCAGGGCGTCGACCTGGTGTTCGTGGCTGAGTCGCTGCAGCAGCGGGTCGAGGTCGCCGGCCAGGATGTTGGGCAGGTCGTACAGGGTCAGGCCTTCCACGCGGTGGTCGGTGATCCGGCCCTGCGGGAAGTTGTACGTGCGGATGCGCTGGCTGCGGTCGCCGCTGCCGACCTGCAGGCGCCGCGATTCGGCCTGCGCCGCGTCCTGGCGCTGGCGTTCGGCATCGAGCAGCTGCGCCTTCAGGCGCTTCATCGCCTTGTCGCGATTGGCGTGCTGGCTGCGTTCGGTCTGACATTCCACCACTACGCCGGTCGGCAGGTGGGTGATGCGGATCGCCGACTCGGTCTTGTTGACGTGCTGGCCACCGGCGCCGGACGAGCGGAACGTATCCACCTTCAGGTCGGCAGGGTTGATGACGATGTCATCGACTTCGTCGGCCTCGGGAATGATCGCTACGGTGGCCGCCGAGGTGTGGATGCGGCCCTGAGATTCGGTGGCTGGCACGCGCTGCACGCGATGCGTACCCGATTCGAACTTCAGGCGCGAGAACGCTCCACGGCCGACCACGCGCGCCACCACTTCCTTGTAGCCGCCGTGCTCGCCCGGACTGTCCGATTCGATCTCGACCTTCCAGCCCTGGCGTTCGGCGTAGCGGGCGTACATGCGGAACAGGTCGCCGGCAAAGATCGCTGCCTCGTCGCCGCCGGTACCCGCGCGCACTTCCAGGAACAGGTTGCCTTCGTCGCGCGGGTCGCGTGGCACCAGCAGCAATGCGAGCTCCTGCTCCAGCGCCTGCAGGCGCGCCTGCGCGGCGGCGATCTCCTCGTCGGCCAGCTCGCGCAGATCGGGATCGGCGCGCATGCCTTCGGCGGCGGCCAGGTCGGCCTTGGCACGGGCTTCATCGGCCAGTGCAGTGGCAACCGGTTCAAGTTGGGCGAATTCGCGCGAAAGGTCGCGGAAACGGGTGTTGTCGGCGACCACATCGGGTTCGGCGAGCAGGCGTTCCAGTTCTTCGCGGCGCTCGGCCAGCGCTTCCAGCTTACGGCGCAGGGTCGGCGTCATCGGGTCTCACGGGTGGGTGGCGGTAACCCGGCGTGGCCGGGAACAGGCGCTCGGCGGCGCGGGTCAGGTCGGCATCGCCACTCAGCGCGGCGGCGCGCAGTGCGGCGGTCGGCGGGTGCAGCAGGCGGTTGGTCAGGCCGTGGGCCAGCAGTTCCAGCACTTCGTCGGCGGGCTTGCCGTTGGCCAGCTGCTGGCGCGCGCGCTCCAGCAGCTCGGCACGGGTGGCTTCGCCGAACGCGCGCAGCTGCCGCAGTGGTGCCTGGTGGGCGCTGGCCTGCTGGGTCTCGATGAAGCGCGATACCTGCAGGTCGATGATTGCCTCGGCCTCGGCAGCGGCCTCGCGGCGGCCACGACGGTTGTCTTCCACCGCGCGTTCCAGGTCATCGACGGTGTAGAGGAAGGCGTCGTTGAGCGTGCCGACCTCGGCTTCGATGTCGCGCGGCACGGCCAGGTCGAACAGCAGCATCGGCTTGTGCCGGCGTGCACGCAGGGCCTTGGCCACCATCTCGCGATGGATCACCGGCTCGCGCGCGGCGGTGGCCGAGAACACCACGTCGGCCTCGCCCAGGTGGCGGTCCAGTTCGGTCAGCGGCAGGGCCACGCCGCCATGGCGGCTGGCCAGTTCCTGCGCGTGGGCCAGGGTGCGATTGGCGATCAGCAGCCGCCGCACCTTGCCTTCACTCAGGTGCCGTGCAGCCAGTTCGATGGTCTCGCCGGCACCGACCAGCAGCACGGTGGAATCGTCCAGACGGGCGAACGCGTTCTGTGCCAGGCGCACGGCCGCCGAGGCCACCGACACCGGGTTGGTGCCGATCTGGGTATCGGTCCGCGCACGCTTGGCCACCGAGAAGGTCTGCTGGAACAGGCGGTCCAGGCGCTGGCCGAGCAGGCCATGGTCGCGCGCGGTCGACCAGGCGTCCTTCACCTGGCCGAGGATCTGCGGTTCGCCCAGCACCATCGAGTCCAGCCCGGTGGCGACCCGGAACAGGTGGCGCACAGCTTCGGCATCGGCATGCTGGTACAGATAGCCCTGCAGGTCACCGGCCTGGCTGCGCAGCCACTGGTCCAGCGCCTGTGCCGACTCGGCCACGGCGTACAGTTCGGTGCGGTTGCAGGTGGACAGCAGCACCGCCTCGGCAATCTGCGGGGTATCGCGCAGCGAACCGAGCGCGCGCGGCAACGCCTCACCGGCGAAGGCCGCGCGCTCGCGCAGCTCCACCGGTGCGGTCTGGTGATTCAGTCCGAGCACCCACAGGGTCATTGTTCAGTTGCTTGCGATAAGCTGCTGGCCATTGGACGACATTTTAAGGCCCCGATGCCGACGATGCCCGCATTGATTCGCATCCCCAGTGTTCTGCTGCTGTCCCTGGCCTGCAGCCAGGCCCTGGCGGCGGTGCCGGCCAAGGCCCCTGTAAGGGCCCCGGCCACTGAGGAACTGGCGCTGGAACCGGTGATGGCCGGTGAGTTCGCGCTGCAGGCCGGCAAGCTGGCCGAGGCGGCGCGCTGGTACCTGCAGGCGGCCCAGCAGACCGACGGCGACGCCGGCCTGGCCGAGCGCGCGACCCGTATCTCCATGCTGGCCAACGATGATGCCAGCGCCGCCAAGGGCCTGGCCCTGTGGCAGCAGCGCGCCCCGCGCTCGTTGACCATGCGCAGCGCCGCCGGTGCGCTGGCCATGCGCCAGGGCGATGTGAAGGCTGCCCGCACCGAGCTGCAGGCGCTGCTGGCCGACCCCGACGAGCGCGGCTGGAAGTTCGCCCTGGCCGCGCTGATCGGCGGTGGCCGCGACCCGGCGGTGCCGGCGCAGGTGCTCGGCGAGCTGGTCGATGCCAATGCGATTCCGCCGAAGATCGAGGCCTGGCAGGAGTTCGGTCGCCTGGCCCTGCGCATGGAAAAGCCCGAGCTGGCGCGGCGGATGATCGATGAGGTGGTCAAGCGCTTCCCGGAAGAGCCACGTGTGGCACTGCTGCGCGCCAGCCAGTTGCAACAAGCGGGCGAGACCGACAAGGCGCTGTCGCTGCTGCACGATGTGGAGCCGAAGACGCGCCAGGACCAGGAACTGCGCAATGCGGTGGCCATCGCCTACGACAGCCTGGGGCAGCCTGCTGCGGCCGAGCGCGTGCTGGCGTTCGGCCCGCAGGACGTGCAGACCTGGGGCATGCGCGCCTCGCTGCTGGCCAAGCAGGGCGACAAGGCAGCGCTGTCCAATCTCTACAACGAACTGTCGCGGCAGGCGGCCAAGCCGGACCCGGCGCAGCGCCTGCTGCTGGGCAAGATCGCCGAGTACCTGAAGCGCTATCCGGAGGCGGTGCAGTGGTACCACAGCGTGCCCGGCGGCGATGAGCTGAGCGAAGCACGCCTGCGCGCGGCCAATGCCCAGGCCCTGGCCGGGCGCCTGCCGCAGGCCCTGGATGAAGTGCACGCGATCCAGTCCGATGCGGTGGTCGATGACGATGTGCGTCGCGACGCCTATCTGCTGGAGGCTGAACTGCGCCAGCGTGGCGATGACAGTGCCGGCGAACTGGATGCATTGGCCCGCGGCCTGGCCGCCTACCCCGATGACAACGGCCTGCTGTACGCCCGTGCACTCGCCTGGGAGCGCCGCGACGATATCCCGCGCGCCGAGGCCGACCTGCGCAAGATCCTGGTGACCGACCCGGAAAACGTGCCGGCCCTGAATGCCTTGGGCTACACCCTGGCCGACCGTACCGGCCGCCTGCAGGAAGCGCTGGAGCTGATCGACCGCGCCCGTGTGGCCGAACCGGACAACGCCGCCATCGTCGACAGCTATGGCTGGGTGTTGTATCGCCTGGGCCGCAAGGAAGAAGCACTGGTGCAGCTGCGCCGGGCCTGGACCCTGGCCAAGGACCCGGAGATCGCTTCCCACGTTGGCGAAGTGCTGTGGGTGCTGGGCAAGCATGACGAGGCCCGCCACTTCTTCGAAGAAGCGGCCAAGCTCGATCCTGAAAACCGCGCGCTGCTGCGCGCCCGCGAGAAATTCAATCCATGAGTGTTTCCCTGATCCGGCCGCTGCTGTTGGCGGCCGTGACCCTGGCGGTGACCGCCTGTACCAGCGTGGGCACGCAGAAGACCCCGGCGCCGGCGGTGGTCGAGGTTGTTTCAGCCGAAGCGGCGCAGGCCGAGGCGGCGCGCGTGGCCGCGCTGCAGGCACAGCCGGACTGGGCTTTCCAGGGCCGGGTCGCGGTCAGCAAGGGCAAGGACGGCGGCAGCGGACGCATCGACTGGAAGCAGGAAGGACGCCGCTATGTGGTCGAGCTGAGCGCGCCGGTGACCCGGCAGAGCTGGAAGCTGGCCGGCGATACCCATTCCGAAGCCGGCCGCCTGGAAGGACTGGCCGGCGGGCCGCGTGACGGCGAGGACGCCCAGCAGCTGCTGCTGGAAGCGACCGGGTGGGACATACCGGTCAACCAGCTGCCGCAGTGGATCCGTGGCCTGGTGGCCGGCGATGCTGCCGGTCCGGAGAAGGTCGAGCGCGACGCTGACGGCCGGCCGCGCCGCATGCAGCAGATGGGCTGGCAGGTGCAGTATCTGGACTGGTCCCCGGCCGAGGCCGGACGCCCGGCGCTGCCGCGCCGGATCGAGGCCAGCAATGGCGACGCCAAGGTGCGCCTGCTGGTGGACCAGTGGGGGCAGGGCGCCCCATGAGTGCCGGGCACGATGACGCGGGCTGGTCCTGGTGGCCGGCCCCGGCCAAGCTGAACCTGTTCCTGCACATCACCGGCCGCCGCGCCGACGGCTACCACGAGCTGCAGACCGTGTTCCGCCTGCTGGACTGGGGCGATCGCATTGGCCTGCGCCTGCGTGAAGACGGCCAGGTGCGCCGTGAGGGCGAGGGCCTGGCCGGCGTGGCCGAGGCTGATGACCTGGCGGTGCGTGCCGCGCGCCTGCTCCAGGAAGCGGCAAAGGTCGAGCAAGGTGCAGACATCATCGTCGAAAAGCACGTTCCCGCCGGGGGTGGGTTTGGCGGGGGGTCGTCCGACGCGGCCACGGCGCTGGTGGTGCTGAACCGGCTGTGGCGGGCGGGTCTGGATGAAGAGGCTTTGGCGGCGCTGGGCCTGCGCCTGGGCGCAGATGTGCCGGTATTCGTGCGCGGGCGCAACGCCTGGGCCGAAGGCGTGGGCGAGCGCCTGCAGCCGATCACCCTGGCCCCGGCCTGGTACGTGCTGGTCGAACCGGGCGTTCATGTTCCTACGCCAGCACTGTTTGCAGACCCGGATTTGACGCGCGACAGCCCAGTGGCGAAAATAGAGGACTTCGCTTCCGGGACCCTGGTCGGGAACGCGTTCGAACCGGTGCTGCGCCGCCGTGAGCCTGCCGTCGAGGCAGCGTTCGCCGCGTTGAGCGACATCGGCACGGCGCGGCTGACCGGTTCGGGAAGTGGTTGTTTCGTCGAGTTCGCATCGCAGTCTGCCGCAGAGCAGGGACGGTCGAAGTTGCCGAAGGAGTTGCGGGCAAGGGTGGCAGCGGGCGTAGCGCGTTCGCCACTGCTGGATGCACTCGAGCAACACTGATTTATCACTGCAGGGGCGTCGCCAAGAGGCCCAAGGCACCAGGTTTTGATCCTGGCATTCGTAGGTTCGAATCCTACCGCCCCTGCCAATAGCGGCTGTGTCCGCGCCTTCCAGCGCATCGCCCGCGCGGGACGTGGAAACAACCGCGGTGTTGTCAGCAGCAAGGGTCCATCGGGGTCCTTGCCGACTCCGGATCCCCGCCACTCGTCCCCGCCCGAGACAATCATGATGCAAGAGTCCCCGAACCTGCTGGTCTTTTCCGGCAACGCCAACAAACGTCTGGCGCAGAACATCTGCAAGGAACTGGGGGTTCGCCCGGGCAAGGCGCTGGTCTCGCACTTCTCCGATGGCGAAGTGCAGGTGGAGATCGAAGAGAACGTCCGCAAGCAGGACGTGTTCGTGATCCAGCCGACCTGCGCGCCGAGCGCGGAAAACCTGATGGAGCTGCTGGTGCTGATCGACGCGCTCAAGCGCGCATCGGTGGCCAGTGTCACCGCCGTGGTGCCGTATTTCGGCTACTCGCGCCAGGATCGCCGCATGCGCTCCTCGCGCGTGCCGATCACCGCCAAGCTTGCGGCCAAGATGTTCAGCACCGCGGGCGCTGATCGCGTGCTGACCGTCGACCTGCACGCCGACCAGATCCAGGGCTTCTTCGATATTCCGGTGGACAACGTGTATGCGTCCCCGCTGCTGCTGGCCGACATCTGGCGCGCCTACGGCACCGAGAACCTGATCGTTGTGTCGCCGGACGTGGGCGGCGTGGTCCGTGCCCGTGCGGTGGCCAAGCGCCTGGATGACGCCGACCTGGCGATCATCGACAAGCGCCGCCCGCGCGCCAACGTCTCCACCGTGATGAACATCATCGGTGACGTCGAAGGCAAGACCTGCGTGATGGTCGATGACATCGTCGACACCGCCGGCACCCTGTGCGCCGCTGCTGCTGCCCTGAAGGCGCGCGGTGCGCTCAAGGTCGCCGCCTACTGCACCCACGCGGTGCTGTCGGGCCCGGCGGTGGACAACATCACCAATTCCCAGCTCGACGAGCTGGTGGTGACCGACACCATCCCGCTGAAGGACGCGGCGCGGGTGTGCAGCAAGATCCGCCAGCTGAGCGTGGCGGAAATGCTGGCTGAAACGATGCGCCGCATCGCCTTCGGTGAGTCGGTCAGCTCGCTGTACGTCGACTGAGTTTTCGCCCCTGCCGGCAACGGCGGGGGCATACCCCGGGTGCTTCTGGTCGCGGAAGCATCTTCAACCGCCACGCCGCAGGGCGCGGCAACAACCTGAGTAGTCGAAAATGTCGAAGACCCATGAAATCAAGGTCACCAAGCGTGAACTGCAGCGTAAGGGTGCGAGCCGCCGCCTGCGTCACGCCGGTGTGATCCCGGCCATCGTGTACGGCGGCAACGCCGAGCCGGTCGCCATCAGCCTGGACCACAACGAAATCTGGCTGGCCCAGCAGAACGAGTGGTTCTATGCCTCGATCCTGGACCTGAACCTGGATGGCCAGGTGCAGAAGGTCCTGCTGCGTGACATGCAGCGCCACCCGTACAAGCAGCTGATCATGCACCTGGACTTCCAGCGCGTGAACGAGAACGAAGCCCTGACCGCTTCGGTCCCGCTGCACTTCGTCAACGAAGACACCTCGCCGGCCGGCAAGGCTGCCGACGTCGTGGTCACCCACGAACTGAAGGAAGTGACCATCACCTGCCTGCCGAAGGACCTGCCGGAGTCGATCGAAGTCGACCTGGGCGAGCTGAAGGCCGGTGACGTGGTGTACCTGTCCGACATCAAGCTGCCGAAGGGCGTGGAAATCCCGGCCCTGGCGCTGGGCAAGGACCACGACGACGCCATCGTCACCGCCAAGGCCGGTAAGGCCGACGCGGCCGACGAAGAAGCGGCTGCCGCCGAGTAATACCGCTACGGTGCCTGCCTGCGGGCAGGCACCGTACTGGAAGGAACCATGGCAGGACTGCGACTGATCGTCGGTCTGGGCAACCCCGGATCGGAACACGCCCGGACCCGGCACAATGCCGGGTTTCATTTCGTTGAGGCCCTGGCGGAGAAAGCCGGTGCGCGATGGAATGTGGACAGCAAGCTGTTCGGTGAGACCGCCAAGGTCGAGATCGCCGGGCAGACGGTGTGGCTCCTCAAGCCCGCCACCTTCATGAACCTCAGCGGCAAGTCGGTCACCGCCGCGCAGCGGTTCTGGAAGATCGAGCCGGAGGAAACCCTGCTGGCCCACGACGAACTGGACCTGCCGCCCGGCGCGGCACGGCTGAAGTTCGACGGTGGCCACGGCGGTCAGAACGGCCTGCGCGACACCATCCGCCTGCTCGGCCATGGCAAGTTCCATCGCCTGCGCGTGGGCATTGGCCACCCCGGCCACAAGGACCGCGTGGTGGGTTGGGTGCTCGGCCGCCCGTCGAAGGACGATGACGTGCTGATCGCGCGCGCCATCGACGATGCGATCGACGTGCTGCCGCTGGCGGTGCAGGGCGATTTCAACGAAGCGATGAAGCGCCTGCACACCCCGAAATAACCGGTAGGTACCGACCGTTGGCCGGTACGGAGTCAACCAGACCGGTAGGTACCGACCGTTGGTCGGTACGGAGTCAACCAGGCCGGTAGGTACCGACCGTTGGTCGGTACGGAGTCAACCAGGCCGGTAGGTACCGACCGTTGGTCGGTACGGAGTCAACCAGGTCGGTAGGTACCGACCGTTGGTCGGTACGGAGAATGATTGGAAAAGCAGCGCCCACGTCGCTGTTTCCCCAATCACTTTCACCCCAGAGAGCTGTCACCCATGGGTATCAAATGCGGCATCGTCGGCCTGCCCAACGTCGGCAAGTCGACCCTGTTCAATGCGCTGACCAAGGCGGGCATCGCCGCAGCGAACTTCCCGTTCTGCACCATCGAGCCGAACGTCGGCATCGTGCCGGTGCCGGACCCGCGCCTGAACGAGCTGGCGGGCATCATCAACCCGCAGAAGGTCATCCCGACCGCGGTCGAGTTCGTCGACATCGCCGGCCTGGTCGCCGGTGCCGCCAGCGGTGAAGGCCTGGGCAACAAGTTCCTGGCGCACATCCGCGAAGTCGATGCCATCACCCACGTGGTGCGCTGCTTCGAGCACGGTGACATCGTGCACGTCGCCGGCAAGGTCGACCCGATCTCGGACATCGAAACCATCGATACAGAGCTGGCGCTGGCCGACCTGGACAGCGTCGAGAAGGCGCTGAACCGTGCCGAGCGTGCAGCCAAGGGCGGCGACAAGGACGCAGCGGCGCGCAAGCCGGTGCTGGCCAAGCTGCAGGCGGCACTGTCCGACGGCAAGGCTGGTCGTTCGGTCGGCCTGGATGATGAAGAAAAGGCGCTGGTACGCGACCTGTTCCTGCTGACCCTGAAGCCGGTGATGTACATCGCCAACGTGCTGGAAGACGGCTTCGAGAACAACCCGCACCTGGAAGCCGTGCGCGCGCACGCCGCCGCCGAGGGCGCGCAGGTGGTGCCGGTGTCGGCCGCGATCGAAGAAGAGCTGTCCCAGCTCGACGATGAAGACCGCGATACCTTCCTGGCCGACCTGGGCCTGAGCGAGCCGGGCCTGAACCGCGTGATCAACGCGGCCTACAGCCTGCTGGGCCTGCAGACCTACTTCACCGCAGGCGTGAAGGAAGTCCGTGCGTGGACGGTGCGCAAGGGTGCCACCGCCCCGCAGGCTGCCGCGGTCATCCACACAGACTTCGAGAAGGGCTTCATCCGCGCCGAAACCATCGCGTATGACGACTTCATCAAGTACAAGGGCGAAGCCGGCGCCAAGGAAGCCGGTCGCCTGCGCCTGGAAGGCAAGGAATACCGCGTGCAGGAAGGCGACATCCTGCACTTCCGCTTCAACGTCTGATCCAGCGGCATCGGATCGACCCCGGACGCCCCGCCTCGTGCGGGGCGTTCGCGTTTCTGAATATGGATAAAAAATCACCACGCTGCGAAACGCTTGCGGCGTGATGTTCGCCGGCACTTGTCCACAGCAAACTCCCATCGCTTTCCACGCCGCATGTGGAAAACCGGCGAAGCCGATGTAGAGCCGAGCCCATGCTCGGCTGATGCCAGCCGGAGCCGAGCGTGGGCTCGGCTCTACAAGGGGCTCGCCCGCGCGACCTGGACAGATTTTCACCACGCTTCGAAACGCCTGCGCTGCAACGCTCGCACCCACTTGTCCACACCAAGTTCCCATCGCTTTCCACGCGTGGTGTGGAAAACAACGGGAGGCGTGGATAAAAAATAACCACGCCCGGAAATGCCTGCATCGCAACGCTCGAACCCACTTGTCCACATCAAGTTCCCATCACTCTCCACGCATTGTGTGGAAAACCCCGGTGGCCCGCTCTGATAGCCGCCCACCTTGGTGGGCGCGCGGCGAGACAGTGCCCGCCAAGGTGGGCATCTACCAGAGCGCAAATGACAAGGCCCGCCAATGGCGGGCCTTGTCGTCCACGTCCTGCAAGGCGGCGCGCCTTACAGCGCGGTGCCGCCAAACTTGTGGGTGTACTGCAGGTTGATGGTGCGGCCGACGCTATCGAACCAGGACACGTCGTAGTACGGGTACGCGGTATACGTGGTGTCCTTCGGCGGCATCTTGTTGAACACATTGACCACCGACAGCGACAGGCGCGAGTGCTCGTCGAAGCGGTACTGCACCGAGGCGTTGTAGCGGTAGGTCGCCTTCACGTACGGGCTGTCGCCGCTGTCCCAGTGGAACGACTGGTCGTAGCTGTCCGAAGTTGGCAGCTTGCCCAGGCGCGAGCCATAGACCGTCGCCGACCACGCGTCCTTCTCCCAGGTCACGCTCAGGCTGGTCTTGGTACGCGGGATGTCGAATCCGCTGTTGACCGCGAACTGGTCCAGTGTCGGGTCACCGGGGTAGCGCTGGAAATCGTGCTTCTTCACCCAGGTGTGGGTGCCGTTGAGGATGAAATCGCCGATGCCGGTCTGCATGCGGTAGCGCAGGCCGACGTCGATACCGGAGGTCGATTCGCGGGCGACGTTGATCGGAGCGACGCGCACGCCGTATAGGCGGCCATCACCGGTGCGGGTGATGCGGTCGAGCGCGTCCACGCAGGTCGGCGAGTTGATGTCGGCAGTACCCAGGCGGCAGTTGGCTTCGTTGGCCAGGAGCGTGCGAACGTCCATGTCCTGCACCTGCTTGCGCATGTCGATGTCAAACCAGTCCACGGACAGGTCCAGGCCGATCGCCGGCGACCAGACGAAGCCTGCACTCCACGAGGTGCTGGTTTCCGGGTCGAGCTGGCGGTTGCCGGTGCGGCTGCGGATCAGGTTGCGCTCGTAGTCGGAACAGTCGCTAGCGCCATCGGCGCGGCAGCTGTACAGGTCTTCGGCGGTGGTCTCGTCGTTGCCCGGTCCGGCGAACACGTAGTGCAGGTCCGGCGCGCGGAACGCGGTGCCATACGAACCGCGCACCAGCAGCGTGTGGATCGGGCGCCATTCCAGACCGCCGCTCCAGGTCGCCTTGCCGATGGTGTGGCCGGAATAGCGGTACTGGTCGTAGCGGCCGGCCACGCTCAGGTTGACCGTCTCGTGCAGCGGCATGCGCAGCTCGGCGGCGGTCGCCCAGCGGTTGCGCGAGCCCTGGCCGTCCGAATCCTTCCAGCTGTAGTAGTAGTACTGGGTGGCCAGCGGATCGGGATTCAGCGCATAGGCCTGCTGGCCCACTTCCACGGTCGCGGCGAACCCGGCATCACCGCCCGGCAGGCCGAACAGCGCGGAATTGGTCAGCGTGAATGCAGCCGTCTCGGTGCGCGACTTCGGCGAATAGGTAGTGCGTGCGGCAATCGAATCGTACTCGGCGCGGGTCAGCGGCCGGTACAGCCGCGACGGGTCCGCGTTGTAGATCGGGAAACCGTCGTCGTCCACGCCCTGCTGCGGGCCCAGGAACAGGTCATTGGCCTTGGCGGCGATGATCTGCGCCCAGCTGATCCGCGACTGGTACTGCGAATGGCTCAGCGCCGCTTCGTAGTCCCAGTTGCCGGCCAGATTGCCCTTGAAGCCGGTGGTCACGCTGAAGGTCTTCTGCGTGCTGCGTACCATCGCATTGCGCAGGCCCCCCATTTCCTCGGGTGAGAACTGGCGCTGCCAGAACTCGATCTCGCCGGTGGCCTGGTTGTTGAAGTAGCCCGACTCATCGCCATTGGCGTCCATGCGGCCCCACTTGGTGACGTCGCGCATCAGCGACATCGTGTGGTAGCCCAGCTGCACATCGGCGAACCATTGCTGGCCGTTGTCGAAGTCATGGCTCAGCGAGGCGTAGCCATTGGCGCCGCGGCGCTTGCTGAGGATGGTGCCGTAGCCGATCGAGCTGTCGCTGCCGCAGTAGTAACCGTAGCGCGGGCGGTAGGCGCGGTAGGTGCTGCCCTGGTTCTGCCCGGCCAGCGCTTCGCAGGTGGCCGCGCCCGGATCCAGGTAATCGTCGTTGTAGTCCGTACGCAGGTAAGCGCGGCGGGCGATGCGCGAGCCCTCGGTGGGGCCGTCCTGGGTCGAATCCTGGATGTCGCGCTCATAGGCCCACAGCGGGGTCTGCGACTGCAGCTCGACGCTGTACACGGCGTTGAAGTTGCCGCGGCTGAAGCCGCTGGCCAGGCTCATGTCGAACGACTCGCCACCGCCTTCGCTGGTGGTGCCCATGCGCATGTCGATCGTGGTGCCGTCGGCCTTTTTCTTCAGGATGAAGTTGACCACGCCGGCGATCGCGTCCGAGCCGTAGATGGCCGAGGCACTGCCGGTCAGCACTTCGATGCGCTCGATCATCCCCAGCGGGATGTTGGAGACGTCGGTGAAGTTGCTGCGGCCCTTGAACGGCATCGGGAAGTCGGCGATGCGGCGGCCGTTGACCAGTACCAGCGTGTGGTTCGGGCCGAGGCCACGCAGGTCCACCTGCTGGGCGCCGGGCGAGAAGTCGGCGCCGCTGGAGGACTGCTGGCTCTGCGTCTCACCGCCGTTCTGGGTCATTGCACGCAGCACGTCCGGCACGCTGGTGAAGCCGCTGGAGCGGATCTGTTCGGCGTTGATCACCGTGATCGGGGCGGGGCCTTCCACCTGGGCGCGCGGAATGCGCGAGCCGGTGACCTGCACCGCGTCCAGTTGTTGCACCGAAGAGGAAGCCGGTGCCTGGGCCGCCGCGGAAGCAGCCACGCCCATCAACGCCAGCTGGATCGACCACGCCATCGCCTGTCTACGCATGAGGAATTCTCGGAAATGAAGCCGGCCCGCAGAGGAGGGGCCCTGTCCCCCATTCAGATTTCCGGAACGGGCGCGCGCATTTAACGCCTTTTTCATGTCCTTGACTACTGGGTCCCTATCTGGCAAAGAGTGGAAACGCTTGCAAGTCGATTTTGTTCAGGGAGATCAAGATGCGACGCCTCCATCGGACCGTGCGTGCCCCCTTCGCCTGGCTGGCGCTGCTGGTCTTGGCCGTGCCGTTGGTCGCCCTTGCGCAGGACCTGCAGGGCCCGGGCTTCGCCTACTACGAAGCCGGCGATCTCGACGCGCCCCGGCCCGGTCCGCGCGCACCGGCCATGATGCTGATGGGCGGTGGCGAATGGGTGCCGGAGGCCTTCCACTGGTGGCTGAAGCAGGCTGGCAATGGCCGCGTGCTGATCCTGCGCGCTTCTGGCAGTGATGAGCTGCAGGACCGCCTGTACCGCGAGATCGGCGGTACCACCGCAGTGCAGACGCTGGTCTTCGACAGCCGCCGCGGCGCCGACGATCCGGCCGTGCTGCGCGTGGTTGCCGCCGCCGATGCCATCTTCATTGCCGGTGGTGACCAGTCGCGCTACATCCGCTTCTGGAAGGGCACTGCGCTCAACCGCGCGCTGAATGCCCATGTGCGCGCTGGCAAGCCGATTGCCGGTACCAGTGCGGGGCTCGCCATCCTCGGTGGCTATGCCTACGGCGCGATGGACGGCGGCAGCATCACCTCCGCCGGTGCGCTGGCCGACCCGATGGGCAGTGCGGTGACCATGGACAGTGGCTTCCTGCAGATGCCCTACCTGCAGCGCGTGGTCACCGACACCCACTTCGACAAGCGCGACCGGCTCGGTCGCCTGATCGTGTTCGTGGCGCGCGCCGCCCAGGACAGTGGCGACCCCGGCATCGTCGGCATCGGCGTCGACGAGGACACCGCTCTGTGCGTGGAGCCTGATGGCCAGGCGCAGGTCTACAGTGCTGACGGCGAGGGCAAGGTCTGGGTGGTCAGCCCCGGCCGCGATGCCGACCGCCTGGTCGAAGGTGAGCCGCTGCGCTTCCACGCGGTGCCGGTAACGGTGGTCGCCAGCGGCAGCCGCATGCGCCTGGATGACTTCCAGGCCGAAGCCGACTATCAGGCCGTGGCCGACGTCAGCGATGGCGAGATCGAAGTCATCCGCCAGTGACCCGGCGATCCTATGGCCACGCATGGGATGCTGTAGAGCCGAGCCCGCGCTCGGCTGCTCTTCAATCGAGGCGTCAGCCGAGCATGGGCTCGGCTCTACGATGATGCCTCCCTTGCCCACCTGCTGGAGACGTATCCGATGAAACTGCGCCTGGCGCTGTCTATGCTGCTGTCCCTGCCCATGCTTGCCCAGGCCGCACCGGCCGCTTCACCGCTGCTGGTCATCCACGGCGGCGCCGGCGTCGAGCGCAAGGACCTGTCGCCGGCCGAGGAAAAGGCCGCACGTGACGCGCTGCGGGCAGCACTGCTGAAGGGGCATGCGGAACTGGTGGCCGGTCGCCCTGCGCTCGCAGCGGTCACTGCGGCGATCACCGTGCTGGAGGACGATCCCACCTTCAACGCCGGCAAGGGCGCAGTGTTCACCCACGACGGCCGCAACGAGCTGGATGCGGCGGTCATGGATGGCGCGAACCAGGCGGCGGGCGCGGTGGCGGGCGTGCAACGGGTGCGCAACCCGATCCTGCTGGCGCAGACCGTGATGCAGAAATCCCGCCACGTGATGATGGTCGGGCAGGGCGCCGAAGCCTTCGCGGCCGAGCAGGGCATTCCTCTGGTCGATCCCTCCTACTTCCGTACAGAGAAGCGTTGGCAACAGCTGCAGCGCGCCCTCAAGGAAGAGGCCAGTGGCCAGGCACATGCCGACCTGGAGACTGCAAAGCACTTCGGTACCGTTGGTGCGGTCGCATTGGACGCGCAGGGGCATCTGGCCTCCGGCACCTCCACCGGGGGCATGACCAACAAGCGCTACGGCCGGGTCGGTGACTCGCCGATCATCGGTGCCGGCACCTGGGCCGACGCACGCTGCGCGGTGTCCGGCACCGGGTGGGGCGAGTACTACATCCGCACTGCGGCCGCGCACGAGATCTGTGCGCGCATGCGCTACCAGGGGCAGAGCCCGGAGCAGGCCGGCAAGGGCGTGATCAACGAGACGATTCCGCAGATGGGCGGCGACGGCGGTGCGATCGTGCTCGGCGCAGACGGAAAAATGGCCACGCCGTTCAACACCCAGGGCATGTATCGGGGCTGGATCGGCGGCGACGGCGTCCCTCATGTCGCAATTTTCGCCAACGAGACCCTGCCGGTTCCCGGGCAATAACCTTGCGTATCAATGGGTTTGCGACAGCGTGTGAAAAAAATGGAAAAAAGCGTTGACAGCCCCCCGTCCCATCAGCAGAATAAGCGGCTCACCACCACACACCGCAACGCTTCGGCGGCAACGGGTTGGGGTGGTAAGGAGGGATACCCAAGCGGCCAACGGGGGCAGACTGTAAATCTGCTGGCTTACGCCTTCGGTGGTTCGAATCCACCTCCCTCCACCAGTTTCACGTTGTGACATTCCCGGCGCGGGAGTAGTTCAATGGTAGAACCTCAGCCTTCCAAGCTGATGGTGCGGGTTCGATTCCCGTCTCCCGCTCCATTGAATGAACTTTGAATATTATCGAGTTCATGTCATAATGCAAAACTCGGCTCACGTAGCTCAGTCGGTAGAGCACTTCCTTGGTAAGGAAGAGGTCGAAGGTTCGATTCCTTTCGTGAGCACCATCTCAAGCATCACCTCTCAGACGAATTCGAGATAAGCAGCCATGGCCAAGGGTAAGTTCGAGCGCACCAAGCCGCACGTCAATGTCGGCACCATCGGTCACGTCGACCACGGCAAGACCACGCTGACCGCCGCACTGACCAAGATCGGTGCCGAGCGCTTCGGTGGCGAGTTCAAGGACTACTCCTCGATCGACGCCGCTCCGGAAGAAAAGGCGCGTGGCATCACGATCTCGACCGCGCACGTCGAATACGAATCCCCGATCCGTCACTACGCCCACGTTGACTGCCCGGGCCACGCTGACTACGTCAAGAACATGATCACCGGTGCCGCCCAGATGGACGGCGCGATCCTGGTGTGCTCGGCCGCTGACGGCCCGATGCCGCAGACCCGCGAGCACATCCTGCTGTCGCGTCAGGTCGGCGTGCCGTACATCGTCGTGTTCCTGAACAAGGCCGACATGGTTGACGACGCCGAGCTGCTCGAGCTGGTCGAGATGGAAGTGCGTGAGCTGCTGAGCAAGTACGACTTCCCGGGCGATGACACCCCGATCATCGCCGGTTCGGCCCGCCTGGCGCTGGAAGGCGACCAGAGCGACATCGGCGTGCCGGCCATCCTGAAGCTGGTCGATGCCCTGGACAGCTGGATTCCGGAGCCGGAGCGTGCGATCGACAAGCCGTTCCTGATGCCGGTGGAAGACGTGTTCTCGATCTCGGGCCGCGGCACCGTGGTGACCGGCCGTATCGAGCGCGGCGTGATCAAGGTCGGCGACGAAATCGAAATCGTCGGCATCCGTCCGGTGCAGAAGACCACCGTGACCGGCGTTGAGATGTTCCGCAAGCTGCTGGACCAGGGTCAGGCAGGCGACAATGCTGGCCTGCTGCTGCGCGGCACCAAGCGTGACGACGTCGAGCGTGGCCAGGTGCTGGCCAAGCCGGGCACGATCAAGCCGCACACCAAGTTCGAGGGTGAAGTCTACGTCCTGTCGAAGGACGAAGGCGGCCGTCACACCCCGTTCTTCAACGGCTACCGTCCGCAGTTCTACTTCCGCACCACCGACATCACCGGCGCAGCTGCACTGCCGGAAGGCGTCGAAATGGTGATGCCGGGTGACAACGTCAAGATGGTCGTCACCCTGATCAACCCGGTGGCGATGGACGAAGGCCTGCGCTTCGCCATCCGCGAAGGCGGCCGCACCGTCGGCGCCGGCGTGGTCTCGAAGATCATCGAGTAAGCCTGCAGTACCGGTGGTTGCATAGCGCCGCCGGTTACGCGAATGGCGGGCCGGGAACCTCGGTCCGCCTTCGCCGTCTAAGGGAAGGCAAGTTTCAACACGTACGCCAGTAGCTCAATTGGCAGAGCAGCGGTCTCCAAAACCGCAGGTTGGGGGTTCGAGTCCCTCCTGGCGTGCCATCTGCCCACCTTATCCAGCGGCCTGGGCCGCTAAAGCAGACACAGCCGGATGAATAGCAAGATCGAACACTCCAAGGACAACTCCGCCAATGGCGGGGATATCGTCAAGTACGTCGCCGCATCGCTGCTGGTGCTGGCCGGTCTGTTCGTCTGGTTCTGGTTCTCCGCCGATTCCGGTCGCGCCACCCAGCTGGGTGCGTGGGCGGGTCAGCTGCGTGCGTTGGCGGTTGTGGTCGGTCTGGTTGGCGGTATCGGCGTGTTCATGCTGACCGGCAAGGGGCGCGACACCCGCGAATTCCTCTCCGAGTCGCGCTTCGAACTGCGCAAGGTGGTCTGGCCGACGCGCCAGGAAGCCATCCGCATGACCTGGGTCGTGATGGTGGTGGTGACCATTCTCAGTCTGTTGCTGGGTGGGTTCGATTACGTCATTCAGTGGCTGGTTCAGTTGTTCCTGAGCCGCTAAGGAGAATTGCATGAAGCGTTGGTACGTCGTTCACGCCTATTCGGGCTTCGAGAAGTCGGTGGCGCAGGCCCTGCGCGATCGCATCGTCCGTGACGGCATGGAAGAGCGCTTCGGCGATGTCCTGGTCCCGACCGAAGAAGTGGTCGAGATGCGCGCTGGCCAGAAGCGCCGCTCCGAGCGCAAGTTCTTCCCGGGTTATGTGCTGGTCCAGATCGAGACCCACGAAGAAGCCGGCATTCCGCGCATCGACAACGAAAGCTGGCATCTGGTCAAGGAAACCCCGCGCGTCATGGGCTTCATCGGCGGCACCGCCGACCGTCCGCTGCCGATCGCCGATTCCGAGGCCGAGGCCATCCTGAACCGCGTTCAGGAAGGTGTCGAGAAGCCGCGTCCGAAGGTGCTGTTCGAGCCGGGCCAGATGGTCCGCGTCACCGATGGCCCGTTCAACGATTTCAATGGCGTCGTCGAAGAAGTCAACTACGAGAAGAGTCGTCTGCGCGTTTCCGTGCTGATCTTCGGTCGCGCTACTCCGGTCGAACTCGAGTTCGGCCAGGTCGAAAAAGCCGTCTGATCCAACTGCAGAGTCGAGCCATGCTCGGCTCCTGAACAGAAACCGGGCTTGGCCCGGTTTCTCTCGTTTATGTGCCACTTCAGGCATGTGAAGAAAAAACCTGATATAGTGCGCGGCTCCCCGCTGGGAAGCCAGCAGGATGAGGCCGCCGCAAGGCGGCCTTCAGCATGATTTCAAAACGCGATGCCGGGACGCGTGATTCCCGGTCCGATGGGGAGCCTGTTGTCGAAAGGCGCTAGCACCCGGAGAGTACTCACATGGCAAAGAAAGTTGTCGGTTACATCAAGCTGCAGGTGAAGGCCGGTCAGGCCAACCCCTCGCCGCCGGTCGGCCCTGCGCTGGGTCAGCGCGGTCTGAACATCATGGAATTCTGCAAGGCGTTCAACGCTGCCACGCAGAAGCTCGAGCCGGGCCTGCCGGTTCCGGTGATCATCACGGCCTACTCGGACCGTACGTTCACCTTCATCACCAAGAGCACCCCGGCCACCACCCTGCTGAAGAAGGCTGCTGGCATCTCGTCGGGCTCCAAGCGCCCGAACACCGAGAAGGTCGGCAAGGTCACCCGTAAGCAGCTGGAAGAGATCGCCAAGGCGAAGGAGCCGGATCTGACTGCCGCCGATCTGGACGCCGCCGTGCGTACCATCGCTGGCTCTGCCCGTTCCATGGGCCTCGTGGTGGAGGGTTAATAAGATGGCACAGACCAAGCGTGAGAAGGCCATCAAGGCCGCCGTCGTTCCGGGCAAGGCATACGCCTTCGAGGACGCGATCAACATCCTGAAGACCGCCACCAAGGCCAAGTTCGTCGAGTCGATCGACGTCGCTGTGCGCCTGGGCGTCGATGCGAAGAAGTCCGACCAGCAGGTCCGTGGCTCCACCGTGCTGCCGGCCGGTACCGGCAAGTCGGTCCGCGTCGCCGTGTTCGCTCCGGCCGGTGCCAAGGCTGACGAAGCCCTGGCCGCTGGCGCCGAAGCCGTCGGTATGGATGACCTGGCCGAGAAGATGCAGGCCGGCGATCTGAACTACGACGTCGTCATCGCGACCCCGGACGCCATGCGCGTCGTCGGCAAGCTGGGCACCGTGCTGGGCCCGCGTGGCCTGATGCCGAACCCGAAGGTCGGCACCGTTTCCCCGAACCCGGGTGAAGCCGTGAAGAACGCCAAGTCGGGCCAGGTCCGTTACCGTACCGACAAGGCCGGCATCATCCACTGCACCATCGGCAAGGCCGACTTCGCCGAAGACGCGCTGAAGTCGAACCTGACCGCGCTGCTGCTGGACCTGATCAAGGCCAAGCCGGCCACCTCCAAGGGCACCTACCTGCAGAAGGTTTCGGTCAGCTCGACGATGGGCCCGGGCGTCACCGTCGACCAGTCGTCGCTGACCCTGAAGTAATTGTTTCAAGCGGTCACGGTACCTTCGGTGCCGTGACCGTGACATTTGAAGGCATCGCTGGCAGTGCATCGCCCGCGGTAGCCGTCAAAGACCGCAGGCGCGGTCGTGGCAATACCGGCGACGGGCACGGAAGCTCGATCTGGCAAGGAGTCGCCGCCGGAGCAGTCATGAGCGCTTAATCGATTCCCCGGAATCACCCTGCGTAGATGGTGCCCTTCTGGAGTTTTTCTGGTTCACGCACGTCTGGGTTTCCCAGGTTGGCCCACTCCAGGTCTAGAACGGCCCACCCCCGGAACATCATCCCGATGTTCCCGGCGTCCAGGACGGATGCCGCACAGGACCGCACACGGCAGGAGCCGTAAGCGGAGTTCAATAGGAGGAGTGCAATGGCTCTCAATCTGTCCCAGAAGCAAGAAGTAGTCGCCGAGCTGGCAGACGTCGCCGCCAAGGCCCACTCCTTGATCGCAGCCGAATACGCTGGCACCACGGTCGCCCAGATGACCGCGATGCGCAAGCAGGCTCGTGAAACCGGTGTTTTCTTGAAGGTTGTCAAGAACACCCTGGCTTCGCGCGCCGTTGAAGGCACCGAGTTCGCAGTCGCCCAGGACCAGATGGTTGGTCCGCTGCTGTACGCGTTCTCGCTCGAGGAGCCCGGCGCTGCCGGTCGCCTGATCAAGGAAGCCGCCAAGGGCAACGACAAGCTGAAGGCTAAGGTCGTCGCCATCGGTGGCGAAGTGTTCCCGGCAAGCCACGTCGAAGTGCTGGCCTCGCTGCCGACCCGCGACCAGGCCCTGGCCATGCTGGCCCGCGTCCTGACCGAGCCGGTCACGATGTTTGCCCGCGCCATCAAGGCCGTTGGCGAGAAGCAGGGTGGTGGCGACGTCGCTGCCGACGCTGCCGAGCCGGCCGCCGAGACTGCCTGAGTTTCGACTTATCGTGGTTCCTGACGGAACCTCAACCCAGAAAATCATCCAAAGGTATTAATCATGTCCCTTACCAACGAACAGATCGTCGACGCCATCGCCGAGAAGTCCCTGATGGAAGTGATGGAGCTGGTCAAGGCCATCGAAGAGAAGTTCGGCGTCTCCGCCGCTGCTCCGGTTGCCGTGGCTGCCGCCGCTGGCCCGGCCGCTGCTGTTGAAGAGCAGACCGAGTTCACCGTCACCCTGAAGTCGGCCGGCGACAAGAAGGTCGAAGTCATCAAGGCCGTCCGCGCCATCACCGGCCTGGGCCTGAAGGAAGCGAAGGACCTGGCCGAAGCCGGTGGCGTCCTGAAGGAAGGCGCTTCGAAGGAAGACGCCGAGAAGATGAAGAAGGACCTGGAAGCTGCTGGCGCGACTGTCGAAGTCAAGTAAGCAGTTACCTTGCATCGTCATCGATTCGCGGCGATGCAGCCAAGGCTGGGGGCGTAAGCCCCCGGCCTTTGGTCGTTGTTGCGGTGGTGTAGAGTCGACTGTTAGTCGACTGCTGTGAAGGAAGTCGACTAACAGTCGACTCTACCTTTTCAAATGCAGGAAAAAAGCCCAACACGGGCTGCAGTCAAACCCCGGCAGGCCAGCGCATGGCGCGGCAGCGGGGGAGTGGAAGCAGACGAGTTGGCAGTTGGAAGTAGCGGGAGAAGGCGTGCTGGTGCCGGCAATACCAGCGACTTCCAACTGACAATTTCAAGTTCCCTTCGGATCGTGGGCGCACGATCCGCACAACAAGGTGGAAGACCTCATGACGTCCTATTCGTTCACCGAAAAAAAGCGTATCCGCAAGGATTTCGGCAAGCAGCGCTCGATTCTCGAAGTGCCGTTCCTGCTCGCCATCCAGGTGGATTCCTATCGTGAATTCCTGCAGGAGAACGTCGATCCGGCCAAGCGCACGGACCACGGCCTGCACGCTGCGCTGAAGTCGGTCTTCCCGATCGCCAGCTACAGCGGCAACGCTGCCCTGGAATACGTCGGCTACAAGCTGGGCGAACCGGTCTTCGACGAGCGTGAGTGCCGCCAGCGTGGCATGAGCTACGGCGCCCCGCTGCGCGTGACCGTGCGCCTGGTGATCTACGACCGTGAGTCGTCGACCAAGGCCATCAAGTACGTGAAGGAGCAGGAGGTCTATCTGGGCGAAATCCCGCTGATGACCGAGAACGGCACCTTCATCGTCAACGGTACCGAGCGCGTCATCGTCTCGCAGCTGCACCGCTCGCCGGGCGTGTTCTTCGACCACGACCGCGGCAAGACCCACAGCTCGGGCAAGCTGCTGTACAGCGCCCGCATCATTCCTTACCGCGGTTCCTGGCTGGACTTCGAGTTCGACCCGAAGGATGCGCTGTTCACCCGTATCGACCGCCGCCGCAAGCTGCCGGTGTCGATCCTGCTGCGCGCGCTTGGTTACAGCAACGAAGAGATGCTGGCCGAGTTCTTCGAGATCAACACCTTCCACATCAACCCGGATGAAGGCGTCCAGCTGGAGCTGGTGCCCGAGCGCCTGCGTGGCGAAACCCTGGGCTTCGACCTCGCCGACGGCGACAAGGTCATCGTGGAAGCCGGCAAGCGCATCACCGCGCGCCACATCAAGCAGCTGGAAGCCTCGGGCATCGCCGCCCTGGCCGTGCCGGACGACTACATCGTCGGCCGCATCCTGTCGCACGACGTGGTCGATGCCTCGACCGGCGAACTGCTGGCCCAGGCCAACGACGAGATCACCGACGAACAGCTGCAGGCCTTCCGCAAGGCCGGCGTGGACGCGGTCGGCACCCTGTGGGTGAACGACCTGGATCGTGGTCCGTACCTGTCCAACACCCTGCGCATCGACCCGACCAAGACCCAGCTGGAAGCGCTGGTCGAGATCTACCGCATGATGCGTCCGGGCGAGCCGCCGACCAAGGATGCCGCGCAGAACCTGTTCCACAACCTGTTCTTCACCTTCGAGCGCTACGACCTGTCCGCGGTCGGCCGCATGAAGTTCAACCGTCGCGTGGGCCGCAAGGAAACCACCGGCGAAGCCGTGCTGTACGACAGCAAGTACTTCGGTGAGCGCAACGACGAAGAGTCCAAGCGCCTGGTCGCCGCCCACGGCGACAGCTCCGACATCCTCGACGTGATCAAGGTCCTGACCGAGATCCGCAACGGTCGCGGCGTGGTCGACGACATCGATCACCTGGGCAACCGTCGCGTGCGCTCGGTCGGTGAAATGGCCGAGAACGTGTTCCGCGTGGGCCTGGTCCGCGTCGAGCGCGCGGTCAAGGAGCGCCTGTCGATGGCCGAGTCGGAAGGCCTGACCCCTCAGGAGCTGATCAACGCCAAGCCGGTCGCCGCTGCCATCAAGGAGTTCTTCGGCTCCTCGCAGCTGTCGCAGTTCATGGATCAGAACAACCCGCTGTCGGAAGTGACGCACAAGCGTCGCGTCTCGGCACTGGGCCCGGGCGGCCTGACCCGTGAGCGCGCCGGCTTCGAAGTGCGCGACGTGCACCCGACCCATTACGGTCGCGTCTGCACCATCGAAACCCCGGAAGGCCCGAACATCGGCCTGATCAACTCGCTGGCCGTGTACGCCCGCACCAACCAGTACGGTTTCCTCGAGACCCCGTACCGAAAGGTCGTGGACGGCAAGGTCTATGACGAAGTCGAGTTCCTGTCGGCGATCGAAGAAAACGAGTACGTCATTGCGCAGGCCAACGCGCTGACCGACGCCAAGGGCACCCTGACCGAGCAGTTCGTGCCGTGCCGCTTCCAGGGCGAATCGCTGCTGAAGCCGCCGGCGGAAGTGCACTTCATGGACGTCTCGCCGATGCAGACCGTGTCGATCGCGGCCGCGCTGGTTCCGTTCCTGGAGCACGATGACGCCAACCGCGCACTGATGGGCGCCAACATGCAGCGTCAGGCCGTGCCGACCCTGCGTGCGCAGAAGCCGCTGGTGGGTACCGGCATCGAGCGCGCCGTGGCGCGTGACTCCGGCGTGACCGTGAACGCCCGCCGTGGTGGCGAGATCGTGCAGATCGACGCAGCCCGCATCGTGGTCAAGGTCAACGAGGAAGAGATCGTTGGCGCCACCGACGCGGGCGTGGACATCTACAACCTGGTCAAGTACACCCGTTCGAACCAGAACACCTGCATCAACCAGCGTCCGCTGGTCCAGGTGGGTGACGTCATCGCCCGCGGTGACGTGCTGGCCGACGGTCCGTCCACCGACATCGGCGAACTGGCCCTGGGCCAGAACATGCTGATCGCGTTCATGCCGTGGAACGGCTACAACTTCGAAGACTCCATCCTGCTCTCCGAGCGCGTGGTGGAAGAAGATCGTTACACCACGATCCACATCGAAGAGCTGACCTGCGTCGCGCGTGACACCAAGCTGGGGCCGGAGGAAATCTCCGCCGACATTCCGAACGTCTCCGAGCAGGCGCTGAACCGCCTGGACGAGAGCGGCGTGGTGTACATCGGTGCGGAAGTCCGTGCCGGCGACATCCTGGTCGGCAAGGTCACCCCGAAGGGCGAAAGCCAGCTGACTCCGGAAGAGAAGCTGCTGCGCGCCATCTTCGGCGAGAAGGCTTCGGACGTGAAGGACAGCTCGCTGCGCGTTCCGCCGGGCATGGACGGCACCGTCATCGACGTGCAGGTCTTCACCCGCGACGGCATCGAGAAGGACAAGCGCGCCCGCCAGATCGAAGAGTCTGAAATCAAGCGCGTCAAGAAGGACTTCGACGACCAGTTCCGCATCCTGGAGGCCGCCATCTACATGCGTCTGCGTTCGCAGATCGTGGGCAAGGTGGTCAACGGTGGCGCTGGCCTGAAGAAGGGTGACGTGATCACCGACGCGTTCCTGGATGGCCTGAAGAAGGCTGACTGGTTCGCCCTGCGCATGAAGGACGAAGACGCTTCGGAAGCCATCGAGCGCGCACAGAAGCAGATCCAGGCGCACGAGAAGGAGTTCGAGCGTCGCTTCGCCGACAAGCGCGGCAAGATCACCGCCGGTGACGACCTCGCCCCGGGCGTGCTGAAGATGGTCAAGGTGTTCCTGGCCGTGAAGCGCCGCATCCAGCCGGGCGACAAGATGGCCGGCCGCCACGGCAACAAGGGTGTGGTCTCCAACGTGGTGCCGGTCGAGGACATGCCGTACATGGCCTCGGGCGAAACCGTGGATATCGTGCTGAACCCGCTGGGCGTGCCGTCGCGCATGAACATCGGCCAGATCCTGGAAGTGCACCTGGGCTGGGCCGCCAAGGGCCTGGGTCGCAAGATCCAGGCGATGCTGGAAGCCCAGGCGGCGGTGGCCGACCTGCGCAAGTTCCTGGACGACATCTACAACCACGACGATACCAACGTGGCCAACCGTGTCGACCTGTCGCAGTTCAGCGACGAGGAACTGCTGCGCCTGGCCCGCAACCTGACCGACGGCGTGCCGATGGCCACCCCGGTGTTCGACGGCGCCACCGAAGCGGAAATCAAGCGCATGCTGGAACTGGCCGACCTGCCGAGCAGTGGCCAGACCCAGCTGTACGACGGCCGCACCGGTGAAGCATTCGATCGCCACACCACGGTTGGTTACATGCACTACCTGAAGCTGAACCACCTGGTCGACGACAAGATGCACGCCCGTTCGACCGGCCCGTACTCGCTCGTCACCCAGCAGCCGCTGGGCGGCAAGGCGCAGTTCGGCGGCCAGCGCTTCGGTGAAATGGAAGTCTGGGCGCTGGAAGCCTACGGCGCGGCCTACACCCTGCAGGAAATGCTGACGGTGAAGTCCGACGACGTGCAGGGCCGCAACCAGATGTACAAGAACATCGTCGACGGTGAGCACGAGATGGTCGCGGGCATGCCGGAATCCTTCAACGTGCTCGTGAAGGAAATCCGCTCGCTGGCCATCAACATGGAACTGGAAGACAACTGATCCATGCCGGCGCGGCGGCCCCCCCCGCCGCGCCGCTGGCAGTGAACTGAAAGCCCATCGACACAGCATTCCTCCTTCTGGAGAACACCATGAAAGACCTGCTCAACCTCTTCAACCAGCAGCGCCAGACGCTGGACTTCGACGCGATCAAGATCGCGCTGGCCTCGCCGGACCTGATCCGTTCGTGGTCCTTCGGCGAAGTGAAGAAGCCGGAAACCATCAACTACCGTACCTTCAAGCCGGAACGCGACGGCCTGTTCTGCGCCGCCATCTTCGGACCGGTGAAGGACTACGAGTGCCTGTGCGGCAAGTACAAGCGCATGAAGCACCGCGGCGTGGTCTGCGAAAAGTGCGGCACCGAAGTGACCCTGGCCAAGGTGCGCCGCGAGCGCATGGGCCATATCGACCTGGCTTCGCCGGTCGCCCACATCTGGTTCCTCAAGTCGCTGCCGTCGCGTATCGGCCTGATGCTGGACATGACCCTGCGCGACATCGAGCGCGTGCTGTATTTCGAAGCCTACGTGGTGACCGAGCCGGGCCTGACCGCCCTGGAGCGCCGCCAGCTGCTGACCGAGGAACAGTACCTGCAGGCCCGCCAGGAGCACGGTGACGACTTCGACGCCGCGATGGGCGCCGAGGCCGTGTACGAACTGCTGCGCACGATCGACCTGCAGTCGGAAATGACCCGCCTGCGCGAGGAAATCGCCGCTACCGGTTCGGAAACCAAGCTCAAGCGCCTCACCAAGCGCATCAAGCTGATCGAAGCCTTCCTGGAATCGGGCAACCGTCCGGAATGGATGGTCATGACCGTGCTGCCGGTGCTGCCGCCGGACCTGCGTCCGCTGGTCCCGCTGGATGGCGGCCGCTTCGCGACCTCCGACCTGAACGACCTGTACCGCCGCGTCATCAACCGCAACAACCGCCTGCGCCGCCTGCTCGAACTGAGCGCGCCGGACATCATCGTGCGCAATGAAAAGCGCATGCTGCAGGAGTCGGTCGATGCGCTGCTGGACAACGGCCGTCGTGGCCGTGCCATCACCGGCACCAACAAGCGCCCGCTGAAGTCGCTGGCCGACATGATCAAGGGCAAGCAGGGTCGCTTCCGCCAGAACCTGCTCGGCAAGCGCGTCGACTACTCGGGCCGTTCGGTCATCGTGGTCGGCCCGTACCTGCGCCTGCACCAGTGCGGCCTGCCGAAGAAGATGGCGCTCGAGCTGTTCAAGCCGTTCGTCTTCGCCAAGCTGCAGCGTCGTGGCCTGGCCACCACCATCAAGGCCGCCAAGAAGCTGGTCGAGCGCGAAGAAGCCGAAGTCTGGGACATCCTGGAAGAGGTCATCCGCGAGCATCCGGTGATGCTGAACCGTGCGCCGACCCTGCACCGTCTGGGTATCCAGGCGTTCGAGCCGGTGCTGATCGAAGGCAAGGCCATCCAGCTGCACCCGCTGGTCTGCACCGCGTTCAACGCCGACTTCGACGGTGACCAGATGGCCGTCCACGTGCCGCTCTCGCTGGAAGCCCAGCTGGAAGCGCGTGCGCTGATGATGTCGACCAACAACATCCTGTCGCCGGCCAACGGCGAGCCGATCATCGTGCCGTCGCAGGACGTCGTGCTGGGTCTGTACTACATGACCCGCTCGCTGGAGAACAAGAAGGGCGAGGGCATGGCCTTCGCCAACATCGCCGAAGTCAAGCGCGCCTACGACAACCGCGTGGTGGAACTGCACGCCAAGGTCAAGGTCCGCATCACCGAGGTGGTGACCGACGAAGATGGCAACAAGCAGAACAAGACCTCGATCGTGGACACCACGATCGGTCGCGCCCTGCTGGCTGAAATCCTGCCGGAAGGCCTGCCGTTCGCACTGGCCAATGTCGAACTGACCAAGAAGAACATCAGCCGCCTGATCAACTCCAGCTACCGCCAGCTGGGCCTGAAGGACACGGTCGTGTTCGCTGACAAGCTGATGTACACCGGCTTCGCCTACGCGACCCGTGCCGGCGTCTCGATCGGCATCGACGACATGCTGATCCCGGACGAGAAGAAGGGCATCCTCACCGAGGCCGAAGCCGAAGTGCTGGAAATCCAGGAGCAGTACCAGTCGGGCCTGGTCACCGCCGGCGAGCGCTACAACAAGGTGGTCGACATCTGGTCGCGCACCAACGAGCGCATCGCCAAGGCGATGATGGACACCATCGGTACCGAGAAGGTGGTCAATGCCAAGGGTGAGACCATCGACCAGAAGTCGATGAACTCGCTGTACATCATGGCCGACTCCGGTGCGCGTGGTTCGCAGGCGCAGATCCGTCAGCTGGCCGGCATGCGCGGCCTGATGGCCCGCCCGGACGGCTCGATCATCGAGACGCCCATCAAGGCGAACTTCCGCGAAGGCCTGAACGTGCAGGAGTACTTCAACTCCACCCACGGTGCCCGTAAGGGTCTGGCCGATACCGCGCTGAAGACCGCGAACTCGGGTTACCTGACCCGTCGTCTGGTCGACGTCGCGCAGGACGTGGTGATCACCGAGGTGGATTGCGGTACCACCGAAGGCCTGATCATGACCCCGATCGTGGAAGGCGGCGACGTGGTCGAGCCGCTGAAGGACCGCGTGCTGGGTCGCGTGGTGGCCGAGGACGTGTTCCTGCCGGGCAACGATGAAGATCCGATCGTCACCCGCAACACCCTGCTGGACGAAGCCTGGGTGGCCAAGCTGGAAGATGCCGGCGTGCAGACCATCAAGGTCCGCTCGACCATCTCCTGCGAATCGGCCTTCGGTGTCTGCTCGCGCTGCTACGGCCGCGATCTGGCCCGCGGCCACCTGGTCAACATCGGTGAAGCGGTCGGCGTCATCGCCGCCCAGTCCATCGGTGAGCCGGGTACCCAGCTGACCATGCGTACGTTCCACATCGGTGGTGCGGCGTCGCGAGCTGCTGCGGTCGACAACATCACCGTCAAGACCACCGGCTCGGTCAAGTTCAGCAACCTCAAGTCGGTCGAGCACGCCAACGGCTCGCTGGTGGCGGTGTCGCGCTCGGGCGAAATCTCGGTGCTCGATGCCCACGGTCGTGAGCGTGAGCGTTACAAGCTGCCGTACGGTGCGACCATCACGTCCAAGGACGGTGATGCGATCAAGGCTGGCCAGACCGTGGCCAACTGGGATCCGCATAACCACCCGATCGTGTCGGAAGTGGCCGGCTTCATCCGCTTCATCGACTTCGTCGACGGCATCACCGTCATCGAGAAGACCGACGAGCTGACCGGCCTTGCCTCGCGCGAAATCACCGATCCGAAGCGTCGTGGTACCCAGGCCAAGGACCTGCGCCCGATCGTGCGCATCGTCGACGCCAAGGGCAATGACCTGTCGATCCCGGGCACCGATCTGCCGGCGCAGTACCTGCTGCCGCCGCGCTCGATCGTCAACCTGCAGGACGGCGCTGCCGTCGGCGTGGGTGACGTGGTCGCCAAGATTCCGCAGGAAGCGTCGAAGACCCGCGACATCACCGGTGGTCTGCCGCGCGTGGCCGATCTGTTCGAAGCCCGCAAGCCGAAGGATCCGGCGGTGCTGGCCGAGCGTTCGGGCATCATCAGCTTCGGCAAGGACACCAAGGGCAAGCAGCGCCTGATCATCAAGGACACCGATGGTTCGGAGCACGAAGAGCTGATCCCGAAGTACCGCCAGGTCATCGTGTTCGAAGGCGAGCATGTCACCAAGGGTGAAACCATCGTGGACGGCGAGCCGAGCCCGCAGGACATCCTGCGCCTGCTGGGTGTCGAACCGCTGGCTGCCTACCTGGTGAAGGAAATCCAGGACGTGTATCGCCTGCAGGGCGTGAAGATCAACGACAAGCACATCGAGGTGATCACCCGCCAGATGCTGCGCAAGGTCGAGATCACCGACCAGGGCAGCAGCAAGTTCCTGAACGGCGAACAGGTGGAGCGCCAGCGCGTTATCGAGGAGAATGCGCGCCTCGCGGCCCGCAACGAGCTGCCGGCCCGTTTCGATCCGGTGCTGCTGGGTATCACCAAGGCCTCGCTGGCGACTGAATCGTTCATCTCGGCCGCGTCGTTCCAGGAAACCACCCGTGTGTTGACCGAAGCGGCCGTCCGCGGCACCTCGGACAACCTGCGCGGCCTGAAGGAAAACGTCATCGTGGGTCGCCTGATTCCGGCCGGTACCGGCCTGGCGTACCACAGCAACCGCCGCCGCGGCGCCTCCGGCCTTACCGAGTCGGAAATGCAGACCCTGGCCGGCACTCCGGCTGCGGTCGAGGCAGCGGTGGTTGAAGCCGAAGCTGAACAGGCCTCGGGCGAAGAATGATGCATCCGGTCCGGCCGCAAGGCCGGACCACCCGGGCTACCGGCGCAGGGCAGGGTGGACCTCGTGGTTCACCCCGCCAACCTGAACGGGGTACATGGAGGCCCCCCAGTAACGTTCCGGGATCAGGAGCGGGCTTGACAGGAGGCGTTTGACTGCTTTCCTGGCAGGTTGCTACAATCGTCTGTCTCAGCAGGCCAGAATTTTGGCCTGCTTTAACATTTCCGCATCTCTGGCCGGATTTTCCGGCCACCAATCAGAAGAACCTACTGATGGCGACGATCAACCAGCTGGTCCGCAAGCCGCGGCAAGCGACCACCTACAAGAGTGCCTCGCCGGCGCTCGACAAGTGCCCGCAGCGCCGTGGCGTCTGCACCCGTGTCTACACCACCACTCCGAAGAAGCCGAACTCGGCTCTGCGCAAGGTTGCCAAGGTCCGCCTGACCAACCAGGAAGAAGTGATTTCCTACATCGGTGGTGAAGGCCACAACCTGCAGGAGCACTCCGTGGTCCTGATCCGCGGCGGTCGCGTCAAGGACCTGCCGGGTGTGCGTTACCACACCGTTCGTGGCTCGCTCGACGCCGCCGGCGTTGCCAAGCGTCGCCAGGCCCGTTCCAAGTACGGCGCCAAGCGTCCGAAGGCATAAGGAGAGAGCACAATGTCGCGTAAGGGTAATACTCCGCAGCGTTCCGTCCTGCCCGATCCGAAGCACGGAAGCGAAACCATCGCCCGTTTCATCAACATGGTCATGCAGAGCGGCAAGAAGTCCGTCGCCGAGAAGATCGTGTACGGCGCCATGGACGTGATCACCGAGAAGAACAGCAGCGCCAACGCCATTGAACTGGTGCAGAAGGCTCTGGACAACGTCGCTCCGGCGGTCGAAGTCAAGTCGCGCCGCGTCGGTGGTGCCACCTACCAGGTGCCGGTCGAAGTGCGTTCGTCGCGCAAGATGGCCCTGGCCATGCGCTGGCTGATCGACTCCGCGCGCAAGCGCGGCGAGAACACCATGCCGAAGAAGCTGGCTGCTGAACTGATCGACGCCTCGGAAAACCGTGGCGGCGCCATCAAGAAGCGCGAAGAAACCCACCGCATGGCCGAAGCCAACAAGGCATTCGCCCACTACCGCTGGTGAGTTTGACGGCCTTGTAAAACAGGCAGGGCAGCACCACTTCGGTGCGTGCTGCCTCGCGGTCCCAGAAAGACTGCGCCAATCCGAAGGCCGCCGAAAGGCGGCGTTCGGCCATCCGAAATCCAAGAAATCTGAGAGGCTCCCGTGGCCCGTTCCACTCCCATCGAGCGTTACCGTAACTTCGGCATCATGGCTCACATCGATGCCGGCAAGACCACCACGTCCGAGCGCATCCTGTTCTACACCGGCAAGAGCCACAAGATCGGTGAAGTGCACGACGGCGCCGCCACCATGGACTGGATGGAGCAGGAGCAGGAGCGTGGCATCACGATCCAGTCCGCTGCCACCACCGCGTTCTGGAAGGGCATGGACAAGTCCCTGCCGGAGCACCGCTTCAACATCATCGACACCCCGGGGCACGTCGACTTCACCATCGAAGTTGAGCGCTCGCTGCGCGTGCTCGACGGTGCCGTCTTCGTCCTGTGCGCCGTCGGTGGCGTGCAGCCGCAGTCGGAAACCGTGTGGCGCCAGGCCAACAAGTACCACGTGCCGCGCATCGCGTTCGTCAACAAGATGGACCGCACCGGTGCCAACTTCCAGAAGGTCGTCGGCCAGCTGAAGGCCAAGCTGGGCGCGGTTGCCGTGCCGATGCAGCTGCCGATCGGCGCTGAAGACAACTTCAAGGGCGTTGTCGACCTGCTGAAGATGAAGGCCATCCACTGGGATGAAGCCTCGCAGGGCATGAAGTTCGAGTACAGCGACATCCCGGCCGATCTGCAGGCGGCTGCGGAAGAAGCTCGCCAGTTCATGGTCGAGACCGCTGCCGAAGCCAGCGAAGAGCTGATGGAAAAGTACCTGGGCGGCGAAGAGCTGGCCGAGGCCGAAATCATCAACGCGCTGCGTACCCGTACCCTGGCCACCGAGATCGTGCCGATGTACTGCGGCTCGGCCTTCAAGAACAAGGGCGTGCAGGCCATGCTGGACGGCGTGATCCAGCTGCTGCCGTCGCCGGTCGACGTGCCGGACGTGAAGGGCGTGGACGTTGACGACGACACCGTCGAAATGACCCGCAAGTCGGACGACAAGGCGCCGTTCTCGTCGCTGGCCTTCAAGATCATCACCGACCCGTTCGTCGGCGCGCTGACCTTCTTCCGTGTCTACTCGGGCACCCTGAACGGTGGCGACACCGTGCTGAACTCGGTGAAGGGCAAGAAGGAGCGCATCGGCCGCATCCTGCAGATGCACTCGAACAACCGCGAGGAAATCAAGGAAGTTCTGGCTGGTGACATCGCTGCTGCCGTGGGCCTGAAGGACACCACCACCGGTGACACCCTGTGCGCCGTGGATGCGCCGATCATCCTGGAGCGCATGACGTTCCCGGAGCCGGTGATCTCGATGGCCGTCGAGCCGAAGACCAAGTCGGACCAGGAAAAGATGGGTCTGGCGCTGGGTCGCCTGGCGCAGGAAGATCCGTCGTTCCGCGTCAAGACCGACGAAGAATCCGGCCAGACCATCATCTCGGGCATGGGCGAGCTGCACCTGGACATCATCGTCGACCGCCTGAAGCGCGAGTTCAACGTTGAAGCCAACGTCGGCGCGCCGCAGGTGGCCTACCGCGAAACCATCACCCTGGCTGACGTCAAGTCGGACTACAAGCACGCCAAGCAGTCCGGTGGTAAGGGTCAGTACGGTCACGTCGTGATCGAGCTGTCGCCGATCACCGCTGAAGATCGTGCCGATCCGAAGATCGCTCCGATGATCAAGGACGATTTCCTGTTCATCAACGACATCACCGGCGGCGTGATCCCGAAGGAATTCATTCCGTCGGTTGAAAAGGGCCTGCGCGAAACCATCACCAGCGGCCCGCTGGCTGGCTTCCCGGTCGTGGACGTCAAGGTGAAGCTGGTGTTCGGTTCGTACCACGACGTCGACTCCTCGGAAATGGCGTTCAAGCTGGCTTCGTCGATGGCCTTCAAGCAGGGCTTCGCCAAGGCCAAGCCGGTGCTGCTGGAGCCGATCATGAAGGTCGAGATCGTGACCCCGGAGGATTACCAGGGTGACGTGATGGGCGACGTCAGCCGTCGTCGCGGCGTGCTGCAGGGTTCCGACACCACCGGTGACGGTTCGGCCAGCATCATCAACGCGATGATCCCGCTGGGTGAAATGTTCGGCTACGCCACTGCGCTGCGTTCGCAGACCCAGGGCCGCGCCACCTTCACCATGGAATTCGATCACTACGAGCCGGCTCCGACCAACATCGCCGAAGCCGTCATGAAGAAGGGCTGAGCCTCGCTCAGCCTCTCTTGAAACCATTTACGAACAATCAAGGTATAGAACAATGGCAAAGGGTAAGTTCGAGCGCACCAAGCCGCACGTCAACGTCGGCACCATCGGTCACGTCGACCACGGCAAGACCACGCTGACCGCTGCACTGACCAAGATCGGTGCCGAGCGCTTCGGTGGCGAGTTCAAGGATTACTCCTCGATCGACGCCGCTCCGGAAGAAAAGGCACGTGGCATCACGATCTCGACCGCGCACGTCGAATACGAATCCCCGATCCGTCACTACGCCCACGTTGACTGCCCGGGCCACGCTGACTACGTCAAGAACATGATCACCGGTGCCGCCCAGATGGACGGCGCGATCCTGGTGTGCTCGGCCGCTGACGGCCCGATGCCGCAGACCCGCGAGCACATCCTGCTGTCGCGTCAGGTCGGCGTGCCGTACATCGTCGTGTTCCTGAACAAGGCCGACATGGTGGACGACGCCGAGCTGCTCGAGCTGGTCGAGATGGAAGTGCGTGAGCTGCTGAGCAAGTACGACTTCCCGGGCGACGACACCCCGATCATCGCTGGTTCGGCCCGCCTGGCGCTGGAAGGTGACCAGAGCGACATCGGCGTGCCGGCCATCCTGAAGCTGGTCGATGCCCTGGACAGCTGGATTCCGGAGCCGGAGCGTGCGATCGACAAGCCGTTCCTGATGCCGGTGGAAGACGTGTTCTCGATCTCGGGCCGCGGCACCGTGGTGACCGGCCGTATCGAGCGCGGCGTGATCAAGGTCGGCGACGAAATCGAAATCGTCGGCATCCGTCCGGTGCAGAAGACCACCGTGACCGGCGTTGAAATGTTCCGCAAGCTGCTGGACCAGGGTCAGGCAGGCGACAATGCTGGCCTGCTGCTGCGCGGCACCAAGCGTGACGACGTTGAGCGTGGCCAGGTGCTGGCCAAGCCGGGCACGATCAAGCCGCACACCAAGTTCGAGGGTGAAGTCTACGTCCTGTCGAAGGATGAAGGCGGCCGTCACACCCCGTTCTTCAACGGCTACCGTCCGCAGTTCTACTTCCGCACCACCGACATCACCGGCGCAGCTGCACTGCCGGAAGGCGTCGAAATGGTGATGCCGGGTGACAACGTCAAGATGGTCGTCACCCTGATCAACCCGGTGGCGATGGACGAAGGCCTGCGCTTCGCCATCCGCGAAGGCGGCCGCACCGTCGGCGCCGGCGTGGTCTCGAAGATCATCGAGTAATCTGGTAGTATCTGCGCCCCGATGTTGCCTGGGTAGGGCATCGGGGCGTATCAAATGGGAAAGCAGGCACAGGATGTGCCTTGTGTTCCCCGGACCAGGAAGGGTCAATGCCATTCAGGCGGCGTCAACAGGCGACTGTTGACAGCTGCCTTGTGTGCCATTATGCTTCTACGTCTGGGCAGGCCGGGGAACTGGTCTGCCTACGTTTTTGAGGTCTATGGAGTGACCTTGTCGGCCTGCAGGAGTGTGGGTCGTCCGTATTCAGGAATTTCATGGGGCAAAGCAACCCAGAGGCTTTGTCTGTCGCTCTTTTAACGAAGGAACCTACCGCCATGGCGGACCAAAAGATCCGGATCCGGCTGAAAGCGTTCGATCATCGTCTGATCGACCGTTCGGCCAGCGAGATCGTTGAAACGGCAAAGCGGACCGGCGCGCAAGTGCGTGGCCCGATCCCGCTGCCGACCAAGATCGAGCGCTACACCGTTCTCGTTTCCCCGCACGTCGACAAGGACGCGCGTGACCAGTACGAGACCCGCACGCACAAGCGCGTGCTCGATATCGTTGACCCGAATGACAAGACCGTGGACGCGCTGATGAAGCTCGAACTGGCTGCCGGCGTCGACGTTCAGATCAAGCTGACCTGAGGACTACGACCATGACGAAGAAGTATTCGTTGGGCTTCGTGGGCCGCAAGGCCGGCATGAGCCGCGTGTTCACTGAAGATGGCCGCTCCATCCCGGTGACCCTGATCGAAGCAACCCCGAACCGCATCGCGCAGATCAAGACCGTCGAAACCGACGGCTACAGCGCCGTGCAGGTGACCGTCGGCGCGCGTCGCGCTGCCCTGGTCAACAAGCCGGAAGCCGGCCACTTCGCCAAGGCGAAGGTGGAAGCGGGTCGTGGCCTGTGGGAATTCCGCGTTGAAGACGCGCAGCTCGGCGATTTCGCCGTTGGCGGCGAAGTCAAGGCGGACATCTTCGAAGTCGGCCAGATCGTCGACGTCCAGGGTGTCACCAAGGGTAAGGGCTTCCAGGGCACCATCAAGCGCCACAACTTCCGTATGGGCGATGCAACCCACGGTAACTCGCTGTCGCATCGCGCGCCGGGTTCGCTGGGTCAGCGCCAGACCCCGGGTCGCGTTTTCCCGGGCAAGAAGATGTCGGGCCACATGGGCGCGGTGCAGCAGAGCACCCAGAACCTGGAAGTGGTCAAGGTCGACGTCGAGCGCGGTCTGATCGCCGTTCGCGGCGCCGTTCCGGGCGCGGCCGGTGGCGATGTGATCGTCCGTCCGGCGAGCAAGGCATAAGGAGAGATGACGATGGAACTCGTTATCACGGGTAGCAACAACAAGGTCTCGGTCTCCGAAGCCGTGTTCGGTCGCGATTTCAGCGAAGATCTGGTCCACCAGGTCGTCGTTGCTTACCGCAACGCCGGTCGCGCCGGCACCAAGGCACAGAAGACTCGCTCCGAAGTGGCTGGTACCACCAAGAAGTCGAAGAAGCAGAAGGGCGGCGGCGCGCGTCATGGCGCACTGACGGCTCCGATCTTCGTCGGCGGCGGTGTCACCTTCGCGGCCAAGCCGCGCAGCTTCGAGCAGAAGGTCAATCGTAAGCAGTACCGTGCCGCCATGTGCGCGATCCTGTCCGAGCTGAACCGTCAGGGCCGTCTGACCATCGTGGAGTCCTTCGACGTCGAAGTGACCAACACGAAGGGTCTGGTCGCCAAGCTGGCCGGCCTGGAAGTGGGCAAGCGCCCGCTGATCGTCACCGAAGAAGCGTCCGAGCACCTGTACCTGTCCGCCCGCAATCTGCCGTACGTGCAGGTGCGTGACGTCCAGGGCCTGGATCCGGTCTCGCTGGTGGGTGCCGACACGGTCGTCATCACCGCTGACGCGGTCAAGAAGGTCGAGGAGTGGCTGGCATGAACAGCAACGAAAAAATCTTCAGCGTGCTGCGTGCCCCGCGTGTCTCCGAAAAGACCGCGCGCCTGCAGGAACTCTCCAACCAGTATGTCTTCGAAGTTTCGAACGAAGCCACCAAGGCCGATGTAAAGGCCGCGGTTGAGCAGCTGTTCGACGTCAAGGTCGAAGCTGTCAACGTGGTCAACGTCAAGGGCAAGAACAAGTCCTTCCGTAACCGTGCTGGCCGCCGCGGCGATTGGCGCAAGGCGTACGTTCGCCTGGCCGATGGCCAGTCGATCGATGTAACGGCCAAGGCCTGAGGTACATCCCATGCCATTGATGAAATTCAAGCCCACTTCCCCCGGCCGCCGTTCGGCCGTGCGCGTGGTCACTCCCGACCTGCACAAGGGTGCTCCGCACGCTGCCCTGGTCGAGTCGCAGAGCCGCTCGGGTGGTCGTAACCACCATGGCCGCATCACCGTGCGTCACGTCGGTGGTGGTGCCAAGCAGCACTACCGCATCATCGACTTCAAGCGCAACAAGCTGGGCATCCCGGCGCGCGTGGAACGCATCGAATACGATCCGAACCGCACCGCCCACATCGCCCTGCTGTGCTACGTCGACGGTGAGCGCCGCTACATCATCGCCCCGAAGGGCCTGAAGGCCGGTGATCAGGTGATCGCTGGTTCGGATGCCCCGATCAAGGCTGGCAACACCCTGCCGCTGCGCAACATCCCGGTCGGTACCACCATCCACTGCATCGAACTGAAGCCCGGCAAGGGCGCTCAGATCGCCCGCGCAGCCGGTGCGGCCGTGCAGCTGGTGGCCCGCGAAGGCATCTACGCCACCCTGCGCCTGCGCTCGGGTGAAATGCGCAAGGTGCCGGTCGAGTGCTGCGCCACCATCGGCGAAGTCGGCAACGACGAGCACAGCCTGGAAAAGCTGGGCAAGGCCGGTGCCAAGCGTTGGCGCGGCGTCCGCCCGACCGTTCGTGGTGCTGCCATGAACCCGGTTGACCACCCGCACGGTGGTGGTGAGGCCAAGGCCGGCCAGGGTAACCCGCATCCGGTCACCCCGTGGGGTGTCCCGACCAAGGGTTACAAGACGCGCCATAACAAGCGCACTCAGCAGTTCATCGTCCGCGATCGTAGGGGCTAATCGACCATGGCACGTTCACTCAAGAAGGGCCCGTTCGTCGATCACCACCTCGTCAAGAAGGTGGAGGCCGCTGCGGGCAGCAAGAAGCCGATCAAGACCTGGTCGCGCCGTTCGATGATCCTGCCTGACATGGTAGGCATCACCATTGCCGTGCATAACGGCAAGAACCACATCCCGGTTCTCGTCAACGAGAACATGGTCGGCCACAAGCTCGGCGAATTTGCCATCACCCGGACCTTCAAGGGTCACGGTGGTGACAAGAAGTCGGGCAAGTAAGGAGAGATGACAATGGAAGCGAAAGCCATCCTGCGCACTGCGCGCATCTCCCCGCAGAAGGCTCGTCTGGTCGCTGACCAGGTGCGCGGTCTGCCGGCCGAACGTGCGGTCAACCTGCTGAAGTTCTCGGACAAGAAGGCTGCCCACCTGATCAAGAAGGTGGTGGAGTCGGCTATTGCCAATGCCGAGAACAACCAGGGCGCCGACGTCGACGAGCTGAAGGTTCAGACCATCATGGTTGATGAAGGTCCGACCCTGAAGCGTTTCATGGCGCGGGCGAAAGGCCGCGGTACCCGCATCCTCAAGCGCACCAGCCACATCACTGTGGTTGTGGGCGCCGCCAAGTAAGCGGATAAGGAAAAGACCATGGGTCATAAAGTTCATCCGATTGGTATCCGCCTCGGCATTTCCAAGGACTGGAACTCCAAGTGGTACGCCAACAAGGCCGAGTTCGCCGGTTACCTGGCAGCCGACCTGAAAGTGCGCGACATGCTGCGCAAGAAGCTGGCCCAGGCCGGCATCAGCAAGATCCTGATCGAGCGTCCGGCCAAGACCGCTCGCGTGACGATCCACACCGCCCGTCCGGGCGTGGTGATCGGCAAGCGCGGTGAGGACATCGAGAAGCTGCGCAAGGAAGTGAGCGAGATGATGGGCGTCCCGGCGCACATCAACGTCACCGAAGTGCGCAAGCCGGAACTGGACGCGCAGCTCGTTGCCGAGTCGATCGCCCAGCAGCTGGAGCGTCGCATCATGTTCCGCCGTGCAATGAAGCGCTCGGTCGGCAACGCGATGCGCCTGGGTGCCCTGGGCATCAAGGTCAACGTCGGTGGCCGCCTCAACGGTGCAGAAATCGCCCGTTCGGAGTGGTACCGCGAAGGCCGCGTGCCGCTGCACACCCTGCGTGCCGACATCGACTATGGCTTCGCTGAAGCCAAGACGACCTACGGCATCATCGGCATCAAGGTCTGGATCTACAAGGGCGAGGTCTTCGATTTCTCCCAGGTTGGCCAGGAAAAGCAGGACGACACTCCGTCGCGCAACGATCGTCACGATCGCGGCGACCGTGGTGACCGTCAGCGCCCGGCCCGTGAAGCGAGGTAACGACAATGTTGCAACCCAAGCGAACCAAGTACCGCAAGGTACACAAGGGCCGTAACGATGGCCTGAGCTGGAGCGCCAACGCTGTCAGCTTCGGCGAATACGGCCTGAAGGCAACCGCACACGGTCAGCTGACCGCGCGCCAGATCGAAGCGGCCCGCCGCTCGATCAGCCGCTACGTCAAGCGCGGCGGCAAGATGTGGATCCGCGTGTTCCCCGACAAGCCCATCACCAAGAAGCCCATCGAAGTCCGAATGGGTTCGGGTAAGGGTAACGTGGAATACTGGGTGGCCCAGATCCAGCCCGGCCGCATGATCTATGAAATCGAGGGTGTTTCCGAGGAAGTGGCTCGCGAGGCGTTCCGCCTGGCCGCCGCCAAGCTCTCGGTCACCACCACTTTCGTGACCCGTACGGTGCGCTGATGGATATCAAAACTCTCCGTGAAAAGTCGGCTGACGAACTCAAGGCCCACCTGATCGACCTGCGTAAGGAACAGTTCTCTGTCCGTATGCAGCAGGTCACCGGCCAGCTGCCGAAGACCCACGACATTCGCCGGGTCCGTCGCGAGATTGCTCGCGTCAAGACCCTGCTCGGCAGCACGAAGTAAGGATGGCCGCTATGAGCGACAATACTGAAAAGAAGACGCTGCGCACGGTCGAAGGCCGTGTCGTCAGCAACAAGATGGACAAGACGGTTACCGTCCTGGTTGAGCGTCAGGTCAAGCACGCGCTGTACGGCAAGTACATCAAGCGCTCGACCAAGCTGCACGCCCACGATGCCGACAACGCCTGCAAGGAAGGCGATGTCGTCCGCGTGACCGAGATTGCTCCGATGTCCAAGACCAAGAACTGGCGCGTGGTGGAAGTCATCACGCGTGCGGCTGAATAAGGAGTCTGAATCATGATCCAGATGCAGAGCTACCTTGACGTCGCGGACAATTCGGGTGCCAAGCAGGTGATGTGCTTCAAGGTGCTGGGTGGTTCCAAGCGCCGTTACGCCGGCATCGGCGACATCATCAAGGTCACCGTGAAGGATGCGATTCCGCGCGGCAAGGTCAAGAAGGGTGAAGTGTATGACGCCGTCGTGGTGCGTACCCGCAAGGGTGTGCGTCGCGCCGACGGTTCGCTGATCCGCTTCGACGGCAACGCGGCCGTCCTGCTGAACAACAAGCAGGAGCCGATCGGTACCCGTATCTTCGGGCCGGTGACCCGTGAACTTCGTTCGGAGAAGTTCATGAAGATCGTCTCGCTCGCTCCCGAAGTGCTGTGAGCGACAGGAGATAATCATGGCTAACCGTATCAAGAAGGGCGACCAGGTTGTCGTCAACGCTGGCAAGGACAAGGGCAAGCAGGGCGAAGTCGTCCGCGTCGACGGCGACCGTGTGGTCGTCGCCAACGTGAACATCGTCAAGCGCCACACCAAGCCGAACCCGCAGGCAGGTGTTGCCGGCGGCGTGGTCGAGCGCGAAGCTTCGATCCATATCTCCAACGTGAACGTGCTGAACCCGGCTTCGGGCAAGGGCGAACGCGTTGGCTTCAAGGTGCTGGAGGATGGACGCAAACTGCGTGTGTTCCGCTCCAGCGGTGAGGCGCTCGACGCCTGAGGAATGTGAAGATGACTTCCCGTCTCGAAAAGATCTACAAGGAAGAAGTGGTGCCGGCGCTGATGAAGCAGTTCGGCTACACCAATCCGATGGAAGTACCGAAGCTCGTCAAGGTCACCCTGAACATGGGTGTCGGCGAGGCTGCCACCAACAAGAAGATCCTGGAAAACGCCGTCGCGGACATGACCAAGATTTCCGGCCAGAAGCCGGTTGTCACCAAGTCGCGTATCTCGGTCGCGTCGTTCAAGATCCGTGATGGTTGGCCGATCGGCTGCAAGACCACGCTGCGTCGCCACAAGATGTACGAGTTCCTGGACCGCCTGATCAACATCTCGCTGCCGCGCGTGCGCGACTTCCGTGGTGTTTCCGGCCGTTCCTTCGACGGCCGCGGCAACTTCAACATGGGTGTGAAGGAACAGATCATCTTCCCGGAAATCGACTTCGACGCCGTCGACGCGATCCGCGGCATGGATATCGCCATCACCACCACTGCGAAGACCGATGCGGAAGCGAAGGCGCTGCTGGCAGCGTTCAAGTTCCCGTTCCGTAACTGATCTGTCGAGGAAACCGAAATGGCAAAGACCTCCATGGTCAACCGCGACATCAAGCGGGAAAAGCTGGCCAAGAAGTACGCTGAAAAGCGTGCGGCTCTGAAGAAGATCGTGTCCTCCGTGGACGCGACCTACGAAGAGAAGATCGAGGCCGCAACCAAGCTGGCCAAGCTGCCGCGCGATTCGTCGCCGAGCCGCCAGCGTAATCGTTGCGAGCTGTCGGGTCGTCCGCGTGGCGTCTACAGCAAGTTCGGCCTGGGCCGTAACAAGCTGCGTGAAGCCACCATGCGTGGCGACGTGCCGGGTCTGCGCAAGGCCAGCTGGTAACCCCAGCCGGCCCTGCGATCAGGAGCCCCTTCGGGGGTTCCTGAACCGGGCAGGGGAGGCATTCAGCTTTCCCGACGCAAAAAAACCGAGGAGCCCGGCGCAAGCCGGGCTCTTTTGGCGTATACTCCCGCGTCTTGCCCTGCGCAAACGGGGTCGTAGGAGTGGGCTTCCGGCCCGCTGAATCAAGGGACCTGGCCCGTTTCCAGGAGACAACAGATTTTCGCGAAAGCGGATATCGGTGCACTCAAAGGTACTCATATGAGCATGACTGATCCCATCGCCGACCTGCTGGTCCGCATCAAGAATGCGGCCGCGGTGGGCAAGCAGACGGTGAAAGCCCCGTCGTCCAAGATCAAGGTTGCGATCGCCCAGGTCCTGAAGGACGAGGGTTACATCGCCGACCTGCGCGTGACCCAGCTGGAAAACAACAAGTCCGAGCTGGAAATCGTGCTGAAGTATTTCGAAGGCAAGCCGGTCATCGCGACCCTGAAGCGCTTCTCGCGTTCGGGCCTGCGCCAGTACCGCGGCAAGAGCGAGCTGCCGAAGGTCATGAACGGCCTGGGTATCTCCATCATTTCCACCTCCAAGGGCATCATGACTGATGCGCAGGCGCGCCAGCTGGGCGTCGGCGGCGAAGTCCTGTGCTTCGTGGCCTAAGGCGAAAGGAGTAGAACTATGTCCCGCGTAGCCAAGAAGCCGATTACCCTGGGTAAGGTTGAACTGAACGTCCAGTCGGACAGCGTCACCGCCAAGGGCCCGAAGGGCACCCTGTCGCTGGCCAAGCCGGCCGGTATTGCCATCAACGTCGACAACGGCGTTGCCACCCTGAGCACCGAAAGCGCCGACCTGGTCGCACTGACCGGTACCGTGCGTGCGATCCTGTCCAACATGGTCAAGGGCGTGTCCGAAGGCTTCGAGCGCAAGCTGGAGCTGGTGGGCGTGGGTTACCGCGCTGCCATGCAGGGCAAGGACCTGAACCTGTCGCTGGGCTTCTCGCACCCGGTCGTGTTCGTGGCGCCGGAAGGCATCACGCTGTCGACCCCGACCCAGACCGAGATCCTGGTCCAGGGCGCTGACAAGCAGGTCGTCGGTGAAGTTGCCGCCAAGATCCGTGCGTTCCGCAAGCCGGAACCGTACAAGGGCAAGGGCGTGAAGTACTCCGACGAAGTCATCATCCGTAAGGAAGCCAAGAAGGCATAAGCGCGAGTCCCTCGCAAGAGCCCGCACATCCCTGTGCGGACTTCTCAGGGAAAAGCTCTTCCTTCAGCTTTCAAGGAATAATCAAAATGAACAAGAACATCGCCCGCCTGCGTCGCGCCAAGTCGACCCGTGCCCACATCCGTGAGCTCGGCGTCGCCCGCCTGTCGGTGCTGCGCACCGGCCAGCACCTGTACGCCCAGGTCTTCACCGCCGACGGCTCCAAGGTGCTGGCTGCTGCCAACACCACCCAGGCCGACGTCATCGAAGGCCTGAAGAACGGCAAGAACGCCGATGCTGCTGCCAAGGTTGGCCGCATCGTTGCCGAGCGCGCCAAGGCCGCCGGCATCGAGAAGGTTGCCTTCGATCGTTCGGGCTACCGCTACCACGGCCGCATCAAGGCCCTGGCAGAAGCCGCCCGCGAAGCCGGCCTGCAGTTCTAAGGGACAAGGGCAGGGGGCCATTGGCCTCCTGCCCACCTGCTCGCCAGCCTGAGTGAGGCTGGACGGCGCCGCTCTTCTGCAGCGGCCCACCGGAACAACGCGTCACGCCACAACCATAAGCGGCTTCGAGCCGTACATACCCAAACAACCAAGGAATCAACATGGCAGAAGAGCGTCAGCAGCGGGGTCGCGATCGCGACCGTAACCGCGAAGAGAAGATCGACGACGGCATGATCGAAAAGCTGGTCGCGGTCAACCGCGTCAGCAAGACCGTCAAGGGTGGCCGCCAGTTCACCTTCACCGCCCTGACCGTCGTCGGCGACGGCGAAGGCAAGGTCGGTTTCGGCTATGGCAAGGCCCGCGAAGTGCCGGTTGCCATCCAGAAGTCGATGGAACAGGCCCGCAAGAACCTGGTCAGCGTTGACCTGAACAACGGCACCCTGTGGCACACCATCAAGGATGGTCACGGCGCAGCCCGCGTGTTCATGCAGCCGGCTTCGGAAGGTACCGGCGTGATCGCCGGCGGTGCCATGCGCGCCGTGCTGGAAGCCGTTGGCGTGAAGAACGTGCTGGCCAAGGCCACCGGTTCGCGCAACCCGATCAACCTGGTGCGTGCCACCGTGAAGGGCCTGGCTGCTGCACAGTCGCCGGCTCGCATCGCGGCCAAGCGCGGCAAGAAGGTGGAGGAACTCAACCATGGCTAATGAGTCCAACAAGACTGTCAAGGTCCGCCTGGTGCGTGGCCTGCGTGGCACCCAGTCGCGTCACCGCCTGTCGGTGCGTGCGCTGGGCCTGAACAAGCTCAACGATGTGCGTGAACTGAAGGACAGCCCGCAGGTGCGCGGCCTGATCAACAAGGTTCAGTACCTCGTCCAGGTTGAGGAGTAATCGACCATGACTCTGCGTCTCAATGAACTGAGCCCGGCACCGGGCGCCCGCACCGAGCGTACCCGCGTCGGTCGCGGTATCGGCTCGGGCCTGGGCAAGACTGCCGGCCGCGGCCACAAGGGTTCGTTCGCCCGCAAGGGTGGCGGCAAGATCAAGGCTGGCTTCGAAGGCGGCCAGACCCCCATGCAGCGTCGTCTGCCGAAGATCGGCTTCCGTTCGCCGATCGCCAAGGACACCGCTGAAGTGCTGCTGTACGCACTGGACAAGCTGCCGGCCGGTGAGATCGACTTCGCCGCCCTGCGTGCTGCCAAGCTGGTTCCGAGCACTGCCAAGAAGGCCAAGGTCGTCGTCAAGGGCGAAGTGACCAAGGCGTTCACCCTGAAGGGTATTGCTGCCACGGCGGGTGCCAAGGCCGCGATCGAAGCTGCCGGCGGCAGCGTAACGGAGTAAGAAAATCATGGCGCAAGCTGGCATCGGTAACCTCGCGGGCGGAATGGGCAAGTTCACTGAACTTCGCCAACGTTTGCTGTTCGTCGTCGGGGCTTTGATCGTCTATCGCATCGGCTGCTACGTGCCGGTGCCGGGCGTCAATCCCGATGCCATGCTTGCCATGATGCAACAGCAGGGCGGCGGCATCGTGGACATGTTCAACATGTTCTCGGGCGGCGCCCTGCACCGTTTCAGCATCTTCGCGCTGAACGTGATGCCGTACATCTCGGCATCGATCGTGATGCAGCTGGCCGTGCACATCTTCCCCGCCCTGAAGGCGATGCAGAAGGAAGGTGAGTCCGGCCGCCGCAAGATCACCCAGTATTCGCGCATCGGCGCCGTGCTGCTGGCAGTGGTGCAGGGCGGTTCGATCGCACTGGCCCTGCAGGGCCAGGTCTCGCCGTCGGGCGCTCCGGTCGTGTATGCGCCGGGCATGGGCTTCGTGCTCACCGCCGTGGTCGCGCTGACCGCCGGCACCATGTTCCTGATGTGGGTCGGTGAGCAGGTCACCGAGCGCGGCATCGGCAACGGCGTGTCGCTGATCATCTTTGCCGGTATCGTCGCTGGCCTGCCGGGTGCGATCATCCACACCTTCGACGCCTACCGCGACGGCAACATCCAGTTCATCCAGCTGCTGCTGATCGCCATTGTCGTGCTCGCGTTCACCTTCTTCGTGGTGTTCGTCGAGCGTGGCCAGCGCCGGATCACGGTCAACTACGCACGCCGCCAGGGCGGTCGCAACGCGTACATGAACCAGACCTCGTTCCTGCCGCTGAAGCTCAACATGGCCGGCGTCATTCCGGCAATCTTCGCCTCGAGCCTGCTGGCCTTCCCGGCCACCCTGGCCATGTGGTCCGGCCAGGCGGCCAACCAGAGCAGCTTCGGCCAGGTCCTGCAGAAGGTCGCCAATGCCCTGGGCCCGGGCGAGCCGCTGCACATGATCGTGTTCGCTGCGCTGATCACCGGTTTCGCGTTCTTCTATACCGCGCTGGTGTTCAACTCCCAGGAAACCGCTGACAACCTGAAGAAGTCGGGCGCGCTGATTCCGGGCATCCGTCCGGGCAAGGCCACCGCCGATTACATCGACGGTGTACTGACCCGCCTGACCGCGGCCGGCTCGGCCTATCTGGTGATCGTCTGCCTGCTGCCGGAACTGATGCGCACGCAGCTGAACGCCTCGTTCTACTTCGGCGGTACTTCGCTGCTGATCGTGGTGGTCGTGGTGATGGACTTCATTGCCCAGGTGCAGGCGCACCTGATGTCCCACCAGTACGAGAGCCTGCTGAAGAAGGCCAACCTTAAGGGCGGCAACCGCGGCGGTTTTGCCCGCGGCTGATTGGCCTGTTATACTTTCGTCTTCCTGACGTGATGGTCCCTCCGCTTCGCGGACTCCGGCCACACAAACGAAGGGCGGCCCCCGCAGCGGTTCCGGGTGGGGGTGTGATGAGGTGGTCCCGCGCTGGAGTAGCGCGGGCGGCCCCGGGGGATACCCCGGGTCCAACCCCATCCGGCGCCGGAGCCTGGGCACACTCCCCAGGCCGGGTTCATGAAACCAGTGGTTTCACGGGCTTCCATGTAAACCGGAACCTTGTTAGTATCGCTAGTTCACTTTTTTGATCCATCCTGCCGGATTGGCGTGCCCGAGGCGCGCTGTCGGCCATCACTCAGCTGGAGAACCGCGTCATGGCGCGTATTGCAGGCGTCAACCTGCCAGCCCAGAAGCACGTCTGGGTCGGGTTGCAAAGCATTTACGGCATCGGCCGTACCCGTTCGAAGAAGGTCTGCGAAGTCGCAGGCGTTGCTTCGACCACCAAGATCCGCGATCTGTCGGAGCCGGAAATCGAGCGCCTGCGCGCCGAAGTCGGCAAGTACATCGTGGAAGGCGATCTGCGCCGTGAGATCGGCATCGCGATCAAGCGCCTGATGGACCTGGGCTGCTACCGCGGCCTGCGTCACCGTCGTGGCCTCCCGCTGCGTGGCCAGCGCACCCGTACCAACGCCCGCACCCGCAAGGGTCCGCGCAAGGCGATCAAGAAGTAAGGGACTGAGAAATGGCTAAGCCCGCTGCTAAGACCAAGAAGAAGATCAAGCGCGTCGTCACCGACGGCGTTGCCCACGTCCACGCTTCGTTCAACAACACCATCGTCACCATCACCGACCGTCAGGGCAATGCTCTGTCGTGGGCGACCTCCGGTGGCGCTGGCTTCCGCGGTTCGCGCAAGTCGACCCCGTTCGCTGCCCAGGTGGCTGCTGAAAAGGCCGGTCGTGCTGCGCTGGACTACGGCGTGAAGTCGCTGGAAGTCCGCATCAAGGGCCCGGGTCCGGGCCGTGAGTCGGCCGTGCGTTCGCTGAACAACGTCGGCTACAAGATCACCAACATCATCGACGTGACGCCCATCCCGCACAACGGGTGCCGTCCGCCGAAGAAGCGTCGCGTCTAAAGGGAGCGATAAGAAATGGCTCGTTATATCGGTCCTACCTGTAAGCTCGCCCGGCGCGAAGGCGCCGACCTGTCCCTGAAGAGCCCGGCGCGTGCGTTGGACTCCAAGTGCAAGCTGGAGCAGAAGCCCGGCCAGCACGGCGCCACTGCCCGCAAGGGCAAGCTGTCCGACTACGCCACCCAGCTGCGTGAAAAGCAGAAGGTCAAGCGTATCTACGGCCTGCTGGAGCGTCAGTTCCGCAACTACTACAAGAAGGCCTCGACCAAGAAGGGCAACACCGGCGAGAACCTGCTGCAGCTGCTGGAAACCCGCCTGGACAACGTCGTCTACCGCATGGGCTTCGCCGTGACCCGTCCGGCTGCTCGTCAGCTGGTGTCGCACCGCGGCGTCACCGTGAATGGCAAGTCGGTCAACCTGGCTTCGTACCAGGTCAAGGCTGGCGACGCCATCGCCCTGTCTGAAAAGGCTGCCAAGCAGCTGCGCGTCCAGGAAGCCCTGACCGTCGCCGCCCAGCATGACCTGAGCCCGTCGTGGGTTGAAGTGGATTCCGGCAAGTTCACCGGCATCTTCAAGGCCGTTCCGGATCGTTCGGATCTGCCTGCGGACATCAACGAAGCGCTGATCGTCGAGCTGTATTCGAAGTAATTCACATTGGAGAGCCCCCGGCGACGGCCGGGGGTTCACTAGGAGAACCCGCAACATGACGGTTACCGCCAACCAGGTTCTGCGTCCTCGCGGTCCGCAGATCGAACGCCTTACCGACACCCGTGCAAAGGTCGTTATCGAACCTTTGGAGCGGGGTTACGGGCATACGCTGGGCAACGCCCTGCGTCGCGTGCTGCTGTCGTCCATCCCGGGCTTCGCCATCACGGAAGTCGAAATCGACGGCGTGTTGCATGAGTACACCACGGTCGAAGGTCTGCAGGAGGACGTGCTCGAAGTCCTGCTGAACCTGAAGGACGTGGCCATCCGTATGCACTCCGGCGACAGCGCCACCCTGTCCCTGTCCAAGCAGGGCCCGGGCGTTGTCACCGCTGCCGACATCAAGGTCGACCACAATGTGGAGATCCTGAACGGCGACCATGTGATCTGCCACCTGACCAAGGACACGGCGATCAACATGCGTCTGAAGATCGAACGTGGTTTCGGCTACCAGCCGGCTGCCGCGCGTCGTCGTCCGGACGAAGAAACCCGTGCCATCGGCCGCCTGGTCCTGGATGCCTCGTTCTCGCCGGTCCGCCGCGTCGCCTATGCCGTGGAAGCGGCCCGCGTCGAACAGCGTACCGACCTGGACAAGCTGGTCATCGATATCGAGACCAACGGCACCATCGATGCCGAGGAAGCCGTGCGCACCGCCGCCGACATCCTCAGCGACCAGCTGTCGGTGTTCGGTGACTTCACCCACCGCGACCGCGGTGCGGCCAAGCCGGCCAACAACGGCGTGGATCCGGTGCTGCTGCGCCCGATCGACGATCTGGAGCTGACCGTGCGTTCGGCCAACTGCCTGAAGGCTGAAAGCATCTACTACATCGGCGATCTGATCCAGAAGACCGAAGTGGAGCTGCTGAAGACCCCGAACCTGGGCAAGAAGTCGCTCACCGAGATCAAGGAAGTGCTGGCTCAGCGCGGCCTGTCGCTCGGCATGAAGCTGGAGAACTGGCCGCCGGCCGGCGTCGCCAGCCACGGCATGCTGGGCTGATATCGGTAATGCCTGAAGGCTCCACCGTTCGCGGTGGAGCCTTCAACGCAACACAACACGCCACGACGAACCGCAGGTTCGCGGGCAGGCCGTCCAGGACGGAGGGCCAGGACCAACCGCAGTCCGCGCAGCAACGCCAGGATGGCGACAACGATCCGCACAGCCTCATCATTAACCAAGGAATATCACCATGCGTCACCAGAAGTCTGGCCGTAAGTTCAGCCGCACCAGCGCCCACCGCGAAGCGATGTTCAAGAACATGGCCGCCTCGCTGTTCAAGCACGAGCTGATCAAGACCACCCTGCCGAAGGCCAAGGAACTGCGCCGCGTTGCCGAGCCGCTGATCACCCTGGCCAAGGTCGACTCCGTCGCCAACCGCCGTCTGGCCTTCGCCCGCCTGCGCGACAACGAAGCGGTGGGCAACCTGTTCACCATCCTGGGCCCGCGCTACGCGAACCGTCCGGGCGGCTACCTGCGCCTGCTGAAGTGCGGTTTCCGCGCCGGCGACAACGCGCCGATGGCCTACGTCGAGCTGGTCGACCGTCCGGTCGTGGCCGAGGAAGTGGCCGAGTAATCGGACCGCTCCAACGCGACACAGCGAAAGCCCGGCCTCTGCCGGGCTTTTGCGTTCTGGTAGCGCCGGGCCATGCCCGGCGTTTCCGTATCCGCTACGCTCGCCGGGCATGGCCCGGCGCTACCTGCGGCACAATGCGACCCGCACCGTTCCGACAGGCGTCACCTGTGGCGGTTCGAATGGCGCGCGCTCTCGGTTACGCTTGGCGCCCTGATCCATTCGAGCGTTGACGATGAATCCACTGCGCTGGCCCTTCCGCGCCCAGTTCTTCCTGGGCTTCCTGATCTGCGCGGGCCTGCTCGGCTACGCGATCTTCCTGCAGCTCAAGATGGGCCTGGAGCCGTGTCCGCTGTGCATCTTCCAGCGGCTGGCCTTCGCCGCGCTGGGCCTGCTGTTCCTGATCGGTGCGCTGCACGGGCCGTCCAACCGCCCGGGACGCGCGACCTACGGGATTCTCGCCTTCATTGCCGCCGCGGTAGGCGTCGGCATTGCCGCGCGCCACGTCTACGTGCAGATGCTGCCGCCGGAGATGGGCGCGACCTGCGGCCCGCCGCTGAGCTTCCTGCGCGAGACCATGGGGCCGCTGGAAGTGTTCCGCACGGTGCTCACCGGTACCGGCAACTGCGGCAACATCGACTGGACCTTCCTGGGCCTGACCATGCCGATGTGGTCGGGCGTGTGGTTCGTGCTGCTGGCGCTGTGGGCGCTGGTGGTGTCGCTGCGCAGGGTCAAGCGCTGAACGCAGGGTAGTGCCGGCCGCTGGCCCACACCGTGGGAATACCGGCCAGCGGCCGGCGCTACCTCAGAAATCCTGCTGCAGGCTCAGGTAAGCACCTCGGCGCGGTCCCCACTGCGGGGCGAAGACGCCGACACCGCCACCGTCGCGCAGCTGGTAGCTGCGATCCAGTGCGTTGATCACGGCCAGTTGGACGTGCAACGGATGGCCGCTGTCGGCATTGAAGTCGTGCCCGGCGCTGAGGTTCACCTGCAGGTACGACGGCAGCTCGCCGCCGTTGGGTACGCCCTCGATGTCCGAACGCAGGCCGCTGCCGAACACGTAGTTGGCACCGATCCGGTTGTGTCCTGCAAAGGCGTAGCTGAAGCCACCCGATGAGGTCAGTTTCTGGTCGTGGTCGAGGTGGATCCAGTGGTCGGCCACATAGGCCAGCGCGTCCGGATCGAGGTTGTACTGGCTGGTGATCACCTGGGTGCCGATGGCCTTGTTGTACGCCGCGTTGAAGTAGGCGCTGAACGGGCCGTTGCTGTAGTCGGCACTGAACTCCAGCCCACGGATGTGGCCACGGCGATAGTTGAACGTCGAGTAGATGTAGGCGGCGCCGAACTGGCCTTCGTCCTGCAGGCGCGCAACGCGGCGATCGTAGGCGTCCAAGCCCAGGGTGAGGTGGTCGCCCACCTGCTGCGACACGCCGATGTCGTAGTAGTCGCTGCGTTCGGCCAGTGGCGTGTTGTTGCCGCCGCTGGGCTGCTGGTTGGTGGTGCCGTCGTATAGGGCGATATCGCTGCTGGCGATCAGCTCACTGGCCGGTGGCGTGAAGTAACGCGAATAGCCGGCATGCACGGTGGTGCTGTCGCTGGCAGTCCAGACCACTCCCACGCGGGGGCTGAGCTGGCCCTCGGTGTGGCCAAAGGCCTTGTAGCGATCTCCGCGCAGGCCGTAGTTGACGGTCCAGTCGTCGCCGATCTTCCATTCATCCTGCACGTACAGCGCCAGCGTGCTGGCATGGAAGGCACTGCGGTCAGGTATCAGCAGCGGTGTGGTGCTGGACTGCTGGCCGGCGTCATCGACCGGAAACACCCAGCTGCTGTTGCTGGCCCGCGCATTCTCGTAGTTGCCGTACAGGCCATAGCGCAGCGTGTGGTCGTTGCCCAGTGGGGTGGAGAAATCGGCCTGCAGCGTGTTGGCGCGGTTGCTGCGTTGCACCTGCGAGGCGACGCCACTGAACACCAGGTCGCCGACGACATCCGGATGGAATGCCACATCGCTGTAGCGCTGCCCGGCCGAGAGCTGATATGCGGTGCTGCCCAACGTGCCCTGCAGCACCAGCATGCCGAAGCGGGTGGCCTCGCGCTGGGTTTCATCCAGCTGGCTGGAGTCGAAGGTGGTGGTATCGAGGTAACCGAACTGCGGCGTCTGCCCGGGGTTGACCGGGATCTGGAAGCGATTGTTGGCAAAGCCGGCGAACACGCTCAGGCGGGTGTTCTCGTTGACGAGGTAGGTAAGGTCAGCGAACGCTTTGCCCTGGTGGGTGTCGTCGTGCAGCGGCTTGCGCGAGCGGGTCGGGTTCTCCAGGCCAACCTCGTTCTGGTCGTAGTTGCCAGTCAGGAACCAGCTCCAGCGCCCCTGGTTGCCCCACCACGAGGCGTTGGGATTGATCTTGCCGAACGAGCCTGCGGTCAGCCCGGCGCTGCCGCCGTTGCCGAGCTCGGCGCCGCTGCGGGTGGTGATGTCGACCACTGCAGCGGTGCGCTCGCCGAACTGCGCCGGCAGCGCGCCATCCATCAGGCGGATGCTCTTGATGGTGCGTGCATCCAGCGTCTGGCCGAAGCCCGAGATCGATTCGGGCAGCAGCACGCCGTTGATGCGGTACTGCAGATTGGCGTGGTCGCCACGCACGTGCACGCCGCCGTAGGAATCCTGGACCACGCCGGGCGCCTGCAGCAGCACCTGGCTGAGCGGCGCGGAGGCGCCCAGCGGCTGCTTCTGGATGTCCTCGGCGGTGATCTGGTACTGGCTGCTGCCGATGTCCGGCGACAGCGTGTTGCGGGCCTGGTCGAGCTGGGCGTGGACGGTGACCGCGTCGAGGTCCTTCACGGGAGCGGCGGCATCGGCGGCCACGGCGAGGGAAGGCAGGCTGGCCAGGGTCAGGTGGCCAATGGCGATGCCCTTTCCCCGGCGTTCAGTCATGTGCAGACGCCGTTCGGCCCTTTGCGACAGCGGTCGGCTCTGCGACCATGAACGTCCCCCACCTCCGGAAGCCTGCAATGAGCCTGTCCGCCGTTTCGCCTGTCCCCGATCCCGCCGCAGCCGCCACCGGCGCTGCCTGGTCGCCGGAGAGCTGGCGTGGCAAGACCGCGCTGCAGATGCCGACCTACCCGGACCCGGTGGCGCTGGACGCTGCCCTGCACGAGCTGAAGCGGCTGCCGCCGCTGGTCACCTCGTGGGAGATCCTGGCCCTGAAGCAGCAGTTGGCGGAGGCCCAGGAGGGCAAGCGCTTCCTGCTGCAGGGCGGCGACTGCGCCGAGAACTTCAGCGACTGCGAATCGGGCACCATCTCCAACCGCCTGAAGGTGCTGCTGCAGATGAGCCTGGTGCTGGTGCATGGGCTGCGCCAGCCGGTGATCCGCGTGGGTCGTTTCGCCGGCCAGTACGCCAAGCCGCGTTCGGCCGATACCGAGACGCGCGACGGTGTGACCCTGCCGAGCTACCGCGGCGATGTCATCAATGCGCCGGCCTTCACTGAAGCAGCGCGCCTGCCGGACCCGAAGCGGATGCTGCAGGCGCACGCGCATTCGGCGATGACGATGAACTTCGTACGGGCGCTGATCGATGGTGGTTTCGCCGACCTGCACCACCCCGAGTACTGGAACCTGGAATGGGTGAGCCATTCGCCGCTGGCCGCCGAGTACCAGAAGATGGTGGCCTCGATCGGCGATGCCGTGCATTTCATGGAGACGTTGGCCGGGGCCCGCGTGCACAACCTCAACCGCATCGACTTCTACACCTCGCATGAAGCGCTGCTGTTGCCGTACGAGCAGGCACTGACCCGCCAGGTGCCCCGCCAGCAGGGCTGGTTGAACCTGAGCACGCATTACCCGTGGATCGGCATGCGCACGGCTGCGCTGGATGGCGCGCACGTGGAATACCTGCGTGGCGTGCGCAATCCGATTGCGATCAAGGTGGGCCCGTCGGTGACGCCGGACCAGCTGCTGCGCCTGATCGATGTGCTCAACCCGCATGACGAGCCGGGCCGCCTGAGCTTCATCCACCGCATGGGTGCCGCGCAGATCGCCGAGAAACTGCCGCCGCTGCTGGACGCGGTCAAGCGTGATGGTCGCCGCGTGCTGTGGGTGTGCGATGCGATGCATGGCAATACCGAAAGCACCGCCAACGGTTTCAAGACACGTCGCTTCGACAACGTGCGTGGCGAGGTGGAGATGTCGTTCGACCTGCATGCGGCCGCCGGTACGCGCCTGGGCGGTGTGCATCTGGAACTGACCGGCGAGGACGTGACCGAGTGCATCGGCGGCGCGCGCGAACTGACCGAGCGCGACCTGGAGCGCGCGTATCGTTCAACGGTGGACCCGCGGTTGAACTACGAGCAGTCGCTGGAGATCGCGATGGCGATCGTACGCAAGCAGGAGCAAGTGCGGTAAGGGTTTTTCGGCAGGGCTTGCAGCCCTGCACCTGCTACGAGCCAGAGCAACGTCAACGTCAAAAGCGGGCTATCCGTGGGTTGGCGGGACGGTGTCGGAGTGCGGGGACGCCACAAGTACGTCCTTGTAGGCTTGGCAGCCGCATCCATGCGGCTGACACCCCGCACTCCGACACCGCCCCACCTTCGACAGGTTCAGGTCGCTATTGGTGGGTGCCGACCGTTGGTCGGCACATCTGTCAGATGTCGAATGAATCATCCACGCATGGCGTGGATCTACTGGTAACTGCGGCGATCGGCATGCGCGGCTGTTGGTAGGTGTCGACCGTTGGTCGACACGATTTTTCTTTCAGATAGCAGTATTCAAAATGGGCTCCGACCCCGTGCCGACCAACGGTCGGCACCCACCATCAGCAGCAGGTTCCGACAGATCGCAGAAAACTGTCGAAGGCGGGGTGGGTCCGGTTGCGGGGGCGTGAGCCGCATGGGCCCGAGGCATGCCTCGGGCGGGTTGGGCAGGACGCCCAACCCCGGTCTTGCCTTGTGCGCAGGACTGCGCACACGAGCAAGCGGCGACCGAGCTTACATGGGTGAGGGCGCTTTGCTTGCGAAGCACTGCTTCGCAAGCGCCCGAACGCACAGCCGCCAGCGGCTGGGCCGGGCCCCGGAGGGGGACTTGCAGCGCCCCCCGCGACCGGACCCATCCCGCCATCCCACAGGAAACCCGCTTCTGCTTCGGCTGTTGCTGTTGCTTCGGCTCGCAGCAGGTGCAGGGCTGCGAGCCCTGCCGATCAACACCCTCCTTACGAACGACTGACGTGACGCTCATGCGCCATGCGCGAGGCTGTCCGTTCACGCTTTCACGTGGAGGTGGCAAGAGTGCCTTGGGAGCACATGCAGGCCTATGCATGGCCATTGGGTTTGGCCGCATTGGTGGGTGGCATCGGCGCGTGGCTGATCCTGTGGATCTATCATCGGCTGAAAGGGCGTGATCGGCGGCGCGCGCGCATCGGGCGTGTGCTCGGGCTGCCAATGGCCACCGCATGGCCGCTGCTGCTGTTGATTCCCGCCCTGCAGGCCACGCCGCTGCAGGATCCGTTGCTGGGCCATCTGCAGCATGTGCTGCACATCGCGTTGACTGCCTGCTTCATCTGGTTGCTGGTACGTGCGGTGGCGGCGGGCGAGCGCGCAATCCTGCGCAGCCATCCCATTGATGTCTCCGACAATCTGGAAGCGCGCCGCATCCAGACCCAGACGCGCGTGCTCAGCCGGGTGCTGATGGGCGGCATCATCGTGCTGGGCGCATCGCTGGTGCTGCTGACGTTTCCGATGGTGCAGAAGATCGGTACCGCGCTGCTGGCCTCGGCTGGCCTGATCGGCCTGGTGGCCGGTATCGCGGCCAAGCCGGTGTTCGGCAACCTGATCGCCGGCCTGCAGATCGCGTTGACGCAGCCGATCCGCCTGGATGACGTGGTGATCGTGGAAGGCGAGTGGGGACGCATCGAGGAGATCGGAAGCAGTTACGTCGTGGTGCGTATCTGGGATGAGCGGCGGATGGTGGTGCCGTTGACCTGGTTCATCGAGAACCCGTTCCAGAACTGGACGCGGCGTAGTGCCGACCTGCTCGGCACAGCCTTCCTGTGGCTGGATTATCGTGCCCCGATTGCGGCGATCCGTGCTGAACTGGAGCGCATCTGCCGGGGCGAAGCGTTGTGGGATGGCCGAGTCTGCGTGACCCAGGTGACTGAAACCAGTGAGCGTGCAATCCAGGTCCGCCTGCTGGTCAGTGCGCGCAGCTCCGGCGACGCGTTCGACCTGCGTTGCCTGGTACGCGAGCGCATGCTCGATTTCCTCGCGCGTGAGCATCCGCAGTCGCTGCCGCAGGTGCGTGCGCGACTGCAGCATGCAGACGAGCTGGACATGCCGCGTGGTCCTCGTGCACGCACTGCAGATGTGCGTTCGCCGGGAGCTGAAGACGGTGAGGCGGCGATCGTGCCAGCGGAGCCCGACCAGCCGCTGTAGAGCCGAGCCATGCTCGGCTGCTTTCGATTTTCCGTTGAAGCCGAGCGTGGGCTCGGCTCTACAGAAACACGATCACGGCTCGCCGGCGTCGATCAGCGCGTCGGTATCGAAGTGCGGCGGGCGCCGTGCGCGCGTGCGCTGCTCGTAGGCGTAGGCCATCTCGATCAGCTTCGGCTCGCTCCAGGCGGTGCCCATGAACAGCAGGCCGACGGGAAGGCCGTTGATCTGGCCCATCGGCACAGTCAGGCTGGGATAGCCAGCCACGGCGGCAGCGCTGTAGCTCTCGCCGGGGAAATCGTCGCCTTCGCTGCGGATCGGCCACGCCACGCCGGTGGTGGGGGCCACCAGCGCATCAAGCTGGTGGGCGGCGAGGGCAGCGTCAATGCCTTCCGGGCCCGCCAACCGGCGTGCATCGCTGCGCGCGCGGATATAGGCCGGGTCGGCCAGGCCGGCGGTGGCGTCGGCCGCCACCAGCAGTTCCTGGCCGAACAGGCCCAGCTCCTGCTTGCTGTGCGCCTGGTTGAAGGCGATCAGTTCGGCCAGGCTGCGCAGCGGGGCGCGATGGGCGCTGAAGTAGCGCTCCAGCCCGGCCTTGAATTCGTACAGCAGCAGCGTGCGCTCGGCCTCGGCCCAAGCGCCCTGGTTGGGCAGCTCCACCGGCACCACCACGGCGCCGGCGCGACGCAGCTCGGTCGCCGCCTGTTCGATCAGTGGCGGCATGCCCCGGTACTTCAGCAGGGGTGTCTGCAGCAGTCCGATGCGCTTGCCGCGCAGGCCCTGGGGGTCCAGTCGCGCGGTGTAGTCGTAGACCGCGCGGCCGGGCATGGTCGCGGTGGCCGGGTCGGCATCATCGCGGCCGGCGATCGCGGTCAGCACGGCGGCAGCGTCGGCGACACTGCGCGCCATCGGACCGGCGGTGTCCTGGCTGAAGGAAATCGGGATGATGCCGTCGCGGCTGACCAGGCCTACCGTCGGCTTGAGGCCGACGATGCCATTGACCGCCGCCGGGCAGACGATGCTGCCGTCGGTTTCGGTACCGATTGCTGCGCTGGCGAGGTTGGCGGCCACGGCTACCGCGCTGCCGCTGCTGGAGCCACAGGGCGAATGGCTCAGCCGATAGGGATTGCGGGTCTGGCCGCCGCGCGCGCTCCAGCCGGAGATCGAATCATTGCCGCGGAAATTGGCCCATTCGCTGAGGTTGGTCTTGCCCAGCACGATGGCGCCGGCATCGCGCAGCCGACGCACCAGGTAGGCATCGTCCGGACGGAAGCTCTGCAGGGCCAGAGAGCCGGCACTGGTGGCCATCGGCGCGGCGTTGATGTTGTCCTTCAACAGCAGCGGGATGCCGTGCAGCGGGCCGCGCAGGTGGCCGCTACGGCGCTCGCGGTCGCGCGCGGCGGCTTCCTTCAGGGCATCGGAGTTGAGCTCGATCACCGCGCGCAGGCGCGGCCCGGCGCGGTCCAGGGCGGCGATGCGCTGCAGGTAGGCCTGGGTCAGGGTGGTGCTGTCCAGTTCACCGGCGGTCATCCGCGCCTGCAGGTCGGCAATATCGGTTTCGGCGTACGGGAACGGCACGTTGCGGCTCGCAGGTTCGGCCGCATGCGCGCTGGGCGTGGCCGGGCTGCAGCCAGCCGAAAGCAGCGCCGGCAGCGCGGCGAGCAGGCAGGTCAGCAGAGGCGGCAAGGACGGGCGCATGGGGCGGCTTGGTCGGCTCCAATCCCCAGTGTAGCGAGTGCTCAGCGGTGGCGCTTGCGCAGGTCGCGGGCGAGTACGTAGACCACGATCAGGTTGATGGCCAGGATCGTCCACGACGGCCAGCCGGGATGGCGGATGATCGCGAAGATGTCGAAGGGCAGGTACAGGGCAGCGGTCAGGCAACCCAGCCAGGAGGCCCAGGCCTTGGCCCGCCACAGGCCCCAGGCTTCGACCAGGTGCAGCAGTCCGTAACCGATCATCCCCGCCGCGGCCAGGTGGACCGCGTCGGGGCTGATCATGTGCAGCAGCGAGGGCAGGGTGCCGTGGTCCGGATCCAGGCTGAAACGCCGGATCAGGGCCATGATGCCGTGCCGCAGCGGCTGCGGTCCGAGCACTTCCAGCCCGGTGGCAGCCAACAGTGCCAGCATCGCCTTGCTCGCTTCGAGCAGGGCGATGACGTGCAGGCCCGGATGCCGGTGTGGATCCGGGTTGTAGCCGCTCTGGCTCACGGGGTGCTGGCTCAGCCGCCGCGCGAAGCCTTCTTGCGGTCGCTCTCGGTCAGGAACTTCTTGCGCAGGCGGATCTCCTTCGGGGTGATCTCGACCAGCTCGTCGTCTTCGATGAAGTCCAGGGCCTGTTCCAGCGAGTACTTGATCGCCGGGGTCAGCTGGATCGCATCATCCTTGCCCGAAGCGCGCATGTTGGTCAGCGGCTTGGTCTTGATCGCGTTGACGGTCAGGTCGTTGTCCTTGGAGTGGATGCCGACCAGCTGGCCTTCATACACGTTGTCACCTTCGGCGGCGAAGAGCTTGCCGCGTTCCTGCAGTGGGCCCAGCGAGTAGGCCGGGGTGACGCCCGGCGCATTGGCGATCATCACGCCGTTGATGCGCTTGGCAATCGCGCCCTGTTCCTTCGGGCCGTAGTGGTCGAACACATGGAACAGCAGGCCCGAACCCTGGGTCAGGGTCTTGAACTCGTTCTGGAAACCAATCAGGCCACGGGCCGGGATCTGGTATTCCAGGCGCACGCGGCCCTTGCCGTCCGATTCCATGTTCTTCAACTGGCCCTTGCGGGTGCCCAGCTTTTCCATCACGCCGCCCTGGTGGACTTCTTCGATGTCCACCACCAGCTGCTCGATCGGCTCCATCAGCTGGCCGTCGATTTCCTTGATGATCACTTCCGGGCGCGACACGGCCAGCTCGTAGCCTTCGCGGCGCATGTTCTCGATCAGCACCGACAGGTGCAGTTCGCCACGGCCGGAGACCAGGAACTTGTCGGCGTCTTCCAGCTGCTCGACCTTCAGGGCCACGTTGTGGACCTTTTCACGGTCCAGGCGGTCCTTGATCTGGCGGCTGGTCAGGAACTTGCCACCGGACAGGTCCTTGTTGCCTGCGAACGGCGAGTTGTTCACCTGGAAGGTCATCGAGATGGTCGGCTCGTCGACGGTCAGCGCCGGCAGGGCTTCCGGGAAGTCCGGTGCGCAGATGGTGTCGGAGATGGTCAGCTCCTGGATGCCGGAGATGGCCACGATGTCGCCGGCCTCGGCCGAATCCTGCTCGATGCGCTCCAGGCCCATGAAGCCCAGCACCTGCAGCACCTTGCCGTTGCGCTTCTTGCCTTCACGGTCGATGACCGCGACCTGCATGTTCTTCTTCAGGGTGCCGCGCTGGATGCGGCCGATGCCGATCACGCCCACGAAGTTGTTGTAGTCCAGCTGGCTGATGCGCATCTGGAACGGGCCTTCCGGGTCCACTTCCGGCTTCGGCGCGTGCTTCATGATCGCTTCGTACAGCGGGGTCATGTCGCCGTCGCGCACGGTGTCTTCCAGGCCGGCGTAGCCGTTCAGGCCCGAGGCGTAGACGATCGGGAAGTCCAGCTGCTCGTTGGTGGCACCGAGCTTGTCGAACAGGTCGAAGACCTGGTCGATCACCCACTCCGGACGGGCGCCCGGACGGTCGACCTTGTTGACCACGACGATCGGCTTGAAGCCCATCGCGAAGGCCTTCTGAGTAACGAAGCGGGTCTGCGGCATGGGACCGTCCATCGCATCGACCAGGATCAGCACGGTGTCGACCATCGACAGCACGCGCTCGACCTCACCGCCGAAGTCGGCGTGGCCGGGGGTGTCGACGATGTTGATCCGGTTCTTGATGCCGGTCTTCTTGTCTTCCCAGGTGATGGCGGTGTTCTTGGCCAGGATGGTGATGCCGCGTTCCTTTTCCTGGTCGTTGCTGTCCATCACGCGCTCGGCGAGGACGGTACGCTCGGACAGGGTGCCGGACTGCTTCAGCAGCTGGTCGACCAGGGTGGTCTTGCCATGGTCGACGTGGGCGACGATGGCGATGTTGCGAAGATTTTCGATGGACATACGAAAGGGGGCCAGTCGGCGCCGGATTTGGAAAAAGAAGTCCAACATTATACGTCGAACTTGACGATTCGCGAAAAGGTGGATTTCACGCCCGTCACGGGGCCCATTCAGCTGGGCCGCCACACGGCCGAGGCCGCCAGACCGTCGCGCGGGCCGCCGCCGGCGGCTGAAGCCCGGGTCTGCGCCCATGGTCGAAGCCGCCGCCGCCGCAAGGCAGGTGTAAACTAGGTGGCTAGACGCGTTCCCCTCTGCATCAAGGATCTTCATGTCCCTCATCGCCACTTTCGACACCACCCAGGGCCCGATCAAGGTCGAGCTGTTCGCCGACAAGGCGCCGCTGACCGTGGCCAACTTCGTGAACCTGGTCAAGCACGGCTTCTATGACGGCCTGATCTTCCATCGCGTGATCGCCGACTTCATGATCCAGGGCGGCTGCCCGCAGGGCCGTGGCACCGGCGGCCCGGGCTACAAGTTCGAAGACGAAAAGAATGGCGTGAAGCACGAGGTCGGCTCGCTGTCGATGGCCAACGCCGGCCCGAACACCAACGGCAGCCAGTTCTTCATCACCCACATCAAGACCGATTGGCTGGACGGCCGCCACACCGTCTTCGGCAAGGTCCTGGAAGGCCAGGCCATCGTCGATTCGGTCAAGCAGGGCGACGTGATCCATTCGATCACCCTGGAAGGCGACGTCGACGCCGTGCTGGCCGCCCAGGCCGACCGCGTCGCCGAGTGGAACAAGCACCTCGCCGCCTGATCCCCCTTCGAAACGGCCACCCACGGGTGGCCGTTTCCCTGTTCCCCGCCGCCCGCCAGGCCTGCGTGGCTCCGCCCGCGGCGTCCCATCAAACGCTTGCAAGCAAGAGGAAACCCCCATGAAAGCACCCGTTCGTGTTGCCGTGACCGGCGCCGCCGGCCAGATCGGTTATGCCCTGCTGTTCCGCATCGCCTCCGGCGAAATGCTGGGCAAGGACCAGCCGGTCATCCTGCAGCTGCTGGAACTGCCGGTCGACAAGGCCCAGGCCGCCCTGAAGGGCGTGATGATGGAGCTGGAAGACTGCGCCTTCCCGCTGCTGGCCGGCATGGTCGGCACCGATGACGCCGAAGTCGCGTTCAAGGACGCCGACATCGCCCTGCTGGTCGGCGCGCGTCCGCGCGGCCCGGGCATGGAGCGCAAGGACCTGCTGCTGGAAAACGCCAAGATCTTCACCGCCCAGGGCGCGGCGCTGAACAAGGTCGCCAGCCGTGACGTGAAGGTGCTGGTGGTCGGCAACCCGGCCAACACCAACGCCTACATCGCCATGAAGTCGGCCCCGGACCTGAAGCCGGAAAACTTCACCGCCATGCTGCGCCTGGACCACAACCGCGCGCTGAGCCAGCTGTCGGCCAAGCTCGGCAAGCCGGTCGGTGGCATGGAGAAGCTGGTGGTGTGGGGCAACCACAGCCCGACCATGTACCCGGACTACCGTTTCGCCACCGCCGATGGTGCGTCGATCGCCGATGCGATCAACGACCAGGAGTGGAACGCCAACACCTTCATCCCGACCGTCGGCAAGCGCGGCGCGGCGATCATCGAAGCCCGCGGCTCGTCCTCGGCTGCTTCGGCCGCCAACGCCGCCATCGACCACGTGCGTGACTGGGTGCTGGGCAGCAACGGCAAGTGGGTCACCATGGGCGTGCCGTCCGACGGTTCCTACGGCATTCCGGAAGGCGTGATCTTCGGTTTTGCCGTGACCACCGAGAACGGCAAGTACACCCTGGTCAAGGATCTGCCGATCGACGACTTCAGCCAGAAGTACATCGACAAGACCCTGGCCGAGCTGGAAGAAGAGCGCGCCGGCGTCGCCCACCTGCTGGGCTGATGCAGGCGGTACCGGCTCCGGACGGTACGTCTTCCATCAAGGTAGGTACCGACCGCTGGTTGGTACGCAGAAAGCGGGGAGGCTTCGGCTTCCCCGTTTTCATTTGGAATTCCTGGAACCGCATGATCCACCTGCACTACATCGATGACGCACTGCTGGTGGCCGAGAAGCCGGCTGGCCTGTTGTCCGTACCCGGCCGCAGCGCCGAGAACCAGGACTGCGTGGTCGCGTGCCTGCAGGCGCTGTATCCGGATGCGTTGACCGTGCACCGCCTGGACCAGGTGACTTCCGGCCTGCTGCTGCATGCGCGCGGCAAGGACATGCAGGCGGCGTTGTCGATGCAGTTCGAGCAGCGCCAGGTTGGCAAGCGGTATGAAGCGGTGGTGCAGGGGCTGCTCGAACGCGACACCGGCGAAGTGGACCTGCCGCTGATCGTGGACTGGCCGAACCGGCCGAAGCAGATGGTCGACCATGAGCGCGGCAAGCCGGCGCTGACACGCTGGCGCGTAATGGCGCGTGATGTTGAAGCGCGGCGCACGCGCGTGGCGTTGGAACCGATCACCGGCCGCAGCCATCAGCTGCGGTTGCACATGGCCAGTATTGGCCATCCGATTGTTGGCGACGTGCTGTATGACGCGGCACCGGCGCAGCGCGTGCATCTGCATGCGTGCAGCCTGCAGTTCACCCACCCGGTGACGGGCGAGGTGCTCGCGTTCGAGTCTGCGGCTCCGTTCTAGGGGTTCGGCAGGGCTTGCAGCCCTGCACCTGCTACGAACCGGAGCAACGCGAAAGGCCAAGGCGGCTCTGGTTTTCTACTTGTTGGGCGGGGCGGTGTGGGTTGGCAGGACACGCCGTAAACCCCCCTCCGGGGGCCGGCCCAGCCGCTGGCGGCTGTGCGTTCGGGCGCTTGCAAAGCAGTGCTTCGCAAGCAAAGCGCCCTCACCCATGGGGGCTCGATGGCGCCATCCATGGCGCCAACGGTCCTGCCAACCCACACCGCCCCGCCTTCGACAGATCTCCGGTGACGGATGGTCTATCCACGCTTTGCGTGGATCAAATCCATCGGAATCGAATATTTCGACAATTGATCGAAAAGGATCCACGCATGGCGTGGATCTACCGTGTCGACCAAGGTCGACACCCACCAGAGCAATACGCCGTTCCGACAGATGGCAGGAAACTGTCGAAGGCGGGGTGGGTCCGGTTGCGGGGGCGTGAGCGCCATGGATGGCGCGACCGAGCCTCCATGGACGGATTCACGGCGTCCCCCGCAACCGGACCCACCCAGCCAACCCTCAGGAAACCCGCTTCTGCTGTTGCTTCGGTTCTGCGGGTGCAGGGCTGCAAAGCCCTGCAGAACAAACCCACCCCCCTACCAAGGTAGGGCGGCCCGCGCGCCAGCGCCGGACTATCCTCGAACCCATGACTTCGTCTGGGAGGGCTGCGTCATGAACTACGAGGAAACCTACCGTCGCTCGATCGACGAGCCGGAGGCCTTCTGGGGCGAGGAAGCCAAGCGCATCCATTGGCAGAAACCGCCGCAGCAGGTGCTCGACTACAGCAATCCGCCGTTCCGGCGCTGGTTCGTCGGCGGCGAAACCAATCTCTGCTACAACGCCGTCGACCGCCACCTGGCCGAGCGCGCCGACCAGCTCGCACTGGTCGCCATCTCCACCGAAACCAACAGCACCCGCGAAATCACCTATCGCCAGCTGTATCGCGAAGTGAACGACTTCGCCGCCGTGCTCAGGCACCTCGGCGTCGGCCATGGTGACCGCGTGGTGATCTACATGCCGAACATGGCCGAAGCCGTGTTCGCGATGCTGGCCTGCGCGCGCATCGGTGCGGTGCATTCGGTGGTGTTCGGTGGCTTCGCCGCGCACAACCTGGCGCTGCGCATCGACGATGCCAAGCCGAAGCTGCTGATCGCCGCCGATGCCGGCATGCGCGGTGGCAAGCTGATTCCGTACAAGCCGATGGTTGACGCGGCCTGCGCCGAAGCGGCTTCGCCGCCACCGCATGTGCTGATCGTGTCGCGCGGACTGGATGCCGCCGAACCACGCGTGCCGGGCCGCGATGTGGAGTACGCCGCGCTGCGTGCGCAGATCGGTGAGGTCGACGTGCCGGTGCAGTGGCTGGAATCGAGCGAGCCGAGCTACCTGTTGTATACCTCGGGCACCACCGGCAAGCCGAAGGGCGTGCAGCGCGATGTCGGCGGCTACGCGGTGGCGATGGCACAGTCGATGGAAACCGTGTTCGACTGCAGGCCGGGGCAGGTGATGTTCTCCACTTCCGATGTCGGCTGGGCGGTAGGCCATTCCTACAATGTGTACGGCCCGCTGATCGGCGGCTGCACCTCGCTGCTGTACGAAGGGCTGCCGACCAACCCGGACCCGGGCATCTGGTGGGCGCTGTGCGAGCAGTACAACGTGCGCACGATGTTCTCGTCCCCCACTGCCATCCGCGTGCTGAAGAAGCACGATGCGGACTTCATCCATCGCCACGACCTGCGCGCGCTGAAATACCTGTTCCTGGCCGGCGAGCCGCTGGACGAACCGACCGCGCACTGGATCAGCGAAGCGCTCGGCAAGCCGATCATCGACAACTACTGGCAGACCGAGACCGGCTGGCCGGCGCTGACCCTGCTGCCGGGCCTGGAGATGAAGCCGGTGCGCTTCGGTTCGCCGGGCTTCCCCAACCTCGGCTACCGGATGAAGGTGATCGACGAGAACACCGGCGAGGAAGTCGCACCGGGGCAGAAGGGGGTGCTGGTGGTGTCGCCACCGTTGCCGCCGGGCTGCATGAGCACGGTGTGGAACGACGACAACCGTTTCCTGCAGAGCTACTTCAGCCACTTCAAGGAACTGCTGTACAGCTCGCTGGACTGGGCAATCCGCGACGACGATGGCTACACCTTCATCCTCGGCCGTACCGATGATGTGATCAACGTGGCCGGGCACCGGCTGGGCACGCGCGAGATCGAAGAGGCCATTTCGAGCCACCCGCGCGTGGCCGAGGCTGCCGTGATCGGGGTCAAGGACGAACTGAAGGGGCAGGTGCCGCTGGTGTTCGTCACCCTCAAGCAGGGCCTGGATGGCGAGGATCCGGCGCAAGTGGTGGCCGAGATGATGGCCACGGTGACCACCTCGCTCGGCGCAGTGGCCCGCCCGGCGCACGTGCACGTGGTCAACGCGCTGCCCAAGACCCGTTCGGGCAAGCTGCTGCGGCGCTCGTTGCAGGCGCTGGCCGAGCAGCGCGACCCGGGTGACCTGTCGACGCTGGACGACCCCGGCGCGCTGGAGGAGATCCGCCGGGCGCTGGGCCGCTGACCTGCTTCTGCAGGGCCGAGCCGATGCTCGGCTCCGCATGCCTTGCCAAAGCAGCCGAGCATGGGCTCGGCTCTACAGGGGAGGCCGTTGCTGCACCGCAGCTTCCTCCCTGCAATCGGTGCGCTAAGCTCGGTTGCAGGGGGGCGTGTCCGCGAGGGCCCGCCGGAGTGGCGCATCGAGGGAGGGGGAGGCAATGGCATTGCTGCACGCCAAGACGGCTGCTGGCCGTCAGGAAATCGAAGACCGTAGCCGGCGCCTGCCGGCGGCACTGCGTTCGATCCTGCTGATGGTCGATGGCCATCGCAACGACACCGAACTGCGTGGCCTGTTCGAAGGCCTGCGGGCACCACCGGACGCGCTGGAGCAATTGTCAGCACAGGGCCTGATCGAAGTGATCGGCGGAAGCGCAGAGGTGGCGCCGGCGCGCGGCATCAGCACCGGGCGCGAACAGGACCCGGCGCTGTACCAGCAGTTGTACGACGCGATGAGCGAGGCGGTGCGCCGCCACCTGGGCCTGAAGGGCTACTTCATGCAGTTGAAGATCGAACGCTGCACCGATGCGCTGGCGCTGGAGCGCTTGTGCCCGGAGTTGCTGGCGGCGGTGGGCAAGGCGCGCAGCCCGGCATTGGCGCAGCGCTGGTGGCAGGAAACCCAGGCGGCGGTGCTGAACGCTGGCAGTGAGGTCGTGCAGGCCTGAGCCACCGCGTAAAGTGATCGGTTCACTTCCCTACAAGGAGTCCCGCGTGCAGGACGACCACGACGACACCGACACCCCCGGCTGGGACGCGATCAATGCGGCGCTGGCGCCGCTGTATGCCGGGCAGGAGCCACGTCACTTCGGCACCGCGCTTCCGTACACGCTCGGTGGCCAGGATCCGCTCGATGGCATCAGCGTGTACTGGGCGGATGCGCCGGTACCCCACTGGCACTACGTGACCTACGGCTTCTCCGAGCTGTATGCCAAGGAGAGCAGTGATGCCGCCACCAGCGGCTATGGTTTCGAGCTGACGTTCCGTCTCGCCGCCGAAGCCGCTGAGAACGCCGACAGCACGCCGCCGGTGTGGCCGATGAACCTGCTGCAGAATCTGGCGCGTTATGTGTTCGCCAGCGGCAACGTGTTCGAGGATGGCCACCATCTGAATGCCAACGGCCCGATCGCGCTGGAGACCGACACGCGGCTGTGCCATCTGGCGTTCATTGCCGACCCGCAGTTGCCGGCACGCGACACCGCCAATGGCCACCTGCAGTTCCTGCAGCTGGTCGGGCTGACCGATGAGGAGATGGAAGCGGTCAAGCGCTGGTCCACGCGCGGCGTGCTGCAGGTACTGCAGCCGGCAATGCCACTGTGGATCAGCGACCTGCACCGCGGCAACCTGCTGGAGGACCAGGCGCTTGCCGCGCAGGTGCGGGAAGGCAGCGAGCGCGAGGGCTCCAGCACCGGCATGCTGTTCATCGAGACGTTGGACTGGCGGCAGGAGGCGGGCGTCACCACGCTGGTGCTCGGCGCCGGCCAGGTGGCCCGCGTGTGCGAGCTGCTGCCCTTGCGCCTGCGCCACGGCAGATCGCTGGAACTGGCCAGCCGCGACCGGCAGTGGGAATTCATCGCGAACCGGGGCGGTGAAGCGGCGGACGTATCCGCCGACAGCGCGCGCTGGTCACTGGACGAGGCGGGCCTGCAGGCCCTGGCAGGGGTGCGCGCCGAGCGCGGGGTTTACCCGGTGGCGGGGGCGCTGCGCATCGAAGTGGTGCCGACCTACCTGCGCGATGCCAAGGGGGAAGTGATCCGCCAGATCGGCTGATCGCGCGAATGATATCGAGGGGTCGGAGCCGCCGCTGCGCAGGCGGATCCGACCCGTCTGGTGGCCGGTGGGGTCAGATCCGTCCGCCACGCGAACGGCTCTGACCCCTGACCAAGGTCAGGTCAGGCCTTCGGCCTTCAGCGCGGCCTGCACGCCGGCATCGGCATCCATGCGTGCCTTGTAGGCGGCCAGATTGTCCAGGCCCGACAGGTCGACCTTGGTACCGGCGGCCCAGCGCAGGGTGATGTAGAAGTACGGGTCGGCGAAGCTGCGGAAGCCGGCCAGCCACGGCTTGTCGGCCAGCTGCCTGTCAGCGGTCTCGAACAGGCCACGCAGGCGCTTGTGCGCGGCGGCGCGGATCGCATCGAACTGGCTCTCGTCGGAGATGAACTTGCCCGGCGCGAACAGCGGCGAGAAGGCCGGGTGCACGTCGGAATTGACGAACGCCAGCCAGCGGGTGGCTTCGGCGCGCTGGCGCGGGCTGCCGTCACCGCCGAGGCCGGCCTGCGGGAAGCTGTCGGCGATATAGCCCATGATCGCGGCGTTCTGCAGCAGCACGAAGTCGCCGTCGACCAGCGCGGGCACCGCACCGGCCGGATTGATCTTGAGGAATTCCGGACCCTTCAGGGTGTCCTTGTTCAGCAGTTCAACCTCGAACGGCTGGCCGGTCCACTGCAGGGCGATGTGGTCGGCGGTGGAACAGGCACCGGGCTTGCTGTACAGCTTCATGGGAACTCCAGGTGATGCGGGCGGGAAACGCCCACTATCCCAGAGCCTGCCGGCAGGCGGCAACGCTGCCGCCGGCACGGATCGTTACGACTGCCGCGGCTTGAGGTTCTGCACCTTATAGAAGGTGTGATCGCCGATGGTGGCCACCTGGTAGGCATTGCGCCAGTTCGGGCTGGCGATGGACAGCGCGGCGAAGTGGCTGGCACCGGGCACGATCTCGCGGCGCTCGCCGGCCGGCAGCGCCCAGTTGCGCTCGGCGTCGAAAGCGACGTTCATCGCCTCGCTCCACGCCGCGTCATTGCCCAGCTGGGTGCCGGGGGAGACGATGGTCGGTGCGAACTGCTTGCGCGCGGTGACGACCTGGCACATCGAGTCGCCCCACAGGCCGCTGTCAAGGCGACGCAGGGCGACCTCGGCGACGGCCTGCTGGCCGCGCAGGGTCTGGTCGCGGGCTTCCAAGTAAACGGTGGTGCTCAGACACAGTGAATCAGCGGCCGGCTGCGGCAACAACTGCGACAGCCAGAGAATCCAGGCCAGTTTCATATAACTCCTTGCTCCGTATGGGCCGCACCTTCCGGTTCCGGCCGCGGGGGCGACAGGAGGCGGGGTACGACTTGGCGTCATGGGGAGGCGGCCATCGGGGCCGCCCCGTGGGCAGCCCCAAAAAGAATCGATCAGTACTGATCGGTGGGGCCACGCCGGCTCACCGGAAACTGGCTGGTGAGCGGAAAGATGGCGCAAGGTAGGGGGGCATAGCCGAACGCATCGTGAACCGCTCGGCTTGACATTCAGGTTCAACCGGGGTGACGGAAATCACATTCCGTCCCCCATTCAGGCGCTCATCAGAGCGCAGCGGCGACCCGGCTGCCCTGGTCGATGGCGCGTTTCGCATCGAGTTCGGCGGCCACGTCGGCACCGCCGATCAGCTGCGCGTTGATGCCGGCCGCCTGCAGTTCGGCCTGCAATGCGCGGTTCGGTTCCTGCCCGGCGCAGATCACCACATGGTCTACCGGCAGCAACTGTTCGCTGCCTTCCACGCGGATGCGCAGGCCTTGATCGTCCACGCCCAGGTACTCGACGCCACCGAGCATGCGCACGCCCTTGGCCTTCAGTGTGGCGCGGTGGATCCAACCGGTGGTCTTGCCCAGTCGCGCGCCGGGCTTGCCGGCGCTGCGCTGCAGCAGCCACAGGCGCCGCGGTGACGGCTCGACCTCGGGCCGGCCCAGCGAGCCGCGTGCCTCGAAGCTGGCGTCCACGCCCCATTCGGCCATCCAGCGCTGCGGGTCCAGCGACGGCGACTCGCCAGCGTGGCTGAGGAATTCGCCGACGTCGAAGCCGATGCCGCCGGCGCCGATGATCGCGGCAGTGGCGCCCACTTCGACGCGGCCCAGCAGTACGTCCAGATAACTGACCACCTTGGCGTGGTCGGCGCCGGGGAAGCTGACCTTGCGCGGGGTGATGCCGGTGGCCAGCACCACCTCGTCGAAGCCGGCCAGGCTGGACGCGTCGGCGCGGGTGTTCAGGCGCAGCTGCACGCCGGTTTCGGCCAGCTTGTGGCGGAAATAGCGCAGGGTTTCGTGGAACTCTTCCTTGCCGGGGATGCGCTTGGCCACGTTGAACTGGCCGCCGATCTCATCGTGGGCATCGAACAGGGTGACCTGGTGGCCACGCTGGGCCGCGACAGTGGCACAGGCCAGGCCGGCCGGGCCGGCACCGACCACGGCAACCTTCTTCGGCGCGGGGGTGGGGCGATAGACCAGTTCGGTCTCGTGCGCGGCGCGCGGATTGACCAGGCAGCTGGCCAGCTTGTTCTCGAACACGTGGTCCAGGCAGGCCTGGTTGCAGGCGATGCAGGTATTGATCGCTTCCGCGCGGCCTGCACGGGCCTTGTTGGGCCATTGCGGGTCGGCCAGCAGCGGACGTGCCAGCGACACCATGTCGGCGCCGCCGCCGGCGAGGATGCGTTCGGCGACGTCGGGCATGTTGATGCGGTTGGTCGCCACCAGCGGCAGCGTCACATGCGGTTTCAGTTTGGCGGTGACACCGGCGAAGGCCGCACGCGGCACCGAGGTGGCGATGGTCGGAATGCGCGCCTCGTGCCAACCGATGCCGGAATTGATGATCGTCGCGCCAGCCGCCTCGATGGCCTGCGCCTGCTGCACGATCTCGTCCCAGTTGCTGCCGTCGTCCACCAGGTCGACCAGCGACAGGCGGTAGATGATGATGAAGTCCGGGCCGCAGGCCTCGCGGATGCGGCGCACGATCTCCACTGCAAAGCGCATGCGTTGGTTGGCGTCGCCACCCCAGCGGTCGGAGCGCTTGTTGGTGCGCGGGGCAATGAACTCGTTGATGAGGTAGCCCTCCGAGCCCATCACCTCCACCCCGTCGTAGCCGGCCTCGCGGGCCAGCTTCGCGCTGCGCGCGTAGTCGGCGATATGCCGCTCGACGCCACTGGCCGACAGCGCGCGCGGGGTGAACGGGTTGATCGGCGCCTTCAGCTTCGACGGTGCCACCGACAGCGGGTGATAGGCATAGCGGCCGGCGTGCAGCAGCTGCAGGCAGATCTTCGCGCCGTGCTGGTGCGCGGCGGCGGTGAGCTGCCGGTGCGGGCGTACCTCCCAGGGCCAGGACAACTTGCCGCCAAAGGGCTTCAGCCAGCCCACCACGTTCGGTGCAAAGCCGCCGGTGACGATCAGGCCAACGCCGCCCTCGGCGCGTTCGGCGAAGTAGGCCGCCAACCTTGGGAAGTCGCGGGCGCGATCTTCCAGTCCGGTGTGCATCGAGCCCATCAGGACGCGGTTGCGCAGCTGGGTGAAGCCCAGATCCAGCGGGGCGAACAGATGGGGATAGGCGCTTTCGTTGGCTGGCGACATGGTCGATACGCTTGCGTACGGAAGCGCGAAGCGTGCCGCGAAATGGCGGCCGGGGCAAGGGCCGCTGGATCGCGCCTGCAGCGCTGCCCCCGAACTCGGGGGGCGGTAGTGCCGGCCGCTGGCCGGCATTCGGGTCAACTCAGGGCGATTGTGGTTGTCGGCCTGCGGTCGGCACGACCGGGCGGCGGCCGATCCCGAACCAGCCCAGGGTCACGCCGCACAGCGGGCCGATCAGCAGGGCGAAGGCGAGGGTGCCGAGGCCGACGTTGCCGCCCAGCCACCAGCCCAGCAGCAGCACGCTGCCTTCGATGAGGCTGCGCACCTTCCAGATCGCCCAGCCGGTGCGGGCATGCAGGCCGGTCATGAGGCCATCGCGTGGACCCGGGCCGAGGCGGGCGCCGATGTACAGGCCGGTGGCCAATGCCACCAGCAGCATGCCCGCGCAGAACATCGTCAGTTGCCAGCCAAGGCCGACGGCCGGCGGCAGCAGCCACAGCCCGAACTGCGCGGAGGGACCGATCAGCATCACGTTGAGCACGGTGCCGACGCCCGGCTTCTGCCGCAGCGGCCACCACAGCAGCAGCACCAGTGCGCCAATCAAATTGGTGGCCAGGCCAAACGAGAGCGGGGTCTGCGCGGCGATGCCCTGTGACAGCACATCCCACGGCGCCACGCCGATGGCGGCACGGATCATCAGCGAAGCACCAAAGCCGTACAGGAACAGGCCGGTGATCAGTTGCAGCAGGCGCAGGGGCAGGGCGGTGGGCACGGTGGGCTCGGGGGAGAGGAATCTGTTTCCACCGTAATCCCGATTCAGTCACTTAAATAGATACAGATGCCGACCAATCCGCCGCTACAGGCGGAATCTGTAGAGCCGAGCCCATGCTCGGCTGCTTTGCCTGGCACCACCAGCCGAGCATGGGCTCGGCTCTACATGACGCTTCAGTCGTCCCAGCCCACCAGTGCCAGCTTGCCCACCGTGCGTCCGCTGGCCAGGCGCTGATGCGCAATGTCCAGATTTGCCGCATTGATCGTGCCCAGTGACTCACTGAGCGTGCCGCGCAGCTGGCCAGCATCGATCATGCTGGCGGCGCGGCTGAGGATGCGGTGCTGTTCGATGCGGTCGGCGGTGGCAAAGCGCGAGCGCGCGAACATGAATTCCCAGTGGATGCCGATGCACTTGGCCTTGTAGGGATCGCCGATGCGCAGCGGGCCACGTGGCTCGACGATCAGCCCGACATGTCCCTGCGGCGCCAGCAGCTGGCCCAGCTCATCCCAGTACTGGTCGGTGTCGGCCAGGTTGAGTGCGACCTGCACCGCGTCGATGCCGAGCGCATTCAACTGGGCCTGGAGCGGCTGCCGGTGATCAATCACGTGCCGGGCACCCATCTGCCGGCACCAGTCGGCCGAGGCTTCGCGCGACGCAGTGGCGATCACCTCGAAACCCGCATGGCGGGCCAGCTGGATCGCCATCGAGCCGACGCCGCCCGCACCGCCGATCACCAGCAGGTTCTGGCCGGCGTGGCGGCAATCATCCAGCCGCAGGGGCATGCGCTCGAACAGCAGTTCCCAGGCAGTGAGCGTGGTCAGCGGCAGTGCCGCGGCCTCGGCGAAATCCAGCGTGGTGGGTTTGCGCGCGACCAGACGTTCGTCCACCCATTGGTACTGCGCGTTGCACCCCGGGCGGGTGACATCACCGGCGTAATAGACCTCATCACCGGACGCGAACAGGCTGGCCTCGTCGCCGATCGCCTCCACTACGCCGGCCGCGTCCCAGCCAAGGATGCGAGGTGCCTGGAGCGTGGCTGGATCCGTGCTGGCACGCTGCTTGCCGTCGACCGGGTTGACCGAAATCGCCTCGACCCGCACCAGCAGGTCGCGCCCCCGTGGAGGCAGCGGCGGAGGAAGGCGGATATCGCACAACGCGGGGGCGGACTCACGACTCAGGGCGACGGCTTTCATCACGGCTCCGGCTGGGTTCGTGGTTCCATCATAAGGTTCCTCACCTTTTCGCAGAGACGCTGAACTGCTCATCGCAGCGCGCTGCGCAATGTGTCGTTTCCAACGCCTAAACCCCGTCAAACCCTTGCAGCGTGAGGGTCTTGCGGATTTTCATCATCCTGTATAGGGTTTCAACGTCGGACCGATGGACGGTCGGGCGCAACACTTCACATGTTACGGGACTGTTAACATGGCCTTCACCCGCCTGAGCATAATGTTCGCGGCGGTGGCGTGCTGAATCGGCTGTCGTACATCGACGCACTTGTGCTGGCCCATGCCTCTACCGGTTTCATACCCCCGAAATAGGAGCTGTACTCAATGAACAAGAAGATCCTTACTGCCGCGCTGCTGGGCGGCCTGGCTTTCGCCCAGGCAGCTTCGGCGCAGGAGTTCGATGACCGCTGGTACCTGACCGGTTCGGCCGGCTTCAACTTCCAGGACAGCGACCGTCTGACCAATGATGCTCCGTTCGTGACCCTGGGCCTGGGCAAGTTCATCAGCCCGAACTGGTCGCTGGACGGTGAGCTGAACTATCAGAACCCGAACTTCGATTCGAACAAGGACCTGAACTGGTCGCAGTACGGCGTCTCGCTGGACCTGCGTCGCCACTTCATCAAGGAAGGCCGCGGCTGGAACCCGTACATCGTCGGTGGCCTGGGCTACCAGAAGTCGGAAGAAGAGTACCCGGCGCTGAATGCCAACGGTCCGCGCCAGCGTAAGGACGGCAACGTTGCCGCCAAGCTGGGCGTCGGCCTGCAGACCACCTTCGAAAAGCGCGTTGCTGTCCGCGCCGAAGTGGCTTACCGCGCTGACTTCGACGACCAGAGCGTTGCCGCTCCGAACGAAGACTGGTTCGGTGACGTGCTGGCTTCGGTCGGCGTCGTGATCCCGCTGGGCCCGGCTCCGGTCGCGGCTGCTCCGGCTCCGGCTCCGGTTGCCCCGAGCTGCGCCGATCTGGACGACGACGGTGACGGCGTCAACAACTGCGACGACAAGTGCCCGAACTCGCAGCCGGGTCAGACCATCGGTCCGGACGGTTGCCCGGTGCCGGTCTCCATCGACCTGAAGGGCGTCAACTTCGACTTCGACAAGTCGAACCTGCGTCCGGACGCCGTGGCGATCCTGAGCGAAGCCACCGAGATCCTGAAGCGTTACCCGGATCTGCGCGTTGAAGTTGCCGGTCACACCGACTCGAAGGGTACCGACGCTTACAACCAGAAGCTGTCGGAGCGTCGCGCCACCGCCGTGTACAACTACCTGACCAAGAACGGCGTTGACGCCGGTCGCCTGGTCGGCCCGATCGGCTACGGCGAGAGCCGTCCGATTGCTCCGAACACCAACCCGGATGGTTCGGACAACCCGGAAGGTCGCGCCAAGAACCGTCGTACCGAGCTGAACGTCCAGAACTAAGTTCTGACGCTCTGCCAGTAGGACACAGCAGGACCCGGCTTCGGCCGGGTCTTGTTGTTTCTGCGGCACTCAATCCAGGCATCTGGTGGTCTGCAAGTAACCGTTCGTCGGGTTTTTATCCTTAAAACCAATGAGTTGCCGTATTCATTGAAAGTGGCGCTTGAAAGCTGTCGCGGCATTGCTAAACTCGCCGCGTCCCTTCCTTTCCTGGATGCCCCTCATGCTGCGCTCTGCATCGGCCGCCTTCCTGGCGCTGGCCCTGGTTCCCGCCGCCCACGCTGCGGTCGATTGCTCGGTCAACACCAGCGCCTCGCCGCTGCCGTTGCCGGCCACGACCATCGCGCCGGTTGCCGACGAGCTGTACATCCGTGGCAACCAGCTGGGCATGCCGGCCGGTGTGCTGAGCAGCAACTACGATCCGTCGCAGTCGCTGGACCAGGTGCTGCAGCGCCTGCGCATCGACGGCTGCCAGAACATCGCCAAGGCCATCCCTAGCGCACCGGCGGTGAAGCCGAACGATCCGGCGGCCTACAAGCCGCAGACCGAATTCGACAACACGCCCTGGCGCTTCGACATGAGCCAGAACGGCAAGCGCATGACCGCCGAAGAGTTCGACGCCTGGATGAAGGCGCGCGGTGTGCGCGTGGTCAAGGCGCGTCCGGCCCCGGCCGCCACGCCGGCGGCGGCTGAAGCACCGGCTGAGACCAAGCCGGTCGACAAGAAATAAGCACCGCGGGGAGCAGAGGCTTGCGCACGCGCCGCCCACCTGCTGCCCCCGCTGCCCGCTCCCACGCACCGCGTGGGCGTGCGACTTCCGCTGCCGCTTCCGCCGGTGTCCGCCATGGCCTGGCGCGCGTACTGTCCAAGGCCGGCGTGTGCTCGCGCAGCGAGGCCGCGCGCTGGATTGCCGAAGGCCGCGTACGCGTGTCCGGCCGGATCGTGCGCGACCCGGAATTTCCGATTGGCCAGCCGGTGCCGCCGATCGAGGTCGATGGCCAGCCCATGGGCGCGCCACAGCGCCTGTACCTGATGCTCAACAAACCGCGCGGGGTAGTGACCACCGCGCAGGACGAGCGCGGCCGCGACACCGTCTACCGCTGTTTCGATGGCGCGGGGCTGCCGTGGATCGCGCCGGTCGGGCGCCTGGACAAGGCCAGTGAAGGGCTGTTGCTGTTCAGCAACGATCCGCAGTGGGCGGCGCGCCTGACCGACCCGCAGACCGGGCCGGACAAGACCTACCACGTGCAGGTTGATGGCCTGCCCGATGACGCCACGCTGGCGGCACTGCGGGCCGGCGTGGAGGACGAGGGCGAGTTCCTCGCCGCCCGTGCCGTGCGCGTACTGCGCAGTGGCGACAAGACCGCATGGCTGGAGGTGGTCCTCGACGAGGGCCGCAATCGCCATATCCGCCGCCTGTTGGCGGCCTTCGACCTGCAGGTGCTGCGCCTGGTCCGGGTCGCGATCGGCGGGCTGCAGCTCGGCGATCTCGGCAAGGGCCAGTGGCGGGTCCTGCAGGTCAGCGACCAGCAGCGGCTGGGGGCCGCTGCACCGGGCTGATCATCGCCCGTGGCCGGCGTTTGCCGGCCGCCGTTCCAGGCGTAGGGGGCGCCTGGCTGTCGAATATCCCGAACGGAGCCTGCCATGTACCACCTGACCCTCAATCAAACCCTGCGCTGCGCAGGCCTGCTTCTGCCGATGGTGCTGCTGAGCGCCTGTGGTGGCCACAAGAAGGTGGCCAAGGCGGAAACGCCGGCCGAGACCCCGGTGGTGGAAGTGAAGACCCCGGAGCTGGATGGTCGCGGCAGTTACCGCTTCCTGATGAGCAACGGCGACAAGAAGATGACCGCCGATGAGTTCGATGCCTGGATGAAGGCCAACGGTATCCGCGTAGCCAAGGGCAATGGCCAGGATGCCGCCGCCAAGCCGGTGGTGGTGGCCAGCAAGGACGAGCCGAAGGGCAAGAAGAAAAAGAAGTGACGCGCGTCGCGCGTCATTTCGGTAGCGCCGGGCCGTGCCCGGCGAGCGCATGGCGCGGCTTTCGGGAAATCGCCGGGCATGGCCCGGCGCTACCCCTGGGGATCCGACCCCGGTGCGGTCAGCCCTTGACCACGCCCAGTTCGACGCCGATGCGCGTGAATGCATCGATCGCGCGGTCCAGATGCTCGCGGCTGTGCGCGGCGCTGATCTGGGTGCGGATGCGCGCCTGGCCCTTGGGTACCACCGGGAAGAAGAAACCGATCGCGTAGATGCCTTCTTCGAGCAGGCGCTCGGCGAACTTCTGTGCCAGCGGCGCGTCGTACAGCATCACCGGGCTGATCGGATGTACGCCCGGCTTCACGTCGAAACCGGCCGCGGTCATTTTTTCGCGGAAGTAGGCGGTGTTCTCGGCCAGCGTGCTGCGCAGGTCGTCGGCGGCGGCCAGCATTTCGAATGCCTTGATGCCTGCGGCCACCACGTGCGGCGGCAGCGAGTTGGAGAACAGGTACGGGCGCGAGCGCTGGCGCAGCAGTTCGATCACCTCGGCGCTGGCGCAGGTGAAGCCGCCCAGTGCGCCACCCATGGCCTTGCCCAGAGTGCCGGTGATGATGTCGATCTTCTCCAGCACGCCCTTGACCTCGGCCGAGCCGCGGCCGGTGGCACCGAGGAAGCCGGTGGCGTGGCATTCATCGATGTGCACCAGGGCGTTGTACTTCTTTGCCAGCGCGGTGATCTCGTCCAGCGGCGCGATGAAGCCGTCCATCGAGAACACGCCGTCGGTGGTGATCAGCTTGGTCTTGCAGCCGGCGGCATCGGCGGCCTGCAGCTGGGCTTCCAGATCGGCCATGTCACAGTTGGCGTAGCGGAAGCGCTTGGCCTTGCACAGACGCACGCCGTCGATGATCGACGCATGGTTCAGTGCATCGGAAATGATCGCGTCGTTCTCGCCAAGCAGCGGCTCGAACAGGCCGCCGTTGGCATCGAAGCAGGCCGCGTACAGGATGGTGTCCTGCTTGCCGAAGAAGTCGGCGATCTGCTTTTCCAGCTGCTTGTGCAGGTCTTGCGTGCCGCAGATGAAGCGCACCGAGGCCATGCCGAAGCCGTGGGTATCGAGTGCGTCCTTGGCGGCCTGGATCAGGTCCGGATGGTCGGCCAGGCCCAGATAGTTGTTGGCACAGAAATTCAGCACCTTGCGGCCGTCGTCGAGGGTGATCTCGGCCGACTGCGGGCTGGTGATGATCCGCTCGGACTTGAACAGGCCCTGGGCGCGGATGGCGTCCAGTTCCTCGGCGTAGTGGCGGGTCAGGGCGGAGGAGGCGTCGGTCATGGCGTGGGCACGGCTCTGAACGGGAAACCGCCGATTCTACCGGGCATCGCCGCTTGCCAACCGGCCCGGGCGGGGCATCGCCACGGCCGGCACATGTTGCATCGCAATAGCAAACGGGTTAAAAATTCGTGAACCGGCGCTGTCCCGCTCCGGCCGCTCCCGCCTTCCGCGCCACGCCACCGCCCCCACCGGAGACGCTCATGAAGCACGCCCGTGCCTGCCTCGCCATTGCCGCTGCCTTGACCCTGGCTGCCCCGTTCGCGGCCAGTGCCCAGGAAAACGAATCGCCGTACAGCTGGAACGTCACCGCCGTTTCCGATTACCTGTTCCGTGGTGTGTCGCAGACCGACGAAAAGCCGACCCTGCAGGCCGGTTTCACCTACACCTCGCCGGTCGGCCTGTATGCCGGTGTCTGGGGTTCGGGCGTCGACTTCGGTCCGGGCGACCCGAGCACCGAGGTCGACTACCAGATCGGCTACGGCGTTGACGTCACGCCCCGCGTCAATTTCGACGCGCTGCTGAATCGCTACACCTACCTCGGTGCCAGCGAGCTGAACTACAACGAGCTGATCACCACCACCACGCTGGATGAGACCTACAAGCTGACGGTGGCCTACACCAACGATGTCTGGAACAGCAGCACCGATGGCTGGTACTTCGGCCTGGGCGGCAGCTGGGGCCTGCCGAAGGACTTCACCCTGAATGCCAACGTCGGCCGCAGCACCTTCGAGGACGGCATCGCCAAGGACTATACCGACTGGAACGTCGGCGTCGAACGCCAGTTCGGCCTGTTCAACGTCGGCCTCGGCTACTACGGCACCGACGGCAACGGCCGCGACAACTCCGGCAAGCTGGCCCACAGCCGGGTGATGCTGAGCGTGGCCGTCGGAAAGTAACGCCGCAGGCGTTACGGCAGGTGCCAGGCTTGCCTGGCACGCATTGCGAAAAAGGCGCCCATCGGGCGCCTTTTTAATTCCGGTGACGCCGGGCATGGCCCGGCGCTACCGTGGGGCGGATCAGTTCCAGCTCAATACCACTTTGCCGGCCTTGCCTTCTTCCATCAGGTCGAAGCCCTTCTGGAAATCGTCAATCGGCAGCTGGTGGGTCATCACCTTGCCGAGCGGGAAGCCGGACAGCACCAGCTGGGTCATCTTGTACCAGGTCTCGTACATCTTGCGGCCGTAGATGCCCTGCACGGTCAGGCCCTTGAAGATGATCTTGTCCCAGTCGCAGCCGGCGCCCTTGGGCATGATGCCCAGCATGGCGATCTTGCCGCCGTGGTACATGCAGTCGAGCATGTCATTGAAAGCGCGCGGGTTGCCGCTCATTTCCAGGCCCACGTCGAAGCCTTCCATGTGCAGTTCCTTCATCACGTCCTTCAGCGACTGGTTGGCCACGTTGACCACGCGGGTAGCGCCCATGTCGGCGGCCAGCTTCAGGCGGAAGTCGTTGACGTCGGTCACCACTACGTTACGCGCGCCGATGTGCTTGCAGATGCCGGCGGCGATGATGCCGATCGGGCCGGCACCGGTGATCAGCACGTCCTCCCCGATCACATCGAATTCCAGCGCACAGTGCGCGGCGTTGCCGTAAGGATCGAAGAACGCGGCCAGCTCCGACGGAATCTGGTCCGGGATCGGCCACAGGTTGCTGGCCGGCATCACCATGTATTCGGCGAACGCGCCGTTGACGTTGACGCCGATGCCGACGGTGTTCGGACACAGGTGCGGGCGGCCGCCCCGGCAGTTGCGGCAATGACCGCAGACGATGTGGCCTTCGGCCGAGACGCGCTGGCCGATCTCGTAGCCGGTCACGCCCGGGCCGATTTCGGCAATGCGGCCGACGAATTCATGGCCGATGGTCAGGCCCGGCTTGATCGTGCGCTGGCTCCACTCGTCCCACAGGTAGATGTGCAGGTCGGTACCGCAGATCGCGGTCTTCTCGAGCTTGATCAACACCTGGTTGGGGCCCGGAGTCGGCACCGGAACCTCTTCCATCCAGATGCCCTTGGCTGCTTCGCGCTTGACCAGGGCCTTCATCGTTTGCTGCGCCATCGGGGTGGAACTCATCAGGGGGAGAGCGCGGATTATAGGGTGCCGCGCGGATTTCCCATGTTGCGCTGCGGGTGCAGTGGTGGAACGAAAGGCGTGCGCCGGCGGGCGTTTCGAACGTACTGCGAACAGCGGCGCCTCCCTGATCCGGGAAAGGGGGCGTGGTCACCCTGGCCGGGACACGCAAAAGCCCATCCATGGTGCTCGATGGCGCCTTGCTCGTGCGCGCTATCCTGCGCACACGGCAAGACCGGGGTTGGGCGTCCTGCCCAACCCGCCAGTCGCATGCGCCCGGCCCATGGCGCCAACGGTCCCGTCCAGGGTGACCACGCCCCCTCTGGACGATTTCCGTGTGCGCGGCCGACGTGCGCGTGGCAGAGCAAGAAGCAGGCCCATGACTTCCGGGGTTCGGGCCGGGGCAGGGCGGCGGGCTACAATCGAGGGTTCCACTACCAAGGGCTGCTCCATGCGCTCGAACCTGCTTGCATTTTCCATCGTCGCCAGCCTCGGCCTGGCCCAGATCGCCCATGCCGCTGAAGGCATGTGGGTGCCGCAGCAACTGCCGGAAATCGCCGGCCCGCTGCAGAAGGCCGGCCTGAAGCTGTCCCCGCAGCAGCTGTCCAACCTGACCGGCGACCCGATGGGCGCGGTCGTCGCCCTCGGCGGCTGCACCGCCAGCTTGGTCTCGCCGCAGGGTCTGGTGGTCACCAACCACCATTGCGCGTATGGCGCCATCCAGCTGAATTCGACCGCGCAGAAGAACCTGATCAAGGACGGCTTCAACGCGCCGACCCTGAAGGACGAACTGAGCGCCGGCCCGAACGCCCGCGTGTTCGTGCTCGACCAGATCACCGACGTCACCGCCCAGGCCAAGGCCGCCATCGCCGCCGCCGGCAACGACCCGTTGGCCCGCAGCCGCGCGCTGGACGCCTTCGACAAGGCCCAGGTTGCCGCCTGTGAGGCCGATGCCGGTTTCCGCTGCCGCCTGTACAGCTTCTCCGGCGGCAACACCTACCGCCTGTTCCGCAACATGGAAATCAAGGATGTGCGCCTGGTCTACGCGCCCCCGGGCAGCGTCGGCAAGTTCGGCGGCGACGTCGACAACTGGATGTGGCCACGCCACACCGGCGATTTCTCGTTCTACCGCGCCTACGTCGGCAAGGACGGCAAGCCGGCCGCCTTCGCCGCCGACAACGTGCCGTACCAGCCCAAGCACTTCCTGAAGTTCGCCGACCAGCCGCTGGGCGCCGACGACTTCGTGATGGTGGCCGGCTACCCGGGCCGCACCAACCGCTACGCGCTGGCCGGTGAGTTCAACGAAACCGCCAGCTTCACCTACCCGACCATCGCCAAGCACTACAACGCGGTGCTGAAGCTGATCGCCGACGCCGGCAAGGCCGACGCCGACGTCAAGGTGAAGTACGCCGCCACCGCCGCCAGCATGAACAACGTGGCCAAGAACTACCTGGGCCAGCTGGAAGGCTTCAAGCGCATCGACGCCGCTGGCCAGAAGCAGGCTGAAGAAGCCGCCGTGCTGGCGTGGCTGAAGAAGCAGGGCGCTGCCGGCAAGCCGGCCCTGGCCGCACACGCGCAGCTGCTCAAGCATCTGGATACCAGCAAGGCCACCCGCGAACGCGACCTGTTCGTCGGCCAGTTCAACAACACCTCGGCCGTTGGCGCGGCGATCACCCTGTACCGCCTGTCGATCGAGCGCAGCAAGCCGGATGCCGAACGCGAAGCCGGTTACCAGGAACGCGACCTGACCACCATCGAAGGTGGCCTGAAGCAGATGGATCGTCGCTACGTGGCGACGATGGACCAGCAGCTGCAGGCCTACTGGCTGGAGCAGTACGTGGCCCTGCCGGCCGCGCAGCGCGACAATGACGTGCTGAACAAGTGGCTGGCCGGCAGCGATGCCGCTGCGGTAAAGTCGGTGGTGGCCAAGCTGTCGGGCACCGAGCTGGGCAGCCTGGATGCACGCCTGAAGTGGTTCAAGGCCGACCGTGCCGCGTTTGAAGCCAGCAGCGATCCGGCCATCCAGTACGCCGTGGCTGTCATGCCGGCACTGCTGAAGCAGGAAGAGCAGAAGAAGATCCGCGAAGGCGAATCGCTGACCGCGCGCCCGCTGTACCTGCAGGCCGTGGCCGACTACAAGAAGAGCCAGGGTGAGTTTGTCTACCCGGACGCCAACCTGTCGCTGCGCATCACCTTCGGCAACGTCATGGGCTATGGCAAGGACGGCGTGACGTACACCCCGTTCACCACCCTGGAAGGCGTGGCGGCGAAGGAGACCGGTGAAGATCCGTTCGATTCGCCGAAGGCGCTGCTCGATGCGGTCAAGGCCAAGCGTTACGGCGGCCTGGAAGACAAGCGCATCGGTTCGGTGCCGGTGAACTTCCTGTCCAACCTGGACATCACCGGCGGCAACTCGGGTTCGCCGGTGCTGGACGCCAACGGCAAGCTGGTCGGCCTGGCCTTCGATGGCAACTGGGAATCGGTCAGCTCCAACTGGGTGTTCGACCCGGTGATGACCCGCATGATCGCCGTCGACAGCCGCTACATGCAGTGGATCATGCAGGAAGTGGCGCCGGCGCCGCAGCTGCTGAAGGAACTGAACCTGGCGAAATAAACCGGTTGCCGTAGTGCCGGCCGCTGGCCGGCAAACACGACCCGATGGCCGGGAATTCCGAAACCCCGCGACCCACGTCGCGGGGTTTTTTCATGCCCGGCCCGGCCCGGTGCGCCGAACAGGTATCATCCCTGTTCCGCGTGCTTCACAGGATGTGAACGAAACGCGGAAACCTCCTCCCCCCAGGACCCCTTGCACGCATGCGCATCCTGCTTGCCCGCCACGGCGAAACGCCGTGGAACGCCGAAGGCCGCTACCAGGGCCAGATCGACATCCCGCTTTCGCCGATCGGCGAAGCCCAGGCCCAGGCCCTGGGTGCCCGCCTGGCCTCGGTGGACATCACCCGTGCCGTCGCCTCGCCGCTGTCGCGCGCGCAGCGGACCGCGCAGCTGGCGCTTGGCGCCGCCCGCGCCGACATGCTGCTGACCGAGCCGGAGCTGCAGGAAATCGCCCACGGTGAATGGGAAGGGTTGCTGGCCAGCGAGATCCACGAGAAGGATCCGTCGCGCCTGCAGGCCTGGCGCGAGGAGCCGGATACGGTGTTGATGCCCGGCGGCGAATCGCTGCGCCTGGTGCTGGAGCGCAGCTGGCGTGGCCTGGCCCGCGCCACCGAAGGCCTCGGCGAGCACGACACCCTGCTGGTGGTTGCGCACGATGCGGTCAACCGCGTGATCCTGTGCAAGGTGCTGGGCCTGCCGCTTTCCCGGCTGTGGACCTTCCGCCAGGCACCGACCACGCTCAACCTGCTCGAAGGCGCCGACCTGGACAGCCTGGAAGTGGTGCGCCTGAACGACTGCGCCCACCACACGCCGTTCTTCGGCGAAGCCAAGCACCGCGCCCTCTGATTCCCGAACCACCTGCTTCTGCTGGAACCCCTGCCGTGACGAACACCCCGACCACCCTGGCCGACTGGCTGGACTACATTGAACGCCAGCACCCGGCGACCATCGACATGGGCCTGGAGCGCGTGCGCGCCGTGGCCACCGCGATGGGCCTGGGGGTGCCGGGCAAGCGCACCATCGTGGTTGGTGGCACCAACGGCAAGGGCTCGACCGTCGCCTTCATCGAAGCCATTGCACGTGCCGCCGGCTGGAAGGTTGGCGCGTACACCTCGCCGCATCTGCTGCGCTACAACGAGCGCGTGCGCATCGACGGCCAGGACGTGGACGATGCGGCGCTGGTTGCTGCGTTCAACGCCGTCGAGGCCGCACGCGGCGAGACCACGCTGACCTATTTCGAGTACGGCACGCTGGCCGCGCTGCAGCTGTTCGCCGACGCCGGGCTGGACCTGGCGGTTCTGGAAGTGGGTCTGGGCGGTCGCCTGGATGCGGTCAACATCGTCGACGCCGATGTGGCCGTGATCACCACTGTGGACATCGACCATGCCGAATGGCTGGGCGAAGACCGCGAAGCAATCGGCACCGAGAAGGCCGGCATCATCCGTGGCTGGAAGCCGGTGATCCTGGGTGAGACCGACCCGCCGTCGAGCGTGCTCGCACGGGCCTACCTGGTGGGTGCCAACGCGATCCGCGGCGGCAGCGACTATTTCTACGAGCCGATCGATGCCCAGCGCTGGCGCTGGCGGGACGTTGGCCTGCGCATGGAACTGCCAACCCCGGCGCTGGCCGGGCCGATCCAGCTGGCCAATGCGGGTGCCGCCATTGCTGCGCTGCGCGCGCTGGACAAGCCGGTGCCGCGCGCGGCGTGGGCCGCTGGTATCGCGGCGGCGCGTATCCCGGGTCGGCTGCAGGCGTTCGAGCGAGATGGCGTGCAGATCCGCGTCGACGTCGGGCACAACCCGCAGGCGGCGGGCCAGCTGGCCCGTGCGCTGAAGGCCGAAGCGTCGGCCGGGCGCACCTTGGCGGTGTATGCCGCATTGCAGGACAAGGACGCGGTGGGTGTGGTGCAGGCATTGCAGGGCGTGGTTGGCGAGTGGACCCTTGCCGGCCTGGACGGCCCGCGCGGCCAGAGTGCCGCCCAGTTGCAGGCGCGCCTGGCCGAGACCGATGCTGGCAGCGCGCAGCTGGCCGCTTCGGTCGAGCAGGCGCTGGCGCAGGTACTGGACCGGGCCGAGCGCGGTGACCGCGTACTGGTGTTTGGCTCCTTCCATACCGCCGCCGCCGCGTTGCAGTGGCTGCAGCGCAACGCCTGAGCCACGTTCAGCCAATCCCGACGCCGTCCGGTCCGGCACCCGTATAATCGACCGCAACCTCCGGACAGTTGCCGCCTCACGTGGATACGCCTCTGAAACAGCGTCTGATTGGTGCCATCGTGCTGGTCGCACTGGCCGTGATTTTCCTGCCGATGCTGGTCAAGGGACCTGCACCGGACAGCGGTGTGGCCTCGGTGCCGATCGCCGCGCCGGACGCGCCGGCCGATGGCCAGTTCGAAACCCGTGAACTACCGCTGGTGGCTCCGGCCGGTGGTGCCACCGGCCTGCAGACCGGGCAGGCCAAGCCGCTGCAGGACGCCGCCACGCCGGCCACTCCGCCGACCGTGGACACCTCCCCGGCGGTTGCTGCCGGCAACTACGCCGTCACCTTCGGCGCCTACGGCAGCAAGGCCGACGCCGATGCCGTGATTGCCTACCTGCAGCGCTCGCAGCTGCCGGGCTTCGCAGAAGCGACCACCATCAACGGCCGTCAGGCATGGCGTGTGCGCGTGGGGCCGTACGCCGACCGTGCACAGGCCGAGGCCGCCCGCCTGCAGGCGGTGAAGATCCGTGCCGATGTGAAGGCCGAAGTGATCACCCTGGATGCCGCAGCGGACAGCAGCGCCCCGGTGGCAGCCACCCCGGCACCGGCTACGCCGAGCGCCAGTACCCCATCCGCCGCCACCGCGCCGTCGGCCAGCAGCAACCCGGTGCGCAGTGAAAGCCTGCCGCCGAGTACGCCGACTGCAACGACCACTCCGGCGGCCAAGCCCGAGCCGCCGAAGCCGGCGCCGAAGCCCGAAACCCCGAAGCCCGAGCCGAAGCCGGAGGCCACCGCGAGCAAGCCGGCAACGGCCCCGGCCACGCCGGCAGCACCGGCCGCCAGCGGCGTCGGCTTTGCCGTGCAGCTGGGCGCGTTCGGCCAGGCCAACGATGCCAACGCCCTGCGCGACAAGGTCCGCGCCGCCGGCTTCAGTGCTTTTGTCGAGCAGGTGCGCACCGAAAAGGGCACCCTGCATCGCGTCCGCGTCGGGCCGGTGGCCAACCGTGGCGATGCCGAGCAGCTGAAGGCGCAGGTCGCCGCCAAGGTCGGCGTCGCCGGCATGGTCCGGCCGCACCCATGACCCACGCGCAGCCGCGTTGCCAGCGCCGCCGAAGGAGCGGGGCGCCATGATCGACGTGGTGCTGCTGATCGTGATCGCCGCCTCCACCCTGCTGGGGATGCTGCGCGGCTTCGTCGGCATCGTCATTGGCACCCTGTCGTGGCTGCTGGCCGCGTGGGCGGCCTTCGCCTTCGGCAATGATGCCGCCCATTGGTGGGCTGCCCCGGCGGCCCCCGGTGGCGAACACTTCGTCGGCGGCTACCTGGGCGTCGGCATCGGCGTGATGATCGTGGTTGCGGTGATCGGCATGGTCATCAAGGCTCTGGTCCACCGCAGCATGCTGACCAGCCTGGACCGCCTGCTGGGCGGGGTGCTGGGGGCCGTGCGGGGCGGCCTGATCGCCGCGATCCTGCTGCTGCTGGGCAGTTTCACCCCGTTGACTGCCGAGCCCTCCTGGCAGCGCTCGGCGGTGCGGCCACTGCTGAATCCCACCGTTGCCTGGATGAACAGCAAGCTGCCGCACTGGGAGGTTCCCGGGGCCGATCTGCTGCCCAAGGCCTTGCCGACCGACGCGCTGTCCCCATCTGCATTGATGGAGTTGGGCAAGAACGCAGGCGCCGGGTTGGGAAAGCCGGGCGCGGCAGGCGATAATGGCATCCTCAACCAGGTAGTGGCAGGCAGCGGATGGCTGCGGCCTGCGAAAGCGGAACAGGGCGATTCCTACGATCCGGCGGAAGTGCGCCCGGATGCTCCTGCACTGCCGGACAGTATCGAGCCGGGCGATCCGGCCAACGTCGACCGCGTGCGCGGCGACCACCGCGGCCAGGTACGGCCACCTTCCTTGTAACTGGGCACAGCCCAGCGGAGACCTCGCATCATGTGTGGCATCGTCGGAATCGTCGGCAACCAGAACGTCGCCGGGCAGTTGTATGACGGCTTGACCGTCCTCCAGCACCGTGGCCAGGATGCGGCGGGCATCGCCACCGCCAGCGGCAGCCGCCTGCGCGTGCAGAAGGCCACCGGCCTGGTCCGCGATGTGTTCGATGCCCGCACCATGTCCACCCTGGAAGGCAGCGTGGGCATTGCCCACGTGCGCTACCCGACCGCCGGTTCGGAAGGCATGGACGAGGCGCAGCCGTTCTACGTCAATTCGCCGTACGGCATCGCGCTGGCCCACAACGGCAACCTGATCAACACCGAGGTGCTGCGCCAGCAGGTGTTCGAACAGGACCGCCGCAACGTCAACACCGATTCGGACAGCGAAGTGCTGCTGAACGTGTTCGCCTACGAACTGGAACAGCAGCGCCAGCTCAGCCCGGAAGCGGCCATCCGCGCGGTGGCCGGCGTGCACCGCCGTTGCAAGGGCGGCTATGCGGTGGTCAGCGTGGTGCTGGGCCTGGGCCTGGTCGCCTTCCGCGACCCGCATGGCATCCGTCCGCTGGTGCTGGGCAAGCGCAGCCATGCCGAGGGCGACGAGTACATCGTGGCGTCCGAGTCGGCCGCGCTGGACGTGCTGGGCTTCCAGCGCGTGCGCGACGTGCAGCCGGGCGAAGCGCTGGTGATCACCGCGCGTGGCGAGCTGTTCTCGGAGATCTGCGCCGAGCCGGCCGAGCACACCCCGTGCATCTTCGAATACGTGTACTTCGCGCGCCCGGACTCGATGATCGACAACGTCTCGGTGCACAAGGCGCGCATGCGCATGGGCATCAAGCTGGGCGAGAAGATCCTGCGCCTGCGCCCGGACCATGACATCGACACCATCATCCCGATCCCGGACACCTCGCGCGACGCGGCGCTGGAAATCTCCAACGTACTTGGGGTGAAGTACCGAGAAGGCTTCATCAAGAACCGCTACATCGGCCGTACCTTCATCATGCCGGGGCAGGGCGAACGCGTGAAGTCGGTGCGTCGCAAGCTCAACCCGATCCACCTTGAGTTCCGCAACCGCGTGGTGCTGCTGGTGGACGATTCGATCGTGCGTGGCACCACCAGCCAGCAGATCGTGCAGATGGCCCGTGACGCGGGCGCGCGCAAGGTCTATCTGGCCAGCGCCGCGCCGCCGGTGCGCTACCCGAACATCTACGGCATCGACATGCCGGCGGCCGAGGAACTGGTCGCGCACAACCGCACCGTGGAAGAGATCGAAGCCCACCTGGGCTGCGACTGGCTGATCTACCAGGACCTGGAAGACATGGAAGCGGCAGTGAGCGAAGGCAACCCGGCGCTGCGCAGCTTCGATTCGTCCTGCTTCAACGGCCACTACCCGACCGGCATTGAACCGGGCTACTTCGAGCGCATCCAGCAGCTGCGGTCGGACGACGCCAAGCACAAGCGCCGCGCCTGAGGACCAGGCGTGGTCGATGTACCCGACGTTGGTGGCGACCTGCTGCGCGCAGCGCAGCAGTGCCTGGCCGAAGCCGACCCGCTGCGCAAGGTTGCGCTGACCCAGGCGTATGCGGCCGCGTTCCGTGCCGGTCGCCTGAAGGTGGCGGCCGATGCGCCACCGCCGGAACCGATCCGCATGCCGGGCCGGCCAGCGCAGCTGATGCTGGTGCATCCGCGCGAAGTTCCGCGGCGCGGACTGGGTGGCGTGGAAGGTCGGGCTGCCTTCATCCACGCCATCGCCCATATCGAACTCAACGCGATCGACCTGGCCTGGGACGCGGTGTACCGCTTCCGTGGCCTGCCGTCGGCGTTTCATGCCGACTGGGTCAGCTGTGCCGACGACGAATCGCGGCATTTCATGCTGCTGCGCGAGCGCCTGCAGGTGCATGGCCACGACTACGCCGACTTCCCCGCGCACAACGGCCTGTGGGAAATGTGCGAAAAGACCGCGCACGATGGCCTGGCACGCATGGCGCTGGTGCCGCGCGTGCTGGAAGCGCGCGGCCTGGACGTGACGCCCGGCATGATCGAGAAACTGCGCAATGTCGGTGATGGCGAAACCGCCGATGTGCTGGAGGTGATCCTGCGTGAGGAAGTGGCGCATGTTGCCGCCGGTTCGCGCTGGTACCGCTGGTACTGCGACCGCGCCGGTGTCGAGCCGCGCGCACGTTTCAAGGAACTGCTTGTGGAGTATGCCGGCGGCTACCTGCACGGGCCGTTCAACATGGAAGCGCGCCTGCTGGCCGGGTTCGATGCGGATGAGCTGGCCAACCTTGTCGAGCAGGCCGGCTGAGAACAGGGGAGGTCCCCTTTTCTTATGCGTTCGGCAACACCACGCGCTTGCCATCCACGGTTGGCCGGTTGATATAGAACAAGCCAGGGCCTGGTCGATACGGCAGTTCGCTGACGCCGGCATCGGCGGCGTAGGTCAGTGCGGTGTCGCCCAGCGCATCGAAGTTCCAGTGCGCCGACTGCATCAGGTAGCGCCGACGCAGCAGCGCCTCCTGTGTCGCCGTCAGTGGCTGTCCGGCCACCAGGCGCCGTGCGATAGGCCGCAGGACGGACGGCAGTTCCCAACCGGGAACCTCGGCGGCATTTGCAGTCCATTGCACGCCGGCATCGATGGCCTGCTGCTGCATCACCTGCAGTGCGATCAGCTGGTAACGCCAGTCGATGGGCCGGCGCAGTACCACAGCGGCGGTCACATACAGCACCGGTGACAACAGCACGCTGCGGCTGCCGGCGCGTCGCTGCTGCTGCCACTGGTGCCAGACATCCACCCAGATTTCCTTCTCGTCCACGCCCAGCTGCTGTCGCCAGCGTTCGGCATCGGCCTGTGTTTCAGCATAGGCCGTGGTGGCCTGCAGCATCGCCAGTGGAGGAATCTGGTAGTCGGCAACCGCGGGGCGGCGCAGCAACTGCCGGCGCGGGCGACTGAGCAGCTTGGGCCCTTCGTCGAGCTGGTTGTAGCCGCCACCGATGTTGGCGTGCATGCCGGGCAGGGCAATCTCGGTGAACGGCGGCGCCACGCTGGTCAGTGCATAGTGCTGGCGATGTTCATCACGCGCGGTGAGCTGCACGACGTGGCGTGCGATGCCACTGCGCAGCGCCAGTTGCGGCTGTTCCTCGGCGCGGCCGCCATTGACCGCGACCACGGTGTCGAACAGCCCGATGAAGCGCAGCACCGGCGTGGCCGGGGCGAAGTTCGCAGTGCAGGACAGGCCGGCGGCCTGTAGCAGCTGGCGCCAGCGCACGCCGTTCCAGCCCTGCAGCTGGTTGGCGATGTCACGTGCGGCAGCAGCGCCGCGTGAATAACCGAACAGGTCCAGCTGCACGCCATGCAGCGGTCGCTGCCAGCGTGCGGATAGTCCCGACAGTGCGGCCGGAAGCAGCACCTGCAGCGCGCGCTGCACTTTCGCGCGCACACCACTGGCGCCGATGCCGAACGCCAGTCCGATCAGGTCGTCGTCGGCATCGTCGCGGGTGCCCACGCCTTCCACGTAGATCGACAGCGAAGGTGTGGCCATCGCATCGCGGCGGCTGTCCGGATACAGCTGCTGCAGGCGTGCGATGTTGGTCAGGCCGTTGTCGTAGCTGCTGGTCAGCCGGCTCTGGTAGGTCGAATCGTCATCCGCACGCAGCTGCGCCGGACGTGGCTGCGGAACCCGGGGGCGACCGCGTGCCAGGTTGTGTGCGTTGTTGCGGGTGCCATCAAAGAACAGGCCTATCCGCAGCAAGCCGACATCTTCGTCCGTGTCCTGCGATGGAGCCATGTGCATGTCCCGTCGTGGCTACGTCACGGTAGCGCGAAAGCGGTGTATTGGCGAAGTGTAGTGACGCTTTTGACCTTAATTAACGTAGATGCGGTGGATCACATTTCCTGATTTTCATCTCCGTCTTCTATTGAATTCACACGGCCCACGCAGGCCATATGGCCAAACCCGGCAAACCCGGGCGTGCTGCATCAACGCTGTTCACATCATTCAAGGAGCGACGCAATGTTGTCCAGATCGATTGGCAAAGCGGCAGGTGGCCTGGTATTGGGTTTGTCGGTGGCAGCGGCCGCGCAGGCGGCACCGTTGTTCGAGCCAGTGACGGTCATCAGCCGTGCATCGGCAAACAGTGAGCCCGCGCTGGGCAAGCTGCTGGCCACCCCGTCCACCGCGACGGTACAGGAAGTGCGTGTCGATGCAGCTGCCACCGCGCAGCCGCAGCTCGAGTTCGAACTGCTCGGCCGGCGCGTGCAGGCGGTGCGCAGCAAGGTGGAGGCGCTGCCCGATGGCGGCAGCATCTGGTACGGCCAGTTCCGCTCCCCTTCGGACAAGCTGACCGCTGCCACGTCCAATGGCCAGGACGATCCGGGCAATTCGCTGATCCTGGTGCGCTCGGGCGACACCATCACTGGGTCGATCCGCAAGGACGGCAAGCTCTATCGCCTGCGCCCGCTGGGCAACCGCCACGTGCTGGTGGAAGTGGACGAATCGCGGATGCCGGCCGACCATCCGGCCGACTACAACCAGCTGCCGAAAATCCCGATGGGCGCCAACGATCGCATCGGTACCGCACAGGCGTCGTCCGGCACCCCGGCCACCATCCGCGTGCTGGTGGTGGCGACCAATGCGGCCGTGGCGGCCTATGGCGGCAACATGCAGTCGCTGGTGCAGCTGGCCGTGGCCGAGTCCAACCAGGGGTATGTCAACAGCAACGTGGGCATCACCATGCAGCTGGCCCGCTACGAGACCACCAACTACACCGAATCGGGCAGCTTCGATACTGATCTGGCCCGCTTCCGTGGCACCAGCGACGGCTACATGGACAGCATCCACACCAGCCGGAACACCTACACGGCGGACGTGGGCGTGCTGCTGATCAACAACAGTGCGTACTGTGGCCTGGCCTCGGGCATAGGCTCGACGGCTTCCACCGCCTTCGCGGCGGTGTACTGGGATTGCGCGACAGGCTATTACTCGTTCGCGCACGAGATCGGCCACCTGCAGAGTGCACGGCATGATATCGCCACCGACCCGAGCACCTCGCCGTACGCCTATGGCCATGGTTATCGCTATGAGCCGTCCAGCGGCACCGGCTGGCGCACGATCATGGCCTACAACTGCACCCGCAGCTGCCCGCGCCTGAACTACTGGTCCAACCCGAACATCAGCTACAACGGCATCCCGATGGGCAACGCCAGTACCGCCGACAACCAGCGCGTGCTGGTCAATACCAAGGCCACCATCGCGGGCTTCCGCTGAGGCCAGGCTCCGGCCAGGGGCGGTGTCTGCCCGGGTGCGTGCACCTGCCCGGGTAGATGCCAACCCTGGTTGGCACCCTGCGATCCATCATTCGCGCGCGAGCGTATCCAGCGACCAGCCGCCGGCATCCACGCGCAGCACCGATCCCTGTTCGTACCAGTCGCCCAGTACGATGCGGGTGCAGGTGCGTCCACCGGCCTGCAGCGTGTGCACCGCCGGGCGATGGGTGTGGCCATGGATCATCGTATCCACGCCGTGGCGCACGAAGGTGGCATCGACTTCGGCCGGGGCCACGTCGGTGACGGTCTCGAACTGTGCGCGGTCACCCTGCTTCATTTCCGCCTGGCGTGCCTGGCTGGCATCACGCGCCTTCTGCGCGAAGGCGATGCGCGCGGCCAGCGGCTGCGACAGGAACTGCGCCTGGAATGCCGGGTCGCGCGTCTGCGCGCGGAACTGCTGGTAGGGAATGTCGTCGGTGCACAGCAGGTCGCCGTGCTGCAGCAGCACCGGGCGGCCGTACAGTTCGATCACGCAGGGGTCGGGCAGGATGCGCAGGCCGGCGCGGCGGGCATAGTCCTCGCCAAGCAGGAAATCGCGGTTGCCGCGGATGAAGTACACCGGCACGCCGCTGTCGAAGAGTGCCTTCAGTGCGTCGGCCACCGCATCGGCGGCGGGTGAGGGCGTGTCGTCGCCGATCCAGGCCTCGAACAGGTCGCCCAGGATGTACAGCGCATCGGCGCCGGGCGCCTGGTCGCGCAGGAAGCGCAGGAACAGGTCGGTGATCTCCGGACGGCTGGGGTCCAGATGCAGGTCGGAAATGAACAGCGTGGTCATGCCTGCATTCTAGGCCATCAACGATGACGGTAGCGCCGGGCCACGCGCGGCCGGTGCAGCGGCCATCACACCGGCAGCGGCAGCCAGGCCAGGCTGGCCGATGCCAGCAGGATGGCGATGCCGGTGGCGGCCAGTACATCGGACGGGTAGTGCAGGCCCAGTACCACCCGCGACAGCGCGACGCCGAAGGTGAAGGGAACCAGCAGCGGTGCCAGCCACGGGTAGTAGGCCAGCGCGACGATGGTGAACGACACCGCGTGCAGGGTGTGCCCGGAAGGGAAGCTGAACTCGTCCAGCGGCGCCACCCAGGCGCGGATGCGCAGATCGGCCGCATACGGGCGAGGGCGTCGGGTCCAGCGCTTGAGGCCCTTGTAGAGCAGCAGTGCGGCCAGCCCGGTGGCGGCCATGTGCACCGATGCACGCAGTCCGTCGAAGCCGTCCAGCAGCACCAGTGCGCCCATCAGCACGTACCAGAACACGCCATCGCCGAGCCGGCTGATGACCGAGAACAGCCGGCGCACACGGCGACGCCGGCAGTAGTGGTTGGCCCGGCGGCACAGCCGTGCTTCGCGGCCGGCCAGCAGCTCAAGCGGCGTAGTGCGCATGGCCGCTCCTCCGCGACTGGGCCAGCTCGGCCAGCAGCGCATCGAATTCGGCAACCACCTGCTGTGGATGCAGGCGCTTCATCGCACGCGCGGCGCTGCTGCCCAACTCGCGGCGCCGTGCATCATCGGCGGCCAGCTGCACGGCTGCCTCGATGAACTGCTCATCGTTTTCCACGGCCGCGCCGTTCTCGCCGTCACGCAGGTATTCGCGAGCCGCGCCATAGTCGAAAGCGACGGTGGCCAGGCCGCTGGCCATGCTTTCCAGGGTCACGTTGCCAAAGGTCTCGCTGCGGCTGGGGAACAGGAACAGATCGCCGCTGGCGAAATGCCGGGCCAGCGCATCGCCGCGCTGGATGCCGCAGAAGATGAAGTCGGGATTCTCATGGGCCAGCTTCTCGCGGGCCGGGCCATCACCCACCCATACGAAGCGGGCTTTGGGCCGGATCTGCTGCAGGCGCCGGAAGGCTCTCACCGCCAGGCCAAGGTTCTTTTCCGCGGCGATGCGGCCGACGTAGATCGCGACCAGGCCATTGCCGTCCACGCCCCATTCCTCGCGCAGCGCCGGGTCGCGCCGGCCGGGATCGAACTGCTGGCTGTCGACCGCGCGCGCCAGCTGGCGCACGCGGTCGAAGCCCTGTTCAACAAGGAACTGCTGCAGTTCGCGGGTGGGCACCAGGGTTGCATCGGCCTGATTGTGGAACCGGCGCATCCAGCGCATCGCCGCGGCCTGCAGCCAGGCCACGCCGTAGTCGGGCAGGTACTCGTCGAAGCGGGTGTGGAAGCCACTGGCGACCGGAATGCCAAGGCGGCGTGCGGTGCGCAGCGCCGACCAGCCCAGCGGGCCCTCGGTGGCAATGTAGACCGCATCGGGACGCTGCTGCTGCCAGTGGCGGTTGAGCCGGATCGGCGCAGGCAGGCCGAAGCGCAGGCCGGGGTAGCGCGGCAGTGCGGCGCCCGGAACCAGCAGCGTGCCTGGCGCCGAGTCCAGCGCTTCGCTGGTCTGGCGTGGCCGGATCAGGTCGATGTCATGGCCGGAAGTGCGCAGTCCCTGCTCCAGGCCCTGCACGGTGAGGGCAACGCCGTTCACTTCCGGCGGGTAGGTCTCGGTGACGATGGCATAGCGCATGGCGGGCCTCCGGGTTTCCGGCATGCTCGGGCCTGGCGATGTAGCGGATATGACCGCTTTGCGACCACGGGATGACGGCCGTCCGGTTGCCGTGGAGCCACGGCCCCGAAGGGCCGTGGCGGTGCCGCAGCAAGCGCGGCGGATCAGAAGCGCTGCTGGTATTTCATGTAGATGAAACGACCAATGTCGAAGCCACCGTAGTAGGAGAAATTGGCGCTCGGCTGGCTGTACATGACCGGACCCTGGCGGCCGAACACATTGTTGGCACCGATCGAGACGGTCGCATCCCATGGCAGGTTGTAGCGTGCCTGCACGTCGTGGAAGGTGACCGATCCGCGACGGTTGTAGTCACGGCTGCCGCTGAACCATGGTGCGCGCTGGTCGGGGTGCGAACACTCGTTCGGATACTCATCAACGCCCAGGCAGCGCTCCTTGACCGCAGAGAAGTAGCGCAGGCCCCAGGTCAGGCCGAGGTTGCCGCGTTCCCAGCCAAGCGATGCGTTGGAGCGCACGCGGAAGCCGATGCCACCGTCGGTGGCGATGCCATTGCTGGGAATCGGCGGTACATCCGCCTCGTTGGTGGTCCGTTGCTCCGCAGCGACCACATAGGTGGTCTTCCAGTCGGCGCTCAACGTGCCCCAGGAGGTTTCGATCTTGTGGCCGATCTCCAGGTCATAGCCTTCGGCCTGGCGGAAACCGCTGTTGCGGCTGCCATAGCTGAGCGTGTTGACGATGCCCAGCTCCGGGTCGCGGGTAAAGCTGCCGCAGCGCTCGGCGATGCCCAGTTCGTAGCAGTCGCGGAGGATGTCGTTGGGGTGGTCGGCGACAATGGTGTTGTCGATGCGGATCTTCCACCAGTCCAGCGCGATGTTCAGCCCTTCGGCAAACGTCGGGCTCCACACCAGGCCCAGGGTGCGGCTGGTAGAGGTTTCCGGCTTCAGGTCGGGATTGGAACCGTTGGTGAAGGGCAGCGGTGTCTGCCCGCTGCTGCCGGTGATCGGCTCATTGCCCTGGCCGAGCTGGCGGTAGCTGTCTGCATTGGCGATGTCGGCGGCGCAGCGTGCACGCACCTCCGGGCTGCTGGCGGCCGCGCCATACACCGTATCGCAGGGGTCACGGAAGCCGGTGGTGAAGGTCTGCGAACCCCCACCGTACAGATTCGCGATGGTCGGTGCACGGAAGCCCTGCGCCCAGGTGCCACGGACCAGCAGCTGGTCGATCGGCTTCCACGACACGCCGAACTTGCTGTTGAGGGTTCCGCCGAAGGTGGTGTAGTCCGAGTAGCGCGTTGCCGCGTCGAGGGTCAGCTGGCGTGCACCGGGGAGGTCGTGCAGCAACGGCACGCTCAGCTCCAGGTAGGCCTCGTCGACGCGGTAACCCCCTCCAGTGGGGCCCGCCGCCAGGTTGGTGGTGGCCCCGGTCTGGGCCAGCGCGTCGGGAATGAAGCGCCCCTCCTCGCGGCGGCTCTCCACGCCCAGGGCGAAGCCCAGTTCCCCCGCAGGCAGCGTGGCAAGGCCTCCACTGAGGCTGGCGAACAGGTTGCGGGTGGTGTTTCTGCCACGGGTGATTTCCTCGGGGAACAGCCAGTCCTGCAGTTCGCTGTTGCCGGTCAGGCCGTAAGGGTCATCCTGGCCATACGGCACCAGCGGATTCCAGGGCTTGCAGCCGGCAATCGGTGCCTCCGGTGTACCGCATTCCACCTTGCCGGTGGCCGGGTTGTAGAACGAAGGGCCGGTGGAATCGGCGACGCGCTGCTTGTGCAGGTTGCCGGTGGCACGCTGCTCCAGTTCGCTGCGGTTGTACTGGTAGCCGGCTTCCCAATCGAACTCGCGACCGACGAACTGGAAGCTGCCTTCAAACGCGGCCACACCCTGCCAGGTGGTCAGTTCGCTGATGCTGACCCGCGGAATCTCCCAGGTGCGGCGGTTCCAGTGCACGTCGCTTGGGTGTTCATAGCCGTGGTGGCTGCCGAACGGGTTGAACCAGCTGTCGGCGGACATCGGCGTGATGCCGGCCGCAGCGGACTGGAACGGATAGCCGGCGACCTGGCGCGTGGTGGTACGCCGGTTGTAGGCCAGCTGCGTACTGAAGCGGACCTGGTCGTTCATATCCATGCGTGCGTCGACAAAGAGCGAATCGCGCTTGATCGGTGTCTGCACGTGCATCTGCTCGTTGCTGTTGCTGACATCACCGGTGAACGGTGTGTTGTCACTGAGGTGGAAACTGTCCGGCCCGCCCGGCTGGCTGCCGCGGTCGAGGGAATAGCTGCAGCCACGGCTGCTGCTGCAGCCCGGGCCCTTGAAGCCGACGATGCGCCCCCACTGCCCGACCGTGGTCCAGCCATCGTCCGGATGACGATCGGTGTAGCTGTAGGCGCTGAAGCCGCGGTCCTTGGCCCATACGCCCTTCTCTTCGACATGCTCGGCGGCGACGCTGATCGAGGCGCGGTCGTTCGACCAGCCGGCAACCACGTCGTACTGGGTGCGCGCACCGTCACCTTCGCTGAACTGCCCGTGGTAGACGTTGGCCGCCACGCCCTGGACGTTGCGCCGGGTGATGATGTTGACCACGCCGGCCATCGCGTCGGAACCGTAGATGGCCGAAGCGCCGTCCTTCAGCACTTCCATGCGCTCCACGGCAGCGGCGGGAATGCTGGAAATGTCCTGGTAACCCGAAGTGGTCATGCCCAGGCGCTTGCCGTTGACCAGCACCAGCGTGCGCTGCGCCCCCAGCCCGCGCATGTCCACGTAGCTGCCGCCGGAGGCTTCGCCACTGCTGAGCGGGCTGGCGCGGCTGAGCGCGGGGCTGCCGGTCGCGGTCAGGTTCTGCAGGATGTCCGCGACGGAATTGAAGCCCTGCCGCTCGATGTCGGCGCGGCTGATGGTCAGCACCGGCTGTGCGGTTTCCAGGTCGACCTGGCGGATGCGCGAACCGGTGATCTCGATACGGTCCAGCGTGGTGGCTTCCGGTGCATGCTGGGCGAATGCGGGGGCGGCCAGTGCGGTGGTGGCCGTCATCGTCAGTGCACGACGGATCGCCAACCCCAGTTCGGGAATACGGATGGTCATGGGTCTCTCTCTCGGTCTTCGAAGTCTTCGGAACACAGCCAAGCGGGGCTGCGTAAATGCCACCGCAGTGGTGGACGTTCGAACCTAGTGAAGACGGGCGTGGAGACGTATGGGCAAACGACGAAAGCACCGTAGACAGTCGTGACGCTTCTGCACAAAGCAGAAGTAAATCAATCGATTGCTGCAAACAATGGCCGTGCGGCGGAAGCAGATCAGAGGACCGTGCCCCTGATTGAACGCATCAAGGTCAATGTGGAAAGCGACAGTCTGCGCGGAGGCAGAAAAAAACCACGGCCCCGAAGGGCCGTGGTCGTCGAGCTTCAACAGCGTGGATGGATCAGAAGCGCTGCTGGTACTTCATGTACATGAAACGACCGATGTCGTAGCCACCGTAGTAGGAGAACGACGAGTTCGGCTTGCTGTACATCACCGGCGCTTCCTTGCCGAACACATTGTTGGCACCCACCGACACGGTTGCATCCCACGGCAGGTTGTAGCGGAACTGCACGTCGTGGAAGGTCACCGCGCCCCGCTCGTTGTAGGCGGTCGGCGACTTCAGCCACGGGGCCAGGAAGGTCGGATCGGAGCATTCGTCGGCATACCGCGAGGCGTTGAGGCAGCGCTCCTTCACGCCGGAGTAGTAGCGTGCGGTCCAGCTGACGCCGAAGTCACCCACATCCCAGCCCAGCACCAGGTTCGAGCGCACGCGGAACGCAAGGCTGGTAGCGGTGCCGATGGTGTTGGCAACGCCGTTGATCGGCGTGATCGCATCGCGGACATCATTGGTGGAGCGGTAGACGTTCTTGCTCACATAGGTACTGGTCCAACCTGCGCTCAGCTTGCCGTAGCCGGTGTCGACGCGATAGCTGACATCCAGGTCGTAGCCCTCGGTCTCGGCGAAACCGGCATTGCGGTTGCCGAACTTCAGGCCGGTGACGATGCCGTTGGACGGATCGCGGGTGAAGCGGCTGCAGCGCGATTCGATGCCCTGCTCATAGCAATCCTTCAGGATCTGGTTGGGGCTGTCACCGACGATGGTGTTGTCGATGCGGATCTTCCACCAGTCCAGCGCCACGTTGAAGTTGCTGAGGAAGGTCGGGCTCCACACCAGGCCCAGCGTTTTGCTGGTCGAGGTCTCCGGAACCAGCAGCGGGTTGGAGCCGGACACGAACGGCGTCGGGGTGGCATCCTGCGCCGTGGTTACCGGCGTGTTGCCCTGCTTCAGCTGGCGGAAGTTGGCTGCATCGGCGATGTCACGTGCGCACCGTGCGCGGACTTCGGCACTGCCTTTGGCCGAGCCGAACACGGTGTCGCACGGGTCGCTGAACTGCGCGAAGGTTTCCGAACCACCACCGTACAGATCGTTGATGGTCGGTGCGCGGAAGCCCTCGGCCCAGGTACCACGGACCAGCAGCTGGTCGATCGGCTTCCACTTGAAGCCGAACTTGCTGTTGAGCGTGTTGCCGAAGGTGTTGTACTTGGAATAGCGGGTAGCGGCATTGAAGCTCAGCTCGCGTGCGCCGGGCAGGTCGGCCAGCACCGGCACATTGAGTTCCAGGTAGGCTTCCTTCACGTTGTAGCTGCCACCGGTCGGGCCAGCGGCCAGGTTGGTGGTGGCACCGGTCTGGGCGAGAGCGTCGGGGGTGTAGCGGCCATCTTCCTTTCGGCTTTCCACACCGAAGGCGAAGCCCAGGTCGCCGGCCGGCAGGGTCAGGATGCTGCCGGACAGATTGGCGAACGCGTTCTTGGTGGTGGTCCGGCCGGTGGTGTGCTCCGCCGGGAACAGCCAGGCCATCAGCTCTTCATTGCCGGTCAGTCCGTTCGGATCGTTTCTGCCGTAGGGCACCAGCGGGTTCCACGGCGTGCAGCCGCTGATCACCGCGCCCGGACGGCCACACATCACCTTGCCGGTGGCCGGATCCAGGAACGACGGGCCCACGGCGTCACGCACGCGCTTCTTGTGCAGGTTGCCGGTGGCGGTGGCGGTCAGCTCGTTGCGGTTGTACTGGTAGCCCACGTCCCAGTCGAAGTAGCGCTGGCCGATCTCGAAGCTGCCATCCAGCGACACTACCGCACGGTAGGTCTTCAGTTCGCTGGTGCTCACGCGCGGGATTTCCCAGGTGCGGCGGTTCCAGGCCACGTCGGTTGGCCTGGCATAGCCGTGCTGGGTGCCGAACGGGTTGAAGTAGCTGTCCTTGGACATCAGGCCGGTGGCGGTCGGGTCACCGGAGATGGACACCGAGCTGGACTGCAGCGGGTAGCCTGCAATCTGGCGCTCGGCCGAACGCTTGTTGTAGCCGAATTCGGTGCGCAGGTTGACCTGATCGGTGATCTTGAAGCGACCGTCCAAGTACACCGAATCACGCTTGAGCGGATACATGACGTGCATCTGTTCGTTGGCGTTGCTGACGTCGCCGGTGAACGGGGTTGCGTCGGTCAGGTGGTAGTTGGCCGGGTTGGTCGGGTCAGCGCCGCGGTTGAGCGAGTAGCCACACCCCTGGGTGGCGTTGGTGCAGCCCGGGCCGCCCTTCAGGCCGGTAACCTGGCCCCACTGGCTCAGCGTGGTCCAGTTGGAGGCGTCGTTCGGGTGGCGGTCGCTCACGCCGTACTTGCTGAACCAGCGGTCCTTTGCCCAGACGCTCTTTTCTTCGGAGTGCTCCAGTGCCAAGGTCAGCGACACGCGATCGTTGCTCCAGCCGCCGACCACATCGAAGCGGTCACGGGCACCGTCGCCTTCGCTGTACTGGCCGTGGTAGACATTGGCGGTCACGCCGTTGACGTTGGAGCGGGTAATGATGTTGATCACGCCCGCCATCGCGTCGGAACCGTAGATGGCCGAGGCGCCGTCCTTCAGCACTTCAATGCGCTCCACCGCAGACACCGGCAGCGAGGACACGTCCTGGTAGCCGGAGGTGCTGATGCCCAGACGCTTGCCATTGACCAGCACCAGGGTGCGCTGCGCGCCCAGGTTGCGCATGTCGATATAGGTGCCGCCGGTGTTCTCGCCAGCGCTCAGCGCGTTGGCACGGCTGATCGCCGGGCTGCCCATCGCGGTGACGTTCTGCAGGATGTCGGCCACCGAGCTGAAGCCCTGGCGCTCGATGTCCAGCCGGCTCAGTGCCAGGACCGGCTGAGCGGTCTCCACGTCCACCTGGCGGATGCGCGAGCCAGTGATCTCGATGCGATCCAGGATGGTCGGCGCGGCGGTGCCGCCACTCTGGGCGAACGCAGGCAGGGCGGCCAGCGCCGCCGTGGTTGCCAGGGCGTAGCGGATGGCCTGCCCCAGGGGGGTAGTACGTGAAGTCATGACGAGCTCTCTCTCTCTAAGGTCGTGCAGGGACGCCAAAAAAGGGCGTCGAAGAAATCGGCCGCCGACAAGCGGACCGATGACCCGATAGTAGTCTCGTTGGTTAAGTCTCTGTAAAGAGGATATGTCGGTTTGTACCAGCTTTCTTCATCAGATTTCACGAAAGCTCAACAAAAGCAGTCGCTTAGCGGTCACGCTGAATGCGCTTGCTCGACATGATCTGCTGCATCGCAGCAGATCTACGCGGGGCACGTGCGCGAACTGTAACGGTGTGTGACCTTCTCCCCTCGTGGGGGCGCGGCGCTCAGGCCACGAACGGCCGGAACTGGATGCCCAGCCCGGCGATGCCATCGGTCTCGCCGATCAGGTCCGCGCGCAGCAGCGGCCGGGCATCGATGAAGGCCTGCGGCACGATCAGCGACAGGCGGTTGTCGTCGGCGGTCAGTTCCAGTGCCGGCAGCGGATCGTCCTCATGGGCACGGTTGAGCAGCACCGCCAGGCGCAGCAGGGCGGCCAGCCGACGTGCGGTCAGCAGCAGGCGCTCGGGCAGGGCGTCGAAGGCGGTCTTGGTCACGCTGCGGCGGTGGCTGCGCACCAGCGCGGCCAGCATCTGCTGCTCCTGGCGCGAGAAGCCGGCGATATCCGAGTGCTCCAGCACATAGCTGCCGTGCACGTGGTAGCCGCTGTGCGCGATCATCAGGCCCAGCTCGTGCAGGCGCGCGGCCCAGCCGAGCATGCGCGCATCGTCGGCATCGAGCCTCCAGCGATCCTGCACCTGTTCCAGCAGCGATAGCGCGGTCTCCTGCACCCGCTCGGCCTGCACGGTATCGATGCCGTAGCGCTGGCTGAGTGCGGCCACCGATTCATCACGCAGGTCGTTCTCGCCGGCGCGGCCGACGATGTCATACAGGATGCCTTCGCGCATCGCGGCCTTGCTCACCAGCAGCTTCTGCAGGCCCAGCGCCTGGAACGCGGCTTCCAGTACCAGGATCCCGCCGGCGATGATCGGGCGGCGGTCGCTGGACAGCCCGGGCAGCTGGATGTCGTCGATCTTCTTCGCCTTCAGCAGTTCATCGCGCAGCTGCGGCAGGGCCTCGGCGGTGATCGCGCCCTTGCTCAGCTTCATCGTCGCGCAGATCTCGCTGATCGCCTTGTGCGTGCCTGAAGAACCCAGTGCTTCCTGCCAGCCCAGCGCGCGGTACTTGCTGGCGAAGGGCTGGAACTCACGGCCGATCTCGGCCAGCGCATCCTTCCAGCGCTTCTTGCTCAGCTTGCCGCCAGGGAAGAAACGCCGTGTGCTGGCGATGCAGCCGGCCTGCAGGCTTTCGCGCTCCAGGGTCTGCATGCCCATGCCGATGATGAATTCCGTGGAGCCGCCGCCGATATCGATCACCAGCCGGCGCTGGCCGGGCTTGGGTGGTTGCGCATGGGCCACGCCCAGGTAGATCAGGCGCGCCTCTTCGCGGCCGCTGACCACTTCGATGGCATGCCCGAGCGCGGTTTCGGCGGGAACCAGGAACGACTGCGGCGAGCGCAGCTGGCGCACGGTGTTGGTGGCCAGCGCACGCACCCGGTGCGGCGGCACATTGCGGATGCGCTGGCCGAAGCGGGCCAGGCATTCCAGGGCACGTTGGCGTGCAGCGGAAGAGAGACCACCCTTGCCATCCAGGCCATCGGCCATGCGCACCGTCTCGCGCAGGCGGTCGATCACCCGCAGCTGACCGAGCGTGTAGCGCGCGATGACCATGTGGAAACTGTTGGAGCCAAGGTCGATGGCGGCCAGCAGGTCGCCATCCTGCAATGCGGGCGGAGTCGTGGTGGTATGCGGCATGGACGAATGTTAGCCGAAGGGGCGGTGTGCTCGTCACCGCGCGGCCTTCACATTTTGGAAGGAGGCGTGCAGCACGATGGCAAGGGGTCAGATCCCGCTGTGGGAGGGTGCCGACCGTTGGTCGGCACTGATCGAATCCCGACCAGCGGTCGGGATCCACCGGGGCAGGACTACAGCCCCTGCATCAATGCCATCTGCGCGGAATGCGGCGCTTCGTCGTGCGCCGGCGCGCGCTTGTGGTAGATGCCGTCGGCATCCAGTTCCCAGGCGTTGAGATTGTCGTCCAGGTAGTTCTGCAGCACTTCGCGATAGACCCGCTTGGCCAGCTCCGGGTCGAGGATCGGGAAGCAGGTCTCGACCCGGCGCAGCAGGTTGCGCTCCAGCCAGTCGGCGCTGGCGCAGTACATTTCCGGAGCGCCGTCGTTGCCGAACCAGTAGACGCGGCTGTGTTCCAGGAAGCGGCCGACGATCGAGCGCACGCGGATGTTGTCCGAGATGCCCGGCACACCCGGGCGCAGGGTGCAGGCGCCGCGGATGATCAGGTCGATCTGCACGCCGGCCTGCGAGGCCGCGTACAGGGCGCGCACCACCTGCGGTTCGTTCAACGCGTTCATCTTGGCGATGATCCGCGCCGGGCGGCCGGCGGCGGCGATGCGCGTCTCGCGCTCGATGCGGCCGAGGATGCCGGTATGCAGAGTGAAGGGCGACTGCAGCAGGCGCTTGAGCTTCATCTTCGAGGCGAGGCCGGACAGCTGCTGGAACAGCAGGTGCACGTCGTTGCCGATGTCCGGGTCAGCCGTGATCAGGCTGATGTCGGTGTACGCGCGGGCGGTACCGCTGTGGTAGTTGCCGGTGCCCAGGTGTACATAGCGGCGCAGTTTGCGGCCTTCGCGGCGCACGATCAGCAGCATCTTGGCGTGGGTCTTGTAGCCGACCACGCCGTACACCACCTGCACGCCGGCCTCCTGCAGGCGATCGGCCAGGCCCAGGTTGGCTTCCTCGTCGAAGCGCGCGCGCAGTTCAACCACCACGGTCACGTCCTTGCCGTTGCGCGCGGCCTGGATCAGTGCATCGACGATCAGCGAATCCTTGCCGGTGCGGTACAGGGTCTGCTTGATCGCCAGCACGTTCGGATCGATCGCCGCCTGCCGGATCAGGTCCAGCACCGCGGTGAAGGCATCGAACGGATGGTGCAGCAGCAGGTCCTGGCGTGTCACTGTCTCGAAGATGCCGTCGCTGTCGCGCAGGGTGCGCGGGGTCATCGGCGGGTACTTCAGGTCCGGCTGCGCGATCAGGTCGTACAGCTGGATGATGCGGTTGAGGTTGACCGGGCCATCAATGCGGTAGACCGCGTTCTCGGTCAGGCCGAAATTCTGCAGCAGGGTGCGCACGATCTCACGCGGCATGTCGTGGGCGATCTCCAGGCGCACCGCCGGCCGGTAGCCGCGGTCCACCAGCTCGTCGCGCAGCGCCAGCGCCAGGTTTTCCACTTCCTCCTCATCCACCACCAGCTCGGAGTTGCGGGTAACGCGGAACTGGTAGGCGCCCTGGACTTCCATGCCCGGGAACAGCTCATCGACGAAGGTGGACAGCACCGACGACAGGAACACGAAATTCTGTGATCCGCCCAGCTTTTCCGGCAGCTGGATGATGCGCGGCAGTGAGCGCGGCGCACGCACGATGGCCAGGTGGCCGGCGCGGCCGAACGCGTCGGTGCCTTTGAGCACCACCACGATATTCAGCGACTTGTTGAGGATCTTCGGGAACGGATGCACCGGGTCCAGGCCCAGCGGCGACAGCACCGGCATGATCTCGTTGCGGAAATAGGCGCGCAGCCAGCGCCTCTGTCGATCGGTCCAGGAATGGCGGCCGAGCACGCCGATGCCGGCGTCCATCAGCGCCGGGCGCAGCGTCTCGTTCCAGCAGCGGTACTGCTGGTCCACCAGTTCGGCGGCGCGGTCATGAATGGCGCTGAGGATGGCCTGCGGGCTCATCCCGTCCGGTGCCGGCGGCAGGCCGAATTCCTGCGCGTGGCGCACGGCGGCGGCGCGGATCTCGAAGAACTCGTCGAGGTTGGTGCAGGAGATGCACATGAAGCGCAGGCGCTCCAGCAGCGGCACCTGCGGGTCCATCGCCTGGGCCAGCACGCGGAAGTTGAAATCCAGCTGCGACAGCTCACGGTTGATGTACAGCGCCGGGTCGCGCAACGGATCGTTGTCCGGGCTCACGGGGAGGGGGAGGGATCCGAGGCTGCTCATGGCGTCATTCTTCGATGGAGGTCAGGGGGGCGGACTCGCGCGGGCGCACGTGGTCGGCATCGAAATGGCAGGAGAACACCGAGCCCTTGCCGACTTCGCTTTCGATCTCCAGCCGTGCGTGGTGCAGGCCGAGGATGTGCTTGACGATCGACAGGCCCAGTCCGGTACCGCCACTCTCGCGTGAGCGGCTGCTGGAAACCCGGTAGAAGCGTTCGGTCAGGCGCGGCAGGTGCGTGGCGGGAATGCCGTAGCCGGAATCGCGCACGGCCAGCACGGCGCCGTCGCCCTCGCGGCGGAACTCCACCGCGATGCGGCCACCGGCCGGGGTGTAGCGCACCGCGTTGGTGACCAGGTTGGAGAAGGCGCTGTGCAGCTCCTTGGTCGAGCCCTGCAGGTCGACGCCGGCCAGATCGTCGATGCTGATCTGGTGGCGGCCCTGGCTGTGCGCTTCGGCCTCGCGGCGCAGGGTTGCCAGCATCGGCTGCATGGCCACGGTCTCTTCCTCGCTGTGTTCCTGCGATTCCAGGCGCGACAGCGTCAGCAGGTCTTCCACCAGCTGGGCCATGCGCTGGCTCTGCTTGCGCATTTCCTCCAGCATCGGTCCGGTTCCCGGGAAATCCTCCGGGTCCATCATGTCCAGGTAGCCGTGGACCACGGTGAGCGGCGTGCGCAGTTCGTGTGAAACATTGGCCACGAAGTCGCGGCGCACCTGTTCCAGGCGAAGCAGCTTGCTGACGTCACGCGCGATCAGCAGCCAGTAATCCGACGAATAGGGAATCAGGCGCAGGTTCAGGCGGATCGCCGGGTCGACCGGCGAGGGCACGTCCAGGATCGGCTCGGCGTTGCGGCCACCGGCCAGCCAGTGCGCCAGCGGCATTGGCTGCAGGCGTTCGACCAGGGCCTCGCCAAGGTCGCCGGGATGGTGCAGGCCGAGCAGGGCGGTAGCCGCTTCGTTGAACCACTGCACGCGCTGGCTGTTGCGGTCCAGCACCACCACCGCATCGGGAAGCGCGGCGGCAGCGGCGCGGTAGCTGCGCAGCATGTCCAGCAGGCGGCGCTTGCGTACGCGCATTTCCACCTGGTTGCGGTACAGCAGGCGGTCCAGCTCGTTCCAGACGCCGCTGCCTTCCTCGGCGGTGTCCCAGCGCTGGCGCGCGGTCAGCCGCCGCAGCACGCTGCGCAGCCGCCAGTAGTGCCAGGCCAGGGTGGCCAGCGCGCCCAGTGCGATGCACAGCCACAGATGCCCCGAGAGCCACCCCACCAGTCCGGCGAACAGCAGCACCGCGGCAACGGTGGCCAGGGTCTTCAACCAGGCAGAGCGGATGTGGCGGGGCATTGCGATCTCGTCGTTGAGGTGCGGCGGTTCACTGGGGTGAACCGAGGGTTATAGCAGAGTTGCCGGCGCCGGCACCCGCAGGTGCTTGGCGCCGGCACGACGAGACTCAGGTGGCAGTGGAGAAACGGTAGCCGGCGCCGCGCACGGTCTGCACCATGTTCTCGGCGTTGAACGGTTCCAGCGTCTTGCGCAGGCGGCGGATGTGCACGTCGATGGTGCGCTCCTCCACGTACACGCTGCCGCCCCACACATGGTCCAGCAGCTGGGCGCGGGTATAGACGCGCTCCGGGTGGGTCATGAAGAAGTGCAGCAGGCGGTATTCGGTCGGGCCGATCGGCACCGGCTGGTCATTGGCGAATACGCGATGCGCCGCGCCATCGATGCGGATCGGGCCGACCGCCACGCTGCCGTCCTCGTCGTCCTCGCGGGCGCGGCGCATCACCGCGCGGATGCGGGCCAGCAGTTCGCGCGCCGAGAACGGCTTGACCACATAGTCGTCGACGCCGGCTTCAAGGCCGCCAACGCGGTCGTTCTCTTCACCGCGCGCGGTCAGCATGATGATCGGCACTTCGCGGGTCAGCGTTTCCTTGCGCCAGCGACGGGCCAGGTCCAGGCCACTCGTACCGGGCAGCATCCAGTCCAGCAGGATCAGGTCGGGGACGCGGTCGGCGATCGCAGTCTGGGCCTCCCGGGCATCGCCGGCGTGGACCGGTTCGTAATCGCCCTTGCGAAGGGCGAAGGCGACCATTTCACGGATCGCGGGCTCGTCATCGACGATCAGGATGCGTTTCTGCACGAGGACACCGTAGGGCTCGGTTACTGGAGTGGTGCCAGTAGACTACGGTTTGATGACATGTTTGTGACTACCCGGCTTGGAACCGGCTGGGACTGCCATCGGCCGGTCATGCAGCGCTCAGCGCCGGTCCAGGTCCGGATCCTGCACACCCTGGCGGCGCAGCTCCAGCACGGTCGGGGTGATCGATTCGATGCGCGCGTCAACCCGCGCACGGCCGATGTAATCCAGTGCCGGGTTGCGCTTGAGCGCCTGCAACTGCAGCAGCGCCTGCTCCGGCCGTCCGCTGAGGAAGGCCGCCTCGGCATAGGCCTCGCTGGCACGCACGCTGTCGCCGGCCAGCTCGCTGGCGCGGGCATATCGCTGCTGGAAGACCGGATCGTTACCGCTTTGCGACAGCAGGGGCCGCAGCATGGCCTGCGCGCGCTGGCCGGCCTCACGGGTACCCTGTTCGTTCAGGATCTCGGCATAGGTCAGTGCCACCGGGCGGCTGTTCGGGTGCTGGCGCAGCAACTGCTCGAAGCGGCTGTTGGCCTGGGCGGCCTGGCCGGCCCGTGACTCCGCTTCGCCCAGCGCCAGTGCCAGCCACAGGTTGTCCGGCCGGGCCTGCAGCAGGCCGGCCAGGGTCTGCCGGGCCTGGATGGCGCCGGCGCGACCGCCGCGCATCACCGCCAGCGCCTGGCCATAGCGCTGGGCATCGTTGAGGCCGTCCTTCTGGCGCTTGGCCAGATCGGCGTACTCGCGTTCCAGCTCGGGCGTGGAGTCCGCGCTGAGCACGCGCAGGCGCTCGCGCGCCCAGTCGAAGTCGCCACTGGCGCCGCGGCTGAGCTGGCCCATCGGGATGCGCAGCACGTTGCTGGGCAGCAGCGGGTTGTTTCCGCGCAGCAGGGGCTCGGCCAGGCTGGGGTCGGCCGGGTCCACGCGCTCCCTGCGCTCGCCGCTGGGGGTGGTGGTGGTCAGCAGCACCGTGTCCTTCTTCATCTGCTCGGCGCGGGCCTTGGCCTCGCTGATGCGGGTGATGTTGACCGGGTGGGTGCGCAGGAACTCGGGCACGCTGTAGCCGCCTTCGTTGCCGCGCATCGCCGATGCCATCCGTTCGAAGAAGCCGGCCATGGCATCCACGTCGTAGCCGCTGCGCGACAGCGTGCGGATGCCGAGGCGGTCGGCCTCGGACTCGTTGGAACGGGTGTAGTTGATCTGCCGCTGCTGCATCAGGCCCATGCCGGAACTGATCGCGGCCATGGTCGCGTTGCCGGATGACGTGCTGTTGCTGGCCTGCGCGGCCACCACCGCCGCCAGCATGCCCAGCAGGATCGGGATCTGGTCGCGCTGGGCGCGCTCTACCCCGCGCAGCACGTGCTGCTGGGTAACGTGGGCGATTTCGTGGGACAGCACCGCGGCCACCTCGTCCTCGCGCTCGGCGGTCAGCACCAGGCCGGCATTGACCCCGATGTAGCCGCCGAGGGTGGCGAAGGCGTTGATCTGCCGGTCCTTCATCACGAAGAAGGTATAGGGCTGCCGTGGCTGGTCACTGTTGGAGCCGAGCCGGGTACCCATGGTCTGCAGCCAGTCGTTCACCAGCGGGTCGTCCAGCAGGTAGCCATAGTTGCGCAGCTCGCGCAGCATCATCGCGCCGTACTCGGCCTGGCGGGCCGGGGTCAGCAGCTCACCGGCCGAGGAGCCGATGTCGGGCAGCTTCTCCTGGGCCTGGGCCAGCGGCACGGCCAGGGCCAGGGTGACGGCGGTAGTCAGCAGCAGGGCTCGCAAGCAGGGGGTCCTCGGGCGGGGCGCGCCAAGCGTGGCAGGGCAGGGGGCAACCATTCGTTAATCCACAGTGTTGCGGCCGTGGCGTGGAAATTCCAGCGCACCGGTACCATATGTAGACCGTCGATCCATCGTGGAGTTTCCCGTGACAGCCCAGACCGCCGGCGGTGCCCCCGCCATCACCATCTATTCCACCGCCGTCTGCCCGTACTGCGTGGCCGCCAAGAACTTCCTGAAGAGCAAGGGCCAGCAGTGGACCGAGGTCCGCATCGACCTGGACCCGGCCGAGCGGGAGAAGATGGTGGCCAAGACCCGCCGTACCAGCGTGCCGCAGATCTTCGTCGGCGACGTCCATGTCGGCGGCTACGACGACATGATGGCCCTGCACCGTGAAGGCAAGCTCGAGCCGCTGCTGGCCGGGCAGGGCCAGGCATGAGCGCGGCCGACGACGGCAGCAAGGACCGCATCGCCGAGTTCACCGACTTCCGCAAGCGCATGAACGAACGCATCCTGGGCGAACCGAACCAGGTGGTGCGGCGCTTCTTCGCGCTGGACACGCAGACCTACCAGGCCGGCGCGCTGGACGTGAAGACCAAGGAACTGCTGGGCCTGGTGGCTTCGATGGTGCTGCGCTGCGACGACTGCATCAGCTACCACGTGGCCCAGTGCAAGGACGCCGGGGTGACCCGCGAAGAGTTCTTCGAGACCTTCTCGGTCGGCCTGGTGGTCGGCGGTTCCATCGTGATCCCGCACCTGCGCCGCGCGGTCGACTTCCTCGACCAGCTCGAAGGCGGCGCCGCCGCGCCAGCCGCGCACGAGCACTGAGGGGCGTGCTGGCCGCGGGCCGGCATCGCCTGAATCCGGCATGGCCGGGGTTGCCGGCCAGCGGCCGGCACTACCGGACCTGCAAGGGGGCCTTCCCCGCAATCCAACAGTCCAGGAGCCCCCTTGTTGTTCAAGGGGGCGCGCCGACAGGCGCAGGGTTAAGGCGGGATGCGCGGGCAATTCTGCCTGAGCCGGGGACTGGGACCATGGTCTATTTGGGACCTCGGCCCCGGCTCAGGCATAATTGCCGGTGAAACTTCCTTTGCGCCGGCGTTTCCGGGCACGTCCGGACGGCGTTTTTCCCCCTGTTCGGAACATCGATCAATGACGCAGAAAATTACGGTCATCCGCGGCGACGGCATTGGCCCGGAAATCATGGACGCCACCCTGTTCGTGCTCGACCAGCTCAAGACTGGCCTGGAGTACGAAGACGCTGACGCCGGCCTGGTGGCCCTGGAAAAGCACGGCGACCTGATGCCGGCGGTGACCCTGGAATCGATCGCGCGCAACAAGGTCGCGCTGAAGAGCCCGCTGACCACCCCGGTCGGTGGTGGCTTCACCTCGATCAACGTCAGCCTGCGCCGCCATTTCGATCTGTACGCCAACGTGCGTCCGGCCCACACCTTCCCGAACACCAAGTCGCGTTTCGACAACGTCGACCTGATCACCGTTCGTGAGAACACCGAAGGTGCCTACCTGGCCGAAGGCCAGGAAGTGTCTGCCGACGGCGAGACCGCGTTCTCCGGCACCCGCATCACCCGCAAGGGCTCCGAGCGCATCGTGCGCTACGCCTTCGAGCTGGCCAAGAGCACCGGCCGCAAGAAGGTCACCGCCGTGCACAAGGCCAACATCATCAAGTCGACCTCGGGCCTGTTCCTGAACGTCGCCCGTGAAGTGGCCGCGCAGTACCCGGACATCGAATTCCAGGAAATGATCGTCGACAACTGCTGCATGCAGCTGGTGATGCGTCCGGAACAGTTCGACGTGATCGTCACCACCAACCTGTTCGGCGACATCATCTCCGACCTGTGCGCCGGCCTGGTCGGCGGCCTGGGCCTGGCCCCGGGTGCCAACATCGGCAAGGACGCGGCGATCTTCGAAGCCGTGCACGGCACCGCGCCGGACATCGCCGGCCAGGGCAAGGCCAATCCGTGCGCGCTGCTGCTGGCAGCCGCGCAGATGCTGGACCACATTGGCCAGCCGGAAAACGCCGAACGCCTGCGCAAGGCCATCGTGGCGACCATGGAAGCCAAGGATTCGCTGACCGGCGACCTGGGCGGTACCGGTACCACCATGAGCTTTGCCCGGGCCATCGCCAGCCGCCTGTAAGCGGCTGGCATTCCGGCTGGAGATCGCCCTCGGGCGACGTCCAGTCGGGGCCGCGGAGCGTTGAAGACGGGCCGTCCTTGTACGGCCCGTCTACGTTTTCAATCGCGGGATTTGACCAACAGGATGTTTCCAGATGCCTGAGGCGGCCGTGTGGGTCGTGGCGGCCGTTGCCGTCTATGCCATCGGCGTGGCGATCTACGCCACCTTCTACTGGCCGTGGTCCCGTGCCCAGCGTGCGCTGCGCCGCTTGAGCAGGCATGGGGTGCCCCTCCGCAGCCTGCGGGAGAGCGAGGCGCGCATCCTGCGGTTGGTCGAATTTCCGGCAGGATTGCCTGTGTATCTGCTCGAAGGCAACTGTGCGGCATTCGTGATCAGGAGCAGGATCTCTCCGGCCCAGCATGTGCAGACGCTGGCCGGCGTCCCAGTGAAGTATCCGGCAGGCCTTGCACATGCCGTGCGTATGGGCAGCAATACCGCCGAAGTGGTGCTGGATCGTGACCACGCGATGATCGTGCGACTCAATGGGGTCAAGCTGGCCTGGTAGAGCTCGACACTACATGAGCCGTCTGTGCAAAAATCGCACAGATCATGTACCGATACGTGGCTGGTTGGTGCGCCATTCGCTCCGCATCCTGTGCCCACTTTCCACTGCACAGGAGTCGCTCCATGAATCTCACCGCCTTCGGCCTGGCCAGCCTGATCGGCATGGCCGCCACCACTCCGGTCGTCGCCGCCGAGCCGGCCCATCCCACCATCCGCCATATGGCGGGCGCGCCGGTCGCGGCCTCGCTGGATGCGGCGAAGACTGCGGTGTTGGTGATCGACTTCCAGAACGAGTACTTCGACGCCAGCGCCGCGCCGGGCTTCGCCGGTGGCCGCATGGTCATTCCCGATGGCGTGGCCGCACTGCGCCAGGCCAAGCGGGTGGTCGCGTTCGCCGATGCCCACGGCATCCGCGTGATCCACGTGCAGCATGTGTTGCCGGCCGGCGCACCGCTGTTCGCGCTGGGCAGCGTCAATGCCGACTTCCATCGCGACCTGCAGCCGCGCAAGGGCGAGACCGTGGTGCAGAAGGACAACGTCAGCGTGTTCGCTGGCAGCTCGGCCGCGGTGCTCGACACGGTGCTGAAGCATGCCGGTATCGACACCCTGATCGTCACCGGCCTGCAGACCCATGCCTGCGTCGCCGGTGCTGCGCGCGACGCGGCGGCGGCGCCGCGCGGCTACCGGGTGATCGTATCGTCCGATGCCAGCGCCAGCCGGGACCTGGACCTGGCCGGTGGCCAGCGCATCGATCATCGCGCGCTGCATGACGCCTCGCTGGCGCAGATCGAAGACGCGTTCGGGGATGTCATGAGTACCGACGCGATCCTGGCGTTGCCGGTGCGCAAGGCTGGCGACGGCGCTTGATAAGCTGGCGGGGCCCGCATGCCGTGGGCACCGCAACGTGGAGCCACTAGCCGATGGATCACTTCGCCGCCCTGCGTGCGCTGCGCGCCATCGTTGACGCGGGCAGTTTCACCGCGGCCGCTGAACGCCTGGGAACCACCCACTCGGCGATGTCACGGCAGCTGCGCCAGCTGGAAGAACATCTGCAGGTTCGCTTGCTCGATCGCAACAGCCGCCGGCTGTCATTGACCGAGGCCGGGCGCGACTACTATCGCGAGGCGGCAACGCTGCTGGACCGCCTGCAGGAGGCGGACGATCGTGCCCGCGCCGGGCAGGCGCAACCCCGTGGCAGGGTGCGGATCAGCGTGCCGCAGGTGGTGGCCAGCCAGGAGCTGCCGCATTGGTTGCCGTCCTTCCTGCAGCGCTACGCGCAGGTCGCGCTGGATCTGTCGGCCGATGATCAGCTCGTCGATGTCGTCGGTGGTGGCTTCGACCTGGCGCTGCGTATTGCAGCCTCGCTACCGGACAGCCAGCTGGTCGCGCGCGAACTGGCCAGCTGCTCGCGCATCCTGGTCGCTGCACCGTCCTACCTGGCGCGTCATGGCCTGCCGCGTCAGCCGTCGGACCTTGCGCAGCACGCGCTGCTGGGGTTCAGTCCTGCAGCGGCGATGTCGCCCTGGCAGCTGCAGGGGCCGCGCGGTGCCAGCGCGAGCATCGAGGCCGGGCAACGCCTGCGGGTGGATGCAACGCCGGCGCTGTATGCCGCCGCGCTGGCGGGCATGGGCATCAGCCTGTTCACCGCACTGACCGTGCAGGAAGACCTGCGCGCCGGTCGTTTGATCCGTGTGCTGCCCGCCTGGCACGCCGGGCAGCGGCGCTACTTCGCGCTGTATCCGCATGCGCGGGCGCTGGCGCCGAAAGTGCGCGCGCTGGTCGAGCACCTTGCGGCGCACTACGCTGCACAGGTGGGCGCGACTGGCTAGCCGGGAAATGCAGCGATGCGTAACAAAGAGAAAAGGGCGCCCAGAAGGCGCCCTTTGTCGTTTATGGCTCTATCCGGTTCAGCGCTGCTGGATCTTCGACAGCAGGCGCAGGAACTCCACATATAGCCAGACCAGGGTCACCATCAGGCCGAATGCGCCATACCACTCCATGTACTTCGGCGCGCGCTGGGCGACACCGGTCTCGATGAAGTCGAAGTCCAGCACCAGATTCAGCGCGGCCACGACCACCACGAACAGGCTGAAGGCGATGCCCAGCCAGCCGGAGTCATGGATCACCGGCACGTTGATGTTGAAGAAGCCCAGCACGAACGAGGCCAGGTAGAGCAGGGCGATGCCGCCAGTGGCCGCGATCACGCCCAGCTTGAAGTTCTCGGTGGCCTTGATCAGGCCGCTGCGGTACGCGAACAGCAGCGCGAACAGGGTGCCGAAGGTCAGCAGCACGGCCTGGAACACGATGCCGGGGAACTTGGCGTTGAACACGGCCGAGATGGCGCCGAGGAACAGGCCTTCCACCAGCGCGTACATCGGCGCGGTGACCGGCGACCATTCCTTCTTGAAGACGGTGATCAGCGCCAGCACGAGGCCGCCGATGGCGCCGCCCATGGCATACAGCTTGGCTCCGGCCATGACCTGGCCGTAGTCATCGATGGTCTGGTTCCAGGCGAAAGCGGCCGTCAGCACGGTCAACAGCAACAGGAAGCCGGTCTTGTTGACGGTGCCGTTGAGGGTCATTGCCTGGTCGGGGCTGGTCACCACCGAGCCGCTGGCGAGGTCGAGGAAGGTCGACTCGGAAAGAGCCGGATTGCCGCTGCGCATGCGTGTTCTCCGTGCGAATGAAAGGTCGGGACGGCCGTCCGGCCGATGTCTGCGAGCATAGCCGATGACCACGCATAGCGCCGTGGCGGTTTCATGGCTGGTCTCGCCTGCGTTGACAGCTCACGATGTGCTTGGCCACAATGAACGACTCCCCGGGCCTGGCCCGAGGGGATTGCAAGACCGGGGTATAGCGCAGTCTGGTAGCGCGCCTGCTTTGGGAGCAGGATGTCGGGGGTTCGAATCCCTCTACCCCGACCAATCCCACGTCACGTCGGATTGGACACCGTTCCGGTTCGGGCGCCCGTAGCTCAACTGGATAGAGCACCGGCCTTCTAAGCCGGCGGTTACAGGTTCGATTCCTGTCGGGCGCGCCATCGGCGAGTAACGGGATCGCATCGGCCGATGTGAAGAAGTGCTTGCAAAAGCGTAAAGACTCCACCAGAATATCGGACTCGCTTCGGCGGACCGGAACTTCGGTGACAGTCTCCAGGCAAAGGTTTCAAGTTCCGTCGCCAGCCGCATCGGCAGGAACAAGCGTTTCAGTGGTGGCTGTAGCTCAGTTGGTTAGAGTACCGGATTGTGATTCCGGTGGTCGGGGGTTCGAATCCCCTCAGCCACCCCACTGTTTCAACCGTGCCGGCGCAGCCGAAACGGTATTGCAATAAGAAGAATGCACGCTACAATGTGCGTCTGAGTTTCACGGGCCGTTAGCTCAGTTGGTAGAGCAGTTGACTCTTAATCAATAGGTCCAAGGTTCGAATCCTTGACGGCCCACCAAGACAGAAGCCACCTGGTGCGCCAGGTGGCTTTTTTCTTATAAGTGTGACTCCTTCATTTGGATGGATCACGCGTTGCAGGCCCCGCTCGGCGCGGATCTGCAACGGCAGCGGGATCGCAGTGCTGGTTTCAACGGCGTTGAAAAAAGTGCTTGCACCCACCGAGCGGATCGGGTCATAATTCGCGCCCCGATTTCGGGCTGTTAGCTCAGTTGGTAGAGCAGTTGACTCTTAATCAATAGGTCCAAGGTTCGAATCCTTGACAGCCCACCAGACGAAAGCCACTTGGTTCGCCAAGTGGCTTTTTTCTTGTCTGCGCGCCGGGTTGAGCGTGCGGATGCCTGCACGCCCGGTCGCACGTCATCCATGAATGGCGTGGATCTACTGAAGCGATGCTGAAATCAGGGGCATACGCGTCATCAGTGTTTTCAATGCTGTGCGCTGCTTCTCACCGCGTCGCGTCCTGTATCGCACCCAATGGATCTTCCGCGCCAGTGGCGCATGCAGAAGGAAGATGTTGATGGCTGATATCAATCGATTGCACCGCACGCTGTGGGTTCCCTTCGCGTTGCTGGCACTGGCGGCCTGCACGCCGGCCAACGATCCCGCGCAGACCGTCGAACGCGATGCTGGCACCGAGAGCGCTCCGGCGCGCCCGGTGGGTGAGGCCATGCAGATGCAGCCGGCTCAGCCCGCGGAAGGGGAGGCCCTGCCCGACGCGGTGGACGTGCAGCGCAATGCGGATGGTTCGGTGGACGTGCGCAAGGCCACGCCGGAGTCGGCGGCACTGCGGCGCACCGAAGACGGGGGCGTGGAGATCCGCAAGGTGGATCCTGCGGCCGAGTCGGGGTCCGATACGGCGCCGGCCAAGGCCAGGCCGCAGCAGTGAACCCTGCCACCCCGGATCAGCTTGCGCTCCCCGGGGTGGTCCAACGCGCGCGCCGCGCGATCGCCATGTTCAGTTTTGTGCAGGCCTTCCGATTCCTGCCATCGCCTGCGACAATGAACGCCTGAGCCGGCCACGCGAAAGTGGCGGAATTGGTAGACGCCCTGGATTTAGGTTCCAGTGCCGCAAGGCGTGGGGGTTCGAGTCCCCCCTTTCGCACCAGTGCCGGCCTGTCCCCGCCCTGATCGGGCCATCTGCGCCCCTTGACCGGCACGCGCTGGCAGTGCAGGCCGAATTGGGCGAAACTAAAGGGCTGCGGCAAGCAGGCGCGTCCCAGACGTCGCGTCCTTACAACCGTTTCATCCCAATCATCGAGCCGGGGGCGTGGGCCACCGGTGGCAGGAGTCAACATGCAAGCTTCGATCGAATCCACCGGCAACCTGGAACGCCGCCTGAGCTTCTCGCTGCCGGAAGAGCGTCTGCAGAGCCACATCGCCGGCCGCTTGGGCGAAATCGCCCGTACCACCCGCATCAAGGGGTTCCGTCCGGGCAAGGTGCCGGCCAAGGTGATCGAGCAGCGCTTCGGCGCGCAGGTCCGTGGCGAGGCGCTGGACGGCCTGCTGCGCGAAACCTTCGACGCGGCCGTGCGCGAGCACGACCTGCGCGTCGTCGGCAGCCCGCGCATCGACAAGGGCGACGAGGGTGAATTCTCCTTCGTGGCCACCGTGGAAGTGGTGCCGGACTTCGGCGACATCGACGTCAGCAAGCTGACCGTCGTGCGTCACACCGCCGAGATCACCGAAGCCGACATCGACCAGATGATCGAGAACCTGCAGAACCAGCGTCGTACCTGGGCCCCGGTCAGCCGTGGTGCACAGGAAGGCGACCTGGTCGCGGTGGAAACCTGGTCGCAGGCCGGCGAAGAGCGCCTGCCGGCCGAGGGTACCGAGAAGGGCTCGATCGTTCTCGGCCAGGGCATGATGTTCGACACCATCGAAAAGGGCCTGGTCGGCCTGGCCAAGGGCGAAGAGAAGACCCTGGACGTCGAGTTCCCGGCTGATTGGCGCGTGCCGGTGCTGGCCGGCAAGACCGTGCAGGTCACCGTCAAGGTTGCCGAAGTGTCCGAGCCGGTCGTGCCGGCGGTCGACGAAGCCTTCATCAAGAGCTTCGGCGTGAAGGGTGGCGACGTCGCGCAGTTCCGCAGCGACATCCGCGCCAACCTGGAGCGTGAGCTGAAGGGCGCGCTGATGAACCGCCTGCGCCGTGAAGTCGGCGAGCAGCTGATCGCGGCCTACTCGTCGGTCGAAATGCCGCCGCGCCTGGTCGAGAACGAAGCCCGCGCCATGCTGGCCCAGCAGGTCGAGCAGCTGCGCCGCAACGGCCAGAACGTCGGCGAGATCCCGGCCGATGCCCACGAAGGCTTCAAGGACGCTGCCGCCAAGCGCGTGCTGGTCGGCCTGCTGGTCGGTGAAGTGGCCCGCATCAACGACCTGCGCCTGGAAGCCAAGCGCCTGAACGAAACGATGCGTCTGATCGCTTCGACCTACGAAGAGCCGGAGCAGGTCATTGAGATGTACCGCAACGACCCCCAGCTGATGTCTGGCCTGCAGAACCGTGTGATGGAAGAGCAGGTGATCGACTGGATCGCCGAGCGTGCCCAGCACACCGAAGAGAAGCTCTCGTTCCAGGACGCGATCCGCCAGTAAGCCGGCGGATCACCGGATGCCCCGCGCCTTTGCCGGCGCGGGGTTGTTGCCCCCCAAGATAGGTACCTCACGTAATGGACAACCGAACCAAAGCCCTGAACCTGGTTCCGATGGTGGTCGAGCAGACCAGCCGCGGCGAGCGTGCCTACGACATCTATTCGCGCCTGTTGAAGGAGCGCCTGATCTTCCTCGTGGGCCCGATCGACGATCACATGGCCAACGTGGTGGTGGCGCAGTTGCTGTTCCTGGAATCGGAAAACCCGGAAAAGGACATCAACATCTACATCAACTCGCCGGGTGGCGTGGTCACCGCCGGCATGGCGATCTACGACACCATGCAGTACATCAAGCCGAATGTGAGCACCACCTGCATCGGCCAGGCCGCCTCCATGGGCGCCCTGCTGCTGGCCGCGGGCGAAGCCGGCAAGCGCTACGCGCTGCCGAACTCGCGCGTGATGATCCACCAGCCGCTGGGTGGCTACCAGGGGCAGGCCACCGACATCGACATCCATGCGCGAGAGATCCTGACCCTGCGTTCGCGCCTGAACGAGATCCTGGCCAAGCACACCGGCCAGTCGCTGGAGACGATCGCCCGCGACACCGAGCGCGACAACTTCAAGAGCGCCTTCGAGGCGCAGGCCTACGGTCTGGTCGACCAGGTCCTGGAGCGTCGTCCGGATGAGTCGATCCAGGCCGGTTGACCGGCCTTCACGGGGCCATGGAGGCCCCGTTCCTGCAGGGTCGGGCGGGACTGGTGTCCCCTCGGCCCTGTGCTATTCTCGAATCGAACCCCCGTTCAGCGGGTGGGGTAACTGGGTAAGCGAAGCATGAGCGAAGACCGCCAAGGTCGTTCCACGGACACCGGCAAGATCCTCTACTGCTCTTTCTGCGGCAAGAGCCAGCATGAAGTGCGCAAGCTGATTGCGGGTCCGAGCGTATTCATCTGCGATGAGTGCGTGGAGCTGTGCAACGACATCATCCGTGAGGAGCTTGAGGAGAAGGCGCAGTCGGCACGCAGTTCGCTGCCCAAGCCGCGCGAGATCCTCGAGGTCCTCGACCAGTACGTGATCGGCCAGAACCGCGCCAAGCGCACCCTGGCCGTGGCCGTCTACAACCACTACAAGCGCATCGAGAGCCGGCAGAAGAACGACGACGTCGAACTGGCGAAGTCGAACATCCTGCTGGTCGGCCCGACCGGTTCGGGCAAGACGCTGCTGGCCGAAACCCTGGCCCGCCTGCTCAACGTGCCGTTCACCATGGCCGACGCCACCACGCTGACCGAAGCCGGTTACGTGGGCGAGGATGTGGAGAACATCATCCAGAAGCTGCTGCAGAAGTGCGACTACGATGTCGAGAAGGCGCAGCAGGGCATCGTCTACATCGATGAAATCGACAAGATCTCGCGCAAGAGCGAGAACCCGTCGATCACCCGCGATGTATCCGGCGAAGGCGTGCAGCAGGCCCTGCTGAAGCTGATCGAAGGCACCGTGGCCAGCGTCCCGCCGCAGGGCGGCCGCAAGCATCCGCAGCAGGAATTCCTGCAGGTGGACACCAAGAACATCCTGTTCATCTGCGGCGGCGCGTTCGCCGGGCTGGACAAGGTCATCCAGGCCCGTTCCACCGACATCGGCAGCATCGGCTTCGGTGCCAAGGTGAAGAGCAGCGAGCGCAAGCAGGAAGTGGGCAAGGTGCTGGCTGAGGTCGAGCCGGAAGACCTGATCAAGTTCGGCCTGATTCCCGAGTTCGTCGGCCGCCTGCCGGTGGTCGCGACCCTGGAGGAGCTGGACGAGCCGGCCCTGATCAAGATCCTGACCGAGCCGAAGAACGCCATCACCAAGCAGTTCAAGAAGCTGTTCGAGATGGAGAATGTCGAGCTGGAGTTCCGTCCGGACGCGTTGTCGGCCATCGCCAGGAAGGCGCTCAAGCGCAAGACCGGCGCCCGTGGCCTGCGCACCATCGTCGAATCGGTCCTGCTGGACACCATGTATGACCTGCCGTCGCAGGAGAACGTCAGCAAGGTGGTGGTGGACGAATCGGTGATCGAGCACAAGTCCGAGCCGTACCTGATCTACCAGACCCCGGCGGCCCCTGAACAGAAGGCCGCAGGCGCCGAGTGATCCTTCCAGGTTGTTGATTGGAAAGGATTTTAAAGGAATGCCTTGCATCTGAAAGCCGATGGCCCCATAACGGGGCCATCGGCTTTTTTTGTCTCCGGAAGATGCCCTCCCGGAGGCGGTTTTCCCCCTTCCCTGGAGCCCCCATGGCCCGTTCCCCAAGTGAAACCCTCGACCTGCCGGTCCTGCCGCTGCGCGACGTAGTGGTGTTCCCGCACATGGTCATCCCGCTGTTCGTCGGCCGTGACAAGTCCATGCACGCGCTCGAACAGGCAATGGAGGCGGACAAGCGCATCCTGCTGCTGGCGCAGAAGTCGGCCGAAACCGACGACCCGCATGCGGCCGACCTCTACCAGGTCGGCACGCTGGCGCAGGTGCTGCAACTGCTGAAGCTGCCCGACGGCACCATCAAGGTGCTGGTCGAAGGCCTGTCGCGCGTGCAGGTCACCCACGTCGACGAGCGCAACGGCTCGCTGCACGGCCAGGCGGTGGAGATCGAGGCCACCGACGAGCGCGAAGCGCGCGAGGTCGAGGCCATCGCCCGCTCGCTGATGTCGCTGTTCGAGCAGTACGTGAAGACCAACCGCAAGCTGCCGCCGGAGCTGCTGCAGACGCTGTCGGGCATCGATGAGCCGGCGCGCCTGGCCGACACCATCGCTGCGCACATCAGCGTGCGCCTGGCCGACAAGCAGCGCCTGCTGGAAACGCTGGCCGTCGGTGACCGCCTGGAGATGCTGGTCGGCCTGGTCGACGGCGAGATCGACGTGCAGCAGATGGAGAAGCGCATCCGCGGCCGCGTGAAGTCGCAGATGGAGAAGAGCCAGCGCGAGTACTACCTTAACGAACAGATGAAGGCCATCCAGAAGGAACTGGGTGACCTGGACGACGCGCCGGGCGAGCTGGAAGAACTGGCCCGCAAGATTGCCGAGGCCGGCATGCCGAAGGCGGTTGAAGCGAAGGCGCGCAATGAACTGAACAAGCTCAAGCAGATGTCGCCGATGTCGGCTGAAGCCGCCGTCGTGCGCAACTACCTGGAGTGGCTGCTGGGCGTGCCGTGGAAGAAGCGCAGCAAGGTGCGCAAGGACCTGAAGGTGGCGCAGGACACCCTCGATGCCGATCACTACGGCCTGGAGAAGGTCAAGGAGCGCATCCTTGAATACCTGGCGGTGCAGTCGCGCGTGAAGCAGATGAAGGGCCCCATCCTGTGCCTGGTCGGGCCGCCGGGCGTGGGCAAGACCTCGCTGGGCCAGTCCATCGCCAAGGCCACCAACCGCAAGTTCGTGCGCATGTCGCTGGGCGGCGTGCGTGACGAGGCCGAGATCCGTGGCCACCGCCGTACCTACGTCGGTTCGATGCCCGGCCGCATCGTGCAGAACCTCAACAAGGTTGGCAGCAAGAACCCGCTGTTCGTGCTGGACGAGATCGACAAGATGTCGATGGACTTCCGTGGCGATCCGTCGTCGGCGCTGCTGGAGGTGCTCGACCCGGAGCAGAACAACGCGTTCAACGACCACTACCTGGAAGTGGACCTGGACCTGTCCGAAGTGATGTTCGTGGCCACCTCGAACTCGCTCAACATTCCCGGCCCGCTGCTGGACCGCATGGAAGTGATCCGCATCCCCGGCTACACCGAGGACGAGAAGCTCAACATCGCCACCCGTTACCTGGTGCCCAAGCAGGTCAAGGCCAACGGCCTGCAGCCGGAAGAACTGGAGATCGGCAGTGACGCCATCCAGGACATCGTGCGCTACTACACGCGCGAATCGGGCGTGCGCAACCTGGAACGCGAGATCGCCAAGATCTGCCGCAAGGTGGTGAAGGAGATCGCGCTGGCCGGCCCGCAGCCGGTGAAGGCGAAGAAGGGCGCGAAGAAGCCCAAGGCGCTGGTCAATGTGTCCAGCAAGAACCTGGACAAGTACCTGGGCGTGCGTCGCTTCGACTTCGGCCGTGCCGAGGAAGAGAACGAGATCGGCCTGGTCACCGGCCTGGCCTGGACCGAGGTCGGTGGCGATCTGCTGCAGATCGAATCGACACTGGTGCCGGGCAAGGGCCAGCTGATCCTGACCGGCCAGCTCGGCAACGTAATGAAGGAATCGGCGTCGGCCGCGCTGTCGGTGGTGCGTTCGCGCGCCGTGGGCTTCGGCATCGACAGCGACTTCCTGCAGAAGCACGACGTGCACCTGCACGTGCCCGATGGCGCTACGCCGAAGGACGGCCCGAGTGCCGGCGCGGCGATGGTCACCTCGCTGGTATCGATGCTGACCAAGGTGCCGGTGCGTGCCGACGTGGCGATGACCGGTGAGATCACCCTGCGTGGCCGTGTCACCGCCATCGGCGGCTTGAAGGAAAAGCTGCTGGCCGCATTGCGGGGCGGCATCCGCACGGTCATCATTCCGGAAGAGAACCGCAAGGACCTTGCAGACATTCCGGCAAACGTTACCCGCGATCTGCAGATCGTGCCGGTGAAGTACATAGAGGAAGTGCTGGACCTGGCGTTGGAGCGCCCGTTGGCACCGAAGAAGGCACGCAAGAGTGCGCAGCGTGTCACGGTGCGCAGCAAGGCCAAACCGAGTGGAAGTGCGCGCGTCAAGCATTGACGCGCACCGTCCAATGGCCCGAAACCCGCGTCGTTGCTGGCTTTCCAGCTTGCGTGGGGGTAGGGCCACTGGTATAAAAGCAGCACTCGCGAATGAGTGATCGCTGTCAGCGATGACTGAATCGGCGAACCGTTTCCACATGGCGGCCGCATGCAGAAGGCGTGCGGTTGCTTCCCTGTCGAATAAGCGGAACCCACCGCCAAAGGAGTTGTAGAGAATGAACAAGACCGAATTGATCGATGCCGTTGCTGAAGCTGCGGACCTGACCAAGGCCGAGTCCAGCCGCGCTGTCGATGCCGTCGTTGCTGCCATCACCAAGGCGCTGAAGGACGGCGATGCGGTCACCCTGGTTGGCTTCGGTACCTTCCAGGTCCGCGACCGTGCTGCCCGCACCGGCCGCAACCCGAAGACCGGCGACACCATCAAGATCGCTGCTTCGAAGAATCCGTCGTTCAAGGCTGGCAAGGCTCTGAAGGATGCTGTAAACTAAGCGGCTCGCTGGGGTGCTTAGCTCAGCGGTAGAGCGTCTCCTTTACACGGAGAGGGTCGGGGGTTCGAAACCCTCAGCACCCACCACAGCACCGCGGTAACGTTTGAGTGTGGAGCGGTAGTTCAGCTGGTTAGAATGCTGGCCTGTCACGCCGGAGGTCGCGGGTTCGAGTCCCGTCCGCTCCGCCATTCAACGAGGCCTCCGGCCAAAAGCTGGAGGCTTTGTTTTCTCCCAGGTCCAGGCCGATGGGAAAACAAAAAAGCAACAATGCGGAGCGGTAGTTCAGCTGGTTAGAATGCTGGCCTGTCACGCCGGAGGTCGCGGGTTCGAGTCCCGTCCGCTCCGCCACTACATCAAGGCCCCCGGCCTAAAGCTGGGGGCCTTGTCTTCTCCCCGGAAGGTTCGGGAAGAAGGCGAATAGGTTCTTGCAAGAACGGAGCGGTAGTTCAGCTGGTTAGAATGCTGGCCTGTCACGCCGGAGGTCGCGGGTTCGAGTCCCGTCCGCTCCGCCATTGCAGAGTCTTAAATCCCTGTGAAAAAACTTTGAAAAAAGTGTTCATCGGGCTGGGTTTCCAGGGAGTCTTTGGATATACTGGGCGCCTGCAAAGTTTCAGCGCGGAGCGGTAGTTCAGCTGGTTAGAATGCTGGCCTGTCACGCCGGAGGTCGCGGGTTCGAGTCCCGTCCGCTCCGCCAACTCTAAAAGCCCTCGGCGCAAGCCGGGGGTTTTTTCTTTAGCCCGTCGCAAAGTGATGCGCAGGCCGCGCCGCCGCTGCTTTTGGTCCCTGCGGCGAAGCGGGTTACACTGCCGGGCTCGCCAATCAGGCCTTGTGATTCCTCACCATGCTGCAGAAACTCCGCGACAAGACCTCAGGCTGGATCGTCACCGTGATCCTGGGGCTGCTGATGATTCCGTTCCTGTTCGTGATCGACAACAGTTACCTCGGTGGCGTTGGCGCTCAGAACGTGGCCAAGGTTTCCGCCCCGCCGACCTGGTGGCGTTCGGCACCGTCGTGGTGGCCGGTGCGCATGCTGTGGCAGCACCATGAGATCAGCGCGCAGGATTTCCGCACCCGTTTCGAGCAGGAGCGCATGCGTGAGCGCCAGCAGCAGGGCGAGAACTTCGACCCGCGCGCTTTCGAGAGCACCGAAAACAAGCTGGCCGTGCTCGACCAGCTGATCGATGAGCAGGTCGTGCGCCTGGTCGGTGAACAAGCCGGCGTTGTCATTGGCGATGGTGCGGTGCGCGAGTACATCGCCACCATCCCGGCCTTCCTCGATTCGAACGGCAAGTTCAACGAAAACAACTATCGCCTGGCCCTGGCCGGTGGCAATCCGCCGCGTACCCCGACCCAGTTCCAGGAACTGGTGCGCGAGAGCCTGCAGCAGTCGGTGATCCCGTCGGGCCTGCAGAATTCGGGCTTTGTCACCCAGGCCGAAACCGAGCGCCTGCTGAAGCTGCTGGGTGAAACCCGCGACGTCGAACTGGCCGCGCTGCCGGAAGTACCGGCTGACACCGCGCCGGTGACTGACGCGCAGATCAAGCAGTGGTACGACAGCCACGGCAAGGATTTCCGCCAGGCCGAGAGCGTCTCGCTGGAATACGTCGAGATCAACGGTGCGAACCTGCCGGCACCGACTCCGGCCGATGAAGCGACCCTGCGCAAGCGCTATGAAGAAGAAAAGGCGAAGTTCACCTCGCCGGAGCAGCGCCAGGCCTCGCACATCCTGATCACCGGTGACGGCGCCGAAGCCAAGGCGAACAAGATCGCTGCCGAAGCCAAGGCGGCCGGTGCCGACTTCGCTGCGCTGGCCAAGGCCAATTCGGAAGATCCGGGCTCCAAGGACCAGGGCGGTGACCTGGGCTGGGTCGAGCGCGGTGCGATGGTCAAGCCGTTCGAAGACGCACTGTTCGCTGCCAAGGCCGGTGACGTGATCGGCCCGGTCAAGACCGACTTCGGCTACCACATCATCAAGGTCGCCGCGGTGCGTGGCGGCGAAGGCAAGTCGTTCGAGGAAGTACGTGACACGCTGGCCGCCGAGCAGCTGAAGGCCGACGGCGAACGCGGCTTCAACGAGCTGGCCGGTCGTCTGGTGGATGCCATCAACAAGAGCCCGAGCGATCTGGCCGCTGCGGCCAAGGAAGTCAACCTGCCGCTGCAGACCCTGGGGCCGATCACCCGCGCAACCGCCAGTGGCATCGCCGCTGACCCGGCCGTGCTGCGTGCCGCCTTCTCTGAAGTGCTGGTGCAGGACGGCACTGCCAGCGACCCGATTGCGCTTGGCGGCGCGACCAACCACAGTGTGGTCATCCGAGTGGCCGCCCATACCCCGGAACAGGCCCTGCCGCTGGACAAGGCCCGCGAGCAGGTGATCGCCGCGATCCGCGCTGACCGCCAGCGCCAGGCCAGCGACAAGGCCGCCGACGCTGTGCTGGCCAAGCTGAAGGCGGGCGCCACCCTGCAGTCGCTGGCCGCAAGCGAGAAGCTGCAGCTGAGCCCGATGCCGGGCCTGCCGCGCAGCCAGCCGGTGCCGACCCCGGAAATCAACCGCGCCATCTTCAGCGCGCCTGTGCCGGCCGAAGGCAAGCCGAGCTACGGCAAAGTCGACGTCAACGGTCACGCGCTGCTGTTTGCAGTGAACAAGGTCAACCCGGGCGACATCAAGGAAGTGACCGCCGAGCAGCAGAAGCAGCTCAAGGAGCAGCTGAGCCAGATCGATGGCATGGCCGCAGCCAAGGCCTACGTGGATGCGATGCGCAAGAAGTTCATGATCCAGACCACCGAAGCGAACCTGTAAGCCTCGCGGCGAGCAGATCGAAGAAGGCCCGGCATTGCCGGGCCTTTTTTGTCTTCGCGTCGTTTGTGTCGCGCTTGCGCTTTGGCAGTGGTCGAGCTTGCTCGACTCCTTTTGTAGAGTCGAGCCGTGCTCGACTGCATCTGCTGCGCGCAGGCATGAAAAAGCCGAGCATGGGCTCGGCTCTACAGGAGGGCCTGGCTGGCGCGTCAGTCCTCGACGCGCAGCACCGCGCCCGGCTTCAGCACGCTGCTGCCACTCAGGCCGTTCAGTGACAGCAGCGCCTTCACCGGCATGCCATAGCGACGGGCGATGGTCCATGCCGACTCGCCATCGCGCACGGTGTGGCGGCGGCTGCGCGGGCGATCGGCAATCGCGGCGACGGTCTTGGCCGCCTGCGGCGTCGGTGTGGTCGTGGCAGCCGGTGCGGTGCTGGCCACCAGCGTGGTCGCGGTTTCCGTCACCGTCGCATTGGCGGCCGAGACCGGGGCCAGCACCCGGGTGGTTCCCGAGGCACGGTTGCCGGCGGCCAGGGCCGGGTTGAGGCGGGCGATCCTGGCAGGGTCCAGGGCGCGTTGTGCGGCCCACTGCTGGATGCTGGTGCCGGCCGGCAGGGTGTGGTCCTTCAGCACCGGCACGGTGCGGTCCAGCGAGGCCATCACGCCGGGCTGGTCTTCCACGTCCTCCAGCACGCAGGCCAGGGCATGCAGCTTCTCGACATAGGCATGGGTGACCGGTGACAGGCCGGGCAGCGCCGATGGCTTGGCGTTCTGCGCGTTCATGCCGGCCTTGCGCATGGACTGCAGGACCCGGTACTCGCCGGCGTTGTAGGCCATGGTGGCCAGGCGCCAGTCGCCGCCGAACATGCCGTGCAGGGTCTTCAGGTAACGTACCGCGGCCTGGGTGGAATCGACCGCCGACAGGCGGCCGTCGTAGCCGTTGGACATGGGCACCCGATGGTTGCGCGCGGTGGTGGCGATGAACTGCCACAGGCCCGTCGGACCGCTGCCATTGCGGGCATTGGGCCGATAGCCACTTTCCACGAACGGAATCAGTGCGAATTCGGTGGGCAGGTTGGCCTTGCGCAGCTCTTCGACCACGTAGCCGAACAGCACCAGCGCATCGTCATCCTGGTTGGCCAGGCGTGAGGGAGCATGGGCGAACTGCTTCTGCCAGCGCGGGCTGGTGGCCTCGGCATCGCAGCTGGGCTCGGCCAGGCCGTCGCGGAAGCTTGTGAAGATCTCCTGGCCGTTGCGTACCGAAGCGGCCGGCAGCGCCGATGGATCCAGCGGCAGCGCAGCGGCAGCGGTCAGGTTCTGGCTGATGCCTGCGCCCAGCGACTGCGCGCCCGCGGTTCCTGCCAGCCCCAGCGCAAGGCCCAGGGCCAGCGGCAGACTTCGGCGCATCATGCGCGGAAGCCGTCTTTCCAGTGCCGGAGACCGGCCATCACGTCGACGTCGTCCACGACGTCACGGCCCAGGTGCGCCGCCACCGACGCACGGATCGGCGCCGCGTGCACACGCAGGAAGGGATTGCAGTCGAATTCGCTGGCCAGGGTTACCGGCAGGGTGGAACGGTCATCGCGGCGCATGGCCAAAGCCTCCTCTTGGCGCTGCCACAGGGCAGCGTTGGCGGGGTCGACATGCCGCGCGAAGACGGCATTTGACACGGTGTACTCATGAGCGCAACAAAGCAGCAGTTGCGCGGGCAGGGCACCCAGCTTGCGCATCGACGCCAGCAGCTGGGACGGCGTACCTTCGAACAGGCGTCCACAGCCCAGGCTGAACAACGAATCTCCGCTGAAAAGATGTTCAGCAGTGTGAAACGCGATGTGGCTGCGGGTATGTCCGGGCACGGATAGTACGTGGAACGTCCGGCCCAGTGCCTGAACGCGTTCACCTTCACCGACGCGGTGGGTCGCAGTGGGAATGCGCTCCTCGACCGGCGCGATCACCCGGACGCCGGGAAAACGCGCCTGCAGCGCGGGCACGCCACCGATGTGGTCATCGTGATGATGGGTGAGCAGGATCGTGTCCACGCGCAGGCCCTGATCGGCCACCGCAAGCACCGGCGCGGCATCGCCGGGATCGATGACCACGGCGGCGCCATCGTCGTCGATCAACGTCCAGATGTAGTTGTCCGCAAATGCGGGCAGGGCAGTCAGTCGCATAGAATTGGACCATGCCCGCGCTGCAGAGCACCCGTCAAGCGAGCCAGACCCCGTGGTTCGACAGTGAACCGGCGGAATCCCTGCGCGTGCTGGAGCGGCAATTACTGCTGCCGCAGCTGTCAGTGCTGCCGGCACAACCCTGGTTGTGGATCGCGCCAAGCGCGTGCTGGCTTGATGATGCGCAGCTCGGCGGGCGTGGCCTGCGCCTGTTCCGGCAGGGGCAGGGCTATGCCGGTGATACCCGCTGCGCACTGCCGCTGCCGCTGGCCAACGAGAGTGTCAACGCGATCGTGCTGCAGCATGTGACCACCGGCGATGCCGACCAGCTGCTGGATGAGTGCGAGCGCGTGCTGATGCCGGGCGGCCACCTGTGGCTGAGCAGCCTCAACCCGTTCAGCCCCTACCGTACACATTGGCGCCAGCACGGACTGGTGGTGCGCACGCCGCAGCGGATTCGCCTGCTGCTCGGCCGCCACGGGCTGGAGTGCGACGATATGCGTTACATCGGCCCCCTCTGGCGCGGTGCCGGCAGCCGTCGCCCGGGCGGGTGGGCGCCACTGCGCGCGGCCTGCCTGTTCCATGCTGAAAAGCGCACGCTGGCCCTGCCCGGGCCGACACCGCTGCCGGTGCGCTGGCACGGCACCGTAGCCACCTGATTCTGGAGTTGTATTGAAAACCATCGAAATCCACACCGACGGTTCCTGCCTTGGCAATCCCGGCCCCGGCGGCTGGGCTGCACTGCTGCGCTACAAGGGCCATGAGCGTGAACTGAGCGGCGGCGAAGCGCACACCACCAACAACCGGATGGAGCTGATGGCCGCCATTTCCGGGTTGGAGACGCTGACCGAGCCGTGCAACATCGTGCTCTACACCGATTCGCAGTACGTGCGGCAGGGGCTGACCCAGTGGATGCCGGGCTGGATCCGCAAGAACTGGAAGACCGCCGGCGGTGAGCCGGTGAAGAACCGCGAGCTGTGGGAGCGCCTGCATGCGGCCACGCTGCGGCACCAGATCGACTGGCGCTGGGTGAAGGGCCACTCCGGCGATCCGGACAATGAGCGGGTGGATACCCTGGCCCGCAACGCGGCCATCCAGATCCGCGACGCCAGCCCGGTAAACTGAGCCCATGCGTCAGATCATCCTCGATACCGAAACCACCGGCCTGGAGTGGAAGAAGGGCAACCGCATCGTCGAAATCGGCTGCGTGGAGCTGTTCAAGCGCCGCCCGACCGGCAACAACTACCACCAGTACATCAAGCCGGACTGCGAGTTCGAACAGGGCGCGCAGGAAGTCACCGGCCTGACCCTGGAGTTTCTGGCTGACAAGCCGGACTTCGCGCAGATCGCCGATGAATTCCTTGCCTTCATCGATGGCGCCGAGCTGATCATCCACAACGCGGCGTTCGACCTGGGCTTCCTCGACAACGAACTGTCGTTGCTGGGCCCGCAGTACGGGAAGATCACCGATCGCTGCACGGTGATCGATACCCTGGTGATGGCGCGCGAGCGCTTCCCGGGCCAGCGCAATTCGCTGGATGCGCTGTGCAAGCGGCTGGGCGTGGACAATTCGCACCGTGCGCTGCATGGCGGCCTGCTCGATGCGCAGATCCTGGGTGACGTCTACATCGCGCTGACGTCGGGGCAGGAAGAGATCGGATTCGGCCTGGGGGATGACGATGGCGGTGGCGCCGGTGCGGCGCTGCAGGCCTTCGATACCAGCAAGCTGCTGCCGCGCCCGCGCGTAGTGGCCACGCCGTCGGAGCTGGAAGCGCATGCCGCGCGGCTGGAGCGGTTGCGCAAGAAGGCCGGCCACGCGCTGTGGGATGGCCCGAAGGTGGAAGAACCCGTCAGCGCGTAATACATCGAGGTAGTGCCGGCCGCTGGCCGGCATCTACGTGATACGGGGTTTCCCGGTGAGCCGGCCAGCGGCCGGCATTACCGCATCCACGCGTGGCGTGGATCTACCGGTCAATGGCAGCGCACCAGGATCACGCTGATGTTGTCGCGGCCACCGCCGTCGAGTGCGGCTGCGACCAGCGTGTCCACGCATTCCTGCGCGCTGGCATCTTCGTAGGCGAGGGTGCGGGCGATACTGCGGTCGTCCACCTCCTCGGTCAGGCCGTCACTGCACAGCAGCAGCTGCATTCCCGGGCGCAGTTCACCGCTGGTGGTGGCCACGTTCAGGTGTGCCGGATCGGTTACGCCCAGCGCCTGGGTAACCACGTTGCGATGCGGATGCGCACGCGCCTGTTCGGCGGTCAGGTTTCCCTGCGCGACCAGTTCCTGCACCACGCTGTGGTCCTGGCTGAGCTGTGCCAGCTGTCCATCGCGCCACAGGTAGGCGCGGCTGTCGCCGACCCAGGCCACTTCATAGCGGTTGCCCTGCACGCGCGCGGCGACCACGGTGGTGCCCATCGGCAGGCTGTCATTGCGACGGCGTGAGGTGCGGATGATCTCTTCGTCGGCGGTGCGGATGGCCTGGGCCAATGGCGCGCCACGGCGTATCTCGCGCACGATGGTTTCGCGTGCCAGCGCGCTGGCCACTTCACCGCAGGCGTGCCCGCCCATGCCATCGGCCACCAGCCACAGGGCCAGCTCGCTGTCACCGTAGTAGGTGTCCTCGTTGAGCTCGCGGCGCATGCCGGGGTGGGTGAGGTGTCCGAATTCGATCATGGGGGCTGGGGCAGGGTGTTGCTGGGGAGACAGGCATCATCGGGTGGCCGCACGCATCCGGCAAGGCATGCGCCCAGGAAATTTCCACTTCATGGGCCGGAATGACTTGTCGTCGGCCTCACTTCCTCGTATGATGCGCGTCCCCGGTCCGCCGGGGACCACCCGGAGAGGTGGCAGAGTGGTTGAATGTACCTGACTCGAAATCAGGCAGGCGTTTATAGCGCCTCGGGGGTTCGAATCCCCCCCTCTCCGCCAGATAAAGAAAAAGGGCTGCCGAAAGGCAGCCCTTTTTCTTTATCTGGCGCGGGACGCGACGCGCTCTGCGCGTCGCCCCAAACGTTGCTGCGCAACGTATGGGCCCCTCCCTTTGCCGGCCTCTCCCCGCCCCTGTCGGGGCAGCCCCTCAACAGAGGGGCTTGGTCCTCCAGATGCATCACGGGAGATCCGCGCGGTGCGTGGATGCGCGGCGGGCATCCCGCCGTAGTGACCCTGTACTGATCTGGCGCGGGACGCGACGCGCTCTGCGCGTCGCCCCACACGTCGCTGCGCAACGCGTGCGCCCCTCCCTTTGCCGGCCTCTCCCCGCCCCTGTCGGGGCAGCCCCTCAACAGAGGGGCTGGTTCCTCCAGATGGATCACGGGAGATCCGCGCGGTGCGTGGATGCTGTTCCTGCTGGCAGGCTCATCCACGCATGGCGTGGATCTACCCGGGATATCCGTGCGGACGCTGCGGGTTAACATGTACGCATCACCTGCTGGAGCTTTTCCCGATGACCGCTGAAATCCTCGTCCCCGTTTCCTTCGGCGAGCTGCTGGACAAGATCTCGATCCTGCAGATCAAGTCCGAACGCATCAGCGACGAGGGCAAGCTGGCCAATGTGCGCAAGGAGCTGTCGGCGCTGGAGCAGACCTGGATGGCACACCCGGCCGCGGTGAAGGACATCGCCAAGCTGCGTGCCGAGCTGAAGGCGGTCAACGAGCAGCTGTGGGACATCGAGGACGACATCCGCCTGAAGGAGAAGGTGCAGGCGTTCGACCAGGGCTTCATCGACCTGGCGCGCAGTGTCTACCTGCGCAACGACGAGCGCGCGCGCATCAAGAAGGCGATCAACCTGGCGCTGGGCTCGGCGTATGTGGAAGAGAAGTCCTACCAGGATTACGCGCAGCGCACGTAAACCCGGGCAGGTTGCCGATCACCCCAGGTGGTCGGCGACGTAGCGTTCGAACGCAGCGATACCGTCTTCCACGGTGATCAGTTCCATCACATCGTCGAATTCGATCTTGGTGCCCCACTTCAGGTCCGTCGCCTGCTTGGCCAGGTACTTGCGCGCGGCATCATCGTAGCGGTCCACGCAGTAGCGGCGGTCCGAGTACGGGCCACTGCGGTCCGGATTGCTGGCTGCATGCAGGCCCAGCACTTTGGCGCCCATCGCGTTGGCGATGTGCATCGGGCCCGAGTCCGGGGTCATCACCAGATTGGCGCGGGCCAGCAGGGCAGGCAGCTGCTTCAACGTGTCCTTGCCGACCAGGTCCAGTGCCGGCGTCTGCAGCTGCGCCTGGATCGCATCGGCCATGTGGCGCTCCAGTTCGCTGCGGCCACCGCACAGCACCACCCGCCAACCGCGCTGTGCGGCGTGGTTGGCCACCGCTGCATAGCGGTCCGCATACCAGTTGCGCCGCACGTGGCTGGAGCAGGGCGAGATCATCAGCACCGGGCGGCCATCGTCCTGCCACTGCGCGGCGGCCCACTCGAAAGCGGAGGGCGGCACGGCCAGATCCCAGCTGACTTCGGTCTGGCGCAGGCCCAGCGGTTCGCAGAAGCTGCCGATGGCATCCAGTACATGGATGCCGGGGCGGTCAGGAATGCGCTCGTTGATGAAGAGCCCGTGCAGGTCCTTGGAGCGGCTGCGGTCGTAGCCGATGCGGCGTTCGGCCGGAATGAAGGCTGACAGCAGGTTGGCGCGGAATGCGACCTGCATCTGCAGAAGCGCCTCGAAGCGCCCCGGTGGCAGTTGCCTGCGCAGTTCCTTGACCCCAGCCATGCCGCTCTTCTTGTCGTAGGCATGGAAGGTGACACCGGGCAGGCCGTCAAGCAGCTTGTGGCCAACCTTGTCGATGATCCAGTGGATCGGCGTGTCCGGGCGCGCAGCCTGCAGGGTGCGCACCAGGGGCACCACGTGGGTGACGTCGCCGAGTGCGGACAGGCGCAGGAGGCACAAGGAGGAGGACGCTGATGCCATGTGTTGTTAGACTCAATGAAATGGTCGCATTCGACGCCAATGAAGCGCTGACGCCATGCCGCGAGGGTCGCGGCATCGGGGCCATTCTGTTCGACCGCGAGCGGCTGCGGCAAGCCGACATCGGCCTGTTCTCGCCCCAGCACTGGGGCAGCAGGGCCCGGCCGGTGGGCGAGGGCGGCCGCGGCAGCGCCTGGTTCGTCGATGCGCCGTTCGGGGCCAGCGTGCTGCGGCACTACCTGCGGGGCGGCCTGGCCGCGAAGCTCAGCCACGACCAGTACCTGTGGCGCGGTTCGGACCGGACCCGCAGCTTCGCCGAATTCCGGCTGATGCGCGCGCTGCGCGAGAAGAAGCTGCCGGTGCCACGGCCGATCGCCGCGTTCTACATGCGCGAGGGCCTGCGCTACCGGGCCGCGATCCTGATGGAGCGGATCGAGGGCGTGCGCTCGCTGGCCGACCGCGCCCTGGTCGCCGGCCGGGGCGCGCCCTGGGAGGAGACGGGGCGGCTGATCGCCCGCTTCCATCGTGCCGGCCTGGACCATGCCGACCTCAACGCGCACAACATCCTGTTCGATGGCAACGGCCATGGCTGGCTGATCGACTTCGACCGTGGGGTGATCCGCATTCCGGCCACCGCCTGGCGCGAACGCAACCTCAAGCGCCTGCTGCGCTCGCTGATCAAGTTGCGCGGCGAGCGCAGCGTGGAAGATGTGCAGAAGGACTACGCGCGGCTGCGCCGTGCCTATGACATGGCCTGGAACCGGGGCACCTGATGGATTGGTCGTTGCGTTTCCTGGGCGTCGGCAATGCGTCGGCGGTCGAGCTGGGGTCGCCGATGTCGGTGATCGAGCGGGATGGGCGTCCGTGGCTGACCATTGATTGTGGTGGTGAAGGGCTGACCGCGTTCAAGGCGCACTACGGCCACATGCCGCAGGCGTTGTTCGTGACCCATGTGCACCTTGACCACGTGGCAGGCTTCGAACGGCTGTTCGTGGACACCTTCTTCAATGCGCAGCGGCGCGGCAAGGTGCGCCTGTATGTGCCGGCCACGGTGGTGCCGCTGCTGCACCAGCGCATCGGTGACTATCCGAACGTGCTGGCCGAGGGCGGTGCGAACTTCTGGGATGCCTTCCAGCTGATCGTGGTGGGCGATGCGTTCTGGCACGAGGGAGTGCGCCTGGAGGTGTTCCCAGTGCGCCACCACTGGCCGGAGACGGCCTATGGCCTGCGCCTGCAGGGCGCGCTGACCTGGAGCGGCGATACCCGGCCGATTCCGGAGATGCTGGCCCGCTTCGCCAATGACAACGAGCTGATCGCCCACGACTGCGGCCTGCACGGCAATCCGTCGCACACCGGCGTGGACGATCTGGAGCGTGAGTACAGCGCCGAGCTGCGGGCGCGGATGATGCTCTACCACTATGCCAGCGTGGCCGATGGCCAGGCGCTGGCGGCGCGGGGGCACCGTGTTGCGCAGCCGGGGCAGTGCGTGCCCCTGGCCAGCCCGACCGCGCCGCACGTACTGGCGCAGGATCCGGCGTGATCGACGTGGGCCAGCCTGCGGACGCAGCGTTGGCCGCCGAACTGGAGGCGCTGGAACGCGCGCTGCATGCGCCGCAGGTGCGGGGTGACCGCCAGGCCCTTTCGGCCCTGCTGGACGAGGATCTCAGCGAGATCGGCAGTTCCGGACAATGCTACGGTCGTGATGCCGCGTTGCTGGAGATCCCGTTGGAGCGCGCGCAGGTGCTGATTGAATCGGAACAGTACGCCGTGTGGTTGCTGGCCCGGGGCCTGGCCCAGGTGCGCTACCGCAGCCGCCATCACGTCGATGGCCAGGCGCAACGCTGGGTGCTGCGCAGTTCGCTGTGGCGTCGGCATGCGCAGGGGTGGCGCGTGGTGTTCCATCAGGGAACGCCGCAGGCCCGGTAGCGGTGGGCCATGCCCGGCGAGGGGCGCCAATCAAGATTGGCGGCTACCAGGGCCGTGGGGCGCCCGAAAAGGCGATGGCCCCGCCGGCTGACCTCGGCGCCCGCGTCGATCGATACCGTTGCTGCCTTCCGGCCCTGGCGGGATTTTCGACCTAGCGTCGCGAGGGGCCGACGGGGCCACCATAGAGACGTTGGCCGCCCAAGGGGCGGCCGGTGTTCACCGATCAGGGGAAGCAGCGCGCGACGCGCCGGAGACCACAGCCGGACTGCACATCGGCTGACCGATGGCAGACGGCAACTATAGCGCAGGCAGGTACATCGACGCCAGCTTCGTGCACTGAATCGGCTGTAACCCGCGTCTGCTGGCAAGGGCCCGGCGCGACCGGCGTTGCTACAATGCCGGCCAGGAGGAACGGCCTCCCCCACATCGGGAACCACTGACCAGGACGGCCTGGCCCTACCAAGAGGAGGGCTGTCATGGCCTGGATCTATCTGTTGTTCGCCGGCCTGCTGGAAATCGTCTGGGCCGTGTCCATGAAGCAGTCCGAAGACTTCACCAGGCTCACCCCCACCGTGGTCACGATCATCGGCATGATCGCCAGCTTCTGGCTGCTTGCAGTAGCCATGCGCAGCCTGCCGCTGGGCACTGCCTACACAATCTGGACCGGCATCGGCGCGGTTGGTGCATTCGTGGTCGGCATCGTGTTCCTGGGCGAGCAGGTCAGCCCGATGCGGATCGGTGCAGCGGTGCTGATCGTTTCCGGCCTGGTGCTGATGAAACTCTCGAGCAGCTGAATGATTTACTTAAGGCGGGGAAAGGAATCTCCGCTTTCGGCAGGTATATGCATTTTCGGCAAGACCATTTTGTCCGCCCGTTTTATTTGACGTACGTCATGAAAATAACGAGCGTGATTCACATGCCGCTGGCACCGACGGTCGCACAGTGCCGCCATTCGTCGGGCGAAACCGGGGAGTTTTCGCCTTGAGGGACACGCTGTCGTACCTGTCAACGGGTGCGACCGCGTGAAGATGTGAAGATTTTCAGGAGTTAATGCCCTCGAACCTTGTTCCCGCATCGGGAGCCGGGGTGGGCCGCATTGTCTCCAAAAAACCTGCCAGCTGTGCCATCCGGTCTTTTCATGGAGATTTACCGATGAACCGCATTTACCGTCTGGTTTTCAATCGTGCCCTTGGGGTAATGCAGGTTGCTTCGGAGATCGCCCGCAATCCCGGCGGAAGCGCGGCCAGCGCAGGGCGGGTGCCGCGATTGCGGGCGCACCAGCTGGCGGCGGCTTTGGCCGCCACACTGGCCAGCGGACCGGCATTCGCAGCGTGCACGGGCACCACAACCGTAAACTGCGACAGCAGCACCAACATCAACAACTACTCCAACGCGACCAACGGCCTCACGCTGAACATCGACGCGGGTGCATTGCTGCGTACGCCGCCGATCGTAGGTGGCGGCAACGCAGCAACGCTGACCGGCGACAACGTGACGGTCAACAACAATGGCACGATCGATCCGAGCTCGATCATCCTCGCCTCGCCCGGCCTGGTCATCGGCAATGCTTCTGCCAACAACAGCGCGATCGTCGTCAACAACAATGCCAGCGGGCAGATCAAGGGTGTCGTCAACATCGCAACGCTGCTGGGCTTCGGTGGACAGGCGCTGGTGGCACAGAATGTCAACGGCACCACCACCATCAACAACGCCGGCCTGATCAGCACGTCGTTGATCGGCGCAGGCAGCGTTTCCGACGCGACTACCGTGGTGACGTACGGTGGTGCGGCAGCCAATGTGACCAACACCGGCACCATCGACGGGCGTGTCGGTCTGGGCGCTTCTGGCGGTAATACGTTCCTCAATGCGGGGGCGGTCAGTGGCAGCGTTCACCTGGGTGATTCAACCGGCGGCAACACCTTCACCGCAGTGTCGGGTTCCAGCGTTGTGAGCGGCGGCGGCAGCGCTCTTGCAGGCGTGATTACCGGTGTCACCGGGGTGAAGGTTGCGGCTGCGGGATCGGTCGACGCCGGCACCGGCAGTGGTGCGGCCAACAACACGCTGGTGTTGCAGAACGTCGTCAGCGGTCCGGGGGCCGGCACCGGCGGAGCGGTGACCACGCTGGGCTGGAACCAGTACCTCAATTTCCAGAAGCTCACCGTCAACAGCGGCACCTGGAACCTGCAGGGTGCGTGGGCGGGTGCAGGTGCGACCACGCTCAATGATGGCTTGGTCAATTTCAACAATGCCGGTTCCTTCGGCACAGGGCTGTTCACCGCCAACGGCGGTGCCATCGCATCCTCCACGGCCGGTCTGAATCTGGCCAACGCTTTCAGCCTCGGTGGCAATCTATCCCTGGCCGGGACCAATGCGTTCGGCTTGAATGGCGTGCTTTCAGGTGCTGGCGGACTGACGGTCAACAACACCGGCATCGTTACTCTCGGCGGCGCAAACCTGTTCTCCGGTGGCGTCAACCTCAATGCCGGCGGCCTGCTGCTGGGCAATGCCGGTGCACTCGGCAGCGGCAATCTGACCGTCGGTGGCAGCGCCTCGCTGGACACGACGGCGGGCTTCAACCTGGGCAACAACCTGGTGGTCAATGGCGGGGGCTCGCTGAACCTGCTGGGCAGCAATGCGCTGACATTGAGTGGCTCGATTTCCGGTGCCGGCAACGTGACCAAGAACGGTGCGGGCACGCTGACCCTGAACGGTGCCAATTCGCTGAGCGGCAGCTTCAATCTGGCCGGCGGCGCGTTGGCCTTGGGCGCGGGCGGTAGCCTGTCGCCCACCGGCGCGATCACGCTGGGCGTCGGCACCAGCCTGGATCTTTCGGCGGCCGCCAACCAGACCATCGGTTCGCTGGCGGGCCTCGGCGGTTCGGTCAACCTAGGCAGCCACACGCTCACCCTCGCGGGGCTGGGCGATACCAGCTACAGCGGCACGTTCGCCGCAGGCACGGGTGGCCTGGTCAAGCTGGGCACCGGCGTGCAGACCTTGTCGGGCGTGAACAACCTCAGTGGCGGCGTGGCACTCAACGGCGGCGGCCTGCTGCTGGGCAATGCTGCTGCGGTGGGCAGCGGTGCGCTCAGTGTCGGCGGCGACGTGACGCTCGATGGAACCACGGGGGCGCTTGCACTGGGCAACGCGGTCAACCTCGGTTCGGGTGCCAGCCTCAATCTGCTCGGCAACCAGGCGTTGACGTTCAACGGCGTGATCGGTGGCACCGGCAGCCTGGTCAAGAGTGGTGCGACCACGCTGACGCTCAACGGTGCAAATACCTTTGGTGGTGGGCTGGCGCTCAATGCCGGTGGCTTGGTCCTGGGCAATGCCGGCGCGCTCGGAACCGGCGCGCTGAATGTCGGCGGTCCGACAACGCTCGATGCCAGCGCGGCGCTGAGCGTGGGCAACGGCATCAACCTCGGCGCAGGTGGCCTGCTGAATGTACTGGGCAGCAATGCATTGACGCTGGGCGGCGCCATCGGTGGCACCGGCAGCCTGGTCAAGAACGGTGCGGCCACGCTTACGCTGGGTGGCGCAAATACCTTCATCGGCGGCCTGGCGATCAATGCCGGCAAGGTTGCGGTGGGCAGCGGCGGAAGCCTGGCCGCCGGCGGTGCGGTCAGCCTGACCGGCGTTGGCGCGGACCTGGACATCTCGCTCGGCGGCAACCAGACCATCGGCGCGCTGTCCGGTATTGCCGGCAGCACGGTGACGCTGGGCAGCAGCACGCTCACCTTCGGTGATGCCACCAACCAGACCTTCGCCGGCGTGATCGGCGGCACCGGTGGGCTGATCAAGCAGGGTACCGGCGTGCAGACGCTGACTGGTGCCAATACCTTCAGCGGTGGGGTGAATCTTGCGGCCGGTGGGCTGGTGCTGGGCAACGCCGGTGCGCTGGGAAGCGGCGCGCTGACGGTCAGTGGCAACGGGTCGCTGGACGCCACGGCAGCGTTGAACCTGGGCAGTGCGATCAACCTCGGCGCGGCCCTGACCCTGCCGGGTAGCCAGAACCTGGCCCTGGCCGGCAACATCACGGGCACCGGCAGCCTGGTCAAGAACGGCGCCTCGACACTGACCTTGAACGGAACCAACACCTTCAGCGGTGGACTGAACGCAAACGCGGGCAGCCTGCTGCTGGGCAACAGCGGCGCGCTCGGTACGGGGACACTGGGCATCGGTGGCAACGTCTCGCTCGACGGCAGTGCGCCGCTGAACCTGAGCAACAACGTGGCACTGGGTGCAGGCGCCGCGTTGTCGCTGCCGGGTTCGCAGGCGATCACGCTGGGTGGGGTGGTGTCCGGTGCGGGCAGGCTGGTGAAGAACGGTGCCACCACCTTGACCCTCAATGGCGCCAACAGCTTCGGTGGGGGGCTGACCGTCAACGGCGGCGGCCTGCTGCTGGGCAATGCCGGCGCGCTGGGCGCCGGTGCATTGTCGGTGGGGGCCGATACCACGCTGGACAGTTCGGTGGCCCTGAATCTCGCCAACGACGTCAACCTCGGTGCAGGCGCGGTGCTGGATCTGCTGGGCAGCCAGGACGTGTCGCTGGGCGGTGTCATCAGCGGCACTGGCGGCCTGGTCAAGAACGGTGCGGCGACACTGGCGTTGAACGGAGCCAACACCTTCAGCGGGGGTGTTGGCCTCAACGCGGGCCTGCTGCAGCTGGGCAATGCGCAGGCATTGGGTACCGGCCAGCTGGACGTGGGCGGCAACGCTTCGCTGGATGCAGCATCGGCGCTCACCGTGACCAACAACATAGGCCTCGCCGCCGGCGCCAACCTCACGGTGCTGGGCAGCAATGACCTGACGCTCGCCGGCCCGGTATTCGGTGTTGGCGGGCTGATCAAGGACGGTACGGCGCGGCTGACGTTGTCTGGCGCCAATACCTACAACGGTGGCACGACCATCAACGCAGGCACGCTGGCGCTGGGAGCGGGCGGCGGTCTTGCCGCAACCGGTGCAGTGGATCTTGCGGGCGCCGGTGCGGCACTGGACATCTCCGCAGCGGGTGCAGCGCAGACCATCGGCGCACTGAACGGCGTGGCAGGCAGCCAGCTGCTGCTTGGCGCGCAGTCACTCACCTTCGGCGGTGCCGCCGATGGCAGTTTTGCCGGCGTGATCGACGGTACCGGTGGCCTGATCAAGACCGGTACGGGCGTGCAGACGCTGTCCGGCGCCAACACGTTCAGCGGTGGCCTTGCGCTCAACGCGGGCGGCCTGATTCTCGGCGACGCCAGTGCGCTCGGCACGGGTCCGCTGGGCATCGGTGGCACCACCACGCTGGACAGTACCGTGGCGCTGAACCTGGCCAACGCGGTGAACTTTGGTGCCGGTACGCAACTGACGCTGGGCGGCACCAATGATGTCACCCTCGGCGGCGTGGTGGCTGGCAACGGCAGCCTGGTCAAGAACGGTACGGGTCTGCTGACGCTCAACAACACCAACACGTTCGATGGCGGCCTGACCTTGAACGGCGGCAGCCTGGTGGTGGGCGCCAACGGGGCGCTGGGTTCCGGCACGCTGGCGGTGAACAACAGTGCTTCGCTGGATGCCGGCACCGCGGTGACGCTGGGCAACGCGGTGAACCTTGGCTCGGGCGTGGCGCTGACCGTAGCGGGCAGCAATGCGCTGACCCTGGGCGGCATCGTGTCCGGCAATGGCAGCCTGATCAAGAACGGCACCGCCACGCTGACACTGGACGACGCCAACACTTACAGCGGTGGCACCACCATCAACGCCGGCACGCTGGCGCTGGGCGTGGGGGGCAGTCTGGCTGCCGCTGGCGACCTCACGCTCGGTAATGCCGGCGCGGGCTTCGATATCTCCGGCGCGACCGGCAACCAGACCATCGGTGCGCTCAACGGCGTGCTCGGAACCACACTGGCGCTGGGGGGCAATTCGCTGACATTCGGCACCGCGACCAACGGGGCCTTCGATGGCGTGATCGGTGGTGGTGGCGGGCTGGTGAAGGTCGGCGCCGGGGTGCAGACCCTGTCCGGTGCCAATACCTTCGGCGGCGGCGTCTCGCTCGATGCCGGCGGCCTGGTGCTCGGCAATGATGCCGCGCTGGGTACCGGCGTGCTCACCGTCGGTGGGGCGACCACGCTGGATACCACCGCGCTGGCGACGCTGGCCAACAACGTGGTGCTCAACGCCGGGCTGACGGTGCTGGGCACCAGCGCGCTCACCCTCAACGGTGTGCTCTCCGGTGCCGGCAGCCTGACCAAGAACGGCACTGCGATGCTGACCTTGAACGGCGCCAACACCTACACCGGCGGTACCAACGTCAACGCCGGCACGCTGGCACTCGGCGCCGGGGCCAGCCTGGCCGCAAGCGGCACCGTCAATCTCGCCACCGGCGCCACGCTGGACCTGTCGGCCGGCAACGGCACGCAGGTGTTCGGCACGCTGGTTGGCAACGGCACGGTCAACCTGGGCGCCAACAACATCGAAGTGGGCAGCGCCGCCAACGGCACCTTCAGCGGTTCGATCGCCGGCACCGGTAGCCTGACCAAGGTCGGTAGCGGTATCGAGACACTGACCGGCACCAATACCTACACCGGCGGCACCACCATCAACGCCGGCACGCTGGCGATCGGTCTCGGCGGCAGTCTGTCCTCGTCCGGAGCGGTGAACGTCGCCGCCGCCGGCGCGGGCTTCGACATTTCGGGTTCCGGTGCCAACCAGACGATTGGTTCACTGTCTGGCGTGACCGGCTCCCTGGTCAGCCTCGGCGCCAACTCGCTGATCCTCGGCGGCGCCGACAGCAGCACCTTCGACGGTTCGATTTCCGGCACCGGTGCGCTGGTCAAGAACGGCGTGGGTATCCTCACCCTGGGCGGCGCCAACCTGTTCAGTGGTGGTCTGGCCTTGAACGGTGGCGGCCTGGTGGTCGGCAACAACAGCGCGCTGGGTACGGGGGCGCTGGACGTGGGGGCCGACGCGACGCTGGACAGCAGCCTGGCAGTCACCCTCGGCAACGTCATCAACCTCTCTGCCGGCAACAACCTCACCCTGCTCGGCAGCAATGGGCTGACCCTGGACGGCATCATCAGCGGTGCCGGTGGTCTGGTGAAGGACGGCGCAGCCACGGTGACCCTGACCGGTGCCAACACCTATTCCGGCGGCACCACCATCAACAACGGCACGCTGGCCATCGGTGCCGGAGGCAGCCTGGCGTCCACCGGCGCGGTGAATCTGGCCGGTGCCGGCACGCTGGACATCTCCGGCGGTGGCAGCCAGAGCATTGGTTCGCTGGCCGGCGTGGCCGGCAGCACAGTGGCGCTGGGCGGCAACACGCTGACCCTCGGCGGCGTCGCCGACAGCACCTACAACGGCGTGATCAGCGGCAGTGGCGGCCTGATCAAGAACGGCGCCGGCGTGCAGACGCTGAATGGTGCCAATGCCTTCAGCGGTGGCGTCACGCTCAACGCCGGTGGCCTGGTGGTCGGCAACAATTCCGCGCTTGGCACGGGTACGGTGACCGTGGGTGGCAATGCCTCGCTCGATTCCAACAGTGCGATCACGCTGGGCAACAACTTCGTTCTCAATGCCGGCCTGACCGTGCTGGGCAGCAACGATCTGACACTCAACGGCAATCTCAGCGGCACCGGGTTCCTCACCAAGGAGGGCCTGGCGACACTAACCTTGAACGGCACCAACACCTATTCCGGTGGCACCAACATCAACGCCGGTACGCTGGCGCTGGGCGCGGGCGCGAGCCTGCTTGCCAGTGGCACCGTCAACCTGGCCACCGGCGCGACCTTCGATCTGTCGGCCGGTGCGGGTACGCAGGTGTTCGGCACGCTGATCGGCAACGGTACGGTGAATCTGGGCGCGAACACGCTGACCATCGGCGATGCCAGCAACGGCACGTTCGGTGGTTCGATTGCCGGCACCGGCGGCCTGATCAAGGAAGGCACCGGCACCGAAACCCTGACCGGTACCAACACCTTCACTGGCGGCACCACCATCAATGCCGGCACGCTGGCGATCGGTGCCGGCGGCAGCCTGGCGGCGACCGGTGCGGTCACCCTCGCCAATGCGGGTACCGCGTTCGATATCTCCGCAGGCGGCAACCAGAGCATCGGCTCGCTGGCGGGCGTGGCGGGTTCGAGTGTGGCGCTGGGTGGCAACACGCTGACTCTCGGCGGCGTCGGCAACACCACGTTCGACGGCACCATCGGCGGCACGGGAGCGCTGATCAAGGACGGCGCTGGCGTGCAGACGCTGGGCGGTGCGAACACCTTCAGCGGCGGCGTCACCCTCAATGCCGGCGGGCTGGTGGTCGGCAACAATGCCGCGCTCGGTACGGGTGCGTTGAACGTGGCCGGGAACGGTTCGCTGGATGCCAACGCGGCGGTGACCCTGGCCAACAACGTTGCACTCGGCGCCGGTGCCACGCTTGATGTGCTGGGCAACAACGACCTGACGCTGGCCGGTGCGGTCTCCGGTGCAGGCGGCCTGACCAAGGACGGTGCGGCCACGCTGACCCTGGCCGGCGCCAGCAGCTACACCGGCACCACCACCATCAACAGCGGCACGCTGGCGGTGGGCGCGGGCGGCAGCCTGTCCGACGCCAGCACGGTGAACCTGGCCGGCACCGGTACGCTGGACATCAGTGCCGGTGGCAACCAGAGCATCGGTGGCCTGGCCGGTGTTACCGGCAGTACGGTGGCGCTGGGCGGTGCAACGCTGACCACCGGCGGCAACAACGCCAGCACCACGTTCGCCGGCGTGATCGGCGGCACCGGTGGCCTGGTGCAGAGTGGTACCGGCACGCTGACCCTGAGTGGTGACAACACCTACACCGGTGGCACCACCATCAACGGTGGCAGCACGCTGCAGATCGGCAACGGTGGCAGCACCGGCTCGGTGCTGGGCGACATCACCAACGACGGCAGCCTGGTCTACAACCTCGGCACCACGGCAACCGTGGGCGGTGTGGTCAGCGGCAGTGGCAGCCTGACCCAGGCCGGCAGCGGTACGCTGGTGCTGACCGGCAACAACACCTACACAGGCGGTACCACCATCAATGCCGGTGGCACATTGCAGGTGGGCAACGGCGGTGCAACCGGCGCGATCGTCGGTGACATCACCAACAACGGTGCGCTGGTATCCAACGTGGCCGGCAACACCACGCTGGGCGGCACCATCAGCGGCGCCGGTGGCCTGACCCAGGCCGGCAGCGGCACGCTGACTCTGACCGGCAACAACACCTATACCGGCGGCACCACCATCAATGCCGGTGGCACGCTGCAGGTGGGCAATGGCGGTGCGACCGGCGCGATCACCGGCAACGTTGCCAACAACGGCAGCCTGGTGTTCAACGTCGGTGGCAACACCACAGTCGATGGCGCGATCAGTGGCAGTGGCACGCTGATCCAGGCCGGCGCTGGCGTGTTGACCCTGGTTGGCAACAACACCTACACCGGCGGCACCACCATCAATGCCGGTGGCACGCTGCAGGTCGGCAACGGCGGGGCAACCGGCTCCATCGCTGGCGACATCACCAACGATGGCGCGTTGATCTCCAACGTGGGCGGCAACACCGCGCTGGGCGGCACCATCAGCGGCAGCGGCGGCCTGACCCAGGCCGGCAGCGGGACGTTGCTGCTGACCGGTACCAACACCTATACCGGCGGTACCACCATCAACGCCGGCGGTACGCTGCAGCTGGGCAACGGCGGTGCGACGGGCTCGATCGTCGGCGACGTCACCAACAATGGCACGCTGCTCTCCAATGTGGCGGGCAATACCACGCTGAATGGCACCATCAGTGGCAGTGGCGGCCTGACCCAGGCCGGCAGCGGCACGCTGACCCTGAACGGCAACAACACCTATACCGGCCAGACCACCATCAATGCCGGTGGCACCCTGCAGGTCGGCAATGGCGGTGCGACCGGTGCCATCGGCGGCAGCGTCGTCAACAACGGCAGCCTGGTGTTCAACGTGGGTGGCAACACCACCGTCGGCGGTGCCATCAGCGGCAGCGGCGGCCTGACCCAGGCCGGCACCGGCACCGTGGTCCTGACCGGTAACAACACCTATACCGGCGGCACCACCATCAACACCGGCGGCACGCTGCAGGTCGGCAACGGTGGCGCGAGCGGTGCGATCACCGGCAACGTTGCCAACAACGGCAGCCTGGTGTTCAACGTCGGCGGCAACACCACGGTGGGCGGCACCATCAGCGGCAACGGTGGCCTGACCCAGGCCGGCACCGGCACCGTGGTCCTGACCGGCAACAACACCTACACCGGCGGCACCACCATCAATGCCGGCGGCACCGTGCAGGTCGGCAATGGCGGCGCCAGCGGCTCGATCACCGGCAATATCACCAACAATGGTGGCCTGGTCATCAACACCGGCGGCACCACCACGCTGGGCGGCGCCATCAGCGGTGGTGGCAGCATCGTGCAGGCAGGCCCGGGCGGCCTGAACCTGGGCGGCAACAGCGGCGGCTTCAGCGGCACCGGCCAGGTCACCGGCGGTGGCCTGAATGTCACCGGCAACATCGGTGGCCAGTGGACCATCGGCAGCGGTACCACGCTGTCCGGTACCGGGACCATCGGTGGCACGGGTGGCGGCGTGACGGTGTCCAGCGGCGGCGTGCTGTCGCCGGGCAATGGTCCAGGCAACAGCGGCGGTGCGGGCAATGGCGCCGGCACCATTACGGTGGGCGGCAATCTGACCCTGTCGCCGGGCAGCACGCTGGGCATCGACCTGGGTGCCACCGGCAGCGACACGGTGCAGGTGGGCGGTAGTGCAAACGTGGGTGGCAGCACGGTGCGGGTGAACACCATTTCGCCGAGCACCAGCTACCAGCAGGGCCAGCAGTACACGGTGGTCAATGCAGGTGGTGGCCTGAGCGGGCAGTTCGCTTCGGCAACCTCGCCGTCGGCCTTCCTGACGATTACGCCGGTCTATACCGCCAACACCGCCAACCTGCAGATAGACGTGGCGCAGACCGCAGCATTCACCACCGCAGCGACGACGCGCAACCAGTACAACACTGCCGCAGCGCTGGACAGCCTGCCGCAGAGCGGCCCGGCGCTGGGCCTGTACAACACCCTGCTGATGTATGACGCGGGCACTGCGCGCGCGGCGTTCGACCAGCTTTCGGGTGAAGTGCATGCGGCCAGCCGCGCGGTGCTGCTGTACGACAACTACCTGGAGGAGGGTATCCGCCAGCGCCTGGGCAGTGAGCTGCCGACCGTGCGTGGTGAGCGGGCCTCGGCCTGGCTGGCCGGGAGTGGCAAGGTGTTCCGCCAGGACGGTGACGGCAACGGCGATGACATCCGCTCCAACCGCAATGCGCTGATGGCGGGCGTGGACTGGCAGCTGGGCGAGCACGTGGTGCTGGGTGCGGCCGCAGGCAACGAGCGGCTGGATACGCGCCTGTACGATCGCAGTTCGCGGGCCCGCCTGCGTGGCCACACGTTCGGCCTGTATGCACAGGGCCAGTGGAACAACGGTTTCGCGGTCGGTGGCAGCGTATCGCGCGGCGACTACCGCACGCGCACCACGCGTGAGGTGCCGCTGCTGGGCCAGACCCTGTACAGCCGCCAGGACTCGGATGTGACCATCGCGCAGGTGGAGGGCAGCTGGACCTGGTCCCATGGCAGGACCCAGCTGCAGCCGTACGTGCAGTTCACCAAGCACTGGGTCGACAGCGATCGCGCAGTGGAGCAGGGCGGCACTGCTGCGCTGGCGCTGGAAGGCGGCAAGGACACGCTCAATGTCAGCACCGTGGGCGTGCGTGGGCGCTGGGACGTGGGCAGCGGCGAGCGCTTCCCGGCACAGCTGACGGTCGGCCTCGGCTGGCAGCACGCCTCGGGTGACACCGATGTGGCCAGCCGCAATCGCTTCGCGGTGGGCGGCAATGCCTTCGATGTCTACAGTGCGGTGATGGCGCGCAATGCGCTGGTCAGCCAGCTGGGCGTGGCGGTCGGCCTCGGCCGCAACAGCCAGCTGTCGATGTTCGTGCAGGGCCAGCATGGCGATGGCCGCCGCGACGTGGGTGGGCAGATCAACCTTCGCGTGGGCTTCTGAGGGAAGTGCGGCGATGTTGGATCCAGGCTTGCGTGGATCCCGGGCGGGGCGGAGGGCTAGACCCTCCGCTCCATCTCCACGGCGTCGATCCCGGCGCCGTGGCCATTGGACACGATCCGCGTCACCTGGAAGCCCAGCCCGGCATAGAAGCCCTGGGTGTGCTGGCTGGTACTGAGCGTGATGCGCTTGATCGACGGATCCGCTTCGGCCTGGCGCAGGCGTGCCAGCGCCAGTTCGCGGCCCAGTCCCTGCCGGTGCAGCGCGCGCTGCACCATGCCCCAGCAGAAGCCGGCACTGCCGTCGCCGCGTCGCGACAGCCCGCCACAGGCCACGATGCTGCCATCGCGCTCGATCACCTGGAATGCACAGCCCATGGCCTGCTCGCGCAGGAAGCGTTCAAAGTCGCTGCGCTCTTCGGGCGCGAAATAGGTGGGCACGTTGCTGTCGAACATCGACAGGCAGGCGCTGGCGTCGGCGGGGCGGTAGAGGCGGAGGTTCATGGGAAATGCCATGGAGTTGCCCGGCTGCATTTCAACCGTCCAGACGTTGGGAGGGGGCTAAGCGTTCCAGGGTACATGGAGCGATGCCGATCCTTTTCCAGGTGACTTTTCCCCACTCGAATGACCGTGCTCGGGACGCAGGCGCCTGTACCAGGCGGGTGCGTCGTTCGCGGGCAATGGCGAGGCGCATGCGGCCGCGATGGCGTGCAGCGGGGCGCGGCGGCTTCCGGGCTATGCTTTCGACACATGGGACTGACCGCGCGGCAGGATCCGCCGGCCCCATTCGTCTTCCTGCCTGCAACGGAGCTGCCCAGTGACGCCCGACCCTTCTCTTTCCCGGACTGCCCAGCTCATGCGCGGTCTGCTGTTTGGCGCGGTGGGCCTGTTGAGCCTTGCCGTGGCCGCCCTCGAGGTGACGCATCGTCTTGAGTTCCTGGAGGTCGCGCAGGCCGTTGATGGCCAGGTCGAGCGCCTGAACGCCGGCGGATCGCATCCGCAGGTCGCGTTCACCACCGCGACCGGCCAACGCATCTCGTACCCGCAGGGCGGCATGATTTTCGGCTATGAGCCTGGGCAGCCGGTACGCGTGCTGTACGACCCGGCGCGACTGCGGCTGGAGCCGGTCCTGGATACGTTCGGTGCGTTGTGGGGAATGACGGTCGTGTGGGTGCTGCTGGGGCTGGCGTTCGTCGGCGCCTGCGTGCGGGGACTGCTCCGGCGCAGATGACTCGCGGCCGATCGCGCGCCGTCGGCGGGCGGGCCGTTGGACCGGCCACGGCGGCAGGGCCTGTTCAGTCCGGTAGTGCCTGCGGCGGTTCCCGACAGTCAAATGAAAAAGCCGCCCACTGGGCGGCTTCTTCATTTATCTGGCGGAGAGAGGGGGATTGTCGGGTGCATCCCTGCACCCGATCCCGATGCGCGTTGCGCCCCGGGACCAGCCTGCGGCTGTCCGGTTCTGCTCCTGCAGAACCGTCGAACCCCGGCGGGGCTTCTCACTACCCATCCCATCCGCCAGACAAACGCAAAAGGGCCACCCTGTGGGCGGCCCTTTTGCGTTTGTCTGGCGGAGAGAGGGGGAGGTACTGATCCGGAGACCTCTCTCCCTGACTGCTCGCAGATCGCAAACCGGACGTGTGTCCTGTGTTGTGTCCCGCCCATCATAGCCGCCCAAGACTGCGCAGTGTGCAGGTCCAACGATTTCCCCTGGAGATCGCGGGACGCAGTTGGAACACGGGCAGGGGCTGTCTTGATCGAGGATCCCGTCAAGCTGAATGCGCCTATCTTGCATTGGGCGCTGGAGGCCATATGATCAGCGGCATGAAGCACTTCTTTAGCCAGTTCACCATCGCCAAGCGCGGGCAGAAGGACACCTTCTACGAGGTCAACCGAGATGGTGCCCTTGTGCTTAACCGTGACGGGCTTCTCAAATCTGGCAGGATGAACCGCCAGCTTGATGCTGCACGCGATCTCCGTGACCTCAAGGTCGCCGCCGACAAGGGCCGCTCCTCGAAATGACGAGCCTAGCCCTGCTGGCCGTTCTATTGGCTGCGGGCTGGTATTTCTATCGGCAGTGGCGATACACGCGATTTGAAGCACTGCACCATCCGGGGCACCCCCAGTATTTCGGCGCTGCTCTCTGCTCGGTCTACTTGTTCGGCATCAGTGCCGGGCTGCATGCTTTGGCGGCGCGGCATTCCACCTACAGCTTGTATCTAGGCAAGCTCCAGGGAATGTTGCCCCTTCAGATGAGCGATAAGCAGTCGGCCGAAGGGCTGACCCTGCATCTGGCGATTACCCTCTGGTGCCTAGCCCTTGGGGCCGCGCTTCCCATCCTGCTCAACGATCCGTTGGTGCGAATCCGATCACTCGCGCAGTTGATTGCCTCGCGTCACGGCGCTATCGACGCCATCGAGAGCCTTGCTATCAAGTGCGAAGAGGATGGAACCTTGGTTGCGTTGACCTTGGACAACGGCAAGGTTTACGTCGGCCTGTTGGACGAGTTCACGGGCCCGAGGGTGGGGAAAGAGTGGGTAGGCATGACTCCCGTCGCGTCAGGCTACCGGGATGAGAAAGGGAAGCTCGTCTTCACTACCTACTACGACATCAAGCTGCCGGATGACGCGACCATGGAGATATTCCAAGTCATTGTGTCGATGAAGCAGATCATCTCCGCGCAGGCGTTCGATCTGGAGCTCTACAAACAGTTCCAGCAGCCAGAGGCTCACACTCAGGCCATGGCCGACAGGAAAGAGCTTGTGCCTCAGCGTTCTTCTTTAGCGGTGGACAATACCCGGCACGCCTTCTATTTAGGGCTGCCAATCTTCCTGCTTCTTTCGCCTTACGTGGGCTTGAAGTCCACCATTGGTGGACTGAGCATGGTCATTGCGGCAGGTCTGTCCTGCATCGCGGCTGAGAGGCTGCGACGACGGCAGGTGAAGCCTGGAGCGGACGTAGGCTCCACTGCCCTAGAAACTGATGAGGTGCATTTCGTTTAGTCGCCGCGCGCTCGATTTCCTCGAGGCACTGAATGGCACGCGAAGAATAGGGGCCCCAAGTGTCGCCGGCAATGCCTACGCGCTGTTAATCGTCCACCTTAGCGAGCCATTTGGAAATGAGCTGGTGAGAGGCGCTGTCTGGATCCCTCAAGATGGAGATGGTGTCCGTCATGGTGGTCTTCTCCCATTTTGCAGGGTGGGTGACAAGATCCGCGTAGTAGCCCAGCACTTCGACCTTTCGGAAGTGGCGAAACCACACCCCTAGCTCTTCTTTTGGAGCTCTGATGTAGTTGTACGGTCCTGTGACCCGGACTAGGGCGCAGGGATAATGGTGGGCAACGACCAAGATGACGTCTCCCACATCCATGCAGTGGGCGAAATCCCAGTAGTCTCGCTGGCTCTGGTCGATGTCTTGTTGCTTCACATCGGTCAGATCTCCGGGCGGCTCCGCGAAGTCCAATCCTACATACCCGAGGCCCAGCGATCGGGTGGTGTGGCAGACCGCTCGTGCGCTTTCCGAAGGATGCAGCTGCATGCGCCAAAACGTCATACAAAACCCTTTTCTAGCGTTTGGAGAGAAGGAAGGCATTGTTAGCCTTCCCTATCTTACTGAGCGATCCCGCTCGGCGCGAGACAACTCCCGGGCTGCTAGCCCGGGCCGCCGCAGCAACGCTGAAGGTATCGCATGCCTAACCATGCGTATCAATCAAGGCTGGGGAATCATCAGCTTTGAATACAGGACCAGCAGAAACATCGGCAGTCCACTGATGAGGGTCATGGCCCCGACAGCGCCCATCAGGGTGAGGATGGTCATGGCCCACCACTGCCACCAAGCGAACCCCTTATCCCGCGCCTGAGCCACTCGAGCTTCGGCCGGGTAGAGGCGTTCTACCCTTCGTGTTCCTCGCCGGGCCATAAACGGCCCGACAAGGAACCCAAAGGGTCCAGTAAGAAGCAGGGCACCCAAATACCACCAGAAGAACCGGTTCCGGGGCGTCATGAGCTTGCGCCGTGCGGTCACCGGCTGGTCAAGCAGAGGGGGAGGGGGCATGCTCATTTGGCGTAGGCCTTCCAAGTCCCGTCCTCTTTGACGTAGCGCAGGTTTTTGCTAACCGGGATAGGGACCTGACGCCCACCGATATCGATGGACACTTTCCCGGCCGTGTCGCAGCGATAGCCCGACATGTCCTGGGCTTCCATGCACCCGTCGAGCTTGAAGTCGTGGATGCTGGTGATCTGGCCCGCCCCGCTCTGGGTGAGAAGGGCCGCCAACGCCTTCTCGGCATCGCGATCAGATGGCGGTCCGCCGCAGGCAGTCAGTGCAAAAGCGGTCGCCAAGCCGGCGAAGGCAAGCTTCGGTGCTTTCATAGTCATTCCTTGGTTGCGAGGGAGGGGCGGCGGCGGGCCGCCCCGAACGGGGAGAGAAAGAGACGGCTTAGCGGTCTCGGTTGCCTTCCGGTTTGAAACCGGCGATCCACATGCGGCCGTCTTTGAACGGGGTCAGCATCCCCGAGGGGCCGGGGTGGAGATCTGCTGTCTGGATAAAGCCGCTGACCCAGGCAACCCGGAGCGCCACATCAACGGCCTTGTCCGAAACACCCGGGCGGCTGACGTTGACAACAAACGGCTGACTGGGCGGGTTGGGACCTGTGGACCGGCCGGCCCCAGTGTTCGGTTTACTTGCCGGCACCCGAACGCCATTGAGATTGTCGCGTCCCTTCCAGAGGGCTGCGGTGTTGAACTCTGCTGTGTCGCCAAGATCGTCCGTCACCGTCACCGGTGCATCTGCGCAGGTCCGGAAGGTCTCCGTGGTGGACGCGGAGGGGCTGGTCCAAATCCGAGCTTCGACCGTCCAACACGGCAGCGTTGTGCCCCACTCAAGGTAGGTCAAAGCGACCCGGGGCCAATCGAGCCGACCCTGCTGTGCGAGCTGGTGGTTGTCGCCCTTGAAAAGTCCCTGAATCTTTCCAGCCCCGGTGACCGGAGTGTAGATCGGCTGATTGCCAGGGGCTTGGCTTGCGGTGGCCCCGGTGGGCTTCACCCCAATCATCTGGCCGCCGGCATCCTTCAGACTCTTCCCCAACTGCCGGAAGAAGCCGGGCTGTTCCGCCTGCTGGGCGGACTGGTTGGCTTCCTGGGCTGATGCGATCTGGCTACTCAGCGACAGCGCGGCCGCCAGAGCGGCGGCCATCCTTGTGGTGTCCTTCATTAGGTGCCCCTGTAGACCGCCACGCCGGCGGCATTTACGATAATCGCAGATGTGCAATCGGGTTCCAACCGTCAGACTTGGGAGAAGTTCAGCTGTGGTGCAAGAACCCGGATGCCGCAACCCAAGACGCCAGCGACGGTCTATGGCAAGCGCCTGCGCAGCGCGCGGGTGGCCAAGGGCTGGACGCAAGCCCAGTTGGCGGAGCGGATTGGAATGGTCGACTCCGTCTCGGGAGCGACTCGGGTGAGCCGATACGAGACGGGCCAACACGACCCCGACCCGGCGACGTCTCAGGCGTTGGCTAAAGCATTGGGTCTGCCGGTGGCATATTTCCATGCCACCTCGGATACGCTGGCTGAAGTCATTCTGCTCGTGTCGAAGTTACCGGTCGCTAAGCAGAAGGAGGCGCTTCAGCGCCTTAAAGACATGGTCTCCAGAATGGACATTGGGCGCTGAGAAAGCCTCGCTCCGTTATGTAGCCACTGGCTTGCCTGTAGTGCGGGCCTCCGAAAAGCGAGTCGCTATTCGATCAATCCTTTCATGGCGGCGATGCAAGGCGCTCTCATACAGGCGTGGTGATTTGGCTAAAGTTCTCGAAGCCGTTGTCGATACCCTTCTGGATGGACCAACGGCTTCTGTAGATGATTTGCCGGCAGCCGGTTGGCTTTATGAAAACCCAGGAGGCGAAAAATGCACGACGCAGACAAGGACGAAGACGCCCAGAGCCAGGCTGACGGCAAGTCGAGTCCTATCCCACCTTTCGGGGACAGTTCCCAGGGGCACTTAGTGACAATCCTGGCTGGTGCACTAGGAAGTGGGGTTTGGGCAATCGGAAGCGAGGCAGCAAGGGTGCTGTTGACTGCCGTAGCTCAGTTCGAGTGCCATCAAGGCGACAGTTGGCACCTTGATCGGTCCTTGGTCTCGGGCGATACGGTGGAATCTCTTGTTCGCACGGGGAAAAGCAGGGCCATCGACGTCGCAAGGGCATGCGCGCTTGGAGCAGAGCTGCTGTGGCATGCTGACGCCTTCGAGAGGCATGCTGCATTCGTGCGAGAGCGCGAGGTGGAGCTGATTAGAATCCTTCTAGATTTCCTTGAGAGCAATGGAGAGGGTGAGCAAGTGCGCGCGCTCCATGAATCTTTGCTCGAGAGCTTCGCTGCGGCTTTCAAAGCCGAGTTAAACGCTTCGTTGCCACTGAAGGAATACTTGAAGTCGCTGCCGAGACGAATCTAAGCGTGCCCCTGAAACGTGTCAGTGAACATGTCGTCGATGGGGCCGCCCTTGGCTTTCGATTCGCGATGATTCTTCCCGCGCCCAAGCCTTTTTCTTAAAGCTAAGAGTTCGTCAGAGGAAGCTCCCCCCTAAGAAGGGGGGGCTTGGCATAGACTGGACTGAAGAGTCAACGCGGATCGAAGAGACGGCGGAACTACTATTCGGGCACGCAGAGGTGCTTTAGCTCGGCTACCCCAAAGCTCATGGGTAGAACTTGCTTGGGTCAGACAGCTGATCGGCAAACTGGCCCCGCTGATACTTAGGCAGTTCGACGCTCGGCTGGTAACGCTTGATGGTGCGAATCTTCTTCTTCTGAGCGTATGCCGGTTTCTTGTGGAAATACGCCTCGTGCAGGACAGCGACCCTTTTGTTAGCTGAGTGACCAGTGATGAGGGCAATGACCTCGTCTGGGATGTCCTGGTGGTGAAGCTCGGTTGCTAGCGTATGGCGGAACGCGTGGAAGCCGACGCCTTTTTTGAAGCCTAAGCGTTTCATGTAAGTGCTGAACTGGTTGAGCGCGGCTTGGCTGTAACGTGCGTTCGAGTCGCCTGTCTCACGGTTCACGCCGGCGGAAAGGTGGGGGAACAGGCGCGGGTGTCCGCACTGGCGTATGTCTTCGACGTAGTCTAGGAAGCCGGCGTCGATGAGCGGCTGCGCGATCGGCACATCCCGGACGGCCGACTTGCCTTTTAGGCGTTGGCGACTTCTTCCTCGACTCTTGTGTGCCAGGTCTGGGTCGATCGTGACCCGGATGCGTATCCACCAGATGCCGGCGTCGTGCACGATGTCGGCCACTTTCAGTTGCGCAACCTCGTTGATCCTCGCGCCGGTGTATAGGCCGATCATGGGCATCCACCACCGGTGGGGATGACACTTCGCCCACGGAATGAAGTTCTCAGGCGCGAAGATCTTTTGGAGGTCCGCTTCGTCAAAGAGCCTCTCTGCTTTGTCGGCGTCTACCGCCAGATCGTCTTTGAACTTCTTGAAGCCGGCCATGGGGGACGCTGGGATCGCGTTGGCTTCGACTAGGCCCTTGAAGAAGGTCGACAGGAAACGCCGATGCTTTTCCAATGTCTTGGGGGCCAGGGGAGGAACGGCCAGCTCCTTGCCGAGCGCGACGGCCTGGTCATACGTGTAGTCGCGATACTTGGGGTCGGAGAGAAGCAACGGGGGAGCCCACCGGAGCAACTCCCACAGACGATAAATATGGGCATGGTCGATGCGCGAAACGGGGATGTCGCCGCAGGTCAGCTTAAGCAAGTTGAGGGTGCGGAGCGTAGATCCGGTTGTGTCCTTGGCCAGATTACGGTCGTCTCTGGACCTCACGTAGTCGGCGATCTCGACAGACAGCAGGCGAGGGGCGGAGGCAATGGGCAGCGGGGCGGGATACTGGGTGCATCCATTGGCTCGACGACTGCGACGCTGGCGGTCATCGGCTCGGTCCAGCATTTCCTGGGCGTGGATGGCTGCCTCACGTCCGGTGATGTTCAGCTCTTCGATACGAAGGTTGCCCATCTGGACGCCCTTGAGCTGGAGGGTGCCCATGGGGTGTAGGAGATATTGGTGGAGGTGTTCTAAAGCGGGGGAGGGCATTGCTTGGCTTCCATCGGAACGATGGAAGTACCAATAAGACAGCTCAAAAAATGGTCAATACAAAATCGTCGGCGACTTGAATGCCGTAAGCGTTGCCACGGTCAAGGGCGGATTCAACGAAGCGCCAAGTTTGTACCGGTGTCTTTTCCAAGGTTGGATCTTTATATATCAATGACTTGGGCGTTGAGGGGGAGGGAAACCTCGGAGTCATTTTGGTACTGTTTAACTGAACTAAGCTAACGATTCATCTTTTGAATGATGAATGCAAGATAAACGGGCGAAAATATTGATGAGCCGTAACCAGTGTTTTTCCTATCATCCGGCTAGCCACATATAGTGGCTAGGAGAGACGTTATGGCGAAGAACGAGCAGACGAGCCCGAAGGCGGCGAAGGCCGCAAGTGCAGTTTTGCGTGACGATCGAACCGGCAGTAAATCCAAGACGGCGGCCGGCTCTGCCCTGAGCCAGGCCCCGGACAAGGGCAAGAAGGGCAAGAAGTAGTTTCAAGGGCCGGCACCAGTCGGTGCCGGCTTCTATCGCACCACAGGGCAAGGGAGCCAAGATGACAGGGATTGCGTCGCTTCGATCGTCATCCAGCGGTGAGTCAACACCACATCTGAACAAGCACGAGTGGACCGATGAAGTTCGATTCCTCCCGTATTGCGGTGACCTTTACTGGGATGGCATGAACGGGCAGCGGATCCTGCTGTTGGGGGAGTCGCACTACCGGAAGGAGGGGGTGGCCGATTCGCTTGATGTGACCCGGTCCTTCACTCGAAATACTTTCCGGGGGATGGCAGAGCCGGTCCGGGAACGCGAGGATAGTCCCTTCTTCAGGGCGCTGGACCTGGTGCTCACCGGGCGACAAGACTTCCAACCGCTGGAAGCTGCGGACGCATGGCGGCGAGTAGCCTTCGCCAACCTGTCTCAAGCCTTCGCCGGCTCCCAGGCCAATCACCGCCCCCGCAATGAGGCGCTGAGGAAGGGTGGTGACGTGCTGGTCGGGGAGATATTGCCTGTTCTTAGGCCAACTATTGTCCTCGTCCTGGGCGGGACCACTTGGCGGTTCCTTCGGCATGGCCGCCGCGAGGGAGGCATTCCTCCATTTGTGGCGGAGCAGGTGAACCGTGGCGACAGCAAAAGGCGATACCTTGAAAACCGAGATGTGTGGTCGCTGGATTATGTCGGGGGCTCAGCGCTCATGACCTGGGTCTATCATCCCTCTTGGAATGTGGACACGTGGCAGGACAGGGCCGGAGCACTGCGTTTCCTGGCATCCCTGCGGTGCCAGCCCTGAGAGTGGTAAGAGTGGCTTTTGGGTCGAGGACTAGTGCATGAGCGAATCAGCCGAAGTGTCAAAAGTGGTCCGCAAAACTGCTCAGAGTGGCAAGTTGGACTATGTCCCTGTCGTTGTCCTCAACGAGAACACGAGGACCAAGCTGCACGTGGTCGGGTGGCTGATTCCTCACACTAACCACACCGAGTTCTCTATAAAGCTCGAGGGTTTCAAGAAGACCAAAGCCTCGCCCTGGGAGGAGGATCCGATCAAGACCATCACCTTGACCGAGACCTCCACGCTCAAGCTGTTCAAATACCTTCAGACTCACCTGCCTTTGGCCCAGCAATCTGAAGCAGGGGAGTTCATTCTCATCAGGGCGGCGAACGGCACCGTCGACCTCACCGGGCATGACCCGCAATCCTTGGTCGGCGCGCTGACCAAGGTGTTGTCGCAAGCAGAGCTCGTCAAGCACTTGGCCAGCACTGAGCTGACACATGAGTTGACCGAGGCGCTTCGGGGATCCATTCGGCTCAATGAGATGCGCTCAGCGGTTGCTGAGCTACGGTCCACCTTGGGCCGTGGTGAGTCGGCTGAGCAGGTCTACCAATCTTGGTGCGAAAGGCACTGCTGGGCCTTTGGGAACGCCTACGTGGTCAGGGACGAGGTGAGGGCAATCACCACAGGAGACAACATCGACTTGATGTTGCCTAGCGTGATTGCTGGGTATCGAGACATCGTCGAGCTGAAGCGGCCGGACATGGATGTGCTGCTGTATGACAGGGCGCACAAGAACTACTACTTCTCTGCGGACGTATCGAAGGCCATTGGCCAGTGCCACCGTTACCTGGATATGCTTCATGACTTCGCAGACAAGGGATTGGTTGACCACAAAGAGGTAGTGGCTTACCACCCCAGGGCCACAATCGTCATTGGACGCTCTCATGACTGGACGGATGAGCAGCAGCGAGCACTTCACGGCCTCAATCGGCGTATGCATGGAATCACGGTCATCACTTACGACCACCTCCTGGCTCAGGGTGAGCGGTTGATAGAGATGATGGTGCCGACGGCGGGCCTTGAAGCTGCGGCGGTCGAGGCCGTCGAACCCGACGACGACATTCCCTGGTAGGCCATGACCAGGTATAAAGAGATTTCCCAACCCGCCACGAAGGACGTCGAGATGAGCGTTGCAGTCTACAAAGATACCCCTCATCTAAAAGTATGCGAGGGAAGCTCGGAGTTGGGCTCGACTCCATACATCTCGTTCGAGGAATATTTGACTATTCCAGGACTGGAGGACGCGGATATTCGCTTGGAGTTTGCTAACAAGCCGGGTCTGGAAGAAGTGGAAGACCTGCGGCGCAGGCTGAAGAGCGCCGGGCTGGTCTTTGTGGTCCAGCGGAGAACCTAGGCTGCCCGGAGGGGAAGAACGGGATGTGGCTGCCCTGAAGGCAGCCCGCCGTTCTCGTATCAAAGGGGGCGCTCTGCCACGGGCTTAGGGGGAGAGAGATGGATCATTTCGAGAACGTAGTGCTGGACTTTCTCCGGGCAGACCGGCGGTTGTTCATCAATGCGCAGTGCTGCATCCAACTGAACCCTGGCAGCAATCCTGATACCAGTGGGCCTCACTGGTATTGCGACGCGGTGGCTGTGAGTGTTCGTGACCGAGCGGCTTACCTTTGCGAAATCTCTTATGCGGTCCGCTTGCCTGCATTGTTGAACCGCCTGAAGAGCTGGGACCAGCATTGGCTTGGATTAAAGGAGGCGTTGGCCCGGGACGGTGGTATCCCCCTTGATTGGACGCTTCAGCCATGGCTATTCGTTCCCAACGACCGCATCGAGCGCTTGCTTTCGGGCGCACGTGCGCTATCACTGATGCCAGAGCCGCGGATAACGGCCTTGGAGGATGTCCTCCCTTGGCGCTACCGATCTTGGGACCGTGGAGACTATCTGGATTCTGGCCGTGACTGACTTCAACCTCAAAGCGCCTAGCTTTGCTTTGCTCCAAGCTTCCATGGCTTGTTGGAAATGTGGCTCAGGAACCTTGGTCACTGCCATCTGGGTGGCTCGCCTCACAGAGTTCGATGAGGAGGGCGAACTGGAGGTGGCTGATGCTGCTGTCCTGCAATATGTCGAATCCTTGGACGCCGCAGTGCAGACGTTCGTCGTCCAGTCCGCGCCACTCCTTCGCATCGGACGGTCGCGGACTGCCGGCAGCAACTATTGGGCCAACCATTGTTCTCACTGTGATGCCCTTCAAGGGGACCACTTCGTGATGGGCGTAAATGGGCCGTTCTTTTTCCAGTCCCAAGAAGAGCTGGCTTCGTTGACGGTTCGCCAGGGCGGCAGCGGTCTTAGGGCGTCTGCCGGTTATTCGGAGTCGGGGTGGATGACACAGATCCCTCGGTTGCTGGGAGGCGCAAAGTAAAGTCCGTGGACCACACGAACTATCGGAGGCCTTGGATGGCTCACCCATCCAAGGCAGTATCTTCTATTTGCCGCTCTTAGTCCGGTTGTCTTTCTTGCAAAGCAACTGGCAGTTGTCGATATTCGTTTTTCCGCCGCTGTGCCATGGGAGGATATGGTCGGCCTCCATTTCCTCTATTGAGAACTGCTTTTTGCAGATGGGGCACTTGCCTTGCTGTTCCGCATACTTCTTCTGCCTGGTTTTTTCATCGAAAGATCGTAGGCTTAACGTCCTTTCTTGACCGGTCAGGAGATACTCGTAAATTCCCTTCTTGTTATCAACTTCATCATCCTCGATTAGAGCGGAAATCCGTTCTTCGAGATCCTGGGCATTAAATGTCTCGTCTTTATGGGCATTATAGAAATATCCCCAGGGAAGTCCCTTCATGAGGCGGGCACGTGCGCTTTCCTGATTAGGGAAAATGCGTTTAACCCATGCGAATACAGACTGCCAGTATTGCCATAAATCTTGAGCATCTTTGCTGTGCTGATAGGTGCTCATGTAAGTTTCGATGTCGCCTTGTGAGCGCCAGTCTAGTGCGGTCTCGAGTATTTCTTGTCGAATAGGCGAGCCGTTTACGAGCTTTTCTCGGCCTTCTTGGACGGCTGGCGCCCCACTCTTCGAGAACCAGCGTTTAGCATCCGTAAGCCATGGTCCAGAATATATGGCGTTCCGAAGTTCTTGTTGCGTTAGCTTCTCTCCGGCGATATTGATTGTTTTGAACCAATCCAGCTTATCGCTATCTGATCCTTCACATATATATATGGAGAGATCGTAATCCAAAATGTTTTTCTTCTTATCGGAGGTTAGGTTTCCGAAGGACATGGGGTTGCCGTCGACTACAACGGAAAAATCGCCGTGAACATATTGGCAGATACTTATAGTCCGCTGCTGTCCATCCATTAGCTCGTAGCCATCGTCAGAAACCGCCCAATACATCGTGTTGAGCGGGAAGCCTCGCATCACCGTCTTAATGACTTCGTTGCGCTGCTTCTCCTTATAGATGAATTCGCGCTGGTAAGCGGGGCGGATGTTTAGCTTCCCGTCATACCCACGCACACCAAGTTCAGCATTGTCCTTATACCCTTTAGTGAGTTCGGAGACTGGAATGTTCGTAAGCTTTATCTTCATTAGGTCCTTCTTTTGATTACAAGCCGATCATACATTCTTCGGAACTTCCCTTTGGCTTCGGGAAGATAAAACCGAGGGCCGCCTGGTGAATATGATCCTTTTTCGGCGAGTTGCGACATTGGAGTGCCAAGCGTGCGGCTGGATCCAAGAATCTCAAACTGCGTCGGGTTGTACTTATCCAAGAAGGTTATGGGAACCCCCATGGGGCCATCATAGTCGCAAGGTATCTCAGCAGTTTTGCTTACATCGATTGCATCGTAGTTGTAATACTTTGGATAATCCTGGGCTGAATATCTCTTATAGAGCGGAATGTCTTCGTGTCGGCTCTCGAAGTCCATGTTAGTGAACCATCGAACTCCTTTTACGCGGATGTACTTCCTCCCGTCTTGATCCACGCGGGTGCCGGCGGCCTCAAGTGGGTAATGATCGGGGACGCGGAACTCTCGGTCCCCGCTATGGATACTCTTGCCAAGCCATAGCTCATCCTTTTGGATGAGATCGAAAATTTCCTTATATGTGATCGCATTCACATTACCAATAATCAAGTATTTTTTCTTGTGTTCAACAAGTTGAGACACAAACTGGCGGAACAATGAGAATGGCGGATTTGTTATTACGACATCCGCCTCTTTCAATAACGCGACGCACTCGCTGCTACGGAAATCTCCGGCTGCGTAGTTTTCGTCTCCGGCCAAGGTATGGGCAACATTTGCTTTGCGCTTTAGAAGATACTCTACATCGGTAATGTCTGTTGCGCCACGATTTCTGTGGTCTGGGACCTCACTGATAATCACCGCGTAGGGATCTTTGCCTTCGGGTTTCAATCCTTCGATGTCCAGCAGTGGAAGCTGCTTGCCCGTGATCGGAGACTTTGAATAGCTTGTCGCGATTAGCTTCTTCAAGCCGAGGATATTGAAGTTCAGTGCAAAATACTTAAAGAAGTTGCTCTCAAACGGGTCGTCGCAGTTGCAGAACACGGTCTTGCCGTGAAGCTGGGGCTTGTAGTTCTTTAACTCTTTTTCGATGTCATCAAGTTGAGTATAGAACTCATCCTGCTTAGCTGACTTCGCTTGACCTAGCGTGTGATTGCTGGCGCCTTTCACGTCAGGTTTCTCTTTAACTATTTTCACTTTCATTGATGTCTCTGATTGTCGATGCAGCGCCGTAATGGCGGATAGCTGAACAAAGCCTGAATGAGGGGTGCGGACTCAAGTATTCTGGTACCAAATTACAGGTGGTTTGAGAAATGGCAAGAGGTCTTGTTGAGCGTCCGTCAGGGACAGAGAGCGCTCACGCATGTATATCGGCGGCTCGAGGAAGAGACCTTGAAGTAGCGTGGGACCGCAGGTAGATTCACGCAGCTCTCTGTCAGGAACCTACGCCAGCTATTCACTTTGCTGGCCCTGCTGTTTGGATTTGCTGTGGGCTCTTCTAGAGCGCGTCTAGGCCGAGGTGGCTTGCGTGGTAAAGAGCGCTTTCCCGCTGCGATCTTGACATGGCATTGCGGTAAGGCAAGAGCGCACTTAGGCATCCTGACGGATGCGTGCGCCAAGGGCTGCGCCCCTGGAACCCCAAGCCTCTTGGAGGCTTGCCAAAAGCAAAAGCTGAGCCATAAAGACTCCTGTCTTCACAGGAGTTTTTATGGCCATCTTCCATACCGCGATCAAGACTTTTAGCCGCAGCCGGGGGCAGTCCGCCGTTGCTGCTGCTGCCTACCGGGGCGGGCTACTGCTCGCGGACTTGCTCACCGGACAGCAGCACGACTACCGCCGCCGCAGCGGTGTCGTCGAAAGCTTCTGCCTCGCCCCGCCAGACGCTCCCGAGTGGGCCTTGGACCCCCGGGAGCTCTGGGCTGTCGCGGAGGCTGCGGAGCGGCGGAAAGACTCGACCGTGGCGAGGGAGTTCGAGATCTCCTTGCCCCATGAGCTTTCCGAAGAACAGCGCGCCCATCTGGCATTCGTGCTCGCCGACGCGTTGGTCGGGCGTTACGGATTCGCTGTCCAAGCCAGCATCCATTGCCCGAGCACGCCGGATGGCCTCAACCACCATGTCCACATCCTGGCGACTACTCGTCGCATTGGGCCTGAGGGCTTTGGCGACAAAACCCGCGAGCTAGATGTCGGGCCGTCTGGAAAAGTAGAGGTTCAGTGGATTCGGGAGATGGTCGCTACGACGACGAACGCCCACCTGGAGGCGGCCGGCTTTACCAGCACCATCGACCACCGCAGTCTGGCTGAACAGGCCAGATCGGCAATGGAGCGTGGGGATGATTTGGCGGCAGCGGCGCTCTCCCGGGAGCCGACCCAACACCTCGGTAAGCGGGCGACCGCTCTGGCTGGGAAAGGCGTGGATACCACTAGGGCGAGGACGAACGACCAGATTTTGGAAGACAATCAGGAGCACTATGACTACTTGGTGCTCAAGGCCGGGTTGGAGGGCAAGCCCGTGCCACCCGCTGGGGAGGAGTCTGGGTCGCGCCGTGGGCGGGTGCTCAACAGCGATACGGCCGGCCTGCCCGCGGGTATGGAAATGAAGGGGGTCTCCGGTGTTCGCCTGCAGCATGTGCTCCTTTCGTCTCACGGACTACCCGACCATGGGGCACCCGTTAGCCTTGCTGAGAGGATTATGGACGCCTTGCGCGACGTTGAGGAGATTTCCAGGGCGAGGGCAGACTTGGCCATGGAAAAGACTCGTGCTGGGTTGGGTTGGGCGCAGCGGCTGCTTTCAGCTCAAGGGGAGAGCGTCGAACTCCGGCAGTGGATCATCATGGCTGTGCTTCAAGTCCGTGCCCTGAAGTGCCTCATCATTAGCCGGGCTCGCAGGCTCTTGAACCTAAAGAGTGCAACCAGGTTGCGGCATATGGCCGAGCAAGAGTGGGAGCGGTTCAATGCCGACTATCCGATGGGTTCAAGCGGTTACTCGCGTCCGGAATGGACCCAGCGCCGAGGGCGGCGGCTTTCGGTGCTTGAGACGCGCACGGCCGAGTTGAAGTTGGCGCAGGAGCGGGCATCGGAGCAAGAGATTGGCTTGATCGACGCGGACATCGCCAAGAAGGCTGATGCCCTTGAGGCAATGCCTTCTCCGCCACAGCGCCAAGCTCTGAAGCCAGCGGCTCATCAGCCCTTGTCCCCCGATGCGCCCGCTCCTCGTCCGCCGGCTCCCCGTGGGCCGACCTTCCACTGATCCCATAAAAGACAAGCCCCGCGAAAGCGGGGCTATTGCTCAACGGGGCCCTGGTCCCACGGGCGTTGTCCGATTTGGGAGTGGCTTCACTGGCGGAAGGCCGCGAGATGCACGCCAAGCATCGGGGGATGGGAAGGTTTGCGGCACTTGGTTGCGGTCGACGGTTGCGGCTCGGGATGCGCCGCTACTTGGAGGCGAGTGGGTAAGTGACTGAGCTGCTTGGCCTTGTGGGCTCGCGGCGAAGCGGCGCAACAGTATTTTCGCTATATCCAGCGCATGCTGGACATCCACCTCTCGCTCAGCGGCGTCGCGAGTGTTGTTTTGAGGCACCAGAACTTGAAGAAGTTGGCTGGCGATACGAAGTTCGACGTTTGCGGGCATTGGTCAGTCATGTAGTGAAAGGTCTTCACATCGAACCACTCAGTCGGGATTGCGCAAGCGCGCGATGACGCAGTGCGTCACAGTTTTTCTATCTGGATTTTTCGCCTTAGGCGTCAGACGCTGCTGCGATTGAAGCCTGAGCCGCAGGGCTCTGTTCCGGTGCGAGCTTGACCAGCCAGTGGCCTCCCGGCGCTTGCGAAGCAACGAGCAGGTCATACGTCTTGACCATGTTAAGCAGGCCGGAGTGCCCATAAGCGTTTGGCGAGAACGACGGATCTGTTCGCTTTAAATAGTTGCCAAGCGCGCTGACGATGACCCTCCCATCTGTGCTGCCGTCGGCGAGAAGGGCCACTGCATCGACCAAGAAACGGGGGCGTCGCTTGGGCAATGGCTTGGGGGTTTCGGTCTTTCCTTGCGCCTGTCCTTTCAAGCCCGAGGCCTGCTCTTCCGCTTCGGGTTTCTGCTCCGAAGGCTTCCACTCGAAGAACTGGTCGCAGGCATTGCGCAATGCCTCAGGCGTTTTTTCCTCCCCCACGATGCAGACCGTCGCTCCTCGCTCCCGGAGCTTTCGGCACAGGTAAGCGAAATCCGAGTCGCTCGTGACCAAGCAAAACGTGTCAGCCCGCTGATCGAACATTGCTTCTAAGGCGTCCAAAGCCAGTGCCATGTCAGCGGTGTTTTTCCCTGCCGCGTATTGATATTGGAGGCATGGGGTGAATGCTTGTCGGACCAAGGTCTCCTGCCAGCGCTTGGCCAGCGTGGCGTGGTTTCCGTAGCCGCGGCGGACGACAACCCGCCCGAACTGAGCGGCCATGAGGAGGGCATGGTCCACGATTTCGGGTGGAACGTTGTCGCAATCGAGAAGGACAGCGACCCGTGTGTCGATCGGATGGATGCTCACGCATTGCTCCTTGCTTTGCGGCGGTTGGTTGGAAGGCTGCCCTCAGGCAACAGGTTCGGATCAACCAGGGGGCGCAAGGCGGAAAGGTCGAGCCCATAGGTCAGGGTCCGAAGGCCGGGTGAATGAGCCCCCAGCCCTTCCAACTTCTCTTTGGCCGTGAAATCGCGGCTGTAGGTGGCGTGGTGCTCATCGTCCAGCTCGTGACCTACGATCTGAGCCCGCAGCTCGGAAACCACTCCCAAGCCCTGGAGCTCTTGAATCAGGGTTTTCCGAAGGGAGTGGAAGCCCCGCTTCGCAGTGGGCCAGTTCTTGCCCACCTCGGCCAAGTAACGGCTGAAGGCCTTCGACACCCAGTTGCCCTGGCCGTTCTTGGCCTCGGCCTTGGCTCCAGGGAATAAGCGAGTATGGCCCTCGGCCCGCATGCTCTCGACCCACTCGAGGAAGCCCAGCGCCGCCAAGTCGGGGTGGACGGGCACGGTGCGGACGCTTACGTCGGTTTTCACCCGCTGATGTTCGCCTTCGTCGGTGATATGGATGCAAGGCACTCCGCTTTCTTCCGAGATGTTGCTGACCATCAACTGCCCGACTTCGGAGGCCCGGGCCCCCGTGTAGAGCCCCAACAGGGCCGCCCAGCGAGCGGGCAGGGGCAGGGCCTCGAAGGCCGCCGGCGCAAACAGGGCCTGGACTTGATGGGTGTCATAAGCCTTGAAGCCGAACTTGCGCCGGGCCCGCTTCTCCCGCGTTGAGTAGCTCACATGCCCGGAGGCCGGGTTGTCGCCCTTCGGGTAATGGCCCGAGGCGATCGCCCACTCGAAAAATCCTCCTCTCCCGCCCACATAGCTTTGCTTGTTGGTCAGGGTGGGGGTGGATGCCCCTTCGTCCCTCATGTGCTGATACCACCGGGCCAGGTCGGACCGAGTGAGCGTATGGAGTTTGGCCTTCTCGCCCAGGAAGCGAGTCAGCAGCTCTACCGCCGTTCGTTTGATGGTCCAAGTCTTGGGCAGGGTGCTGCCCTTGATGCTCGCCAGCCACGCCTCCTTGGCCTTGCCCAAGGTGATGGTCTCAATGGCGGGCTTGGTCACCCGGCGCGCCTCCGGCATCGGCGGGACGCCCTGACGAATCAGCTCCCCAAGTTCGCTGGGCCGTGAGGCAGACAGCTCCATGATCTGCTGATAAAGCTTCACGTCCTCCGGAGTGTCGATCTGCCAGTGCTCGGTGACGACACCGTCGGCGGTGCGCGTTCGGTTCAACGTCAGCTGCTGGAGGCTGTCGGAGCTGGTGAGGCGCGCAAGAAGCGTCTCGATGTCCTCGTCCTGGGTTCCCATGCGTCGTTCCCTCAACACGCTGAAGGCCTGAGCATAACGTGCGGCCAGTGTCAGGGCGCGCAGTTGGGCCACGGACAGCTCGAAGGTGCGCAGCGTGCGCTTCAGGATGCGTTTGCCGACGAGGGCCTGAAGGTCCGTAGGAACCCGTTGCCGGAATGACCAAAGCCCAGAGCGGGCTCGAACCAGATGATGGGGGATGCGCATAGGGGCGATGTGTCCCGGATTGCGTCTTTCCCAGCAGTCCATCCAGAAAAGCAAAAACCCCTGCGTAAACAGGGGTTTGCGAGAACTGGCGGAGAGAGGGGGATTCGAACCCCCGAAGCGCGGTTTAGACGCTTACACACTTTCCAGGCGTGCTCCTTCAACCACTCGGACACCTCTCCGGATCCCTGCCACCGGCAAACGCCTCAGCAGGGGCGCAGATTCTAGCGGGCGGCGCGGCCGGACACAAGCGCCCAGATCACGGACGCATCCGGGCGCATTGTTGGCGAGGGGGCTGGACAGGCATGGCACAATGGAACATCCGATGGAAAACGGTGGCCTGATGTCCTACCTCGTCCTTGCCCGCAAGTGGCGTCCGAAGCGTTTTGCCGAGCTGGTGGGCCAGGAACACGTGGTCCGTGCGCTCAGCAACGCGTTGGACAGCGGCCGTGTCCACCACGCGTTCCTGTTCACCGGTACCCGCGGCGTGGGCAAGACCACCATCGCGCGCATCTTCGCCAAGTCGCTGAACTGCGAGCAGGGCACCAGCGCCGACCCGTGCGGCCAGTGCGCGGCCTGCCTGGACATCGACGCCGGCCGCTACATCGACCTGCTGGAAATCGATGCCGCGTCCAACACCGGCGTGGATGACGTGCGCGAGGTGATCGAGAACGCGCAGTACATGCCGTCGCGCGGCAAGTACAAGGTCTACCTGATCGACGAAGTGCACATGCTGTCCAAGGCGGCGTTCAATGCGCTGCTGAAGACGCTGGAAGAACCGCCGGAGCACGTGAAGTTCCTGCTGGCCACCACCGACCCGCAGAAGCTGCCGGTCACCGTGCTCAGCCGCTGCCTGCAGTTCAACCTCAAGCGCCTGGACGAGGATCAGATCCAGGGCCAGATGACGCGCATCCTGGCGGCAGAAGAGATCGAGGCAGACGGCAGTGCCATCGTACAGCTGGCCAAGGCCGCTGACGGCAGCCTGCGCGACGGCCTGTCGCTGCTGGACCAGGCGATCGCCTATGCCGGCGGCGCGCTGCGCGAGGACGTGGTGCGCACCATGCTGGGCACGGTCGATCGCACCCAGGTGGCGGCGATGCTCGATGCGCTGGCCGAGGGCGATGGGCCGCGCCTGCTGCAGGTGGTGGCCGCGCTGGCCGAATTCTCACCGGACTGGAGTGGCGTGCTGGAAGCGCTGGCCGAAGGCCTGCACCGCATCCAGGTGCAGCAGCTGGTACCGGGTGCGGCCGCTGCCGAAGGCCTGGACGCCGTCGCATTCGCCGAGCGCCTGCGCCCGGAAGTGGTGCAGCTCTGGTACCAGATGGCCCTGAATGGCCGCCGCGACCTGCCGTTGGCGCCGAGCCCGCGCGCAGGTTTCGAAATGGCCGTGCTGCGGATGCTGGCATTCCGCCCGGCCGTAGCAGTCCCGCCGGTACCGAAGTCGGTGGATGGTGCAGGCAATGCGCCGGGTGGCAATGCTGCCGGTGGTGGCACTGGGGCGGGTACCCAAGAAGCGATGCCGGCGACTGCCGCCGCTTCGGCAAGCCCGGCCGTGGTGGCGCAGGTGGCCGCTCCGGTGCAGGCCGCGCCGCGCGAACCTGAACCCGAACCCGAGCCGGCCCCGCAACCCGAACCGGACCCGACGCCGGAGCCCGAGCCGGTTCCGGTGGAAGAGCCTGTGCAGCCGCCGCCGATGAAGGCCGAGGCCGCTCCACCGGCTGCTGAAGCGGAAGCGGGCGACGACCTGCCGCCGTGGGCCACCGACGAAACCGAGGCGCGTGACGAGGCGCTGGCGGCCGAGATGGCGGGGCCAGACGCCGCCATGGTCGCGCCCTGGCATGAGCCCCCGGCTCCCGTCGTGGCTCCCAGCGAGTCTGCACCGCCCGAGCGCCCGTTCCGCACTGAAGGCATTGCCATCGCGCCGGCCGAGCCCGCGCCAGTGCAGGGGACCGCGCCGCTGGAAGGTGTCAGCGACCTGGCCACGGCCGAGGACTGGCTGGATCTGGTGGCCAACAGCGGCCTCAGCGGCCCGTCGCGGCAGCTGGCGGCCAACGCTGCCTTCATCAGTTGCCAGCACGGGACCTTGAAACTGGGCCTTTCGCCCGGATTTGAGTACCTGCGCTCTGAGCGTGCGCTGGCCGCCCTGGGCGAGATGCTGGAGAAAGCCCTTGGCCAGGCCCCGAAGATCGTGGTCGAGACCGTGGAGATCGAGCACGCTCCGGCCGAGACCCTGCATCAGCGTGCCGACCGCCAGCGTAGTGAGCGGCAGCAGGTGGCAGAGGCTGTTTTCATGGACGATCCGGAGGTGCAGGTGCTGATCCAACAGCACGGTGCCCGGGTTGTTTCCGATTCCATCCGTTCTTTTGACGAGTAAGAGACTATGCGCGGCAACATCGCCCAACTGATGCAGCAGGCCCAGAAGATGCAGGAGAACCTGCAGAAGGCCCAGGAAGAAATCGCAAGGATCGAAGTGACCGGCAGTGCCGGTGGCGGCATGGTCAGCGTGACCCTGACCGGCGCCAAGGAATGCCGCAAGGTGCGCATCGACCCGTCGCTGACCAGCGACCCGGAGATGCTGGAAGACCTGATCGCCGCCGCCTTCAACGATGCTTCGAACAAGATCGATGCCGAGTCGAAGTCGAAGATGGGTTCGGCCACCGCTGGCATGCAGTTGCCGCCGGGCATGAAGCTGCCGTTCTGATTCTTGGCGGGGGGGGGGGGGGGGGGGGGGGCGCGCGCCCCCCCCCCCCCCCCCCCGGGGGGGGGCCGCCCCCCCCCCAAGAGGAGGAGTCGCGCCCACACACACCACCCCCACCCCGCCCCCCCCCCCCCCCCCCCCCCCCCCCCCCCCCCCCCCCCCCCCCCCCCCCCCCCCCCCCCCCCCCCCCCCCCCCCCCCCCCCCCCCCCCCCCCCCCCCCCCCCCCCCCCCCCCCCCGCCCCCCCCCCCCCCCCCCCCCCCCCCCCCCCCCCCCCCCCCCCCCCCCCCCCCCCCCCCCCCC